>JAWODY010000081.1:0-204689 GCA_046483045.1 Anaerolineales bacterium | reverse complement strand
GACGTGTAATCAATTTTCGGGTTCTTGTTCTTCTTCAAGACATTTGTTACGGCGCACGCCTCCTCGCACATTTTCGGAGGTACGGATACGATCGACGGCGACAAGCTGGCCATCGACTGGAATCCGGCCAATTATGTGCCGACTATTTCGCCCTCCGAGGTGGACAGCGTTGATGAGCTGACTGCCCATCTGGCTGGTATCGACGGCTATCTGCTGAGCGTCGGTAATGATCTGACTGCGCACAAAGCGGATGTGGCCAACCCTCATAGCACGGATATCGGCAATATTGCTCCAGACTTCATAGTCCTCTTGCCAGCGCTTGAGTAAACGTGTGATCGTTGAGGCCGAGAATCCCGCTGCTTCAGGCCCCAGGAGGGCTTTCAAAGCCTCCGTGAAGTCTCCTGTGGACAGTCCCCGCAAATAGAGAACCGGCAGCGCCTCTTCCAGGCGAGGGGAGCGCCGCATGTAGGGCGGCAGGATCTTACTGGTAAAACGATGATCAGGCCGCCGATCATTCACTCTCGGCGTTTGAAACGACACCGGTCCTGCCCCCAAATTCACTGTTCGTTCATGATGAGATTTACCATTTCGAACAACCATCGCATGTCCATCTTCATCACGAAGATCACGCATTTCCTGAATGTATTTTTCCACTTCCAGTTCCAACGCCTCCGCGATCATTTTGCGAGCTCCCTGCCGGGCAAGTTCATCCAGCGGTTGTTGGATTTCAGGTGTTTGTCCATTCCTGTCTTCTGTGGTAATCTTATACATGGCGTATCCTTTGCGGCTCCTTTGGCCGCGGTATTTTTTCCCATTACCTCCAAGGATACGCCACTTTTTTCATCTTTTCAATCCACAACTTTTGATTATATCCCGTGACAACAGTGACAGAAGACAAAGAGGTTTAAAGGGGCTCTATGTATTTAGCAATCGAAGGCGCCATCGGCGTCGGAAAAACAACCCTGGCTCGTTTACTCGCTCCGCGTTTTGGGGCATCCATGCTGCTTGAAGTTTTTGAAGAGAACCCTTTCTTAGCGGATTTTTATGCTGACCGCGACACCTACGCTTTTCAAACGCAGATCTTTTTTTTGCTCAGCCGCTACCACCAGCAGCGCGCTGTCCCCTCTTTGTTGGCAGAAAGCGATCACTTGATCGCTGACTACACGTTTGAAAAGGACGCTCTCTTCGCCGGTTTGAACCTCTCAGGGGATGAACTAAACACGTATTACGAAGTCCATGAAGCCCTGGCAGAAAAGATCCCGCTCCCCGACCTGATCGTCCATTTACAAGCTGACACCAACGCCCTGATGCAGCGCATCGCTCACCGAGACCGCCCTTACGAACGGGACATGGATCGGGAGTACATTGATAATTTAAACGCCACATACAAAACCTTCTTTAACCCAGACGTCCACCAGGGGCCTCCCGTTTTGAAGATCGACACCAACCACATAAACTACGTGGCCTCCAAAGAGGACCTTGACTGGGTGGAGAAGCGAATCAGGCAAACATTAAAGATGCCCCCTTATCAACAACAGTTACCTTTGGACGAGTAAAAACCAAGGCCATTTTCTTATGCACTTTGACCGCGAATTGTTATTAAAACACGCCCAAAAAAGAGTCGACCAGGAGGTGGAGGACAAGAAAGATATCATCGCAGCCTACCTGCGAGGCTCCCTCTTATTTGGTTCCCCCTTCCTGGGAGGAGCGGGGGACATTGACTTAGTATTCATTCACAGCGGGAAACCAGAAATTTCTCGAAGCATTGAGCCCATCACCGCTGAACTACATTACGATATTGAACACCACCCGGAAAAGACCTATCGCGATCCTTCATCTTTGCGGACCCATCCCTGGCTGGGCCCTACGCTTCAAGACGCAAAACCCCTGCATGACCCCCGCCACTTTATAGACTATACGCAATCCGGTGTGCGGAGCAATTTTTTTGCCCCCGCAAATGTCCTGCTCCGAGCCCAGAAACCACTAGATCAAGCCCGTTCATTTTGGATGGAACATCAACTGGATCCGCCACCAGCAGGCGCGTCTGAGATCTTGGCTTTTTTAGACGCCGTCCAACACGGGGTCAACGCCCTGGCTTTACTATCTGGGCCGCCGTTGACCACGCGCCGTTTAGGGTTTGAATTCCAAATCCAAGCCGAAGCAGTCGATGCCCCTCGGGCTTATACCGCCTTTCTTGCTCTGCTTGGTGGAAACAAAATAGATCCTCCCCAGATTCAAACCTGGTTAGGCGATTGGGAAAAAACCATCGCATCCTTAAATCCCACCCACCATCCTGAGAAGTTTCTTGCTCAGAAAGCGAATTACTTCCAAAAAGCCATTCAAGCTTTGCTCCACAGCGAGCGCCCTGCCAGCGCCCTTTGGCCTTTGCTTTACACATGGACAAAAGCGGCAGCATCCCCCGCCACACAGCAGGATGAAAACGCCGCCTGGCAAAATGCCTGCCAGGAATTGGGTTTATGGGGGGATGATTTTGCAGAATGCTTGGAATCTTTGGACGCCTTCCTTGACCAAGTCCAGCAGACAGTGAAAGCGTGGTCTCTTGGCCGAGGGGCGGAGCTACCTTGAAGATGTCGGGTGAATTCTTGGGAGCACGACATGAAAGGTAGACCCCTTTCCTTCCCCCTCACTTTCCGCCCAGATGCGCCCCTTGTGCAGCTCCACCAATTCACGGGCAATGGAAAGCCCTAAACCCAGCCCTCCATAGCGCCGGGTCATGTGGTCTTCTTTTTGATAAAAAACTTCAAATATTTTTTCCAGATCCTCCGGTGGAATCCCCTGTCCCGAATCGCTGAGCTCAATGACAAGCTTTTCCCCCTGTTCTTTAGCTGTTAATTCGATCTCCCCCCCCGGCGGGGTGAATCGGATCGCGTTTTCCATCAAATTAATGAAAACCACACAAAGTTTAGGCAGATCGACGTAAAGGTTGATGGGCTGATCCGGCAAGGCATAATTGATCTCTTGGAAATCTTCATGAAGGGTGTTTCTCACCTCTTCTTCCGCGATCTCGATCACCGCCTGCAAAGTAGTGGGGACAAGATCCAGGTCCGCTTCGCCCGTATAGAGAAGGTTCATGTTCGCCATATCGTCCAACACAGCCCGCAGCCGCGTTGAGGCGCGGAGGATGGACTCCGCCATAGGTTTTGTCTTTTTTGAAGCCTCCTCGTGCAGGAGCGTTGCGTAACCCAAGATGTTACCCAAAGGCGTCCTTAATTCATGAGAGGCGATGGACATCAAATCCCTCTTCAATTTGTCCGCCTGGCTGAGCTCGACGTTTGCTTTTTGGAGGGCCTGAATCAACTGGGCGTTTTGGATGGAGATAGCTGCCTGAGAAGCGATCACCAACAACAACGAAACATCAAATTCCGTGAAATCGCCGCCCTGTTTGTTGAGCGCTTCAATCACCCCGGTGACCCTGTCTTTGATGCGCATGGGCACGCCGAGCAAAGAGTCTACGTGATATTGAATCTGTTCTCCAACTTCATCGTAGTGCCGGGGGTCTTGCTCCACATTGTTGATCACCAAGTGCCGGTTTTCTGTGAAGATCGTTCCCGCAAGGCTGCTGTCCAGCGGGACCGGGATTTCTTCTAACTGCTCTTTATTCGCCCCCGTAGCCGCTGCAAAACGGAGTTTTTCTGTGCGCTCATCGTAAAGCAAAATTGAAACATCGCTGCACTCCAACAACTCCGCCGCGGTGTCTAAAATTGTTTGCAGGAGAAGATCTGGCTTAAGGGTGGAGTTGAGAATGCCGCTGATCTCTACAAGGCGGGTGATCTTCTTGACGTTCTTTTGAAGCTGCTCATCTGAAATTGTGGAAGCTATATAATTGAACATATTGGGGTTGACACTGCCTCATCTTCTTCGCTTATACACCTATGTATGCTATCAGAAGATGATACCTTTATCCACTTACAGATTCGTTGTCTTCTACGCTCAGACTGGGACAGGGCACATGGACCTTTATTAGCAGGGCCCTGGACGCCGGACCTTTTTGCTGGAAAAGCTCTTCTTTATTTAACAATGTTTCACGTGAAACATCAAGTAGATCAAGACAGAGATGTTTCACGTGAAACATTACGTACCAGTCTAACTTAACACGGGAAGCTCTTTTTTTGCGTAAAGAATCGCCAGGAGGATAGCGATAATAATCAGCCCTGTCAGGCTGGTCACGGTTCCTCCCCACAATGTGTCCAGGGATAAAAAGAACACCAGCGGTAATCCCGCCAGGGCGTTTAGCGTCCCGTGGGCCAAAGCGGGCGCCCAAGGACTCTTGGTTTTGAAGTACAACCACCCCAGAATAATGCCAAAAAGTGTGCTAAAAAGAAGCATCATCAGCATTCCCACCACGGGGTGGTTGGGGTAATTAAGCCCCTGGGCAACAGCCGGGGCATGCCACACACCCCAAATGGCGCCGGTCAAGATCATGGCCTTTGTTTGCCCCAAAGGAAGGAGCCGGGGCAGCAAAAATCCCCTCCACCCCAGTTCTTCTCCCAACGCAAACACCGTATTAACAATGGGCGCTAAGAAAAGGGAGGAAACCACCTGCAAACCCAGGATTTGGGCTGCAGTTAACTGCCGGGGCTGTGTCATCTGCGAAGCGCTCTCCTCGATAATCGAAAATTCCGCATCAAAGGTTCCTATCCCCAATCCCCACGAAGCCAGACCCGTCGCGACCACCAACAGGACAGGGATCACCCAGGCCCAAATATATACACGTTTTTTTCCCAGTTTCCCCAATCGCAGGGTTCTTAATTCTCGTTCTTCCCTCCAGCGTGTGGCAATCACCGCGCCCAAGCCGGGAGCCCACATAGCGAAACTCCAGGCCACCAATTGGATTGCTTCTCCCAAGGTCTCCCTCGTTTCTGGGAGCAAAAGAGGAAGAAGGAACAAGGCCCAGGCCGGTATAAACGCAATGCCGAGGAACATCCGAACCGAGGGAGTGAATACCGTGAACACCTTTTGTGCTTTTTTCATTGCTTCTCCAATTTTATTCAAAGGGGTCCTTTTTTCGCCGAGCTCAATCGCACGGCAGTGTCTCGTTTCTGTCTCTTCAAATTGTATCAAACAACTTTCATAAATCCTTCTCTTTTCCCAGCGGCCTCTTCGCGCGCAGGCCTGTGTTTTTTATTAACCTCTCCGGCGTTTGTCTCCCCTTGATGATGAAATCTAAGGACTTAGCGTGCTCCTTGAGTTTTCTTTCATTTTTGTTCCCCTTTGTGGAGTGGCTGTACTCCCGCTCCTTGACCCTGTCTTACATCTTAGGTATACTTATTTACGGATTGCCGAAGTGGCGGAACTGGCAGACGCGCGCGACTCAAACTCGCGTTCCCTTGAGGATTGTGGGTTCGACTCCCACCTTCGGCACTCAGATATTTATAAGAGACTCTAACCCATGAGAGACTGGATAATTCAAAAGTTCGCTGACTGAGCCCTCCCTTACATGTGGAGGGTTTTCTTCATTTATAGCTGCCGACAAGGAGAAACTGTCTATGCCATCCACCAATGACATCCTCGGCGTGATCATGGGGGGCGGTCGGGGAACACGCCTTTACCCTTTAACAAAAGTCCGCGCCAAACCAGCGGTTCCCATGGCTGGAAAATACCGCTTGATCGACATCCCGATCAGCAACTGCCTCAATTCCGATATCAACCGCGTGGCTGTTCTCACTCAATTCAATTCGGTTTCCCTCCACCGGCACATCACGAGAACTTACAACTTCGATCAGTTTCACCGCGGTTGGGTTCAAATTTGGGCCGCCATTCAAACCATTCGAGATGAATCCTGGTACCAGGGCACAGCGGACGCTGTACGCCAACAACTATTTGAAATCCGTGCCTCCGGCGCAAAATATACGCTGATTCTTGCCGGAGACCATATTTACCGCATGGACTACGGACAGATGGCAGAAGATTTCTGGGCAAAAGATGCCGACATTTCGGTTGCCGTGCAGCCTGTTTCCCCACACCAAGCCTCCCGATTTGGCATCCTAAAACGGCTCAAGGACGGTACCATTATCGACTTTGTGGAAAAGCCATCTGACCCAGATCTGCTTTCTAACTTCGTCAGCCGAGACGATCCGGAACGGCCGTATCTGGGTTCCATGGGGATCTACCTCTTTAAAACTTCCGTTTTAGAAGAACTTCTTCAATCGTTGGAAGTTGACGATTTTGGGGGAGAGGTCATCCCGCAGGCCATTCACACGAAAAAGGTCCTTGGTTTTAGTTTTGACGGTTATTGGGAGGACGTGGGCACCATGCGGGCGTTTTATGAAGCGAATTTAAGCCTTACCAAACCCAACCCCCCCTTTAATTTCCACGACGTCCATCATCCCATGTACACCCACGCCCGCTTTCTTCCAGGGACAATCCTTGCTGGAGCAACCCTTGAAAATGTCTCTTTAGCTGATGGTTGCTTTGTAGGAAACTCTAAGATTCGTAATTCCGTGATCGGGTTACGAAGCCAAATTCAAGATGGCGCTGAAATTGAAAACACAGTCCTCATGGGGGCTGATTATTATGAGGAAAACGCGACCAGAACCCACGAGACACCCCTCGGGATTGGTCCCAACACCTATATATCAGGCGCTATCATCGACAAGAACGCCCGGATTGGAGCAGGAGTTCGCATTGAATCCTTTCCAATAGGGGTGGAAGAATCCTCTGAAGATTATTACGTGAGAGATGGTATTGTAATCATCCCAAAAAGCATCATCATTCCACCTGGGTCGGTGATTACTCCTGAAAAACAGGATCTATCACCCTGACTTCGAAAATCCTCCCTTCTCTACTTCAGGAAAGGTTCTCCTTTCCTCTCTGTTTGTGGATAACTCCGTTAAATATGTGGATAACCCTTGGTGAATGGGGATAACTACTCCTTTTTATGCACAACGCAGAGGGACCTTTTTCCACATATAGGGTATAAATTTGCTCTTACCCCCATATGTGTCTTCGGTAAATCCAAACCTTTTTTCGATAGGTAGATTTTGTTATTTTTTCCAGAATCAGTTGTGGATAAATCCTCTATCCCATCCCCCTCATATATGGGCTGCTGCTTACATACATGCCCATATATAGCGTCACCCCCTGGCTTTCAATCCTTTTTCTCACTGAATACTACATTTTGCACATATCCCCATTCCCTACTACGACTACTAAAAAATTAACATAGATTTATATATGTGTATAAACTGTTTGTAATACCCCCCTTAACAAAAACTTATTTCTGTAAATGGAAGTTTAAAGTTTGCTCTTTGCTCGGGCTCGTATGGATTCACATTGTAAACAGTGTTCCTGATCACATAACAAAGCCAGAGGGTTTTGAATTAATAATCTTTGGACGACTTTTTGGAGGACAGGTAAAGGAACAGCTTTGATAGTAAGAGTAGTTTCTTTTGTGGAAAACATAAACTTTTCTAGATGGGGCTGAATTTGATTAAACCCTTCGGAACAACCAGGAAAATGAGGACAGGTTTTAACGCCGGCAGAAGTCAATGCCCACCGGGTGAATAATTTTCTCCCGCTCTTGTAAAGGGCATAATGAATGCTGAAGTTGGAGGTTTGATCTAGGTCAATAAGTAAAACCCACCCCTCTTGCTCTGCTATGTTAGCAAGGGGGGCGTATGGTTTAGAAAGGGATTGGGATTGTAAGGCTTGATCCAGTTCCCTGCCGCAGAAAGACAGAATGGGATGAGAGGATCGTTGGACATCGGGCAGCTTTCGAAATATTTCAGGAGTACGGCCCACTTTGTTTGAGACCGGAAGGCGGGGATGAAAAAAGACAGCTTTTTGATTATCCAAAGGAGGGTTATTGTATTCAACACCGTTATCTTTTGGACCGTGGGAAGGAAACACCATCGTCTGGTAGGTAAAGGAAGGCATCATCAGACAAGGGAAAACCGCCTTTGCCGTGCCGAGGAAGGTTTTTGCACCGCCTTGAATTTTTTCCAGGGAGTGATCAGAAACATGCAGGACAAGAGGCCGATTTTCTGGGATGGGTAAAGAACGAAATATTTGTGTGAGTTCTCGGTACTGAATCATGTATTCCTTTTTCCATTTGCTGTTATTTGCCGTGCCAAGCAGGATCTCTTTTTTCGATGAAAGCCCTCATGCCTTCCTCTTGATCCTGGGAAGCAAATAAAAAATAAAAAGCAAGACGTTCTTCTTTGAGTCCTCGGTTTAAGGGGGTTTCAAAAGAAGTGTTGATTGCTTCCTTCCCTAATTGAACAGCCAAAGGAGCACGTTGAGCAATTTCTTGGGCCAGGTTGATGGCTTTGTCTAGATACTCATCTAAAGGTTCAACGTAGTTTACCAACTGATAATCAAGCGCTTCCTGGGCTGAAAGGGTGCGATTGTTAAGGATCATTTCCATGGCCATGGCTTTCCCGACCGCCTTTGTTAACCGCTGGGTGCCGCCAGCCCCGGGGATGATGCCCAATTTTATTTCCGGCTGTCCAAAGGAAGCCGTTTCGGAAGCCACGATCATATCACAAGACAGGGCTAGTTCATTCCCTCCACCTAAACAATACCCTGACACAGCAGCGATGATAGGCTTTTTGATTTCAAGGATCCTGTCAAAAGATGGGATGAAATCATTTTTTAACATCTCAACCGAATTGGCTGAAGACATTTCTTTAATGTCTGCTCCAGCAGCAAAAGCCTTTTCATTCCCGGTGATGACCATGGACCCAATGCCATCTTGGTTGTCCAATGATTCTAAAGCATCCATCAGGGACCTGAGTAAACCCGGATTGAGAGCATTCATAGCTTGTGGACGATCCATCCGGATCAATCCCACGTTGTCGATCTTTTCCACTTGGATGATTTCTTGTTCGCTCACGATAAATTCTCCTTTTTATAACAGGGAAGGGTTTTATTTTCTAAAGGGGAAAGATATTGACGAAGACAGCGCACAAAAAGTATGCAGAAAAATCCGGGAAAGAGAGCTCTTTTTGAGGCAATACGATCATGATGAATCCTTGTCTGAGGGACAGACTGGAGCGCGGTTTTTTACCTCCGCAGCATTCAAAGAAAATCCGAAATAGGGAGATGGGTCAAGCGTGTTCTCAATGTTTAATTCGTTAAGAAACTTGCCCGTCCCGTCATCTTTGACGATGGAAAAGTGTAAATGAACCCCCACAGGGGAACCCTCTTTTCCCGAGTAATTCCCCTGGTAACCGAGCAGGGCACCCTCTTCCACATATACTTCTGAAGCGCCAGGGGGATAAGAATCCAGTATAAAAGACTCTCCGTTGGAATCTGCCAGATGGGTGTAATAGGTCCAGATCTGCTGGGTGTGGTCAAGGGGGTCTTGAGGGACGCGGATGATGAGAGAGGATTTCCAGGTTGGCAAGCGGGTCAAATAACCAGCGTGGGCGGCATATACAGGGGTTGACCCAGCGCTGTCTCTGGTGAAGATATCGATACCCTGGTGGATGTGCCCCGGACGGAATGAGTCTCCCCAAAGATACCCAATATATCCATCTGTGGGAATCAGGAAAGGGGCTGAACCGCATCTCTCTCCTCCGGAAACTTCCCAGTCGAGGTGCCTGTCCGGCTGGCGGAGCCAGGAAATCAGACGGCGGGTCCGGTCTCCTTTTTGTCTGTACCAGAGAAAGATAAAAAAGACTCCGCCGATCAAGATAATGAAAAGGAGGGAAAGGAAAATCTTTTGGAGGGAGAGTAAAGATGTGTCACGCATGTTGGATAGGTTGTTAGTGCGGCGCACAAAACGATGAAAAAAAAAGGGGGGGGAGTGGGGTCTGGGAATCAGGAAGCTGTATGGAGGTGGTAGGTTTTCCCACCTTCATCTTTTGCTTTATACATGGCTCTGTCCGCATGCTTGATCAGCTTGTCCACATCCTTTCCGTGATCAGGATAAATTGAAATCCCGATGCTGAAACTGGTTGTGATCAAGTACCCGTTGCACCTAAAGGGCTTTTCCATGATCGACAAGACGCGCTCCGCTGTCGTAAAGGCATCGTCTAATTTTTTCATCTCGGGGAGGATGATTAAAAATTCATCTCCTCCCATACGGGCAACTGTGTCGCTTTTGCGGAGGTCTCGCGCTAAGCGGGAGCCAATTTTTTTAAGGAGGATGTCGCCAGTGCTGTGACCATAAGAATCGTTAATTTCTTTAAAGCGGTCAAGGTCTAAAAACATCACTCCCAGGCGTTCTTGGTTGCGTTCTGCATGGGCGATTTCCAGGACAATTCGCTCATTTAACAGGCGGCGGTTAGGCAAGCCCGTCAGGATGTCGTGGGTGGCCATGTGCTTGATTTCTTTCTCCAGATTTTTTTGTTTGGTGATATCCGTGTATGAAGCGACGATGCCAACCAGTTCTCCTCCGACCTGAATGGGTGCGCCCGTCAAGACAACGTTTACAGGGTTTCCCCACTTATCGTAACGCACAGTTTCCGTAGAAGGGAGGATCTCTTTGTTGAGAACCTGTTTGGTGAAAGCTGTTGCTTCCGAAAGAATTTTACCTTCCGGATTGGAAATCAAAGTGTCGAGGTCGCAGCCTCTGGCTTCCTGCTGTGTGTAGCCAAACACAGTCTCTGCACCTTTGTTCCATTCTAAAACACGGTGTTTTTTGTCGAGCGTGATTAAAGCGCTCAGCGTTGATTCCAGGACGCCTTCTAAATAAAGGCGGCGCTCTTCCACCTCTCTCTGTAAACGGACCCGCTCCGTGATATCCACCAAGCTCCCTTGAATGTAAAGGACTTCCCCGGCTTCGTCTTTTACAGCCCGGGCGGAATCTTTGACCCAAATCTCGGAGCCGTCCTGGCGGTAGAGCTTCATTTCATAATCGGCAAGGATTTCCTTCTCCTTTAACAGCGACAATTCCTCTTGGCGGCTTTGGGGATTGACAAATATACCCGTAACGCTTACTCCGCAGATGGAGTCTTGGTCAGGATATCCTAGCATTTCGAGGAGGGTCGGATTGGCGTCCATGATCTCCCCATTCGGGGTGGTCTGGTAAAGACCCACGGGGACGCGCTCAAACAGGGACCGATATTTTTTTTCTGATTCCCTGAGGGATTTTTCGGTCTCTTTTCGCTGGGTGATTTCCCGGACAGTGGCCTGTAAAAACTGGTTACCATCCAAGTCTATTCTCGTCAGGAGCACAGTTGCCGGGAAGGTTTCTCCATTGAGGCGTTGATGCTCCCATTCAAAAAAGTGGGAGCCTTTGTCCATGGCGACATGGATCATCTCCAGGGCTTTTTCTTGAGAAGAACGACCGTCCGGCTGGCTAGGGGGAGAAAGATCTCCCGGCGTGAACTCGGTGAACTCTTCAACGTTCTGAACTTTGAACATATCCAGGATGGCCATGTTGCCCGAGGTGAAATGCCAGCTGGGAGGTTCCAGCGTCATGATGGCGTCTTTGGAGGAATCAAAAAGCTTCCGGTAGCGTTCTTCACTTTCCCGTAATGCCTCTTCGGCTTCTTTCCTCTCGCGGATCTCCACCCTGGCTCTTTCGTATAGCCTTCCGTTGTGAATGGCGATTGCTGCTTGATCCGCAAATAGACCGAGGGCTCTTTCTTCCTCTTCAGTAAAATTGTGGGGACGTTCAAAGGCAAGATTCATGACTCCCTGGACTTCGTCGCCAATTTTTAAGGGGATACCGATAATGGCTCCGTGCCAGCGGCGGTCTTCAAAAAGAGGGTGTTTCACGACATCATTAACGACAATTTTTTCACCTTTCCTCGCTACCGTGTAAGTCAAGCCGTTTTTCCTCGGGTTTTGGAAAGGTGCTCTTTGTTTTCCTCCCTCAAATAAAGCAGAACCGAACAGAAGCTCTCCTTCCTGGTAAAGGAAAATGTGAGCATCATCCGCAGAAATCAACCGCAGGGCTCTTTCGAGGATCGCGTCTAACACAGCTTGTAATTCAAGATTGGAGGTAAGATGCAGGCTTGCTTGCCGAAGAGATTGAAATTCGGCGAGCCTTTTATCAAGTTCTTGACGAGCTTTTTGAAGGGAAGCGGCAAGATTCTTTTTTTCAACAGCAGCGAGCGCCGTATGAGCTAGAAGTGGGCCGGTGATTTCTTCGCAAGAGAGTACTTTGTCAACAGCAAAGCCGGTTCTGTTTTGCACGGTATCCTGGTTGTGTGATTTGGAAATCACAATCACAGGCGTGGCGGGACAGCAGGTCTGAAGGCTGTCAAGAATTGTTTCTACAGGGGTGTGGCTTTCAAGAATAATGACATCATAAGAGTTGTCTCTGATTTTTTCTAAGCCATCTTCTGCGTTTTCAGCCAGGGTGACGGAAAAGGATGGAAGGTCCGGGCGCGCTTCTTTTGCGGAGGACAACAGATCCTTCACCCACCTACTCTTATCCTGTGTTATGGATAAAACATTCATTCCTTCTGCCATGCTGTGTTGCTCCTGGGGGCAGGTCTGCCCGGGCGAGAGAAACAAGCTCCCATGGACTCTGAGACCCTTTTTAGCGGAGGCAAGAGCGTTTCATGTCGAGGTCCAAAAACATGCGAGAGAGGATGGGTACGAAATACATCTTGAATTGTATGTATATTATACTTGATCCAACCTGAACCTGTAAGAAAAAGACGAGTTCGAAAAAACATAAAAAACTTACAAAAATGACATCATAAAAGGGGACAAAAAACCTTGTGTGACCATTTATAACCTGTACGCTTATGGTATGATAGCTTTAAATTAACTAGTCTATGTATGCAACCTAAAACGTATGAGTGACAAAATTACCATCATAGAAGGCCCTACCCCAGATTTTCAAGAAGTTAACGGTTTGTGGATCCAGGGGATTGCGGACAGCCCGCTTCAATTTGACACGTTTTTTGCGGAGTTGCGCGCTTTTGACGGCCCCGCACTTGTAGATCGGTGCCGGGAAGCGTGGCGCAATCAAGAACTGATGACCCTTGAATACCGCGACGAATCGGGGTTGGTGGATGAAATTCCCATCATCGCTGCCCACTGTGAAGAAACGGAGGAAGGGGATGTCCTCCAGTTGTGGTTCCGCCAACCGCGGGAGGATGTAGAGATTGAAATCAAGTTTGATGACAGCGAAGAAGATTTGTTTTAAGGATAAAGCTGTTAAGGCGTGAATTCCCCGAAGCCCTTGGGGGTTTTGCTTTTAATCCTGCTTTGGCCAAGAGTCTATTCTTCCCAAAACTCCCCCTCAATGACGTTTTCCTCAGGTTTTTTGTGTTCCTCTATGATGTGTGCGGGTATAAGCGCATAGAAAAACTGCAGGAAAAGGGCGATCACCACAGCGTCATCCACCGGCCCGGGCACAAGATCGGGAAAAACTAAATAAATCAAAGAGAGGAAAGGAAAGAGTTTGACAAGGGGGTGAACTCTTTTATCTTTAAGGAGGTCGAATATGAGTTGGATTTGTTTGGCCATAGTCAAAAAATTACGTCTTGGGGAAAGCGGGATGATGCCGTGCGAATCCTTTCTAGAACATATTATACTGAAAAAGGGCCTTCATGGATAGCTTACCAACGATCAAGGGCATCATTTTTGATTTTGATGGTTTGATCATCGATTCAGAGTCAGCTGTTTTTCATACCTGGCAGAAGTTATACAGCAGTTACGGCGTAGAGTTGAAGATGGAAGATTGGGCGGAAATTATCGGGAGGTCGGATCAAGATTGCGACCCAATGGTTGCTTTAGCTCATACCGCTGGAAAATGGTTTATGGAAGATGAAGCCCGAAAAAAATTTAACAAGGAACTTGCGGAAGAAATGGAGAAGACAGATGTGATTCCGGGCGTGCGGGAAGTCATCGTTGATGCGGAAACAGCGGGTTTAAAGCTAGGTATTGCCTCAAGCTCTTCTAGGCGCTGGGTTGAAGAACATCTCCAACGAATTCAGCTCCGGGAGTACTTCGACGTGATCGTTTGCTCCGATGATGTGGAGAAGGCAAAACCGAATCCCAAAATATATATGTTGGCAGTCCAAGAATTAGCATTAAATCCCAAGCAAGTTTTGGTTTTCGAAGACTCCCCCGCTGGTGTGTTAGCTGCGAAAAGGGCAAACTTGTTTTGTATTGCAGTGCCTAATCAAATGACAAAAAGCCTATCATTTGAGCATGATGGGCACCGGCCGGATATGAAGATAAATTCCCTTACGGAGTTTCATTTGGGCCCATTTATGGAGAAGCCTGCTCCCGAGGAGGGATCATGAAGTCCTTTTTTCGTTATGTCTCAAAAGCCTTGGCTGTCGTGTTTGCTTTGTGTGTTGTGCTGTCCATTCCCCTATCTTTGATGATATTTAATCTCGGGAGGGTGGTTTTCAGTCCGAGAGTGATAAAAGAGGTCTCCACGCAAGCGATCATGGAAACCGACTTGATTTCTCCAGTGGTGAATCAAATGTCACGGGAATATCCAGACGCAGAAGGTGAGGATCCTGACTTCAAAAAGCTCTTTGAGAAGTTGGAAACCTCGGAATGGAGGCAGATCAAGCAAGAAATTGTGCCAGATGCCCTAATTAATGAGTGGGTTGAAAATGTCGTGGACAATCTTTACAGTTGGTTAGACAGCGAAGAAAGTTATCCTCAAATTCAAATTGATACGTCTTTGATCAGGCAACGATTAAAGGGTGAACAGGGGGGAAAAGTGGCGGGGATCATTTTCCAGTCGCTGCCTCCTTGTGGCAAAGAAGAGATGGAAGAGGTCGCTTCTGATCCTTCAACGTTGTTGGAGCCAGAAGCCGTGCTTGGCTTGCTGTGTAAAATACCTGCTGTCCCTCCGGAAGGACAGATCCGGATCTACGAAACGGTTTTGGAAAAAATTGCCGAGGAGATTCCCCAAGAAGTGAATTTATCCACAGAGCTTAATAATACTGAAGGTTTGGGGGAGGAGGAACTGTTGAGAGCAAAGGAGACTATCAGGACGGTACGCTTGGGTTCCAGGCTCATTCTCCTGCTGCCGTTGGGTTTCTTGTTCCTGGTGGCTCTCTTTGGGGTGCGATCGCTGGCGGGTTTGGGAGGCTGGTGGGGGGTTCCCATTCTTGTGGGAAGTGGGATCAGTCTTGGAAGCACCTATGTGTATCCTCGGTTGGCGTATCAAGTGTTTGCGAGCGACATCCCAGGGCAGATTCCCTCTGTCCTGCAAACGGTGGCGTTGAAAGCCATGGAGCAGTTGTCGAGGGAGGCCCTCCTCCGAGTTAGATGGCAGTCAATCGTGTCGCTTTTGGTGGGGGTGGCATTGCTGGGGTTGATGGCCCTTGTTTGGATTTTGAAAAGGAATAGGCGCTCTGCGGTATCTGAACCCTCCAGTGAGCAGATCCTCTGAGAGGAGAGAGGGGCGGAGATTGCGGATTATAAGGGAAGTCGTTAGACTGAGGGGGCAATCCAAAAAAACGAAAATCCGGGTGCATTCCCGGATTTTTGCTTTCCAGCGGAGGGGGTGGGATTCGAACCCACGGTGGCCCAAATGGACCACAACGGTTTTCGAGACCGCCCCGATAATCCACTCTGGCACCCCTCCTCGCACAGGATGGATTATACCAAAAAGGGACGGGAGAGGAGGAGTCTGTGTGGAGCATGGGTGCGAGTCCGGCGTTTTAGATTTCAAACACCTCCCCCCGTGCGGGGTATTCCACGGAGGGGAATCCTTCCTCGTGCAAACGCGCGCGCAAGGGTTCAGCGCCGCGTGGCTCCCCATGGACAAGGAAAATCTGTTTGAGCGTTTGCTTTGTATGCAGGGCGTACTCTGTTAACAACTCCTGTCCTGCATGGGCGGAAAAACCTCCGATAGTAGAAACCTCAGCCCGGCGCGTATAGGTTTCCCCGAAGATCTTGACCCTTTCTTCGCGTTCTGCCAGGCGCCGCCCCAGTGTGTGCGGCGCTTGCCAAGAGACAATCAAAATGGTGTTCTTGGGATCTTCGATGTTGTTCTTCAAATGGTGCAGGATTCGGCCCACTTCTGCCATGCCCGATGCGGAGATAATTACAGCCGGGCCTTTTACATGGTTGATCGCTTTGGATTCCTCTACGGAACGCGTGTAGCTCAGCTTGTCAAAGCCAAGCACCTGGTGGTGTTTGTCTTCCGCGATAAATTTTTGGGTTTCTTGATCAAAACATTCCGGGTGGTCACGAAAGACCTGAGAAGCGCGGATGGCCAAGGGGCTGTCAACAAAAACCGGGATCTCGGGTATGTCATTTTCTTCGATCATTTTATGCAGATAGTAAACGAGTTCCTGGGTCCTGCCGACTGCGAAGGCGGGGATGATGATTTTCCCACCCCTTGAGACCGTTTTCTGGACCACTTCCCGGAATTCGAGGAATGCCTCTTCAGGGTCCCGTTTAATCTTGTCCCCGTAAGTGCACTCCATGATTAGATAATCCGATTCCTGAGGGAAGACAGGGTCCCGCAGCAAGGGCAGGCCAGGGCGCCCGACGTCCCCGGAAAACCATAAACGGAAGTTTCTACCTTCCTCTTTGAAATCCAAAACGACCGCAGCAGACCCCAGGATATGACCGGCGTCTACCAGGTGTGCTTCCACGCCCGGCAAGGGCTGGAATGTTTCTTGATATCCCACGGTGTTAAAGTAGGAAGCAACCCTTCCAGCGTCCTCCTGGGTGTAGAGGGGCTCAATGGGCGGCTTCCCCTGTCGCCTGCGCTTTTTGTTAAGATACTTGGCATCTTCCTCGTGAATATATCCAGAATCCAGGAGCATGATGTTGGCCAGGTGTGCTGTGGCCGCCGTGGTGAAAATATCTCCCCGGTACCCATCCTTGATGAGGTGTGGGAGATTGCCGCTGTGATCAATGTGGGCATGAGAGAGGATGACGGCATCAAGTTCGTCACAAGCAAAAGGAAAATTACGGTTTCGGTGGAAGGTCTCTTTTCTTCTTCCCTGGAACAAACCACATTCCAGGAGGAGGGTCTTGCCGTTGATTTCCAGCAGATGCATGGAGCCGGTGACCGTCTGGGCTGCCCCGTGAAAATGTATGTTCATATATGACCTCAATATCTAGTAATGTGAGAGTACGGTCAATAGTTCTTTCCAGTAGTGTTTAAAACGCAGGGGGACATCACTCAAAATCTCACCCAGCTCTGCTCTTGTCTTGGGGTTTTCTTTGGCGATCTCTGCCACCAAGAAGCGCGGCATGATGACTGCTGAGTTGAGGCCTACTTCACGGGCTTTCTTTTTCCGCCAGTTTTTTAGGGCATGGAGTCGGTCCAACGTATCGCGATCAGGGCGCTCCCTTTCCGGAGGAAGAAGCGGGGAGGCTTCCCAGCCTTTTTGGATGGCTTCCCAGAGCGCTTCGTTGTAACGTTTCACGTTAGTGTTTTGGGTGACCGGTAATGACTCGAACGTTTGCTTTGTCTTTGGCGCGCTTTCCGCCAAAGCAAGCAGGGTTTTATTTCCTAGTATCTTGAATAGCGGTTGATCTTTTTGATGTGCCACCCGGTCGCGGAACGCACACAGCTTCTCTAAAATAGCCGCTTCTTGGGGGGAGAGATCCTGTGATCCATGGATCCGCCAGCAGGGGGGTAGCTTCTCCTTTTTGGGGCGCTTATGGACTTTGCAGGCAAGGGAGAAATCCTCCTGGGCGATGGGCCAGCGACCGCTATCGCGTAATTCCTCAGCCAGAGCATTCCTGATTTTGATTAAATAGTGGGTGTCCTTCTGCGCGTAACGAAGCATGTCACCAGTTAGAGGACGCTGACCCCAATTTGCGCGCTGGTATTTTTTGTTGCTTTGCACTCCTGCAAATTCTTCAAGCAGGGAATCTAGACCCAATTTCTTCCGTCCTAAAATCCGGGCAGCCAACATGGTGTCAAACAGGTTCTGGAACTCAAAACCAAAATCGTCGTAAAGGATGTTAAGGTCATATTCCGAGGCATGAAAGATTTTCTCAACCGCTGGGTCTAAAAATATTTCTCCTAATGCAGAGAGATCATCCAGGGCGAATGGATCAACGATGTAGTCCTTTTCTACAGTGGACAGCTGGATGAGGCATACCTGTTCCTGGTAAGCGTGCAAACTGTTTGCCTCAGTGTCGACGGCAAGCTTATCCTCTTTCAGAAAGGAATTGATCGTTCGTAAAAAGGGTTCTCGGTCAGCGATGAAGATAGGGTCGGGTATTTTTTTTAGGTTCACAGTCATGTATTATAACAGGGGGGGGCGTGAGATTCTAGGCAAGAACAGGGGGCTGCGATGAACTCCTTATCAAGGCATTGGCTCTCCTCCCTTCGGAGGGAATATCTTGGCAGGTCTGACTCCATGAGCTTTGAAGAGGATATCCCTAAACTTCAGGGATCCTGGATTTCTCCAGGACTAAGGCGTCCTTTTTGCCCTGGTAGTAATTCGGCCAAACTTCAACTTGTTGGTAGCCGAAATTTTTGTATAAGGCCAGCGCTGGCTTGTTGGAGCGCCGCACGCTGAGCTTGATTTTTGGCAGGTGAACCTTCTTTTCACATTCTTCCAATAAAGTTGTGCCGATCCCCTGCCTTTGGTATGTGGGGAGGACACCGAAGGTGACGATCCAGGCATGGGCCTGGGAGATGCGTAAATCGACCCCGATAAACCCTACCATCTCTTGGCCTATCTCCGCTTTGAGGCGAATGATATTGGGAAACGTCAACACACCCAGGATGTCCCAAATTGGCCAGGCATCCCTCTTAAAACAGGCTTTTTCCAGCTTATGCAGGTTGATTAAATCGCGCCAGGTAGCGGTTTGGATCCTGAAATCGTTACCCGGCGTGAGTTTCGTGTGATCCATGGAGGTAACTATGCCTCATCCCCTTTGAGGTATTTTTCCAGCAAACTGGTAAATACCATGAGGAAGATGTACTTCGTAGATTCTCCTGGGCCCATTCCTTTCAAGGTGTCGAAGTGATGCAAGGGCACTTTTTTGATCGATTATCCGGGCCATTTCGGTGATCTCTTTTAAGGCCAGGGAGTAGCCTTCCGCGCGCAACCTCTGTGCTTCCCGGTCCCAGGTGTGAGCAATGTGAGCCCTGCCAGGAAGAAGAAAGAAGCCAGAAATATGTAGGCAATATATGGAACCAGAAAAGGGAGGCCCATAAGGTAGCCTTTCCGTTCATTATGCAGAGATGATATGTTTAGAGATCCTTTTCATAAAAACGGTATGTTTTATAGATCTCGCTGCCCATGGCTCGGATGGGTTTGTTCATCTCCTCGTTATCTTCCAGAATCCAGCTCATCTCCCCATATTTGATCCCTTTTTGGATCGCAGCTTGGGCTGTTTTGTAATAAAAAATGGCGTCGATCCCGAGGCTCCGGTACTGGTCAATCACACCCAGTGCGAAAACGCGCACCCACTCGATCCTGCCCAACACTTTCCATTGCCAGATCAGTTTCGCCATTACCCACCATTCCGGGGAGCCCGGCTTTGGGTATGCCAGCCGCAGGGGGTTGTTGAGATCTAAGAGGGTAAGGCTGAAGCCCACCGGTTTTCCTTCTCGCTCAGCAATGAACACCAGGTCCGGGTCAATGATGGCCTGCAACTGGTCCGCGAGATGATCGAATTCCGCGTCGTCCATGGGAACGAACCCCCAATTTTTTGACCAGGCCCCATTATAGAGATTTTTAACCTTTTCCACTTCTGCGTCAAACGCTTTCATGTTCAGGTTGCGGACGGTGATGTTCCGCCGGTCGAGGATCTTATTTGTGATCCGGTTGAGCCTCTGGCCCGATTTTTTCGTGAACTCACGGGTGGCCAGCTTGTAGGCCCACAAGTCGATCGCTTTCCGGAATCCGTTCTCCTCCAGGTAGTCCTGGTAATAAGGGGGGTTATAGGTCATCAGAATGCGGGGGCTGTCATCAAATCCATCCACTAACAGGCCGCATTCTTCATTCGTGTCGAATTGGGCGGGACCGCGAATCGATGTGTGGCCCTGTCCGCGGGCCCAGCTCTGCGCAGTCACCAACAAAGCCCGGGCAGCTTCAGGGTCTTCCAAGACCTCAAAGAAACCAAACCAGCCGACATTTTCATTTTGGTATTCATTATGGCGGTGATTGGTGAAAGCGGCGATGGTGCCCACGATCTCCTCGCCTCGTTGGGCTGTGAACAAGGCGACGTCTGCATGGTGAAAGAAAGGATTTTTTTCAGGATTCAGGAAGTTCATCCGCTCTGAGAAAATAGGGGGCACCCAATAAGGATTCCCGGCGTAAACCTTCCAGGGTAATCGCAAGAATGCCTTTTTTTCTGGAATGGTTTCGACTGTATGGATGGTAACGGGTTTCATGTATTATCCTTCGATGAAAGGTGGAGAAAACTAGAGCCAACTGAGGTGCTTACCTAATAGAAGGGCGGCAGCCGATGCACAGCAGTAGTCCTTGGAGTCCCATCGACAAGGTGTTAAGGATTATACTTGAAAGAGTTGGTTATGGTATGATTTTAGCGTGAATACTTGGTTGTTGTTTCAAAAGCTGGGTTCTCCCTTTTCTTTAATCATTACCTTGGGCAGCCTGTTTGGGTTGGTTTTCCTGACTTGGAGCGTTTCAGAAAAGAAACGTTTCTATGTTGACGGGGGCGCAGCGGTTCTTTTTTTTATCCTTCTTGGCGCGCGCCTGGATTATGTCTTGTCTCAAAGGGGAATCCACCTCACCGATTTATTGAAAATACCCCAGGTTTGGCTGGGCGGATTGGGGCCGGTGGGAGGTGTGGCAGGTGGGGGGATCGGCTTGATCATCGTCAGCCTGGTTGGTAAACGGTCTTTTTATAAATTGCTCGATGCCTACCTCCCTCTATGGGGAGGGCTGGCAGCGAGTTTGGGCCTGGCATCCATCTTTGGCGAGATGGGGTATGGGCCGGAATCGAACGCCTGGTGGGCTGTGCCCGTTCAAGATGAATTTGGCGTCTTTGCATCCCGGTGGCCCGTTCAACTGGCTGGCGGCTTGATCTCAGGGAGCGCTTTGTTCACCCTAGCTTTTCTCCCTCAGGAAAGGGATGTGCTCTCTCCGGTCGGGCGACGGGGAAGTGTGGGACTGCTCATCTTCGCTGTGATATTTGGCACGGCATCCGCGTTCCGCGTGGATCCTGGGCTTTTCGTTTGGGGGCTTCGTTGGCAGACTTGGGCATGTATTTTTTTGGCCCTGATTGCTTTGATACTTATTATTTTTCAAGGGAGGTGTGGAAGCGATGAATGATTTGTCCTTTGATCGGGAACAGGCAGCCCAGATGTTGAGTGATTTCATCCGGAGTACGATTTCTTCTGCTGGTTTTTCTAAAGCTGTACTTGGGGTATCGGGAGGAGTTGATTCTGCACTGAGCACCTTTCTTTCAACGCGAGCCCTGGGACCCAATAAAGTCCTCGTTTTACGGCTTCCATATAGGACGTCTTCTGAGGAATCCCTTGCTTATGCTCAAAAATGTATTGAAGCTACGGGGGTTGCGTTTAAAACCTTTTCCATCACAGAGGCAGTCGAAGGCGTATTGTCTGATCTGGATGAAGCGGATCGGGTTAGGAAAGGTAATGTCATGGCCCGGATCCGGATGACTTACCTTTACGATCAAGCCAAGGCGTGGGGAGGGCTGGTGGTGGGTACGGGGAATAAAACGGAAACCTTACTCGGCTACAGCACACTGCACGGAGATGGGGCGTTTGACCTCAATCCGCTGGGGGATCTGTATAAGACACAAGTGTGGGCCTTGGCAGAACATGTCGGAGTCCCCCAGGAAATCATTGAAAGACCTCCCAGCGCTGGATTATGGGTGGGGCAAACGGATGAAGAGGAATTAGGCTTCACATATAAAGAAGTCGATCAGGTGCTTTATTCGTTCGTGGAAGAAGGGAAATCCATTGAGGAGTGCGTCCAAGAAGGATTTTCGAAAGAGTTCATCCGAGAGGTGATCGCTCGCGTGAAACGGTACCGCTTTAAGCGCACGCTGCCGCCGGTGGGTTCCATTGGACAGCAGCCGCTTTCCATCCTGGACCAACACCCAGCCTTTATGGATTAAGTCATGATCAAAGCATATCTTCGATAAGGCTCGGCAGCCATGAGAAAACACCTTCGATTTTACCTTTTGGCCCTCATCTCAGTGTTCTTTGTGGGATGTGCTGCTCCCCAGCCTGTGGAGAGCGCTGTTATGGAGGAGGAAGAGAATGCACCAGCGGTAAGCACAGCTCAGCCTGATGAGGAGGGCACGATGACGGCTTCAGAGAGCGCTGAAAACGGGAACGCGGATGTGGTTCACGTCCGAGCTGTTAAAGATAATGAGGAAAACACATGGACGTTTTCTGTCACTGTCCAGCATCCCGACCAGGGCTGGGATGATTATGCGGATGGATGGGACGTGGTCACCCCTGATGGAGTGGTGCTGAAGGCGGACCCTGAAGAGCCCTTCACCCGCCTTTTATTGCATCCCCATGTTGAAGAACAACCCTTTACGCGCTCACAATCCAGTATATCCATACCATCTAATGTCACCGAAGTTCGGGTTCGAGCCCATGACCTGGTAGACGGGTACGGCGGCAAGGAGATCCTGGTGGATCTGACCCGGAACTCTGGACCAGGATATGAGGTGGAACGTTAGTTGAATCAATCCCACTAAAGAGATTAATTTATTCATTTACCTTTTTGCAAGAAACCAAGCTGTCAGCCCCTAAGATGACAAGTTTATCCCGGAGTAAATTTTATGGCAAAAATAACCCTTCCGCCCAGACAAGAAGTACCCCTTGAAGAGACATGGCATCTGGAGAGCATTTTCAGCTCGGTTGAAGAATGGAAAAAAGCCTACCAGGAGGTTAAACAGAAACTCCCTGACATACGAGCATTTCAAGGTGAACTGGATCAAGGTCCTGACCAGGTAGCCAGGTGTTTCCATCTCATGGAAGAGTTGTTACAGGAATCCGGGAAAGTGGTGACTTACGCGCTCTTGGAGAGCTCTGTAGATATTTCTGATCAAGAGGCAGCGGGGAGAGCGGGACAAGCCAGAAGTTTGTTCTCCGAATCTTTAGCAGCGGTTTCCTTTATCCAGCCGGAGTTGGTTTCTATAGGCTTTGAGACCTTGGAAGGATGGATGGAGGAAGAACCGCAGTTATCCCAATATGAACATTACCTGGATAACCTGGAACGCTTATCTGACCATATCCGCTCTGTGGAGGTTGAGAACATTTTAGCCTTGACCACGGATCCCTTGCCGAAAAGCACACCTCCCCAGGCGTACACCGCCTTGGTAAACGCTGACCTGGAGTTCGAACCGGCTCGTACGGAGGACGGGAGGGAGTTGGAGATTGGGCAGAGTAGCATCCGCTCCTTGAAATCGGATGAGGACCGCGAGGTCCGCCGCACTGCCTGGGAACATTATGCGGATGGATATTTAGCTTTTCAAAACACGCTTGCTGGACTGCAAACCGCAGCGTTTAAACGGGACGCGTTTCACGCCAGGGTACGCAAATATCCCTCCTCGTTGGAGGCCTCGTTATTTGAAAACAACATCCCGGTAGAAGTTTTTCAAAATCTGATCAGGGTTTTCAAAGACAACCTGCCCACTTGGCATCGGTACTGGAACTTGAAACGAAAGGCCCACGGCTACAACAAGTTACATGTGTATGATATCAAAGCGCCTTTGACATCGGAAAAACCCGAGATCCCTTATCAGCAGGCTGTGGATTGGATTTGTGAAGGCATGGCCCCCTTAGGTGAGGAGTATGTCAGTGCCTTGCGGGCAGGCTGTGAAGAGGAACGCTGGGTGGATCGGGCTAAAAACCGGGGCAAGCGCCAGGGGGCGTTTTCTTCTGGGACGTACGGCACGAAACCGTTCATCATGATGAGTTACGATGATGATATCTTCAGCCTGAGCACGTTGACCCATGAGCTGGGGCATTCTCTCCACAAATATTACACGCATAGAAATCAACCTTTCATCTACGGGCGGTATTCTCTGTTCGTCGCTGAAGTGGCTTCGAACTTCAATCAAGCGCTGGTCCGGGATCATTTATTCCGGACGCAAAAGGACCCTAATTTCCAATTGGCCTTAATAGAAGAAGCGATGTCTAATTTCCACCGTTATTTCTTCGTCATGCCTACCCTGGCCAGATTTGAACAGGAGATGCACCGCCGTGTAGAAGAGGGTGAAGCCGTGAATGCCCGCAGCATGATTCACTTGATGGCTGACCTATTCAAGGAAGGATATGGGGATGCGGTAGTCTTCGATCAGGATCGGATCGGCATCACCTGGGCCCAGTTCCAACATTTATACATGAACTTTTACGTCTACCAGTATGCGACTGGGATATCAGGGGCGCATGCCTTAGCGGACCAGGTGCTCTCCGGAGAACCTCAAGCAGCAGAGGAGTATCTGGGATTCCTGTCCGCGGGAAGTTCTGTTTATCCCCTGGAGGCCTTAAATTCAGCTGGAGTGGACTTAACGGAACCGCAGCCGGTGGAGAAAGCGTTTCAGGTTTTGGCGGAGATTGTCGACCGTTTGGAGAGCTTGGTCGAACGCGGAGAAGTCTAAAGACAAAGGGGGTCAGAGATCAAGAGGTCGATTGGAGCAGGCTCTCCCATTCATTCATGAGCCCGCGCAATGTCTCTTGGGCAGCATCATACGCTCGGCCCAATTGGTGGACCTTTTCGGGGTCTTGAGGTGGGTCCGTCAACTGTGCGGAAAGCCCTTCCAGAGTCTCTTCCAGCTCTTTGATCTGCTGTTCTACCTCCTTCAAGCGGGCCTTTTGACGCCGTTCCTGGGCCAGAGCACGATTCTTTGAGCGCTTCTCTGCTTGATATTCCCTGGCTTTATTGTCTCCCTCTCCTTCCTCTTTTCTTTGATCTGCTCTCTGTGCCAACTCCTTTTGGTAATCCTGATAAGAACCTGGATACACGTCCAGCCCTTCTTCCCGGACGTCAATTTTCCAGATCTGGGTCGCAAGGGCATTGATCAGGTATCGGTCGTGGGAGACTAAAAGGATGGTCCCCTGATAGGAAGCCAAGACGGCCTGGAGCGTCTCTTGAGACGGGATATCCAGATGATTGGTGGGCTCATCTAAGAGCAGGAGGTTCGCATCCCCTAAGGCTAATTTAGCCAGGGCCAACCGTCCGCGTTCGCCGCCGGAGAGCACGCTCACCTTCTTGAAAACTTCCTCTCCTCTGAAAAGATATTCTGCCAGATAATGCCGCAGCTGTTCTTCCCGGGGGTGATCGAAGAGACCGCTGATTTCTTCCAGGACCGTTTTCTGTGGATTGAGGTCTTTATGTGCTTGGGCGAAATATCCCACATCCAGATTGGCCCCCAGCTTCACCTCTCCGTTATAGGGAGGTATTTGTCCGAGTATGGTTTTTAAAAACGTAGTTTTCCCTGCCCCATTCGGTCCGATCAGGGCAGCACATTCCCTACGTAAAAAAGTGATATCCGGGACAGAAAATAAGGGTTGATCAGAGTCCTGGTAGCCGATTTCCAAATCTTTTGTCCGCAGCACGAGGTCTCCACCGCGCTGTTGGGGACGCAAATGAATTCTCAATCGCTGTGGTTTTTGAACGGGGTTTTTTAAGGCTTGGATGCGCTGGTGGGCTTCTTGAACACTTAGCGAGCTTGTGGTGGTTTGGATGTCCTTGCTGATCTCTGCCCAGGATTTGTCCTGGATAGCCTGGACACCGAGCTGTTCAATGGCTTGAATCCGCCGGCTGAGGCGGCGCAATTTTCCCTTTGCCTGTGAAGTGCGTTGGCCGGCGATGTTTCGCTTTACGTAATCCAACTCATTTTCCAGGCGCGTTTTTTCCACTTGGAACAACTCCTCCCGCCGTTTCCAGCGATCCTGGCGTTGGTCGAGATACGCGCTGTAATTTCCCCGATAGGTTTCAAACCCAGCCCGGCTCATCTCCCAAATGTGGTCGCAGACTTCATCGATGAAATACCGGTCGTGGGAAACGATGAGCATAGCCCCCGAGAAATGTTTCAGGTAGCCCTCCAACCACTCGATGGCCTGGATGTCGAGGTGGTTTGTAGGCTCGTCCAGAAATAACAGGTCAGGATTCGTAAGCAGCAAACGGACCAGAAACGCGCGGGTTCGTTCTCCCCCTGAAAGCTTTTGTATTTGTTTTTGGAAGTCATCTTCTTCAAAACCGAGGCCGCCCAAAACTTGGCGGATCCGGGCTGGATATGTATAGCCGCCTTGATGTTGAAACCTCTCCTGCAGCAGGCCATACCGCTCTAAAAGAGATTGATCCGGTATTTTGGATTCGCTCATTTCC
Source organism: Anaerolineales bacterium (assembly GCA_046483045.1). Taxonomy (GTDB): domain Bacteria; phylum Chloroflexota; class Anaerolineae; order Anaerolineales; family UBA11858; genus B10-G9. The sequence goes on along the minus strand of JAWODY010000081.1, from coordinate 178,527 downwards.
CTTTCAAGGTTTTTAAGCTCTTCTTCCATGTGGATTAGATCATCCACTGCGGTGAGCGCTTCCTCCCACAATGTTCTCTCGGAGTCTATTTTCGCCTCCTGGGGAAGGAAACCAAGGGTTATGCCGCCAGCCCGTTGTAATTTTCCACTGGTGGGACTTTCTTTTCCAGCAAGGACCCGCAAAAGGGTGGTTTTCCCAATCCCATTTGCTCCTACCAAAGCTATCCTCGCCTGGGGAGGGATACTCAAAGATAACCCAGCGAATATGTCTAGCGGTCCATAAGATTTGGATAGGTTATACGTTGTAATCAGAGACATGGGTTCATCAAAACCTCAATCATCAGCATGTGGAGGTGGCTACGAGGAAGAGATGGCCTGCTAAAAGGGTTGCCGGGCGTGTAGAGGATCAAAACACAGCCGTGTTATAATCGCTTTATTGAAAGCAAACAAACTCCTCACTTTAGTAATGTTAATCAGGGATATTATAAAACCCTGGTGCTTTTTCTGGCAGGGTATCTAACCCTTGCTGATTGAGTTTGCAGTGAGTATTTTTCACTATGGATAACAAACAAGCTGCTCGGAAACGTTCCCCAGATTGGATCAATATCCTTTTATGGACTGCTTTTCTGATATCAGCCAGCGTGACAATTTTCTTTGCCTTTCAAAAGAGGGGGAAACCGGATTCCCCTGAAGAGACCATGCTTCAAGTGTTCACACCCACATCAGGAGGTTCTTCCGGAGAAGCGTTTCCCACATTGGAAGAGGAAAAAGTATTTCAAGAACGATCCAACCGGCCCGGGAAGGTGAAGTTGAACCTGGATGAACCGGTAGTCGTGCTGTTGACCGGGATTGACAAACGTGAGTGGGAGAATGAACAAGGCCCCGGGCGTACAGATGTGATCGTTGTCGCGGTCTTGGATACCCAGAACAAGACCGCGGGGCTCCTCTCTCTCCCGCGGGATTTATGGGTTGAGGTTCCGGAATTTGGGCATCAAAAGATCAACCAGGCGTATCCTTCAGGAGAAGGGTATGGCTACCCCGGCGGGGGACCCAAGATGTTGATGGAAACTGTCCAGAATCTCTTGGACACAGAGATCGACCACTATGTGAAAGTGGATTTTGAAGCATTTGTAACCTTGGTGGATGCGGTAGAAGGTGTTTTGGTGGACGTCAAGGAAGGACTGGTGGTGGATCCGGACCGGGCCCATGAAGGAAAAATGATCCGGTTAAAGCCGGGAGAGCAGGTTCTCCCAGGAAATCTGGCCTTGGGATACGTTCGGACTCGGAGCACGAACGAAGGGGATTTCGGACGCACGGAGAGGCAGCAGCAGGTGCTGGTCGCCCTCCAAAAGAAGATATTTGATTATGAAATCCTCCCTCGACTACTGCGAAAGGCCCCGTACCTGTACCACGACTTGTCGTCTCATGTAGAGACCAACTTGACGTTGAAGCAAATCACCACGTTGGCATGGGCCCTGAGAGATGTCAACCCCCAGAACGTCGAGCACCAAGTCCTCCGCCAGCCGTTGGTGGAGCCCACATTCAACAACCTCGGAGAATACGTGCTCGTCCCGGATAAAGAAAAAATCCGAGAAATATGGGGGGAGATCTATCGTCAACCTGCAAGTGTCCTCCCTGCCCCCACGGAAGAACTCTCCCAGAAAGAGCGCATTCAGGCGGAGAATGCCCGGATTGCGGTTTTAAACGGGACCTCGAGGGAAGGGCTGGCAGGTGAAACCGCTGACCTCCTCTCCTCTCAAGGGTTGAACATCAGCCGGATTGACAATGCGGACCATTTTGAAGGAAATACGATCCTTTACGATTACACGGGAAACCCAGCCACGGTTCAACGAATTCTGAGTCTGATGGAATTATCGGAAAGACATCTCTTTCACCGTACTGATGAAGGACAAGAGGCAGATATCGTCCTCATCTTGGGCTCGGATTGGGCTAGGGAAAATACCCTTCCCTGACAGGCAGTGGGAATTCCTGCCTGGTCGAGAAGGATTAGATTATAATCAGAATAAGAATCCTGCTGTGTACAAATGGAGGGTTTATGGGAGAGCATGATTTCCAACTCAGAGTTACAAAAGGGTATAAGGTGGGGGCGACATACCCTCTCACGGAAGATGAAATAACCATAGGTCGATCGGAAGAGAACGATATCACCATCCCGGTCCCGGAGGTATCGAGGCGGCATGCTGTCCTGACGAAGCAGAAAGAAGGGTACCTGCTGCGGGATCTCGGTTCAACCAACGGCACATTTGTGGATCGCAAAAGGCTTGGTGGAAAATATCTGTTAAAGTCCGGGGATACCATCATGCTTGGTGATGAGGTGTATCTGATCTATGAATCGGAGGTTGAAGGAGCGGATCCCCTGGAGGTCACCCCACCTTCACCGATGGAAGTCCCTCAAACCTCTCCTCCTCCAGCGCCGCCAGAGGAACCCCCTGAGCCGGCGCCGGAAAAGGCTGTTCCAGCTCCTCTCGCGGAAGCGGGTCTGGCTCCTGAAGCTCCGGAAGAGGAAAAAATTGAAGAGGAAGGGGGCCAAAAGACCTGGATGTGGGCGGGGATCGGCTGCTTGGTCGTGATCCTTTTTTTGGTCGTTGTGGGTTTGATAGCTTTTGACTATTTGAATCTATATTGCACCCCACCCTTTGATTCCCTGTTTGATTTTCTCTACACCTGTCCATCGTGACGTTGGACGCTTCGTAGTTGGAGAATGAATTCGATACCGGCCCCGAGGTTTCTCTCGGGTCGGTTAATGTTGGATGGCAATTATCATGGATGATGGAGGGAAAACGTACCGGGTTACGCCGACTACCTTTACATATGGGGGAGAAACGTTAGCACGTCTGCCAGATGGACGGGTTGTGTTCATCCCCTACGTATTACCGGGAGAAGAAGTCCGGATTCATTTAACAGAGGACAAAGAAAGGTATGCGCGGGGGAAGGCCCTTGAAATCCTGGAAACGTCTCAGGACCGGATTGAGCCAAGATGCCCCCACTTTGGCGAGTGCGGCGGTTGCCACTATCAGCATATGCCGTATCCGCAGCAACTGCAGGTGAAAAAGGACATCTTGCGCGACCAATGGGAGCGTATCGGGGGGCTGACAGATCCACCTGTTCGCAACACCGTCCCTTCCCCTAAGCCCTGGAATTACCGCAATCATGTCCAGTTTCACCTCACTGGGGAAGGCGCCCTGGGATACAAAGCCTTTCGGTCGGATCAAGTGATCCCTATTCACGAATGTCATTTGCCTGAGAAGGTGCTCAATTTAGTTTGGCCGGTATTGGATGTGGAATATATCCCCGGGTTGGATAAGGTGCGTTTGCGGTCAGGAGAACAGGAAGAGGATGTGCTCTTGGTCCTGGAAAGCAGCGAACCGGAACCGATTCAGTTTCAGGTGGACTTTCCCCTTTCAGCGGTGTACCGCGGACCGGGGGGACAAGTGGTCCTCTCTGGTGACGATTTCACCGTCGTCGATGTCCGGGGGTTTCCCTTTGTGGTTTCCGCCGGGTCTTTTTTTCAAGTTAACACCGCGGTTGCTGAACAGATCATCGACCACCTCTTTGACCTCCTCACCCTCACAAAAGAGACAGTTTTTTTGGATGTGTATTGCGGCGTGGGTTTGTTCAGCGCTTTCTTTGCCCCGAATGTGGGGCGGGTGATAGGCGTAGAATCGGCACCCAGCGGCGTGGAAGATTTCATGCATAACCTTTCCGGGTTTGAAAACGTAGAACTTTATGAAGCCCGGGCGGAAGACGTGCTTTCCCATCTTGACCTGCATCCGGATTACATCCTGGCAGATCCTCCTCGGGCTGGACTTGCCCCAGAAGCCTTGGACGGCATCCTCGACCTAGCCCCCGAGCTGTTTGTGTACGTTTCCTGTGATCCTGCGACCTTGGCGAGGGATGGAAAACGGCTCCGTAGAGGGGGGTATGAACTCATCCAAAGCACGCCTTTTGATATGTTCCCCCACACATACCACATTGAAAGCGTGAATCTATTCCAGAAGGGATGAGGTCAGAATTTTGGGGATCAGAGGGCGAAAGGGGATCGAATCGGGCTGATTTTGTCAATGGGAGATTGTCTGTCTGGCTATAAAATTTAAGAGGATAATCAATTTGACCACGCTTACCCTCAATGTTAAAATTTACTTAACCTAGTTGTGTATTAGATGTCCGGCATGCAGCAGTCACCGATGTGATCAGGCCTGGGCATAACCTTTTAAAGGAATCCTGCGATGACCCTTTCCCAACAACGGGTGGTCCTGTTGTTCTCCGACAGGGTTCAGTTGGAGTTCATTAAAAACAGAAGATTAGGATGGGTTTTGTCCTGTAATGGGAGTCTATTTCGTGAAGTGTGAAATCGAAATAGGCTTTTTCATTTTTAATTATGGGAGGAAAAGTATCCGAAAAGCAAAGGAACCCTTGATAACCTTGAGGGAGTATGTTGTCCCCACGATCCTGAGATGGAGGTTTTAGGATGGAGTTGAATCTCGATTTAAATCGTGATATCCCTGTACTAGATTGGGAATCCTATCTGGCGACCCGGACGGAGAGGATGGAGAGTTCGGCTATTCGGGAATTGTTGAAGATTACCCAGAACCCGGAAATCATTTCTTTTGCCGGGGGCCTTCCTGCTCCCGAGTTTTTTCCGCTCAGGGAAGTGGAGGAAGCGTGCTGTTATGTGACTAAACAAGCGGGTGCAGAAGCGCTCCAATACAGCGCGACGGAAGGGTACAGGCCGTTAAAGGAGTTCCTTGCCCATTCCATGCATAAGTATGGCGTCCCGGCCAATCCAGAAAATGTGCTCCTGACCAATGGATCTCAGCAGGCGCTGGATCTGTTGGGCAAGATCTTTATCGATCCCGGGCAGTTCGTCCTCACCGGGCGCCCGACATATTTAGGCGCTATCCAAGCCTGGAACGCCTATCAGGCACGTTTTCACACGGTGAATTTGGACGAGCAGGGTATGATCGTGAGCGAATTAGAGCATGCCTATGAAAAGGTGATCCAGGACAGTGGCCGTCCCCCGGCGTTTATTTACGTGCTGCCGAATTTTCATAATCCCGCGGGCACCACACTACCCCAAGAACGCCGGGAGAAGGTGGCAGAATTGGCTACGGAACTCGAACTTCCCGTCGTGGAAGATGACCCGTATGGTGAACTTCGCTATGAAGGGGAGGACATTCCTCCGATCTGCTCCATGATACCGGAACGCACCATCTATCTGGGGACATTTTCCAAGACTTTAGCCCCGGGTTTGCGGCTGGGTTGGATCGTTTGCCCTGAAAAATTGATGTCTCGTTTTGTACAAGCCAAGCAGGGGTGTGATCTGCACACGGGTACCTTCGTCCAGTATGTAGCCAACGACATTTGTCAAAGGGGGATACTGAAGCCCCACGTGAAACGGCTTCGAGAGAGATACCGGGAAAGGCGGGATACCATGCTGGATGCCATGGCGGAGTTTTGGCCCCAAGGCGCCTCCTGGACGCGCCCACACGGAGGATTGTTTCTCTGGGCAAAGGTGCCGGAACATATAGACACACTGCAGTTCCTCAAAGAACGGGCCATTAAGGAAAAGGTTGCCTATGTGCCTGGCATCCACTTTTATCCCAATCAGGATGGGGGTCGCCATGCCATGCGTTTGAATTTCTCTTACGCTGATCCGGATACGATTGTGGAGGGATCTCGAAGGCTGGGCAGGGCCTTGAAAAAAGGTTTGACCGAATAAGATAGGCGGAAAGCTATATTTCCTTTTTCATTTCTTTGGGTGTGAAGACCACCTCTTCTTTCCCTGTTAACTTTTCCTGGATCTTATGGATGATGAGATCCAGATGGGCCCCATTGGCGACGAAATCCAGTGCATCCCCGGGTACAGTCAGTACAGGGCATTGCTGGAAATCCGCCACCCAGCGCTCGTATAAATCATTGATCTGTTCCAAGTAAGCTGGCTCGATCCCCTCTTCATAATCCCTTCCGCGGTTTTTGATCCGCTGCACCAGGGTAGGAACGGAAGCCCGGATATAAATGACCAGATCCGGTGGGGGCAGGAATTCTACCAGGACCTGGTAGAGGTCTTTGTAGGTTTTATAATCCCGATCATTGATTTGCCCTTGCTGGTATAAGTTGTGAGCAAAGATCTCTGCGTCTTCGTAGACTGTACGGTCTTGGACCACATTACCGGGAAGAGACATCAAGTTTTTGTGGGCCCGTAAGCGCCTGGTGAGGAAAAAGATCTGGGAATGAAAGGCCCAGGCGCGCATGTCTTGATAAAAATCAGCCAGATAAGGATTTTGATCCTCGGGTTCAAAGCGGGGGGTCCATTCCAAATAATGAGACAGCTTTTCCACTAATGTCGTCTTTCCAACGCCGATGTTCCCAGCCACCGCGACAAATTTATCCATGATTTCTCGGATCACTCCTTGATCTAAAAGGTTGATTTCAGGTAGGCAACTGCTTTGTTTTGGGAGTCTGACATCATCAAAAAAAGCATATGCCCCGGATGCTGCTTTCTGACATCTATTAAATACAGGACATCCTGATATTGGATTTCCTCAGGCATGATCTCCCTGAGCATATTCTCAGATTGGTAGAAAAACTCTTTTCTGAATATCGTTTGTTCGTCATCGATGTCTACGGCTAGGGGGTAGATGTTCGCTTCTACGAGATCCTGAAAGAAATGCGTCCCGAATGATGGGTCCGGTTCCATGCCGATTTTCTGGCCGGAGAGTTCGATTAAGGCTTTCGTGTGGTAGATGTCGGAATAACTGACATGGATTCCAAGATCGGGGTTATTAGTTCCCCACCGACCTGGTCCGACGCAGATGAACGTTTCATTTGCCAATTGAGCGTTCGCTCGGCCAATGGCGCGTCCTAACGAGAAGCGTTCGCCTTTGGTAGGAAGGGCGTAATACTTTTCAGGGGGGACGAATAAAACGTAGCGGATGTTTTCCACCTTGCCCCGGGGGATCATGCGGTGAGAACTGAAAATGATGTCCTTTTTTTCAAAGTCATCAGGGATTTCCACTTCGACCATTTCGGAATGACTTTGGGGTCGACACTGCAAGAGGGTGATGGTCAGCTCCCCTTGGGGTGATATGTGGATTGTGAATTCCATGTCCACCGGGCCCTGGTAGTGCTTTTCTAAGGTGGTCAGCATGGTGCGCATGTGCTTGCTGAACGCTGTTTTTTGCAGCAAACCGTCGAAGGTGAGAACGAAATCCTCGGGGTCTTTTCCCAGGGGGAGGCTTCGGATGGCGGAGAGATAATCACTTTCGTCGACCTCGGCCAGATAACGTAACGGGGGGTACCGAGCTGTGAGCACTTTTTTCACAGGGAGGGTTTCTTTGCGGTTGCTTTCCAGGTTGATTAGATCAACTTGGTGCTGTGTGTAATGTCTGATTTCTTTTACTGTCTTTTCAGGGCGAAGGAAGGGGTGGCTGAGGCCAACCAACCGAGGGTAATCGTCCCCAACACGTTCGACGGCTCGGGTTCCCAGGCCCCATACCATGCGGAGGAAACCCGATCCCCGTTCTATTTTCGGCGTCCAACGGAAGATGTTGCGGCTGAACCCGACCCCGGAAGCGTGGGGGAGGTAGTAATTTTGAAAACGTTCCCCCTGCACGACCTGGATGAGGATGGCCAGGCGTTCATCATAATCCAACAAGCCTTGTTTCCGGCGGTAGAGCAGGGCATCTGGGTTGACCGCGCTGGCATAGACCTGGGCGATGGCCTGGGAGAGGTCGCGGTAATTCTCTTCAAGAGATCCTTGGTTGGGGCAGAACACGCTCTCATATTTTCCAGCGAAAGAGGTCCCAAAGTTGTCTTCCAACAGGCTGGAAGAGCGGACGATGATGGGCTCGTTCCCCAGATTGGCGAGCATTTTCCTCAAGCGCTTTTCTATGTCGAGGGGAAACTCTCCCTGTTCGTATTCTTGGACGATTTGGGGATAATCGGTGCGGATCTCATCCGCGGTCTTGTATTTTTGGTTGTGCCAGTGCATGAGGTTGTTGTAGGACATGAAGGTATACATCACTCCGGCGCCCAGATAATAGGATATGGGGATATTGAGGGAGCTCGTGATCTCTTCATCCCCCACCGTTCTCATAATCCGGTACGCCAACAACATCCCTGCGGCTTTTCCACCGATCTTCCCGTATCCGATTTTCCGGTGCTGGATGTCGATCAGATCTTGAATCTGGAACCATTCCTTGGCGATGTTGATGTAGGCCAGATGGTCGCTGATAATTTTGCGGATGAGGACGACGATGATCTCCTGCAAGCGAGGGGTTTGCTCTTTTGCTTGATTGGGGGGGAGTTTGGTGATCGCTTGCGCGTGGTCGAAGAGCATTTCAATGGGGGCCAATTCAGGGTTGAATGAGACTGAAAAATCCTGAAGGCTGGTCTGCGTGTCCGTTAATGCCTCTTTAACAATTTTCTCAAAGCGCTCGAAGGGCAGATTATAACCAAAGTAGAAATCAGTCAAGGTGTCCCGCACACGCGAAAGACGGACCTCCCACATTTCGGCCGTTTCTTCGCCAAAGGGGTCTTCCAAACCCTCCCTTTTTTGCGATTGGCGGGCTTGTTTGCGGACTTCTGCTTCAAATTGTTTGGGGGTGATCACCCCGGCGTCAAACATGGCTTGCCGCATGCATTCGCGGATGTGGGTTTTTAAGATGGGATATTGAGCCAGCGCCAAATAAATCCGCGTGGCTTGGTCAGAGTGGGGGATAGGAAAGGTCATTTCTTTTTCATTTCAATATTAAGAACCCGGTTTCGCGACCTGAAACCGGGATCTAGATTGGACTGGGGTAATGAAAGCTGGTTCAGTTACCCAAATGCATGGGCATGATCACATGAAGGAAATTCTCTTCCCCCACCGGACGGATCACGCCCGGGCTGGTTGGTTTGGTTGTCTCCAGGACCACGTTCGGGGTGTCGATCACGTCCAAAACCTCTCGTAAGTACCGGACGTTGAAAGCGATGATCAAGTCTGGACCTTCAATGGTCGCGTCTAAAACGGATTGACTGGAACCTGTCTCCTCCGATTGGCCGGAAATTTCCACTTCACCCGGTTCCATGTCTTCGTTCCCGGGAGAGATGTTGATCTGGGCGATCAACGATCCTTCGCGGGCGAAGATCTCCGCTTGTTTGCATGCTTTTAAAAACGCGGAGGAGGAAATCAGGGTCCGGGTCTGATAATTTTTGGGTATGATTTGCTGGTAATCAGGAAAGGTTCCTTCAATTAATTGGGAGATCAGTTCAGAGTTTTTCGTTCGAAAGATTACCTGTCCTCTGCCCGGGGGGAGAGACATAGTAACCACTTCACTGCCGTCTTCACTGATGCGCGCCAACTCACTAAGGGCGCGCCCAGGAATGACAACTTTGAAGGGGTTCTCGATGGGAGAAGAAAGGTTGGTAGTGCGCACGGAAAGGCGGAAGCCGTCCGCTGCCGCCAGAGTCAGTTCATCTTCTTTTGCTGTGACGAGCACACCGGTGAGGATGGGTCGGGCTTCATCTTTGGAAGCAGCAAAAACAACCTGCCGGATCATTTCTTTCAGGTCTTTGACATTGATCTCCACCCCGGGTTCCTGGTCAGGGGTGGGCATGGGGGGAAATTCTTGGGCATCAATGCATTTGATATCCGTGTTCAAGGAACCGCTTTGGACATTCAACGTTTGGGTGTTCGCATTGAGGGTGATGTTTGTCTTGTCAGGGGGAAGGGTGCTCACTAAATCCGAGAAGGTCCGGGAGGGGACTGTGGTTGAGCCGTCTTCTTCTATTTTGGCGTTGATCCAAGAAGTGATCCCCAACTCCAGGTTGGTAGCAGACAACCGCAGCCTGCCTTCGTCCGTGGCCACCAAGATATTGGAGAGCACGGGCAGGGTACTGCGGGGGGAGACGGCGCGGGAAACGATGCTCAAGCCATGAGCTAATTCTTCTTGCAGGACAGAGAACTTCATAGGCATAACCCTCGTCTTCTTGGTGTGGTCTTGATTCTGTATATAGAGTATACAATGATCCCTAAAAAATTGCTAGTAAGGAGAGCGTTCAGGAGACGGGCAGCAAGCGGGGAAGATGGGTGGGCGGTGTGGTTATGGTAGGGCCCCAAATTGACAGCCCATACCCGCCGTGATATAATCCGCCCAACAATCAAATACATGCCTCTTAAGGCACTCTTATCCAGAGAGGTGGAGGGATCGGCCCTGTGAAACCTCGGCAACCGGTCAGCGAGATCTTCGCTGAAGATGGTGCCAACTCCGACAGACGGGTTCTGGAAGATGAGAGGGCAAGAGCGATTTTGGTGCCCTTTCTCGGAAGTCAGAAGGGGCAGCTTATTTTAAAACAAGATACGCTCACCACGTGGAGGATGTATGGATATCACCCTGACTAATGTAGCCAGCATGTTGTTCACCTCGGAGTCGGTCACGGAAGGTCACCCGGATAAAATGTGTGACCAGATCAGCGATGCGGTTTTGGATGCCTGCTTGACGCAGGATCCGAGTTCACGGGTGGCCTGCGAAGTGGCCACCAAAACTGGATACGTCATGCTCCTGGGGGAGATCACCACAAAGGCGGAGGTCAATTACGACGAATTGGCCCGGGAAGTGATTACCGGGATCGGCTACGATCGGGCCAAGAAGGGTTTTGACGGGCAGACATGCGGCGTGCTGGTGGCTATCTCCCAGCAGTCGGGCGATATTGCTCTGGGGGTAGATGAAGCCTTGGAATCCAAAAAGGGGGAGATGATGGAAGCTAAGATTGAAGCCGTCGGAGCCGGTGATCAGGGAATGATGTTCGGGTACGCCTGCAATGAGACCCCGGAACTGATGCCCATGCCCATTTATCTGGCCCATAAACTCGCCCGCCGCCTGGCTGCTGTGCGCAAAGACGAGACCCTGAAGTGGGTTTACCCGGATGGAAAAACCCAGGTTACAGTGGAATATGAATACGGGAAACCAAAACGCGTAGATACGGCCTTGATCAGCACACAGCATGCCCGGGATATTTCCCAGGATGAAATTCGAGAAGCGATGATAAAACATGTCATTCGACCCATCCTCCCCGAGGATTTGGTAGATGATGATCTCAAGATTCTGGTTAATCCCACGGGACGGTTCGTGACGGGAGGGCCAATGGGGGATGCGGGGATGACGGGAAGGAAGATCATGGTCGACACCTATGGTAGCATGGGGAGGCACGGCGGGGGCGCGTTCAGCGGCAAAGACGCCACCAAGGTGGACCGCTCAGCAGCTTATGCGGCGCGGTGGGCAGCAAAAAACGTGGTAGCTGCTGGATTGGCAAACCGCTGCGAGATTCAGGTGGCCTACGCCATAGGCGTGGCCCACCCCTTGAGTGTCAACGTGGAGACCTTCGGCACGGGACGGGTGGAAGATGCGCATATCGTTGAGTTGGTCCAAGATCACTTCGATCTGCGGCCGGGGGCCATCATCCGCGACCTGGGCCTGAGGCGTCCGATCTTTCAGCAGCTGGCAGCTTACGGTCACTTCGGACGTGATGACCTGGACCTGCCCTGGGAGCGCACGGACAGGGCAGAAGCCCTGCGGGAGGATGCCGGGTTGTAATCAACGCATCAGGTTGTATGGGAAAATTGACAAAACAATAGAAACCCAGGTTTATCATAACCTGGGTTTCTATTCATGCCGTTTGTGGCCGGGAATAGAATGAGCCTGCTAGGGTGAAAAAAGGTTTATCTTTTGGTTTGAATGTTACAGGTTGTTCTTTTCAATTTAGCTGAGATTTGTTTAGGTATCCAGAATCATGAACAACGATCACGAGCAAGTACACTGGCAGCAAAACCTCCGCGCGATGTGGTTCACGGAATTCGTGGCTATCATCGGCTTTGCCGTTGTCCTTCCCCTCTTGCCTCTCTATGTCAAAGAACTCGGGGTGGAAGGCGAGCGGCAGACCCGGATCTGGTCCGGGTTGATCTTCTCCGCCCATTCGGTGACCATGGCCATTTTTGGTCCCATTTGGGGTTCCCTCAGCGACCGCTATGGTCGTAAAGTCATGGTCGAGCGGGCCATGTTTGGCGGGGCGGTGATGATGACTTTGATGGGATTCGCCCAAAGCCCCCTGCAGCTGACAATCCTGAGGGCCATACAGGGAGCGCTGACCGGGACCGTGGCAGCGTCGACCACCCTCGTGGCCACCAGTGCCCCAAAGGAGCGCACAGGGTATGCGCTGGGCACCCTCCAGATGGCCATTTATTTCGGAGCATCTGTGGGCCCTTTGTTGGGCGGTGTTGTGGCAGACACCCTTGGCTTCAGGGCCGCATTTTACATCACCGGGGGGTTGCTGCTCACCGCTGGGGTGGCGGTTCTGGTCTTTGTCAAAGAACCCCCTCGTGAAGAGCCGTTAATTAAACCAGCCAATGAAACCAGGGAAAAGATGTCCCTGCTTGAGCGGGTATGGGGTTATTTGTCCCCGGCCCTGGCATCTGGGCCTATCCTGGGGTTACTTGTGGTGCGCCTGCTGCTGATGTTGGGTTCCCGACTGCCAAGACCCACTCTGCCCCTCTTCGTTGAGTCGATTTCCTCGCCCGGGGCGCGAGTGGCGACCATCACCGGGGTCATCACCGGGGCCGGCGCGCTGGGTGGGGCAGTGGGTGGAAGAGAACTCGGAAAACTCAGCGACCGTGTTGGCTACCGCAAAATCCTGATTTCCTGTGCTTTGCTCTCTATCGTGTGTTACACGGGCCAATCGCTGGTGGAGCGCTCGTTTTGGTTGGCCCCCCTCCAGATTGGGATCGGGCTGGCGATGGGTGGGATCTTGGCTTCGGTAAGGGCGTTGCTGGCTGATTTAGCGCCGGAAGGGCGGGAAGGGATCGTGTACGGTGTGGAGAACAGCGTATCCTCGGTCGCCAACGCTATCGGACCTATGACGGGCAGCGCGCTCGCCGCAGCGATTGGGCTCCGCGCGCCTTTCCTGGCCGCCTCCCTGGTGTTTGGTGGGGCGGTCTTTGCCATCTTACAACTTCTCCCCCGGGATTAACCTCACTGCCATTGACATTTATTGTGTATGGTGGTGAGTTGAGATTTCAGGGACGTAGAAAACAGCTGAGTAAGGAGAACGTAAATAGGTATATTTTCTTCCATCCAGAATACGTAGTTATCTTGCCTTAAGAGGAGCCCTTTCAGGTAAGAGGCTTTTCTAACCCATGAGCCTGTAGCAGGGTCTGGTCCGCCATCAATTCTTGGGTCGGCCCGTCCGCCACGATCTTCCCCTGGTCCATGATCACCATGCGCGGGAAGACCTCCTCCACGAAGAGCATGTCGTGGGAGGATACGAACATGGTCAGCTCCATCTCCTCCATGAACTCGATCAGCGAGCGCCGGGCGCGGGGGTCCAAACCGCTGGTGGGTTCGTCGAAAACCAGGATGTCGGGTTGCATGGAGAGCACAGTAGCGATGGCGATGCGTTTTTTCTCTCCCAGGCTCAGGTGGTAGGAAAGGCGGTTGGCATACTCGGACATCTCCACCTGTCTCAGAGCGCTCTCCACTCGTTTGTGAATTTCCTCTTCTTCCAGACCCATGTGCAAGGGCCCAAAGGCAACGTCCTCAAAGACCGTGGGAGAGAAGAGCTGGTCGTCAGGATTTTGAAAGACCATCCCGATCCGGGATCGTATCAGAGGAAGGTTGTCATCCGTGAGGGGGAGGTCCATGATCTGGATCTCGCCCTCTCCCTGGTAGATGCCGTTAAGTTGGAGCATGAGTGTGCTTTTCCCGGCTCCATTGGGTCCAACCAGAGCGACTTTCTCGCATGCTCCAATCTCAAGGCAGATGTCCTTGATGGCGCGGTGACCGTCTGGATAGGTGTAGCTGACGTCTTTCACAGCCAGCGCGACGCTGTCGCATTCCAGATAAGAGGGAAGAGGATGGTCTTCGGGATGTTGAATAGGCATATGGAATCCAATTGTTAGGGGGTATTCCGTTCAGGAGTTTATCAGAAATGAGCCATGATCTGGAGGAGGATCAGGATCAAGACGCTTCCGCCCAATGTGACCCAGTCCTTGGCCTGCATGATGTGGGGGTTGAGGGTCAGGAGGTGGCCCCGGTATCCTCTGTCCTGCATAGCCTGGTAAATACTCTCGCTGCGCTCAATGCTCCGTAACAACAACTGCCCCACCATGCTCCCGCCTACTTTCACATTCCAGGATAGAGAGGTCCCGCCTTTTCGACCGGGCAGTTTTGCGCTCCGGGCGGTCCGGGCCCGGATCAAGCGCCGGGCTTCATCCAGAAGCACGAACAGATAGCGGTACATGAAAGAGACCGTGGAAACCAGGATAGGAGGGATTTTAAGGTGGCGAAGGGCGTGCATCAGGTCGGGGAATTTTGTGGTCGCGGAGAGTAAGATCGCTGTTTGCACGGAAAGCCAGCTCCGGGCCATGATGCTTCCAAAATGGATCAAACCTTGGTCGCTAACCTGCCATCCCAGATAGGGGAGAGTCACCAGTGTTTCTCCCGATGTCGAAAAGACGGTGGTGATGGCTGCCAGGGAGAACGGGAGTATGATCCCGGCCCGGGTCATCAAGTATGTAAAACTGACCCTGGCAATGGCAACCGTGAGGAGGAGAAAAAGCCAGGTTAACCCTAAGGCAAGCCAAGCCCCGTCCGGCAGGACGATGTTGGAAAGGATCACCAAAAGGGTGAGAATCACTTTCACGCGGGGGTCTAAGCCGTGGACGGGGCTGTGTTTGGCTTGATATAGATTTAGCGCGCTGCTTTTCACGTTTCCTTAGCGGTTGATGGTTTCATGGTCCTTGCAATCAAATACAGTATACCACCCACCAGGATTAAACCTAATATGCCCGCTGCGATGGTGGAGATGGGGGATTCTCCCAGAAAGGGCAGGGTGTAATCAGGCAGGATTTGGTAAGGGGCGTCCTGGCCTTGCCCCATGAATCCCAGATCAATAGCCACGCGTTCCAGGCCGTCCGGGGAGGCGGATGCCAGAGGAGAGATCAGGACCACTGCCAGCGAGATCAAGGCCCCGGCGATGATCCATCCCCGTCCGCGGCCTTCTTCAGGGGCAGCTAGCAAATCAGGTCGGGTTTGGGAGATGAAGGCCAAGGCAGCCACGGTGATCAGGGCTTCTCCTATGCCGATCAAAGCGTGGACCCCGAGCATGGCGGGGAGAACGATGTTGAGGACCGACGTTCCGCTCAACCACAGCTGGAGAGCTGTAGCCAAAGCCCCCGCCAGCACGGAAAGCCAGGCTCCCAGGCCGGCAGCCAGAAAGCGGATTCCTTGGCTGCGTTTTTCGACAGCGCGGTACAGACCGTAGCCGATTAAAACTGTCAGGATACCCATGTTGAAGATGTTGGCGCCCATGACCAGCAAACCGCCGTCCTGGAAGAAAAGGGCTTGAACGCCCACTACGGTAGTAATAACCAGGATGCCGGTCCAAGGCCCGAGGACAATGGCGGCCAGCGCTCCTCCCAGCAGGTGGCCAGAAGTGCCCCCCGCAATAGGGAAATTGATCATCTGGGCCGCGAAGATAAATGCCGCAATCACGCCCATGAGCGGGATTTGCCTTTCACCGAGTTCATCCCGCGTGCGACGGAGGGCGAGGCCCACAAATATCGCTGTCAGGACCCAGAAGAGGATGGCGATGGGTAATGACAGAAACCCATCCGGGATATGCAAAGGTTCAGGTTTGAAAAGTCCACTAAGATTCATGATGTTCTTCTCCTTTCTGACAAGTAGTACATAAACCAAAGACCGCGAGGTGATGGAGGTCGAGAGCGAATTGATACTTTTCTTGCATCTTCTCTTTTAAGGAATGAGCTAGGGTTGAGTCAGCATCTATTACCTGGTTGCACTGACGGCAAACCAAATGGATGTGGGGCCCGTGATCTTCAGGGGCGTAAATGATGTGGCCCTCCCCGAAATCGGAACGGCACACCATTCCCTCTTCGACCAGGAGCTCAAGGGTTCGGTACACAGTAGCTATGTTCAGGGACTTCACACGGGTTTGTATTTGGGTGTGGATCTCGTCGGCGGTGAAGTGAGTTGGGTTGCGGGCGATGGTTTCGATGATCATCTCCCGCTGGGGTGTGATCCGGTACCCCCGCTCTTTCAGCGTGGTCAGATAATTATGATCCTCGATCATGATCATATTCCAGTTTTTCTAGTTGCGAATATTTGCAGTAACGATAATTATATTCTGGGGGCGGGTTTTGTCAAGGGCGCCCCTGGGAGGATGCCCTGCCTGCTTTCTTTTTCCCCAAGGTGTGGATCAAGCTGCAGGCCTGGCATGGAAGATAAAAAGGAGTGGAAGATCGTTTTCCACTCCTTTTGAGGTTTACTCGTGGGGGACGATGTGATTACTCCAGGTGGGGAGAAAATTTCTTTTTGAGTTGTTTTTTCGGTTTAAAACCGGTCACCCGTTCCGAAATTTCCCCGTTCTTGAAGAGTATCAGGGTGGGGACACCCATGATGCCAAATTTCTGGGGCATTTCCTTGTTTTTGTCCACATCAAATTTGCGGACTTTGACCTTCCCTTCCCATTCCTTAGCTAATTCGGTGATCACGGGAGCTAACATTTTGCATGGCCCACACCATGAGGCCGTAAAGTCGATTAATACCGGGCCGTCTGCGTTCAAAACTTCTTCTTCAAATGTATCATCTGTGACATATTCAAGGTCACTCATATGTTCTCCTTTTCATCCTGTAAAATTTCATATCTTCCCAAGATATGGTTTTGACCGATTCCTACCAAGCGTTTCGTTAGATGGGATGTGTCGATTTCATCTTACCATGCTTGATGAAAGAAAGGTAATCTAATTCAACTCAGAAAGGATTGGATGTCACCTGGGAGCCCTGTGGCGTTTTTTCCACGTGAAGCTGTGTAGAGAATTTGTCTTTCATCTCCTCGATGTGAGTGATGACCAGGATTTTTTTGAAATCATCCCGGATGAGGTTAATAGCTTCGATCAGCCGCTGCCTGCCCATCTCATCTTGGCTTCCAAAACCTTCATCGATGACCAGGGTTTGCAGCCGGGCCCCTGCCCGTTGGGCCAGGATGTGAGACAGGGCCAGGCGGATGGCAAAATTAACCCGAAAAGATTCACCCCCCGAATACATCTCGTAATCACGGACCCCGGATTGATCTCGGATCTGGATGTCGAGCGTTTCCTTGAGGTCCTCCCGGCTGGTATCTTTGTATTCCCGTTGGGTCAGGAAACGCACGGACATCCCTCCCCCGCTCAACCGCTCCAAGAGCTGGTTGGCTTTGGATTCGATATTGGGGAGAGCCTGTTCGATGAGTAAGGCAGGAACCCCATTTTTGCTGAATGCTTCCTCTAACTGCTTGTACTGGCTGACCTTGCGCCGTAAATCCTCCCGTACCTGTTCCAGTTGGGCCCTGCGGATTCTTTGTTTTTCGAGCACATTCACCTTTTGTTCCGCCGCCCCGACCTCTCTTTGCAGGACGTTTTCCCTTTCTTTCAAAGCCAGCAACTCCCTCTCCGCCTCTTCTTTGTCCGGGGCTTGTGCTTTGGCAGATTGAAGGGCTTCCTGGGCTTCCACTAATTCTGCCTTATGCTCCGCCAGTTCTTCCTCTTCAACCCTGATCTGGGCGGATAATTCATCAAGCTCTCGTTCTAGGGGAGAGAGAGCGGCCCGGGCCTTCTCCAATTCTCCCATCCGTTCTTGAATGGAGTTTCCCTGCTCCACCTTATTCTGTATATCATCATGCCGGGCAGCGTCATATCCAATCTCTTTCAGCCGGGCGTTGATCTCTGCCAGTTTCTCTCTCGCCTCCGGAGCATAAGTCTCCTCCGCCAGAATGGACTCAATTTCTTCCAGGCGCGGCGCGGACTCCGTTTCCCATTCTTCTTTCCGCTCCTGAATTTGGGCCAGCCGGTTGCGGATCTTGTCTGCCTCCTTGGTCCGTTCCCGGACTTTGTCCTCCATTGTGCTCAACTCGGTGATCTTTAAGCGAAGATCCTTGACGACCTGTCCCGCTTTTGAGAGAACCGCTTTGTTCTCCCGGAACCGGTCTCCCATTTCTTTCCCTTCCGATTCCAGGCGCTGGATGAGGTCCTCCCTTTCTTCTGGGGATAAATCCTGCCCACACAACGGACATGCAGCCCCTTCCGCCTCTTTGAGTTCTTGAATCCGCTCCTTCAATTCGTTCATTTCCTCTCGCAGGACCGGGTTTTCAGCGTTGGCATCCGCTTGTTTTTGTCGTGCCTCCTCCAATGCCTCCTGCAATTGGTCCCGTTTTTGAAGGTCTTCCTCAGCGGCGGCGATCTCTTTTTCAAGGGCAGCCAGCTGATTTTCGAGTACAGGGACATTTTCCAGGGGCGTTTGCAGTTTGCGATGTCGTTCTCGGAAGGAATCTAATTCCTGGGTTAATCGGGCTTTCTCAGCAGCGATCTCCTGTAAAGGGGCTTGGCGTAGTTTTTCTTGCTCCCGGAATTTTTTCGCGATCTCTTCCCATTCAGCAAGGTCCTGTTTTGCTTTTTGCCATTCCTGGTATTCTTTATGGATTTTCTGTGCCAGGTCTATGGTCTCGGTCAGGGATTCTTTTTCAGTCTCGCGTTGTTGCAGGCGTTCCTGAAGTTTTTCCAGCTTACCTTCCCCTTTGTTCACCTGCCTGGCCAGGGACTCCACGAATTTGGTTTGTTCCTTCAGGGATGCTTCCACGGCCAGGATATTCTCCAAATTGGCTTCTTGGGCCTGGCGAGCCTTGACCGCCTTTTCAAGCTCCGATTCCAGCTGGGAGAGGCGCTCTACGCGGGTTTCCTCCTCTTCCAGCTCCTGGGAGATTTCCCTGAGTCGCCCGTCCAGTTGGTCGATCTCTGATTCCACCTCTTTTCTTTTCTGGAAGGTTCGTTTTCGATATGTTTCCCACACCTCCAGACCCAGAATCTGGGACAGGATCCGCTTTCGATCACTGGGGCTCAATTTGGTGAATTGATCCGCTTCCCCCTGTAAGAAGAAGGCCGCGTTGATGAATGTTTCATAATCCAGCCGGAGCACCTCTTCAATTTTTTGGTCCGTCTCACGCAGGGTGCGCTCGGTGAGAGGTTTCCATTTCGGGTCTTCTTTGCCCTCATCCTCTTGTTGGATTTGAAACTCTACTATTTTAGTCTCACCCCGCGGGTTGGAGCGGGTAATTTTATAGGTGTTCCCTTCGTAGGAGAAAACGAAGCTGACCACAGCCTGTTTGGATTGGGTGTTGATCACGGACTCGTCGTGTTTCCGGGCCCTGCCGAATAGTGCCCAGGTCATGGCATCCAGAATGGATGATTTTCCGGCGCCGTTTCGGCCGGCAATACAGGCCAGGTCAAAAGAGGTAAAGTCGATCTCCACGGGTTTTTGATAGGAGAGGAATCCAGAAAGGGTGAGAGAAATGGGGATCATAGCGTTTTATTGGGGCATTTCATGTGTATTGCTCGAGTTTCAACAAGCGTTCTCCAGCTTCCATTAATAAAGACTCGCTCTTGGCGAAGTGCAGACGGATCAACCCCGTGGGGGATTGGAGGTAGGGATAGAAGCTGTCTCCTGGAACGGCTGCCACCCCGATCTCCCGGGCCAGCCAGTAACAGAAGGAGGTGTCGTCCTCCATCTGGAAGGGCGAGATGTCCACCATCACGTAATACGCACCCTGAGGTTGGGTATATTGTAGCCCGGCGCGGTCGAGGTAATCCAGAAAGAGGTCCCTGCGCTGCGTGTATTTCGTCAGAAGGTCCTGATAATAATGATCAGGGAAGTTCAGGGCGGTGACAGCGGCTTCCTGTAGGGGCGTGGGCGCTCCGATGGTCAGGTAATCGTGCACTTTCCGGATCCCTTCCGTGACCTCAGCGGGGGCAATCGCGTAACCCACTCTCCAACCGGTGACCGCAAAGGTTTTGGAAAGCGAGCTGCAGGTGATGGTTCGCGCAAACATATCCGGCAGGCTGGCCATATAGGTGTGATGGTGAGGTGGATAAACGATGTGTTCGTAGACCTCATCGGTGATCACGAACGCGTCATGTGCGTAGGCAAGCTCAGCGATGAGGGACAGCTCCTCCAGCGTGAATACCTTGCCGGTGGGATTGGAAGGGTTGCAGAGGATGAGCGCTTTGGCACCCGTTTTTTTGAAAGCCCCCCGGAGCTCTCGGGGATCGAACGTATACTCAGGGGGATAGAGGGGAACATAGACCGGTTCTGCTCCAGCGAGGATGGTGTCGGGAAAATAGTTTTCGTAAACGGGGGAAAAGAGGATCACACTGTCGCCGGGATTAACGACCGCCATCAACGAGGCCAGCATGGCTTCTGTGCTGCCGCAGGTGACCGTGATTTCAGTGTCCGGGTCGATGGGCAGGTTCATGAAGCGGCCCGCTTTCTGGGCTAATGCTTCCCGGAAACGCTGTGTCCCCCAGGTCAGCCCGTACTGGTTGTGTCCAGAGCGCAGCGCCCCCACGGCTGCCTGAATTAATTCCCCGGGAGGATCGAAATCAGGAAATCCCTGTGAGAGGTTAATGGCCTGATGCTGGTTGGCGATACGCGTCATATCGCGGATGATGGATTCTGTGAAGCGCAGGAGGCGGGAGGCGGTTTGAGGGGTCATTCTCCTATTTCTCCTTTCACGGTTTGGACAATTTTTTCCGCATGTAAATCCGCCATGTTGTAATAGGTAGCACCCAGATGATCCGATATTTTTCGGGCTAGTCCCTTGTCAAAATCCTGGTGTTCCATGTTGATGACCAGGCTGGGGATCTCATCCTTGGCGATTTGTTCGGCGATTTTATAAGCTTCCTGCTGGGGTGCCATCTCTGTCATTGAGACGTTTCCCACGCCGTCTGTGAGGAGGATCAACAAGGGGCGGATATCTGGATGGGTTATCTTTTCTTTGTTCAGCACGTCATGTGCCATCGACAAACCGGCAGACAGCGGCGTTTTCCCGCCAATGGGAATGTTAATCAGGGCTTTTGTGGCAAGTTCCGTGGAATTGGTGGGGGGGAGAACTAAAAGGGCGCGGTCTTTCTGAAAGACTACCAGCCCCACCTGGTCCCGCCTCTGGTAGGCGTCCGTTAACAAGGAAAGGATGGCGCCTTTGGTGGCGCGCATACGTTCTGCAACCGCCATGGACCACGAGGCATCGACCACGAAAAGGATCAGATTCCCGGTTTTCTGCACCCGGACTTTGCGTTGAACATCGTCCGGTCGAATGGCGAAGGCTAGGTTCTCCCTCAGGTCCTGGCGCTGTTTTTGATAGGGAGCAGCAGCCCGGAAGGTGGCGTCGAAAGCGACGTCCCGGAAGTCACCCTTGGCAGGTCGGGCCTGAATGTAGCGGCCGCGTTTGCGGTCCGACCGGGTTTCAGACCGCCTCCCGCTGTCTTTTCTTTTCAGTGTATCAAGGGGCGATTCTATGTGGTCGGGGTCAAAGGTTTCCCCGATATCAACCTCTTCACCCCCATCCCACCAATCCGCTGAAGCCGTTTCGAAAACTTCCTTCGCGCCCGGGTCAGCAGCGGGAGGCGGGGGTGCTTCCTTTTCCCTAACGGAGTCTACTGGCTTCTTTTTTTTTCCCTTTTCCCCCCTGGAATTTGTGGATTCCGTCGAGGATTCTTCTCTCTCTTCGCCTTTCTTTTCCTCAGACCCTCTTTGTGATCCTTTCAAGGCGTCAATCCGCTCCGCCAGTTCTTCCGCGCTGATTTCCGTCTCCCGGAAGGGTCCGCGCTTCAGGCGGTGGGGGTAGGCCAATTCGGCCGCCAGAGCAATATCCCGGCCAGTGATTTCCGTGCGCCCCTCAAAGGCCGCGTGGGCCCGGGCGGTTTTCAAAATCACCAGGTCTGAGCGGTGGCCGTCCACATGCAGGGAGGTGCTCAAGTTGGCGATGTCGACCATGTTTTTTGTGGAATATGTGACCTGGGGTAGGAGTGAGCGGGCCTTTTTGATCTTTTGGGAGAGTTCCCTTTCTTTAGGGAGCCATGTTTCCCGGAAGCCTTCCGGGTTCCGTTCGTATGCCAGGTGGCGTTCCATGATCAAAACCCGCTCGCGAGTGTCGCGGATGCCCCGGATATTTACGGAGAGCGCAAAACGGTCTAATAATTGGGGGCGCAGATCCCCTTCCTCGGGGTTCATGGTCCCGACCAGGATGAAGCGGGCTGGATGCCGGAAGGAGATGCCCTCTCGCTCTACAATGTTCATTCCCATGGCGGCAGAATCCAGGAGGAGATCCACGACGTGATCATCGAGCAAATTGACCTCGTCAATGTACAGAAGCCCGCGGTTGGCATCCGCCAATACGCCCGGTTCGAAATGCCGCTCCCCTTTTTGAATGGCTTTCTCGATGTCCAGCGTGCCTACAACCCGGTCTTCCGTGGCGGAAACCGGGAGGTTGATGAATGGAGTGGGGAGCATTTCGATGCTCCGGTCCACACCCTTTTCCGCTTTCTCTTTGCATTCCGTGCACCAGGTGGAGGGACGATCAGGATGGCAGCCGAACCGACAGTCCGCAAAGGTTTTCACCTCGGGTAAAAGGGCCGCCAGCGCGCGGGCAGCAGTGGATTTTGCCGTTCCCCGTTCACCCCGAATCAACACGCCGCCAATGCGCGTGTTGACGGCGTTGAGCACCAAGGCCCGTTTCATTCGTTCTTGACCGACGACAGCCGTAAATGGGTAAATGACCCTCATGTTCTACCTTTTTTTGAGAAAGATACGTGTAAAGACCAGATGGAACGCTACCTGGTAAAAAAATTGTTTTTCCGGTAATTTTTTTTGCCCGTGACTATCTTACCATAAAGGTTGCCAAGTTGAAATTTGCACTGTATAATTGCCACATCCTTTCACCCCCAGGGAGTAGAGCATTTTATGATGGAAGAAAACCAAGAACAAGAAAGGGAAGAAGTCGTGGTCCCAGCGAATGATACAGCCCGTGAAGAAGCGCTTGATATGGAAACCCTCCTCGCCCAGGAAGGGCTGGGCCTGGCCTCCATCCCCCAAAAAGGAGAAATCCGGAATGGGGAGATCACATCCATCACAAAGCATGAAATTCTCATCGATGTGAAATCGAAAGCAGATGGGATCATTGCCGGTTACGAATTGGATAAAATCGATCAAGACACGCTACAAACGTTTGAAGTCGGAGACGTAATCTCCGTCTACATCGTCGAGCCCGAAGATCCCAACGGCAATGTCGTCCTGTCCTACACGCGCGCCCAAGAAGAAAAGGATTGGCAGCGAGTGGAGGAGATGCTGGAGAGTGGAGAAACCTTGGAAACCATTGTAGAGGGATATAACAAAGGCGGGCTGCTCGTCCCTGTAGGCCAATTACAGGGATTTGTGCCCGGCTCTCTGGTCAGCGTGTTTCGAGAACAAGAAGGGGCAACTCCAGAAGACCGCTGGGAGAATGCAGTTGGCGAACCCATCACATTGACGGTGATTGAAGTAGAGCGCGAGCGGCAGCGTTTGATCCTCTCAGAACGGGATGCCATTGGAGAGACACGGGAAGCGATCAAAGAACAGCTTATTGATGACCTGGCGGTGGGGGACCATGTCACAGGATATGTCAGCAGCCTGGCAGATTTTGGCGCCTTTGTGAATATTCAAGGGGTGGATGGCCTTGTTCACCTCTCGGAGCTTTCCTGGGAACATGTGGATCACCCCCGGGATGTGGTTAAAGTGGGCCAGGAAGTGGAGGTGGAAGTCATCAGCCTGGATGAAGAGAAACGGCGCATCGGCCTTTCTTTACGCAGGTTAGAGGATGACCCCTGGAAAGAGAAGATCCAGGACGTGGAAGAGGGTCAGCTTGTGCAGGCGACGATCACTAATTTGACGGATTTTGGGGCCTTTGCCCGCATCAGCGGCACGGAATTGGAAGGGCTGATCCATATCTCAGAGCTGAGCGCGCAGCGTGTGGGGCATCCATCCGAAGTGGTCAGCGTGGATGAAGAGTTGACATTAAGGGTGATCAATCTTGATAAAGAACGGCATAGAATCGGCCTTAGTTTGGAGAAAGTTGATTCGGATGAATTTGCCTCTTATGACTATGAAAAGATTCAGGAGGAGTTCGAAGAGGAAGGGGGACTGGAAGAAATGGGAATCAGCGAGGAAGAGGAACCCATGGAAGATGATGAGAAGGGGGTCGGGGAAGAGGCGCTTTCTGGAGATGGAAAAGAGGAGGCCAAGGGAGATCAGCCTCCTGATGAGGGGGAATCAGAAAAGGGGAGCGAAGCCCCTCCTGACGATGAGGAATGACCCTGTAGCAGACAGCGCACCCTAACCAGGTGCGCTTTTTTTCTGTCCTGGGGGTTTTGTGAAAGGATGCACGTACTGCATACAAAATTGTAAGACCCGGGAAGGAATATTTATTATATTTTTATTAAAAAAGGCACTGGCCTAATATTTGAGGGCTTTCTTTGGTAGAATGTTTTTACCAGTAAGCAAGAATTCTCTCTATTACAATCGCAACTGAAATTCGGGGGAACCCCCGAGTTGTTGCAGGAGGTTGCATTTTGGCTAGTATGGAAAGATTTACCCAGCGTGCTCGACGTGTTTTAAGTCTGGCACACAAAGAAGCAGAGCGCATGCACCATGCCCAAATTGGCACGGAGCACCTGCTTTTGGGTTTGTTGAGAGATCAAGGGGGAATCGCCGGACGGGTCTTGCGCGAGTTAGGTTTAGATATGGAGAGCGTGCTGACGGTCACCGAAGGGATCACCGGGTATGGTGATTACCGGGGTGATGCGCTGGCGCTGTCCTCCGGAACACAGCGCGTACTGGAATTAGCAGTGGAAGAGGCCCGTAAGTTAGGGCATCATTATATTGGTGTGGAACACATCTTATTGGGGTTAATCGAATATGGAAAAGGGGTGGCCCATGAAGTGCTGGGTCAACTCGGTTTGACCTCTGAACAAATCCGCCGCCAGACATTACGAGTGATTGAGGATATGAAGGAAAAAAGCAAGTTGCAGCGGGAAAGCAAACGTTCTCGTCGCTCGAAACGGACCAAGAGTAAGAGTTCGACTCCCATGGTGGATCAGCTCGCTGTAGATCTCACAGAGTTGGCAGAAGAGGGGAAGCTGGATCCTGTCATTGGGCGTGAGTCGGAGATTGAGCGAGTAGTTCAAATTCTGGCCCGCCGGACCAAGAATAACCCTGCTTTGATTGGAGAACCCGGGGTGGGAAAAACGGCCATTGTGGAAGGTCTCACCCAGCGCATCGCGGACGGAGAAGTCCCCGCTCCGCTGTTGGGAAAACGGGTTCTGCAGCTGGATCTGGGCTCTGTGGTCGCCGGTACAATGTACCGCGGTCAATTTGAGGAGCGTTTGAAACGTGTCATTTCAGAGCTCAAATCATCCGACGCCATCCTCTTCATCGATGAGGTGCACATGCTGGTGGGAGCCGGGTCCGCTGGTTCTGCGATGGACGCAGCGAACATTCTCAAACCGGCCCTGTCTCGGGGTGAACTGCAGGTTGTGGGCGCGACGACCATGGATGAGTACCGCAAGCATATTGAAAGTGATGCGGCTCTGGAGCGCCGTTTCCAGCCTATCGTCGTCGAAGAACCCAGCGAAGAAGAAACGGTTGAAATCCTTCAGGGTATTCGCAAGGCGTATGAAGACCATCACCAGCTCCAGATATCTGACGAAGCCTTAAAGGCAGCTACGGACCTCTCAGCACGCTATATTTCTGACCGCTTCCTACCGGATAAAGCCATTGACCTGGTGGATGAAGCGTCTTCCCGGGTCCGGATGTACAAGAATCCCATAGGTGAGTCTGCCAAAGAAGTGGTCTCGAAATTGCGGAATGTGCGCAAGGAGATCAAAGGTGTAGAGGAAAGCGGTTTGGGAGGGATTGAAGATTTGGAGAACCGGGAGGCGGACCTGGAAGATGAGCTGGAAGAATTGAAGCTGGCCTGGGATCGGGACAGCAGTCCGATCGTATCCACCAAAGATATCGCTGAGGTGGTCTCGATGTGGACGGGCATCCCCGTTATGGAGCTTGAACAGGAAGAATCAGACAGGCTCCTGCAGATGGAAGAATCCATCCACGATTATATCGTGGGGCAGGACGAAGCCATTGACAAGATTTCCAAGGCTGTGCGCCGGGCCCGGGCCGGGTTGAAAGACCCCAAACGGCCGGTTGGCTCCTTCATTTTCCTTGGCCCCACCGGGGTGGGGAAGACAGAACTCACCAAAGCCATGGCGCGCTTCCTGTTTGGTAGTGAAGAAGCGCTGATCCACCTCGACATGTCCGAATTCATGGAGCGCCACAGCGTCAGCCGCCTGGTGGGAGCACCCCCGGGATATATCGGTTATGACGAAGCTGGACAGCTCACGGAAGCGATCCGCCGCCGGCCTTACTCCATCGTCGTTTTTGACGAGATAGAGAAGGCCCACCACGAAGCGTACAATATGCTCCTGCAGATCATGGAGGAAGGGCATATCACGGATGCCAAAGGCAGGACCGTCGACTTCCGGAACGCGATCATCATCATGACCTCCAACATCGGCGCGGATCTGATCCAGAACCAGACCTCGATCGGATTTGAGCTGGCTAAAAGTGAGGAAGAGGCTCGAGAGCGCGAGTATGAGGAAATGCGTAGCAAGCTGCTCAAAGAATTGAAGAAAGCTTTCCGTCCCGAATTCATCAACCGGGTGGACTCCGTGATCGTGTTCCACTCCTTGACCCGTGAAAACATACGGGATATCGTGTCTCTGGAGATGGACAAAGTCAGAGATCGCCTGGAAGAGAAGAATCTGGCTTTGAAAGTCACGGAAGAGGGTGTCGACCTTCTAGCGGAATTAGGGTACAACCCGGAAATGGGCGCTCGACCCTTGCGCCGCGTGATCCAGCAAAAAATCGAGAACCAGCTTTCCGATGCCCTCCTCGAGGGAAGATTTAAAGCAGGAGACCTGGTCGTCATTGATGCGGTGTATCCGGACGATGAGGAAGAAGGGGAGATCGTGCTCGAAAAAGGCGATCCATCTGAGGCCGAAAATGATGTCAAGCCGGAGGACACGGAAGAACCGGTGCCCGTAGGATAAGGTCCCTGATCAGGAAATCACAACAGCGTGCTGATTTTTGTCAGCACGCTGTTTTTTGTTAATTAAAAATGCCTTTAACTTGACAATGTTAGATTAAAACATATGTTCTAAGTTTAGGCTAAAGAAGAATTTTTCCAGCCTCTTTGATCCTAAAATTTCCTGACTAGAAGCAGAGCTTTTACCCATGTTGTTTACTTTTTGCCTCAATATAGTCGAACATCCGTGCTAATTTAACATTGTCAAGTTAATGCGTCTGGCGATATTCTTTGAAGCTGAAAATATCATGTGAGCTGATCCCGCGGATCTCCCTGGCATGCTCGGTCAAGAGCGCTTTCAGGCGCGAGGCGTGGGGGCCGGCCAACCCTTCCGTAATTTTCCTGGGAAAGAAGGATAAACGGTAAGCGTCAGGGCCCCGGTCATGCAGATCCGTCAGGGGGTGAAAAGGAGAGGCTGCATCCCCGCAGTGCAGCAGCCAGTTTCCTGTGCTGCCGATGGCTGCCCCGCAGGGACCGGGGTGTGACCGGGCAGGGGTAGCAGATAGAATAATGCTTCCGGGGTGGCTAGGACCTGGATGGCGTCCAGGCCGAACCAAGTTCCATCCCCCAGCTCATGGGAGACCCAATGCGGGCCGTGCGCCCATTGGGATTGAACATAAGCAAATCCCATCATCCCCCGGGGCTTTTGAGCGGCCAAGTATTCTTTCTCATAAATGTGAACGTTCGCCCGGGGAAAGTCGGACAGTCCCCCGGCGTGGTCGATATGCAGGTGGGTGCAGATGATATCGGTCACGTCATCTGCCTGGTATCCAAACGCTCTGATCTGGTGCAGGGCAGTCTCCGCCGAGTCTCGGGGGACGCCCATGTAGTGCAGAAAAAACGCGTTTTTGGGGTGGGTTGGGTGTAATCCCTCAAGCCGAAGCCGGTATCCACCAGCACCAACCGGCTGCCGGATTCCACCAGCAGGCAGTAGACCAGGGAGTCGATGTGGACAAAGGGTGCGTGGAGGGTCTCACAGTTCAGGTGATGTATTTTCATGTTCATCCCCTGGTATAAAAAAGGGACCTAGGCTTTACCCGTTGAGAAATCGTGCGCCATGTCGATCCTCTTCTGCAGGGCCGGGTGGGAATAGAGCAAGAACTCCACCCAGGCTTCGGGGTCCGCCTCAGCCAAGTTCTGGTCAGCCAGGCGCACCAGGGCGGAGGCGTAGGCCTCTCCGTTTTCCGTGGCCTGGAGGGCGTAGCAGTCGGCCATGCGCTCCCGCCAGCGGCTGTAGGCGTTGCTGAGAGGCATGGTGACCAGACCGTAAAGGCTCATGACCAGGCCAAAGAGAGGCAGGGCTGCAATATTCGATACACCCTGGAAACCGAAATAACCGATGCCCCAGTCCAGGAGGAAGGATGCCAGGTAAAGGCCGCTAAAGGTGAGGATGGTCTGCACCGCGATCCCCAGGGGGATGTCGTTGTTGACATGGTGGCCCAGCTCGTGGGCCAGCACGGTCTCGATTTCGTCGTCGGAAAATTCCTCTAACAGCGTATCTCCCAGGATGATACGGCGCGTGTTTCCCAGACCGGTCAGGGCGGCGTTGGCCTGTTTGGTGCGCCGGCTCATATCAAATTTAAAAACACCTTTCACTTCGGTGCCGGCTTTCTCAGCCAGTTTGATCAAGCGTTGTTTGAGGTCCTGATGTTCCTCTTCCAGGGGTTGGAAATCATAAAAGATGGGAAAGATCAGGATAGGCGCTACATTGGCAAGGATGACGCTGAAGAAAAGCAGAACCAACCCGGTCCACAGCCACCAGGTCTGGGGCGCAATGCGGAGCAGGAAATAGACCACCTCTAAGAGAAGTCCTCCCAGAGCTGCTCCCAAGAGGAGGCCTTTGAGCTGGTCGGTGATCCAGCCTTTGAGGTCCTGATTGGATAATTCGTAATGGTGTGGAAGCACATATCCCGTGTAGTAGGATAACGGCAAATCGATCAGGTAAAAGACGCCGCCAAAGATCCCCCCAAAAGCCCCCACGGCTATCCAGGCGCTGTCCGTCCAGGAGAAAACCCAGTCCCTCAGGGCTGCTGACCAGCCGGTGAGCAGCCAGGCCAGGAGCAAGGCGGTGCCCAGGACCAGGTCCAGGAGCATGAAGCGGCGCCGGAGGCGGGCGTATTCTTTGGCTTTCTGTTGTCGCTGTGGATCTACTTTTTGTTTTCTTGTATTATTTTCCATGGTTCAAATTATAACATTCTGGGGGGATGACCTCTGAAGCGGATGAGGAGAATTTTTTGGACGATGATTTGTGCCAGCGTGCGTGCTGGTCTGATTTTATTCTTTCCTGTTGATGGCATATTTCCAATAGGCGATGTCGTATCTTTCGATCACGTCTACAAAGTGCATGCCGGTCTTTTCCGCCACCCGTTTTGAGGCCTGGTTGCCGACCCGGATCAGGCTGACCAGTTTTGGAAGGTCTAGGGATTGAAAGGCGAAATCGCGCACGGCGCGGGCCGCTTCCGTGGCGTAGCCCTGGTTCCAATACGCGCTGCATATGTCATATCCCAGCTCAGTGACTTCTTCGCCTTCCAGGTCCATGTGCTCCAGCCCGCAGTCGCCGATCAAAACCTCCTCTGCTTTCAAGATCACCGCGAAGAGCCCATATCCCCAGCGTTCTTGATGGGCCAGATTCCGGTCCAGCCAACCCTGCATTTGCTGGCGGGTGAATGGAGGTTCGTTAAAAGAGGCCATCACCCGGGGATCTCCAAAGATATTTAAAAGTTCATCCAGGTCATCGGAAACCATCGAACGCAGGTGAAGTCTTTGTGTGTCCAAATGGATGTGTTTCATATATCTGAATCCTTTTCCTTGTGAGTCTTTTTTCGTTGTATCCAGGTTTCAGGTCGCGCTGAGGATGTGAAACCAACATCAGGTAACCACGCAGCTGAAAACGGAAGGCGGTTAGGCTGGCTTTTGTTCGGGATGTCCATTTCAGATTTTGCAGTTGAAGTGTATCACAGCGGAGGAGTGACGGGAACACCTGCGGCTATTTTTTTGTCAATGGATCCCCTTGAAGTTGTTTATAATACGTCATACAGGTTACAGGTGAAAAACTAAAATCCCCAAGGAATAAGTACCTGCTGGCTGAGGGAATGGTTTTGATGGTTGGATAAATCACAATCGTGAGAAGGGTAAAGGATGGATGAACATGGATCGTGAGCGTGCCAAAGAACACATCGAAAATCTGCGCGAAGAAATTCGTCACCATGACTATCTCTATTATGTCAAAAATGAGCCGCAGATATCGGATGCTGAATATGACGAGCTGTTTAAAAAGCTCCAGGCGTTAGAGGAGCAGTTCCCTGATTTCCAGTCCGAAAACTCTCCTACCCAGCGGGTGGGCGCTCCCCCGGTGGACGAGCTCCCGGATGTGGAACACACCGCGCCCATGCTCAGCCTGCAGTCCAGCCATCAGGAAAAAGAAGCCCGCGATTTTCATGACCGCGTGCTGCGCGGACTGGGTGAGCAAGGAGAGGTGGCGTACGTCGCAGAACCGAAATTCGACGGAGCTTCCGTGGAACTGGTGTATGAAGGCGGGGCCCTGGATCGCGCAGCCACCCGGGGAGATGGACAGGTGGGAGATGAAATCACGGAAAATGTACGCACCGTCGGCTCGGTGCCGCTGCGACTGATGGACAAGGCCCGGCCCCTGCCGGACGTGCTGGCGGTACGGGGAGAGATCCTGATTTCTATAGAAAATTTTGAAGATCTCAATCAGAGGTTGATCAACGAGGGTAAGGAACCCTTTGCTAACCCGCGGAACGCGGCTGCCGGTTCCCTGCGCCAGCTTGATCCAAGCATCACGGCCCAACGCCCATTGGATATTTTCGTGTATGATATTTTGTACCTGGAGGGCGGTGATGTGGGTTCCCAATGGGAAGTGCTGGGAGCCCTGCGGGACTGGGGCTTCCGGGTCAGCGACCTCTCCAAACGCCTGGATTCTTTTGAAGAGGTAATCCGGTACCACGATGATATGGAGGAGCGCCGCGACCGGTTGAATTATGAAATCGATGGCGTGGTGATCAAGCTCAACGATCTGGCTGCCCGGGAAGACCTGGGAAGCACCGCCCACCATCCGCGCTGGGCCTTTGCCTTTAAATTTCCACCCCGGAAGGAAATTACACACGTGGACCGCATCATCCCCAGTGTGGGCCGTACAGGGATAGTCACCCCTATCGCCATGCTGCGGCCGGTGCAGATAGGCGGGGTGACCATCAGCCGGGCCAGTTTATATAACATCGAGCAGCTGCATAAAAAGGACATCCGTGAGGGAGATAAAGTCCGGGTGCAGCGGGCGGGGGATGTCATCCCCCAGGTTGTGGAGCGGATTGAGGAAGAAGACGAAGAACGGATGCCGCCCTTTGAGATGCCTGAGGTCTGTCCTTCCTGCGGATCCGAGTTAAAGCGGCGGGGTCCGTTTGTGATTTGTCCCAACAGCTTTGGATGCCCGGCCCAGCTCGCGGGTCGGATCGAGCACCTGGTCTCCCGGAATGCCCTGGATATTGAGGGGATTGGCGAGGAAACAGCGCAGCTGCTGGTCAGGGAGGGCCTGGTGGAGAAGCTGCTGGACCTTTTTGACCTGACCGAGGAGGAGGTCCTTTCCCTGGAAGGGTTTGCCGAAAAATCCTCCCGGCAGCTGATTGAAGCCATTGACGGGGCCCGTAAGGTGGAGCTGCGTCGCTTTTTGTATGGACTGGGCATCCCGGAAGTGGGCCAGACGGTGGCCCGGGACCTGGCCCATCATTTTCAATCCCTGGATGCCCTGCGTGAAGCGAGCCTGGAGGACTTGGAAGAGGTCCCCGGCATTGCCAATAAAATGGCGGCGGCCATCCACGGCTTCTTCCAGGGCCAGGCATCCCAGGAGATGCTGGATGAGCTGTTGGATGAGGTGGACCTGATTGAGCCCGAAATCCCCGAACAGCAGCCTCTGCAGGGGTTGACGTTTGTATTCACTGGCGGCCTGGAGACATGGAGCCGGAGCGAAGCCCAGGACCTTGTGGAGCGCCACGGTGGAAGCGCCACCTCCTCAGTGAGCGGGGCCACCGATTATGTGGTGGTGGGAGACAACCCGGGGTCTAAGCTCGACGAAGCCCGGGAAAGGGGAGTGGAAACCCTGGATGAAGGGGCATTTAAGTCGCTGCTGTCTTCCAAGGGTGTGGATTTTGCGTAAGGGGAGAGGATAGAGAAAGCCATGGAAAATGCAGAGATCGCGCGTGTTTTGAAGCGTTTTGCGGATTTATTGGAGATCAAAGGGGGGAACCAGTTCCGGGTCCGGGCCTACCGCGATGCGGCCCGGACGGTGAATACTTTCCCGCGCCCCATGGATGCTGCTCTGGAAGGGGGCGAAGATTTGACCGAACTGCAAGGCATTGGTGAGGACATGCAGGAGCATATCCGGGATATCACGCAGACCGGGACCATGCCTCAATATGAAGAACTGGCTGAAGAGGTGCCGGAGAGTTTGATCGATATCATGAACCTGGATGGCATGGGGCCGAAGCGCACCGCGCAGCTGTGGCATGAACTGGACATCCGCAACCTGAAAGAGCTCCAGACTGCGGCGGAAAAGGGGGATGTGGCCGCCCTGGAAGGGTTCGGGGAGAAGACCCAGCAGAGTATACTGGAGGAGATCGAGCGCTACACGGGGTTGGAACAGCGCACCCTGCTGGCCGAAGCGGACCAGTATGTGCGCTCGCTTACCAATTACTTGCAGGACGCGCCGGGACTGGAGCGCCTGGAGGTAGCCGGAAGCTACCGGCGCCGCAAGGAAACGGTGGGTGACATCGATATCTTGGCCATCGCCAGCGAAGATCCCCAAAAGATCATGACATATTTCACAGAGTACGGCCCGGTTGCGGAGGTGATCGCTGCGGGTGAAACGCGGGGTACGGTCCGGCTGGAAAGCGGGATAGACGTGGACCTCCGCATTCTGGAGCCGAAAAGTTTTGGCGCTGCTTTGTTGTATTTCACCGGTTCCAAGGCCCACAATGTGCACCTGCGAAAGATCGCGGTGGATCAAGATTTACGCATTTCGGAGTACGGGATCTTCGCTGTGAATGAGGAAGAAGAGGGAGAGGAGGATGATCCCTGGGCTGGGGAATGGCTGGCGGGGGAAAAGGAAGAAGAGATCTACGATCAGATTGGATTACCCTGGTTCCCGCCCGAGCTGCGGGAGGATCGGGGGGAGATCGAGGTTGCCCGGGAGGAAACACTTCCGGGGCTGATCACCCTGGAGGATATCCGTGGGGACCTGCAGATGCACTCCACGTGGTCTGATGGAAAAACTTCCCTGGAGGAGATGCTGCAGGGCTGTCAAGAGCGGGGGTATGAATATTTCGCCATCACCGACCACGGGCCGTCCCTGGCCATGACCCAAGGGCTGGACGCCGGGAAAGCCCGGGATCAGTGGGAGGAAATCAACCGGCTCGAGGAAAAGTATGAGGGGATTCGCATCCTGCGGGGGATGGAGGTCGACATCCTCAAAGACGGGTCCCTGGATATGGATGAGGAGACCCTGGAGAAATTGGACCTGGTTGTGGCCTCCATCCATTCTCACCTCGATCTCGCCCCTCCCGATCAGACCGAGCGCATCCTCCGCGCACTGGAGCATCCCCGGGTCAACATCCTGGCCCACCCCACGGAGCGAAAAATCCAGGAGCGGAACCCCATGGTTTTCGACATGGAAGCCGTTCTGGAGGCGGCTGCCGAACACGGCGTCGCAGTGGAGCTCAACGCCCAGCCCAACCGCCTTGACCTCTCCGACATGCAGGTGCGTTTGGCCAAAGAGAAAGGGGCTGTAGTGGTGATCAACACCGATGCCCACCGCGTGGAAGAACTAGCCTATATGCGCTACGGGGTGGATCAGGCCCGCCGGGGATGGCTTGAGCCCGGAGACGTGTTAAACACGCTGTCCATCCAGGATCTGGCCGAGGGGTGGCTTGGTTAACCCCTCTGCATGATGGGGATGAAGTACCCCCAAGGAAGGCATATTTACCCCCAAGATGAGCGAGAAGACACCTCGCGCTGTGTAGGGGGGTATTCCAGATGCAAAGATGAAAAGTTCATAAGAACCCACTTGACTTTCCAATATAAATTAGTTACATTATAAATAGTTTCAGGTCTAATTATTCGAGGTGAAACAATGTCATGTGACGTCGACGAAGCGGAATACACCTCTTTGGTGGCCTCCCAGATGCTTTACCGCTGGATCCAGAAAGCATATGTCTTATTTGACGATTATGACCGGCGATCCTTGGAACGGTTTCAGCTCAACACCTCCCAGTATCGAACCCTGTTGTTATTTGAAAATGAAGAGGGGAAACGCTTGACCACGATCAGCGACCGGCTGTTGCTTTCCAAGAGCACCATTACCCGGGTCATTGATGAATTGGAAGATCGGGGTTGGGTTGAGCGCATCCCGGATCCTGAAGACCGCCGTGCGCAGCGTGTGGTCCTCACGGCGGAGGGTAGGCGTAAACGCCTCGAAATTTGCCGGTCGCACCAGCAAGCCCTGGATGATGTATTTCGAAGGTTCTCAGACCGGCAGCAGGAAGATTTGGACGGATTGCTGCAAAACCTCTGTCATTCCCTGCGAGTGTCATTAAATCGCATTAATCCTATAGAATCAGAACCTTAATCCTGCATCCCCGCCTATGAAAAGGGGAAGGAGGTGATGACCAGCTCAGACTTTTTGATCGAATGAAGGATAGTTCGAAGTTAAGTTTTTGTTCAAGCAGTAACTTTCGGAGGAAAGAAAGATGGATATGAAGAAGAAACCTTTATGGATTATGATTGTAGCGCTGCTGACGTTTGCTCTCGTCCTGGGGGCGTGCGCCACACAAATCCCGGAACCGACAGAGGAACCGACAGAAGAAGTGGTGGAAGAACCCACAGAAGAACCCACAGAAGAACCCACGGAAGAACCCACACAGGAGGCTGAAGCGCCCACCCTCGTGATTTGGGCGGATGAGACCCGTTCCCCGATCATCGAAGAGATCTCCGGGAAATACGCGGAAGAATTGGGCATTGAGGTGGAAGTGGTCCAGCTCGGCTTTGGCGATATCCGTGACCAGGTGAAAGTGGCCGGACCCGCAGGAGAAGGTCCTGATATCTTCATCGGCGCGCACGACTGGCTGGGTGAATTGGTGGCCAACGGCCTGGTAGCGGAAATTGACCTGGGCCAGAAAGCGGACAGCTTCTTTGGGCCCGCCGTGGACGCCTTTACCTATCAGGGCACGCTGTATGGGATGCCTTATGCCACAGAGAACATCGCCTATTTCTGCAACCCTGATCTGCTCAGTGAATATGCTGACGGCGAACGACCTGAGACCTGGGATGAGGTCATGAGCTTGGCGGAAACCATCGAAGAGAACAGCGATGGTGAAGCCACAGCCTGGACCATTCAGACCAATGACCCCTATCACATGTTCCCGCTGGTCACCGCCTACGGCGGCTATATCTTTGGGCGATCTGAGGGTGGATATGATCCGCAGGATGTGGGACTGGACAGCGAAGGCGCCATCGCCGCGGCGGAATGGTTGGAGATGATGGCCGCTGAGGGCTATGTTGAAGCGGGTGTGGATTACGATGTGATGCACACGTTGTTTGAACAGGGCCAGGTGGCCTGCATCGGCACCGGACCGTGGGCTTTGGGCCGCATCCGCGAAAGCGGCGTGTCTTACAACATCGGCAAATTCCCTGCCGGCGATGACACCAACGGTCGCCCCTTCCTGGGCGTGCAGGGCTTCATGGTCAGCGCTTTCAGCGAGAACCAGCTTCTGGCGCAAACGCTTCTCAGCGAAGTCGTGGCCAGTGATGAGTTCATGCAGGGCCTGTATGACGCCGATCCACGTCCGTCAGCCTGGCTGCCGGTCCGAGAGGCGACCGAGGACGAAGATCTGGCTTCCTTCGCCGAAGCAGGCGCGGAGGGTTTACCCATGCCTGCCATCCCCGAAATGGCATCTGTATGGACCGCCTGGGGTGACGCTGAAGAACTGATCATCAGCGGCGAAGTGACCGGAGAGGAAGCCTTCCAGAACGCTGCCGAACAGATCCGGACCCAGATCGAAGAAGGTCAATAAGCAAATCAACTGAGGAGTGCTCAACCATGACGGTTGACGTACAAAGGCACAGGGGCTCGAAAGGGCCCCTGGATGCCCTTTCCAATAATATCGGACGTTATGTCCTGGTTTTGCTGGGTCTCGCAGTGCTTGACGCGCTCGGGATCTGGTTGCTTTATAGGCTGCTCCGTGATGGGGCCTGGCCGGTGGCTCTGCCCATCCTGGCCATTTTGCTTCTCATCAATGTCCTCAATCTGAGCCCCAAGTTGTTTCCCGTGCGCTGGCACATCCCGGCGGCAGCTATTGTCATTTTAATCATCATCTTCCCCATGGTATACACCTTTTATTCTGCGTTTACCAATTACAGCGATGGGCATATCCTCTCCAAACAGCAGGCCATCAGCCGCCTGGAGCAGGATACCTACCTGCCGTTGGGGGATACGACCTACAGCTGGACGGGGTACCGCAGTCCTGAAGGGTCATTTGCCCTGTGGTTGGTGGGTCCCGAAGGCGAGGATTACCTGGCCATGAGGGACAGCTTTGAAAATGTGGAACCCGGCGAAGGGATCGTCGGGCCCGCGGATGAGGAGGGCATACCTGCGGAGCTGGAGGGCTACGAACGCCTTTCCAGAGTCGAGGTCATCAAATTCCTCCCCGATCTTGACGGCGTCAAGTTCGGACAGCCCCCGGATCAGGTCCAGGTGGTGGACCTGAACAGCGTAGCGCCTCTCGTTCAGCGTTTCACCTATGATGAAGAACGAGATGCGGTGATTGATCGGCGCGAGGATGTGGTCTACTACGCGGATGAGGAAGTGGGATTTTTTATCTCTGAAGAAGGAGAGAAGCTCCAGCCGGGTTATATGGTGTGGAACGGTCTCTATAATTTCCAGCGTCTGTTCAGCAGCTCGGCCTTTCGCGGGCCTTTCCTGCGGATTTTCGCCTGGACGATCGCTTTCGCCTTCTTGTCCGTCTTAACCACGTTTGCCCTGGGCCTGCTGGTGGCGATCGCCTTCAACGATCCCCTTGTGCCCGGGCGTAAGATCATTCGCTCCTTGCTCTTGATCCCCTATACGCTGCCGGGCATCATCGGCGTCCTCATCTGGCGCGGCTTGCTCAATCCCCATCTGGGCGTGATCCCCCTCACCCTGGAGAATTGGATCGGGTGGGCTCCTCCCTTCTACACCCATCCCATGTGGGCTAAGATCGGCATCCTGATCATTAATCTCTGGCTGGGATATCCGTATATGATGCTCATCTCCAGCGGAGCCCTACAGGCCATCCCGAAGGATATATACGACGCAGCAGCGGTAGATGGGGCCAACAGCTGGCAGCAGTTCTGGAACATCACGCTGCCGCTCCTGCTGGTCAGTGTGGGTCCGCTGTTGATCGCTTCCTTTGTGTTTAACTTTAACAATTTTGCCGTCATTTATCCATTCCTGGAAGGTCGGCCGCCCATGACGGGCACGCCCACCCCAGCCGGTCATACCGATATCCTGATCAGCTACACGTACCGCATTGCTTTTGAAGGAGGGCGAGGATCCGATTACGCCTATGCGGCCGCCATCACCATCGTCATTTTCGTCATTGTGGCGGTGCTGACACTAATCCAATACCAGTTCACGCGTCGCTGGGAGGAGGTTTCAGAGAGTGTCTAACCTACCGGATGTCCTCACCACGGAAGTTGCTCAAAAGAAAACTAAAGCGGCAAGGCCGTCCCCCCGCCGCCGGAACAGCTGGGGGTTGATCCTGCGCTTGTTGGTGGCTGTACTGGCAATCGCATTTGCTTTGTTTCCCATCATCTGGATCATTTCTGCCTCCTTTAACCCCACAGGGTCCCTGGCTTCTCAAAAACTGATCCCGGATAACGCTTCGCTGGAAAACTACCAGACGCTGCTCAACGACCCCATTCATCCTTTCTTGAGGTGGGTGGTAAACTCGCTCAAAGTGTCCTCCATCACCGCCATTTTGGGTGTGATCTCGATCATGTTGAGCGCCTACTCTTTTTCCCGCTTTCGTTTCAAAGGGCGAAGGCAGCTGATGCTGGCATTACTTCTGATCCAGGTCTTTCCGACCCTGCTCATGTTTGTGGCTATTTTTTACCTCTTCCAACAGCTCGGCCAGTATATTCCAGCTATGGGTTTAAACCAACATGCCCCGCTGGTTTTGACCTACCTGGGCACGCAAATGGGCATCCAGATCTGGCTCATGAAGGGCTTTTTTGACTCCATCCCCCGGGATATTGACGAGTCGGCCTTGGTGGATGGGGCCTCACACTGGCAGATCTTCTGGCGTTTGATTTTCCCTCTGGCCAGGCCCATGATCGTCATCGTCGCCCTGCTGGTCTTCATCGCCTCCTATCAGGAATTTGTGCTGGCCAGCGTCTTGCTGAAAGATAAGACCCAGTATACGTTGATGGTTGGTATGTACTTGTTTGTTTCGGAGAACTTTTCCAACAACTGGGGCGTATTTGCCGCGGGAGGGCTGCTGGGCGCCTTGCCCATTGTCGTACTTTACCAATCGCTGCAGGACCAGATTATTGGCGGTTTGACTGCGGGCGCTGTCAAAGGGTAGAGGCAGTTCATATCTGAGTGAGAAAGGAAGGGCCTGAGAGACAGTCCGCACTGCGTCAGGCCCTCTTGTTTATCAGTCTAACCTATGTCGGTCCTTCCTTACTGAAGAAAAACCTGGGCATAGGATAAAAAACAGGGGTATCATGGACGATTTAATATTTGGCACGCTTGCTACTGACGAATTGAAACTGGTCCACTACCGCACGACGCGGCAGGGAGTACGGCATGGGAATCACATCCTTCCCCCCGATCCCCTTCCCGGCCAGCCGGTGAAAATCAGAGTCCAGGTGGGTTCAGACCTCGAAGCGGATCATGTCGCTTGTTACTACACTTTAGACGGCAGCCCGCCCCGGGGCAGCAGAGGGCGGGCGCCCCGGGGTCAGGTTGTGAACCTGACCCGGGTCAAGGTGGACTGGGATACGTTCACCTGGGGGTATGTCAGCCGATGGGAGGGGGAGATCCTTCCCCAGGCGGAAGGTACCAAGGTCTGCTATCGAATCAGCGCCTGGTCAGATGGGGGAAGGGAAATCTACGCGGATTGGCCGGACGTGAAACGCACGGTGGACCGCGCCGCGGAAGCGTTCTTTCACAATCGCCCACTGCCCGAAGCCAGATCATACGGGGACCCTGATGAGGGGCAGACCTTTGCCTACCGCGTGGACCGGCTGAGGCCGCCGCAGTGGGCCCGGGAGGCCGTGATCTATCATATTTTTGTGGACCGTTTTTTCCCCGGCGAAGGCAGGGACTGGCGGAAAACCCGCAGCCTCCGGGGTCGCTTTGGGGGCACCCTGTGGGGTCTGGCGGAGAAGATGGGATACATCTCCGATCTGGGTGCGACCGTCATCTGGCTCAGCCCGCTCTTTCCCAGCCCTACCGTACACGGCTACAATGCAACTGATTATTACCATGTGGAGGAAGAACTGGGGGGAGAGGATGCCCTGCGGGAGGTGATCGATCAGGCCCATCGACGCGGGATCCGCGTCATCCTGGATCTGGTCTGCAATCACGTCTCGCACCATCACCCTTATTTCCGGGAGGCCTGGGAGGACCCTTCTGGTCCCTACCGGGATTGGTTTTATTTTGACGAGGATGAGGACATCGGCTACCGGACCTTCTTTGGGGTCCGAGATATGCCCCAGGTCAACCTTGACCATCCCGGCGCCCGGGATTGGATGTTGGATGTCGCCCGCTATTGGTTGGAAACGTTTGACGTCGATGGGTATCGATTGGATCACGCCAACGGGCCCCAGGCGGATTTCTGGTCGGATTTTTATGCAGTATGCAAAGAGGCCAAGGCGGACAGTTTTTGTTTTGGCGAGGTGGTCGAACCCCCGGATGTGCAGCGCCAGTATATTGGGCGCCTGGATGGGCTGTTGGATTTTCAACTCTGTGATGCCCTCCGGCATACCTACGGCCGGAAGAATTGGCAAGAAGAGCGCTTCCAAAGCATGCTCTCAGGACACCGGACCTACTTCCCCGATCACTTCCTGATGCCGACCTTTTTGGATAATCACGATATGGACCGCTTCCTGTTCATCGCAGGCGGGGAGAAATCAGCCCTGCGCAGCGCAGCGCGAGTCCAGTTCAGGCAGCCTGCCCCGCCGATTATTTATTATGGGACAGAAGTTGGTCTGGAGCAGACCGTTAGTAAATCGACCGCTGTGGGTTTGGAAGCCAGCCGCGGACCGATGATCTGGGGAGACGAGCAGGACCAGGATCTGCTCCACTTTTATCAAGAGCTCATTCAGGAGCGGTTTAAGGCCCGCCCCTGGCAGGATTGGTCCGGGTAGCGAGAGCAGAAGGAGAGCTTAAGATGTGGTTCGACCCCGGTCGTGACCCAAAACGGTTTTTGGGTTCATTATGGTACATCGGGAAATGGTTGGTCATGGGCCCGCTGATTGGCGGGGGGCTTTTGGCCCTGGCCGGGTTCCTCCTGGTCGGTGCGGATGGCGCGATCAACGGTTTTTATATAGGTCTCGCCTTTGGGACCATGGGGGGAGCGATGACGGCGGGGGCCCGGGCTTTATCCCGTTTGGATGAGTGAGCAGTGTGACCGAATAGGAGACATGCATATGATGAAATTGAAAACCTTTTCTTTCGTGTTGGTTTTGGTTTTGTTGTTCAGCGCCTGTGCGCCGGCTGTGGAGGAGGAAACTACCCCCGCGACTGTTGAGCCCACAGCGCTTTCTCCGACGGAGACGCCGGGAGAGGAACGCGGTCCCCTGGTCATCGAGGATGACAAGCTCTATGTGGCGGTGATCTGGCACCAACATCAGCCGGTATACTTCAAAGACCCAGAGACAGGAGTGTACCAGCGGCCCTGGGTGCGGGTCCACGCATCCAAGGATTATGTGGACATGGCGGCCATGATCAAAGATTATCCGGGGGTTCATGCCACCTTCAACCTCACACCCAGTTTGATCCGTCAGCTGGATGATCTAAACGCTGGGGCCAAGGACCTCTACTGGGTTTATACCGAGATCCCCGCTGAGGAGCTGACGGATGAGCAGAAGCAGTTTATCCTGGAACGCTTCTTTGATACCAACCGCACCATCATCGCCCGGTTCCCCCGCTATCAGGAGCTTCTGGATAGGCGGGAGGAGCTGGGGGTGGAAGAAGCGGTGGATGCCTGGTCAGCGGAGGATTTCCGCGACCTGCAGGTCCTCTTCAACCTGGCCTGGACGGACCCGGCCTGGCTGGCTGAGGAACCGCTCAAGGGATTGGTGGGAAAAGGGGAAGGCTATGCGGAGAGCGACAAACAGGTCGTCCTCGACGAACACCTGCGCCTGGTGCAGGAGGTCATCCCCCTCCACGCTGAGATGCAGGAGCAGGGGCAGATCGAAATCACCATGACCCCCTTTGCGCATCCCATCCTGCCCCTGCTGGTGGATTCCAACCTGGCAGCGGAAGCCCTCCCCGACGCGGAACTACCCCCCCGCTTCGTGTACGGTCAGGATGCCGTGGCCCAGATTGAGAAAGGCGTGGCCTTTTATCGCGATCACTTTGGCACCGATCCGCGCGGGATGTGGCCCGCGGAGGGTTCCGTGGCGGAGGAAGTGGTGAGCATGATCTCCAATGCAGACATCGAATGGATCGCCACCGATGAGGACGTGCTGGCCGGAAGCCTGCCTGGGGTGGAGGATTTCACTCGCGACAATCAGGATGTAGTCCAGCAGGCGGATGCTCTCTATCGGCCCTACCAGGTCCAGGGAGCGCGGGGCGGACCGGTGGCCATCCTCTTCCGCGACAAAGCCATCTCCGATATGGTCGGGTTCCAGTACTCGGGGATGGAGGGAGAAGCGGCGGCGGAGGATTTCATGGGCCGCCTGCGGAACATCAAAGCCCGCTTGGAAGAGGAGGAGGGCGAGGGTCCCCACCTGGTGACTGTGCTCCTGGACGGCGAAAACGCCTGGGAGTATTATGATAACGACGGCAAGACCTTTTTGCATGGCATGTACAGCCGGCTTTCGGAAGCGGAGGACATCGTCACCGTCACCCCTTCCGAATACCTGGAGGCCCTGGCGGATACGGGAAGCGAGCTGCGCATGATCGAGGACCTCTGGCCCGGTTCCTGGATCGACGGCACCTTCAGTACCTGGATCGGCGAAGAGGAAGAGAACCAGGCCTGGGAGTATTTGAAGCTGACCCGGGACGACCTGCAGGATGCCATCATCGGGGGCGACCTGAGCGAGGATACCCAGGCAGAAGCTCTAGAGACGATGTACATCGCCGAGGGCTCGGATTGGTTCTGGTGGTACGGCGCGGATCAGAATTCGGGCAATGACGAGAGTTTTGACCAGCAGTTCAGGGAGTACCTGGGGCAGGTCTATGAGATCATTGGGGAAGAAGTGCCCTCCTTTGTCGACGTCCCCGTCATCCCTCAATCCGCCCAGGCGCCGGACCAGCCGCCTTTGGAGATGCTGACCTCGGTCACCGCGGACGGCATTGTGGGCCAAGGGGAATGGGCGAACGCGGGATTTTACGCCCTGGACAAGGCTGGTCTGACCCGCCTTTCCTACGGCTTTGACAAGGAAAACCTTTACCTGCGCCTGGACGCGGAGGGGGATCTTTCCCCGGACCGGACTTATGGTTTTTACCTCAATGTGCCCGGGCCCAGCCGCGCTAATGCCTATACCCGCTATGGGGAGGGGGAGACCTTGCTGGGATTCGGCGTCAACCGTCTGATCGAAGTAACTATTGAGGACAGTTCACCGAGGGCGATGGTTTACGCTGCGGATGGGAAGGGGGGATGGGAATCCCTGGCCGAGGAGGGGGATATCGAATTGACGGATGTCGCCTTAGGGGATGGGGTCCTGGAATTTGTGGTGCCTTTCAGCCAGCTGGCCCCGGAGATCCGCAGCGGAAACCGGATCAACGCCCGTCTAGTGGTCAGTGAGGTAGGGTCCGATGTCGTGGTTTTCCCCCAGGAGGGGCCAGTCCTGGCCACCGTGCCGGATTTGCCCATTCCCAACCTCTTTGTGGAGGTCAGTGATCCCGAAGGGGACGACCACGGGCCCGGGACCTATGCCTATCCCGAAGATGCTGTGTTCAAGTCCGGTGCCTTCGATATCACGAGCTTTAAAATGGGCCGGGATGAGGAATACTACATCTTCCGGGTCGGGATCCGTGGCCCGGTGGAAAATGTGTGGGATTCTCCGAACGGGTTGAGCATCCAGACCCTGGATATCTACATCGACACGGACGGCGGCGAATCCGGGGATCGGATTTTGCTTCCGGGCCGCAATGCCGCCCTCAAGGAGGGCTTTGCCTGGAATTATGCTATCTGGGCTGAAGGGTGGACGCCGGGCGTTTTCGAGCCGGGGGACGAGGGTCCGGTGGAGTTGGGGAGCGGGATGGAGATCATCACCAATCCCGGGCAGCGGCGGGTGACGATCAACGTCCCGCGCCGGTTGCTGCCAGAAAACGATCCCAACACCTGGGCCTTTGCGGTCACGGTCCTCAGCCAGGAAGGCTTTCCTTCCGCTGGCGTGTGGCGGGTGCGTGACGTGATGCAGGAAGCGGAGCAGTGGCGGATTGGGGGTGGGACGGGGTCGAACCTGGACACCCGCATCCTAGATCTGCTCTGGCCGGAAGGCAGGGAGGGGACTCAGGAGGATCTGCTCAGCAATCCCAGGCCCGAAGAAGAGGTGGAGTTGGAAGACTTAACAGCGGATGATTATCCCCAGGTGCCCATGATCAGGCCTTGAGTCCCGTTCTTTTGATAAAGAAGGGTGTATTCATCTCTCTCTTTGCTCTTAAGACAGAGAGGAGACAGCCAAAAGCCCGGTGCAGTCCATGACTGCACCGGGCTTTTTTGGTGATCGCGTTTTATGGGTTGGTCAGGATTCGGTGCGCAGGAAGTCGATCAGGATCTGGATTTCCTTATCACTGAGCTTGCTCCCGAAGGATGGCATCCCTCTTTTGCCGTTCCGGATGATGTCAAGGTAGTAGGCATTATCCCGTGACAGGCTATCCGGCAGGAGGGCAGGCCCATTTCTCCCTTCCCGATTTTCACCGTGGCACCTTGCGCAGTTGTCCTGAAAGTAGGACGCGACCGGTTGGTCCTGGACCATGGGTTCCGATGAGGGTTCGGAGGACTGGGCTGGCTCCTCAACAGGTTGGGTCGGCTCCTGGATCTCTTCTCCCCCTGTGCAGGCCGCGCATATCACACCTACCACCGCTATGATGACAGCCATTCTACTCTGTTTCATAACCACCTCCAAGTCTGTGGATAAGAATAACGCCCCACAGGACTCAAATTGGGATCGTATACCCACCCCTCCAGTATATCATGGAAAGGAAGGTCGGAGGGCTTGGTACTAATACCCTATGACGCGGCTCCGGTGGTGCAGGCACACGGCGGGAATCAGAAATAAGATGAGCAGCAGGGGCAGGATCGCGACATTGATCCAGGGATTGAGGAAACCTTTTCCCAGCACGGTGTGGTTCATCAGGTCTTGGGCGTAGGTCAGGGGGAAAAGTAAGCCAGGGTTCGGTCCTAGGGCGCCATCTCTTCCAGAGGGATGAAGATCCCGCTGATGAACACCAGCGGCCAGCGCACCAGGG
Source organism: Anaerolineales bacterium (assembly GCA_046483045.1). Lineage (GTDB taxonomy): Bacteria > Chloroflexota > Anaerolineae > Anaerolineales > UBA11858 > B10-G9. The sequence continues at coordinate 133,782 of JAWODY010000081.1, read as the reverse complement.
TGCTGGGTTTCATGATGTTGCCCACTGAACGAGTGGGAATGGAGGCGAAAACAAGGCTGAAAGCGGAGAAGGCAAGGCTGGTCAGGGGAACGCTTATAAACAGCAAACCCACATCAGCCAACTTAACGCCTAGGCCCAAAATACTGATCAGGAGAGGGGCCGTAGAAACCAGTGTGGCAAAGAAGGCACCCACCAGGGTTTTGCCCAGCAGTAAAGTTGTCAGCGATATCGGGGCAGTCAGTAAGCGGTCGTAAGTGCCGACCCTCCGCTCCAGGGGGATGATCACGGGGCTAGCGGAGGAAGCAGTTAAGAATGTGGTCAGGGCCAGCAGACGTGACAGACCTATTTCTAGGCCGATCTCGCGTTTGATTGCAAAGGAAAAGAAGAGGAAAATGGGAAGCATTAATCCGAACATGATCATGGGGGGCGTAAGATAGTACACGCGGACGTCCTTGACAGCCACCGTCCAGGCCTGGCTGATTTCATCTTGCAGACGAGTTATCCACCCTCTACTCATTATTGTCCTCCTTTCCGGGTCTTGCCCTTGGAAGTTTTTGTTTTATGTTGTACAGCACCGATTTCCTGTCCTGTGATCTGCAGGAAGACATCTTCCAGGCTGGGCCCTAATGTGCACAGGCTGACGATTTTTGCGTTTTGCTTTTCAGCATAATCCACAAGGCGGGGAAGTAACGCGGAAGGCTGCTCGGTGTACAGCCGCCGTTTGTCCCCCCGCTTCACCGCTTGGCTGACGCCGGGAAGAGTTTTAAGGCGCTCTCCATGAGTTTGCCCGTCCGGCGACAGAGCTATCTCCACTGACTGCACTTTTCGGAAGGCGGCTTTCAAGTGCTCCGGGATATCGATGGCAGCGATTTGTCCATGGTTGATAATCGCCACCCGGTCGCAAAGCTGGTTGGCTTCCTCGATCTGGTGCGTGGTTAGATAAATAGTTGTGCCTTCCGCGTTCAGATCGCGGTTCATCTTCCGGATGGCTCGCGCGCTCTGGGCATCCAGCCCCGGCGTGAGCTCATCCAAAAAGAGCAGGGAAGGCTTGTGGATGATGGCCATGGCGATGCTCAAACGGCGGCGCATCCCTTTGGAAAACTCTTCCACCTTCACATGGCGCTTTTCCCACAATCCGAACGTCTCCAATAAATCACGGGCGCGTGGTTCCCGGTCGCCGGCAGGTACCCGGTAAAGCTTGGCTGTGAACAACAGGTTGCCCCAGGCGGTGAGCTCAGTATATACGTTGGACTCCTCCGGCACCAGCCCCATCCGCCGTTTGACGGGCATGGGGTCCTGGGCCAGGTCGTGGCCGTAGATCTGGATTCGTCCCTCCGTAGGTTTCAGCAGGGTGGTCAGCATCCGCTGTGTGGTTGTCTTGCCTGCTCCGTTGGGGCCCAGGAATCCGAATACCTCTCCCCGTTTGACCTGGAAGTTGATCTGGTCCACAGCGAGCAAATCTCCATAGTATTTCGTCAGATTGTGTATGTCTATGGCAATTTCCATGGCTGGTTTCCTTTTCTTTTTGACATGGCCCGGGCTGACCTCTTCTGGTGTTTGTAGAAAAGACCAACCTGGTGGGTGAACCGGATCATATCCGGTCCCTCCAGGACGACAATCTTGTTCCGGTATGTATTCACTGTATCTTGAAAAGGGAGAAATGTTTGCGGCCTTTCCTTATTCACCCGATACAAAAGGGTTTCCAAGAACCCCGCCCTTAAGCTTATGTGATAGAAGGCATGATCACTCTGATCGTTTTCCGGGTTCGATGTACCGCACGTGTTTGTAAGGTTTCACCTGCATGGCAACATTGTTTTTCAGGATTTGACCTGACGTGTGCATCAGGGTGTCGTGGTTGAAATGGGGGAGTTTCTTCATGCTCGCCAGGCAGGGATAATGGTGATGCAGCAGTCCTGCCTTCTCCTCCGCGTCGTTCACGGATATGCCAATTAAGCCCTGCGCGACGTGGCGGGCACAGCCGCATACAACGTCCTGGACGACCTGAGCGCTGGCGATGATCTTCGTTTCCGGATCGATCTCGAGTTCCAGTTCAGGACGCCCAAAGTGCCGGGCGAAGGCTTCAATGTAGGGGTCTTGATAGGATCTGGTTTTCTGTTGGGTTACCCCGTATTCGCTCTCGGTCAAAGAGCATAATGGTTTAGGGGTCACGCAGGTCACACCTTGTTCCTCCAGCCAGCCCCGGAGCTGCCGGTCTAACCCCCGCGGCAGCCAGCCCTCATCGTCGACAGCAACGATCACGGCTTTCGCCCCTGTCATCTTGGCGATCTCGGGGAGCAGTTCCGCTGCGCCTTTGTCTTCAGCAAAAGAGAGCAGCAGATCCGCTTCCGGGAGGGTGTCCGGCAGGTGATCCTCCGGATAATCAATGATGGGCGGGAAAGACCTTGGCGTCCGCCAGGTTTCTATATGCCACTCTTGAGGCCCGTGAGTGGTAATGTTTCCTACATGACGCCTGCCGTATTCACCGGAAATGATGGCCAGGATTTGCATGTTTTTTGGGTGTACTTAACTTGACAATGTTAAATTAGCACAGATGTTCGATTATTATGAATAAAAAATGAATAAAATGGGCAAAACCTCTGCCTCTAATGAATGAATTTTAGGATCAAAGGGGCCGGGAATACTCTTCCTTCGCCTAAAATTAGAACATATGTTTTAATCTAACAATGTCAAGTTAAGCGAGTTGGTTTATTGCTCGAGCAGATATAAGAGCATGGTGAGGTTGCTTTTTGCGAAAATGCTGTGGGATAGATTGGCCGGCATATGAACCCAGGTGCCGGGGCCGGCTTCCTGTTCCTCCTCCCCTGAGACAAGATGGGCATTTCCGTCAAGGAAGTGAAGGATGGCCGGGACGGAAGCGGTATGTTCTGATAATTCCTGTTCGGGAGCGAAACTGAACAAGATAACTTTCACCCTTCCATCTTCAAACACAGTCTTGCTGAGAATACTGTCCGGGGGAACGTCCTGATCTGAAACGGGCAGGTTTTTAAGAAAGTGTACGTTTTTTCCATAGGTATATCCTGGCAGTACAGCCGCTTTTCAACCGGGGTGAATGAGCCTTTCCCGGGTGGTAGGTTTCTCAAATGCCTTGGTTGCAGGACCGCTGGGTGAGGCCAGAGTCCTGGCAGCAAAGCACGTACTGTCCTTTCCGCTCCGGGATTCCGTTCTTGTATTTTACCCATAAATGTCAAGTGTATCAATATATCAAGTTACAATCCGCTTGTTGTCCAAACGGTGGGGTGGAATTGTTTCTTGCTTGATAAAACTTACTGGATTATGTACAATGAATAACACAAAATGAATACTCCTCCGAAATGGGAGACTATCTAGCGTCTTACCTCAGGGAGAGGACCATGGATACCGACAATGTGGAAATCATTAAGGTTTCAGCGACCTCCCGCACCTCGGCTGTTGCAGGGGCAATAGCAGGCATATTCCGTGAACAGAAGTTTGCGAATGTGCAGGCGATCGGTGCCAGTGCAGTCAACCAGGCGGTCAAGGCGATGGCGTTAGCCCGTGATTACCTGGCCGAGGATGGATATGACGTGATCAGCATTCCCGAGTTTGTGGATGTCGAGATTGACGGCAATATCCGGACCGCGATTCGGATCAATGTTGAAGAGCGTTAAGGTTTGAACCAGGGGTGACTTCGCCGCAATGTTTGTACGCCTTTCCGAGCAGCATCGGAGAGAGAGTGTTCAACGTGGATCCACAGAAGGGGGAAATTGGAATAGGGGTGGTTTTCCCTGTGTTTGCTTCTCACCGGTTTGCATGGTAGAATCTCTTCGCAATCCATGGACGTTTTGTTCATGTAGATCAAGGTAATCTAGATGAAATTTTTACCTTGTATCAAGGTGTCAATGCGCATGATTTGTCCATGGAACTTCGTTTAAATGTTTCTGGTAGTTCAGGAGTACGATTGAAAATGGAATCCCAAGTCAGTACCTTTACGACCAAAAAAGGGCTTGCTCAGATGTTGAAAGGCGGCGTGATCATGGATGTGGTCACCCCTGATCAAGCCAAGATTGCAGAAGATGCGGGTGCGGTGGCAGTGATGGCTTTAGAGCGCGTTCCCGCCGACATCCGGGATCAAGGCGGGGTAGCCCGGATGAGCGACCCTGAGTTGATCATCCAGATTATGGAGAGCGTGTCTATTCCGGTGATGGCCAAAGCCCGCATCGGTCACTTCGTGGAAGCCCAGATTTTAGAGGCTTTGGAAGTGGACTATATTGATGAATCCGAAGTTTTGACGCCTGCTGATGAAGAGCATCACATTGATAAGCATCAATTCAAGACCCCCTTTGTGTGCGGCTGCCGGAACTTGGGGGAGGCCCTTCGCCGGATCGGAGAAGGGGCGGCTATGATCCGCACCAAAGGCGAGGCGGGTACGGGAGATGTGGTGGAAGCTGTCCGCCATGCCCGGAGCGTGATGGGTGATATTCGGCGGCTGCAGAACATGCCGGACGAGGAGCTGATGTCCTTTGCGAAAAAGATCGGCGCCCCCTATGATCTGGTAGTGGAAACCCGTGAACTGGGCCGTCTGCCTGTGGTCAATTTCGCAGCTGGTGGGATTGCTACCCCGGCGGATGCTGCCATGATGATGCAGCTTGGCGTGGATGGCGTCTTCGTCGGTTCCGGCATTTTCAAGTCGGGAAATCCAGCCAAACGGGGAGATGCCGTCGTCAAAGCGGTCACACATTACGAGGACCCTGAGATCCTTGCGGAGGTCAGCCGCAACCTGGGTGAGGCCATGGTAGGACGGAATATATCGACCATGCCTGAAGAGGAAAAAATTGCCGATCGGGGTTGGTAATGGCAATGACGTATCTTACCCTGCGTGACTTCCCTGCACTGGGCCTCCAAGTTCCGAGTTAATATGAAAAAAATGAACATAGGGGTGTTGGCTTTGCAGGGATCATTCGCAGAACATATGGTCGCCCTCTCCAGGCTGGGTGTCCGGACCCAAAAAGTCCGCCTCCCTCATCATCTGGCAAACGTGGATGGCTTGATCATTCCTGGAGGCGAATCGACGACCATTGGAAAATTAGCCGTTGATTTCGGTTTACTGGATGAGCTGAAAGCTTTTGGTAGATCGCAACCCGTGTGGGGCACGTGCGCTGGGGCGATCTTCCTTTCCAAAGACGCACAGCGCCAGCAGCCATTATTGGGCCTGATGGATATCACAGTGGAACGAAACGCGTTCGGTCGTCAAATTGCCAGTTTTGAGACGGAAATTGATTTCCCCACTTTATCGCGCGTTTCTGCTAACCAGACCCCATTTCATGCGATCTTCATTCGCGCACCCCTGATTGAATCCGTCGAAAAAGGCGCCGAAGTGTTGGCCACCCTTCCAGATGGGCGGATCGTCGCTGCCCAGCAGGATCACCTATTGGCCACGACATTCCATCCAGAATTAACGGAAGATGATCGCGTTCACCGGTATTTTCTCTTCATGGTGGAGAAGACCTTGGAGGCCTAAGCGGTGTCATTTATGGCTCGAGCTTTTGCCTGGCGTGATGTGTTGACATTTATTCGATATCGGGATCGGGCGGTTTTTTTGGATAACACCCTCCGCCTGACCTACGCCCCGGGGTTTTTTTCCAGCGTGCTGCTTTCTTTGGTGTTTCCCGGGAGCGGGATTTTTACCACCTGGCAATCCTCGGTGGAGGATTCATCTCCTGCCGTAGGCCAGATGTACCGCGCGCCAGAGAAACCTTCAGCTCAGCTCACGTTTCTGGCGCCCGCCGATCCTGATTCCCGGGTCCAGATGGTGAGGGTGATCTCTCATCTCTGCCAACAGGCAGGTGAGCGGGGTGCGTTCCATATTATGGCTGAAGTGCAGCGGGAATCTCCTCTCAAGGATTGTTTACGCCAGAGTGGATTCCGCGCGTATGCGGAGCAGTGGATATGGATGGTTCCCGGAACGCTGAAGCACGACCGCTCCCAGCCCGGCTGGACCCCTTTTTCGAAAGGGGAAGGTGAAGCGATCCAGCGTTTATACCGGAAGGTCATCCCCCGCGATGTGCAGCGCGTGGAAGCGCCGCCCCGGGTAGAGGATCTCCAGGGGCTTAGTTTTTGGGCGGACGGTGAGCTTGTGGGATTTACGGTTTTCCATGAAGGCCCAAAAGGGGTTTTGATGGACCTGATTATCGACCCCGCGGAATCCAACCTGGAAGATCATATCGCAGCTTTATGTGAGAAATTACCCCATCACGGCCGGAAAAAAACCTTTTTCCGGGTCCGCACCTATCAAAAAAAGCTCATCTCTGCCCTTGAACGGGTGGGCGCAGTACAGTGTGCTTTTCAGCTTGCGATGGTCAAACATGTCGCCGTTCACTTTCGAGCGAAGCAGCCCTATCAGGTAGGAACTTTTGAAACACAACCAGATGTGACGACACCTTTCGTAAATACAGAAGATAAAAATACAACGTATGTCAAATCATAAGATTACAGATAACTTGAATGCGCTATTCGACATCCTGCCTCCAGGATTAAGCGAACCGATCAACTCGCTGGGCAGGAATGATGACTTGATTGAAGTGATTTTAGACTTAGGACGAGTTCCCACCGCTCGATTCTCCCAGGAGGAGCTTGTGCTCCGCGAAAAGGAGATCAGCAGGGAAGATATTGCCTATGTGGTCCAAAGAGTGGGGGAGTTTGATGGCGACAACCGGGCAGGTTTAGAACGTACGCTTCACCGTATTGCAGCCATCCGGAATCGCAGCGGGGATATCGTGGGCTTGACCTGCAGGGTGGGCCGGGCGGTGTATGGGACCACGGATATCATCAAGGATTTTATTGAGAGCGGCAAAAGCTTACTTCTCTTAGGCCGACCTGGGGTGGGGAAGACGACCATGCTACGGGAAGCGGCCCGGATTTTGGCTGAGAAAAAACGGGTGGTGATCGTGGACACTTCCAACGAAATAGGCGGGGATGGGGATGTACCTCATCCTGCAGTAGGAAAAGCCCGCCGCATGCAGGTTGCCTCACCATCTTTACAGCATGAGGTTATGATCGAGGCGGTGGAAAATCACAACCCGGAAGTGATCGTCATTGATGAGATCGGACGGGAACTGGAGGCCTTGGCGGCACGAACTATCGCGGAGCGAGGGGTGCAGTTGATCGGCACCGCGCACGGCAATACCCTGGAAAATTTGCTCATCAATCCCACGCTGGCCGATTTGGTGGGCGGAATAGAGTCGGTCACGCTCTCCGATGAAGAGGCCCGCCGGCGGGGGACACAAAAGACCGTCCTGGAACGGCGCTCTAATCCCACTTTTCATACCCTAATAGAGATCCAAACCCGCGACATCCTTGCCATCCACGAGGATGTCGCCACGGCCGTGGATTCTTTGTTACGGGGAGAGCCGCTGGTTCCGGAAATCCGCTCTCGCGAAGAAAGCGGGGAGATTAAGATCAGGAAAAAACCTCAAAAGGCCAGGTTGAAGAAGACCGCCGCAGGGTTAAAGCGGGAGAGCGCGTATCAGACCCCGGGCGTGGATTATAAGCAGGCCAGGGGGGAGCTTGAAACGCTGTCCCTCTTTACGTATGGAATTGCCCGGGATAGGATGTCAAAGGCGGCCAAGGAATTAGAAGTCCCCATTGATCTGAAGGAGCGCGTTCAGGACGCGTCTGTGGCAGTGACCCTCAAACACCACTACCGCAACAATCCTAAGCCGATCATGACTGCAGAGGACTTGGGTATGCCCATTTATGTCTTGCGCTCTAATACACGCAAACGCATGGAGCGCTTTTTGAAGGATGTCTTTAATCTCAAAGACCCTTCTTTAAGTCAGGATGAGGAAGAGGCCTTGGAGCAAACCCAGGGCGCGATTCAGGCTGTACTCAATGGGGAACGATGGGTGGAACTGCCACCTGCTACTTCCTATATTCGTCGGCTCCAACACCAGATGGTCCGGCAAGCGAACCTGTCCTCCCATTCTTATGGCAAGGACCCGAACCGCCGGGTGCGTGTCTTCCGGGACGAAGAATAGAGGCAAATGAGAGCTTGACCCCTATAGGTTGGGGGAGAAGTACAGGGAGTGTTTAAATCATCATGGACCCAAAAAAGACTGGGATGTTCATCACCTTCGAGGGACCTGAGGGGAGTGGGAAGACGGCCCAGTTGCAACCTCTGGCTGCAGCCCTGATCGAGGAAGGATACCTCGTCCGGAAAACGCGCGAACCGGGAGGGACGCCGATTGGGAATCAAATCCGGAACACGATTCTGGACTTGGAAAACACAGCCATGGTGGACCGTACGGAGGCTTTACTGCTCCAGGCATCCCGGGCTCAACTTGTGGAAGAGGTCATTAAGCCGGGTCTGAAAAAAGGGCAGGTGATTTTATGTGACCGTTTTGCGGACTCCACGCTGGCCTATCAGGGCTTTGGTCATCAAAATGATTTGACGCCTTTGCGGGAAATCATTCACTACGCGACTGGGGGGTTAGAGCCAGATTTGACAATCTTGCTTGATATTGACCCTGCCCTGGGTTTGATGCGGAGAAACAAAGCGGGAAACTTGAACCGATTAGATGCTTTAGATCTGGATTTCCACCAACGGGTGAGAGATGGCTATCTACAGTTGGCGGGAGCGGAACCAGAGCGATGGGTGGTGGTCGACGCGGGACGTTCCTTTGATCCAGTGCAGGAACAGATTCTCGCCATCGTACTGGAACGGCTGCACGCAAGATCAGGCCCCTAAATTGAGGTGCGCTGGGACAGGGAACACAACGAATTTCGGTCCTTAATTCTTATAGTACAATGGTCTAAAAGGGAGAAGGGTCGTCGAACTCTTCGCCTCCTGACCCAAGGTCAGGCAGGTCTTTTTCAATCTCCTCTGGGCTTTGACCCCGTTCCAAACGATCGACGACTTCATCAAATTCAGGACCCAGATCCTCTCCCATTTCGTCACTCATCTGGCGCATCATTTTCCCCATAGCTTTGGGGTCGTCCTCCATCTTGGCTAATGCAGCGGGATCAGCCAGATCTTCCAGACGGCTTTCGCTGGAATGTGCGACCCGTACCGATCCGATCACACGGTCGACCTGGGGACTTTGGCAGTGAGGACAATGCACGTCCCGATGATCAAACTCTTCATATGTCATGAAAAGGGTAAAGGATTCCCTACACTCTTTACACCGATATTGGTATGTGGGCATGATGTCTTCCTCCCAGGAGTTTTTTGGCAGGACTATCAAAAACATTATATCTAAATGAGGACGAATTTCAAATGAACGATTTCCCCTCTAACCGTTTTCACCCCAACCCTCCGGATCCTTTGCTGATTGTCATTTCCGGTCCTTCCGGGGTAGGTAAGGACTCGGTGATTGCAGAGTTGAAAGAGCGCGACCTGCCCTTGCATTTCGTGATCACTGCCACGTCGCGTCCCCCCCGTCCTGAGGAGGAGCACGGCGTGGATTACTTTTTTGTTTCCGAGGAGGAGTTTGAGGAGATGATTGACAGAGGGGACCTTTTGGAATACGCGGTGGTTTATGATGAATACAAAGGTATTCCTAAAGTGCAGGTCAGGGAAGGGCTGGAAAGTGGAAAACATGTCGTCATGCGGGTGGATGTCCAGGGAGCGGAGACGGTGCGGAATCTGGTCCAGGATGCGCTCCTGATTTTCTTGACCGCTCAGAATGAAGAAGAACTGGTGAGCCGTTTGAAAAATCGTGAGACGGAAGACGATGAAAGCCTAAAAATACGCTTACAAACTGTTCGCCAGGAGCTCAAACAAATGGAGTGGTTTGATTATGTGGTCATCAATCGGGAGGGCGAGCTTGACGAGACGGTCGATGTTATTGAAGCCATCATCGAAGCGGAGCAGCACCGAGTAGACCCGCGAAGCGTTGAATTATGACTGAAAGCGAAATGGAGAGAACCGGGCAAGAAATGGGCTTGGAATCCGCCCCACAACCCCGCATTCAAACTCCCCAAACTGAACCTCTTGTCACCTATACCTTGTTGGCGTTATCCATTTTGGTTTTTGTACTGCAGGTCGGGACGAACTTACTCTTGGGGCAGGATCTGCCCGCGGCCTATGGTGTTAAAAATAATCGCTGGATCGAAGCGGGGCAGTATTGGCGTTTATTGACCCCCATGCTCTTACACGGCTCCATCATTCATCTGGGCTTCAACATGTACGCCCTGTATATTTTGGGGCGGCGGTTGGAGCGTTTTTTTGGCCACACCCGCTTTCTGGCTTTATATATCATCAGTGGGTTTTGCGGAAACATCTTCTCCTTCATGCTCACACAGGCGTCCTCCTTGGGTTCCTCCACAGCTATCTTCGGCTTGCTGGGGGCGGAAGGGGTGTTCATCTACCAGCACCGCGATCTCTTAGGAGAGCGCTTTGAAGGAGCCCTACGGCAGATCATCCAGGTGGCTTTGATTAACCTGCTCATCGGTTTATCTCCGGGAATTGACAACTGGGGGCATATTGGGGGTTTATTAGGAGGAGTGGCCTTCACCTGGTTTGCTGGCCCTCTCTTCCAGCTGGAGGGGATATTTCCTCTTGTGGAGCTTAAGGATAAACGTTCCCGTGATGTGGCGAATGTGGTGTTCCTGATCATGGCTTTTTTATTGTTGGCCCTAGTGTGGCTCATCCTCACCTTTCGGTGAAACGGTGGTTTCTACGCTTTGATTTGTGAAGGGGATTATCGTTTCTTAAAGGTAAAAAGAGATCTAGGGGCTACTTTCTGGTTGTGATGGTTTGTTCGCGAGGAGCGCTGTTCCGAAAAGAAGGACAGTAAAGAGGGCACATAAAAGGACAGCCAGTCGATAGCTACCCAAGTTTTCAAAGGAAAGGCTGAATAAGTGTGGCCCCAAAGAGCTGAATGATACCATCCACGTGCGCTGGAATCCTGAGATAGCCCCCAAGTGTTTTTTGCCAAAGAACCGGGGCCAGGTGATGGACAGCAGCAACCCAAATAGGGCTTGGGATACGCCATTTCCGATGATGATCAGTATGTAACCGAAATTTGATCTTAAGAAAAGGATCCCCAACATAGAAGCTAGCATTCCAGCTGTCATCGTCATCAACAGGAATTTGAGCTTTGTGTAATCGCTAAACCAACCTACGATCAAGCCCAGGGCAACGGAAGTGAAAGAGATGGGGAGGAAGATCCTAAAAGCGGCAGCCCCTGTCCGCCCCGCTTGCTCGAAAATGGATTCTATGTGAAAAGTGATCGCTGTAATATAAAGTGCATTCAACGCGAGCGCCAAGTTGAAGACCCAGAAAGAGAACGTCTGGCGCGCTTCAGGCAATGTGAAGATCCCTCCGTCCCATCCGTTCAGCGTTTCCTTTGCGTTGGCTCTTGTTTTGCCGTCGGGTTGCAGGCCGCAATCTTCGGGGTTGTCGCGGTAAAAGACAGCGGCAAAGAGCGTGAATCCGAGACCCACGGCAAGCGCAGTTAGCATCCAAGTTTTGCTCCAGCCTTTGTTCTCATTCATGTGGTTAAAAATTTGGGGAGCGAGGGAAAAACCGAGGGGGGTGAACACGTTCATGATCCCTCCAGCCAGCCCTCGATGGGCCTTGAACCATTTCATAATCATGTTGGAGGAAGCCATGGTCAGCATGCTTTGACCAAAGAATCGGAGCAAGAAGAAACCCAGAACAAGGACGACAAGAGGCATGTATGGGGAGCTTTGCAGGGAGAGGAGTTGGCTTGCAGCGTTGGAAATTCCCTTTGCTTGGCTTAAGTACAGCAATACCAATCCCATCCCTATGCTTGCTGCAATGCTTGTCACACGCGCGCCAAAGCGGTCGTAAAAATGTCCTGCATAGGTTAACAATGAAGCGCTGGCGAGAGTTCCAACCATGTATGCCAAGCTGAGAGTGGTTTGAGACAGCCCCAAGGTTTCCCTCAAGGGTTTTGTAAAGGGAGAGATCCCGATTGTTTGCCCCGGTACACTCAAAATAAAGCCAATCGTTCCGGCTGCCAGGATGAACCATCCGTAGAAAAATGGCCAACGACGAGGTGCAAAAGGTATATTTACCAGGTTTTTTGACATGCTGTTTGATCCTTTTCACATCTTCCCAAAGCTGACCCTCAAGGAGGCATTGGAATGAAGTAAGCTCTCCTCTTCTGATCGGGTCGGGAGTGGAGGATTTCATCCCCTATCTCATACATCCCTATGATTATACACAAGGAAAGGAACCCTTCCTTTCGCCTTCACGCTCACAGGAATGCCGGTTGTTGACGATCCCACCTCAATCTGGTAAAATTTCCTCCGTCTCGGAGCGTTGTACCCTTCGCCCGAGGCCTTTGTTTGAAGTTTTTATAACTAAGGAAAGGGCTTGAAAAATGAAAATTCTTTTACTTGAAGATGTGTATAAATTAGGACGTGCGGGGGAGGTCAAGAAAGTCGCCCCGGGTTACGCGCGGAATTATCTCATGCCCCAGGGTCTGGCGGTTCTGGCTACCCCTGGAGCCATTAAACAGGCTGGCCGGATTCGCAAAGAAGGTGAGAAGAAGCGGGCCCGCATCAATGAAGAGATGAGCGGCGTAGCGGAGCAGCTGGATGGCCAATTGTTCACCTTTGCGGTGAAAGCCAGTGAAACAGGCCGTTTGTATGGCTCTGTCAACACGCAGATGCTGGCTGAAGCGGTGGGGGAGGAAATTGGCGTGGAGATCGAAGCCAAACAAATCGAATCTCAGCCCCTGCGTGAAATTGGCTTACACAATGTATCTGTACGCCTGACGGTGGATCTGATTCCCGAAGTGGAAGTCATTGTCCACCGGGAGGGCGAATCTCCTGAATCCGCTTTGGAAGAAGAAGAGCAGGAAGCTTTGAAGGCCCAAGAGGCTTTAGAAGAGATCAGCGAGGAAGTTGACGGTGAAGCTGAAGAGGAAGAAAGCGAGACGGAGGAGACTGAAGCTGAAGGGGAAGAGGTTGACTCAGAGGAAGCCGGGCCTGATCAAGGGGACATGGAAGCTAAAGAGGAAGAAGCGGAATTGGATCAGGAAAATTTGGAGGATGAGGAAGCTGAAGAGGTTGAATCAGAGGAAGAGATAGCTGAGTAATCAACCCCTTCTGTAAAAAGAATGCGTGAACCGGTCTGGGGCCTTCTTTGGATAAACCCAGGCCGGTCTTTGCTATCAATGACCCCTTAACTTATCTAGCGGGGTGGCTATGGAACAATTGTTGGGGCAGCAGATAAAAGAAGCGCGCCGCAGTCAAGACATCACCTTGACAGAAGCAGCGCATGCGACCAAGATCAAGGAGCGTTACCTGCGTGCGATTGAAGAAGGGCATTTAGAGGAACTCCCTTCTGCGGTTCAACAGCGGGGGTTTGTCCGTTCCTACGCCGATTACCTTGGTTTGGATGCGGACTCCTATCTCCTGCAGGAGTCGTATTCAATGATCCCACGCGAAGATGGGAATCAACCCCAAACGGCTTCATCTGCGCGAGCTGCAAAATCCGGAGAAGGCGAATTAGGGGATATCGGGAAAACGCTCCAGGATCAGCGGGAAACGCTGGGCTTTTCTGTTGAGGATGTAGAAAGGCAAATCCATATTCACGCGCGTTATTTGAGGGCCATAGAGGAAGGCAGGCTGGATGATTTACCCTCCACCGTGCAGGGCAAAGGAATGTTGAAGAACTATGCTGAGTTCTTGGGCTTGGACACAGATACTCTGCTCCTTTCTTATGCCGATGTTCTTCAGGCGCGTTTGAACATAAAAAAGAAGGCTTCTCCCTCAAAGAAAGGGGTTTTCTCCATTCCACTTAAATGGAGGAGGTTTCTCTCGGGAAATCTGATGTTAGGTCTGTTGATTGTGCTCTTTTTGGGTGTGGTCATCATCTGGTCCAGCTTGCTGGTTTTCAACAGGGATGGGGATAATGCAAAGGGGACCTCCACGATTCCCGGTGTGGCCCAGGTGCTGCTGCCTTCGCCCACCTATACGTTAACAATGACGCCCACAGAGACCCTTGAAGATGAGATCGACGTGGGGGTGGAGGGGGATGGTGATGATCTCCCGACGGCTACGCTGACTCCAGACACCCAGCCCACCCAGCCTGCCAACGCAGTCGGGAACTTGAATATACAAATCATCGTAAACCAGCGGGCGTGGATGCAGGTGATCGTAGATGGGCAGGAGGCTTTCAACGGCCGCGTTATGCCGGGCAGCGTACACGTATTCGACGGTGAGGAGCGGGTGGAGTTGTTGACCGGGAACGCAGCAGCGGTGAAAGTCATCTACAACCAGCGGGATTTGGGCGTGTTGGGATTGTTTGGAGAGGTGGTTAACCTGGTGTATACAGAAGAAGGGGCATTTACGCCGACACCCACGATTTCCCCGACGCCCACGATCACGCCCACCCCCGAAGATACCCCGACGCCCACGCTCACGCCGCAGCCTACAGCTGAGTGAAGGGGAGGATCGTCTTCGCGATGAAAGGTAGAGATCTATGAAAGAAAAGACGTTTCACATGGTTTCTTTGGGTTGTGCGAAAAACACGGTTGATTCCGATGGCATGGCTCAGATTTTGAACCATGATGGTTTTTCACCGGTGGACTCACCCAGCGAGGCTGAGGTGCTCATCGTTAATACCTGCGGATTCATCAGACCTGCCCGGGAGGAGTCGTATAAAGTTTTAAGGGATCTGGTCAATCATAAAGAACCCGGTCAGGTGTTAATTGCAGCAGGATGTTTGACTCAACGTTACGGACAGGAGGTCGTCCGGCAGGTTCCCCGCCTGGATGGTGTCTTGGGCACGAGGCGCTGGATGGATATCCTCGAGGTGGTCAACACCTTGCGAAAAGGGGATCGCGCCGAACCCCTTTATCATCTCCCTGAAGTGAACACGGTGGGCCGGGATACACGAGGTGCCATTCAGGCCCATCTGCAGGGGACCAGCGCTTACCTCAAGATCGCGGACGGCTGCCGCCGCCCCTGTGCGTTCTGCGCTATCCCATTGATTAAGGGCACCCTGGTCAGCCGCCCCATAGCTGAGATCCTTGATGAAGCCCGTCTGTTACGAGATAACGGAGTCCGGGAGATCAATCTCATCGCCCAGGATACCACGGATTACGGGCATGATCTGGGGATGGAAAACGGGCTGGCCCGGTTGTTGGTAAATCTGACGGAAGCGGTACCGGATGTGGATTGGATCCGTGTCCTGTACGCCTATCCCGGCTATGTGACGGATCGTTTGATCGATGTCATGGCCAGTCATCCGCAAATTCTCCCTTACCTGGATATGCCGCTGCAGCATGGGCATCCCGATACGCTGCGGCGCATGCATCGGCCGGCGAATGTGGAATGGGTCTATGAGACCGTTGAAAAACTGCGGGAGGCGATGCCGGAGATCGCGCTGCGATCTACGTTTCTGGTTGGTTTTCCCGGAGAAACACAAGAAGAGTTTGAAGCGCTGTTAGGGTTTATCGAAGACATCCAGTTCGACCGCGTGGGTACGTTCACATTCTCTTTTGAACAGGGAACCCCTTCGGAATCCTTGGGAGATCCCATCCCGGAGGACGTCAAAGAAGCCCGTAAAGAGGAGTTGATGGTCCGGCAGCAAAACATTTCTTTAGCAAAGAACCAGGCCCTGGTAGGGAAAACGCTTAATGTCTTGATGGAAGGGCAGGGGATGATCGAAGGCACCACCGATATGATTACTCTGGGTCGTTCCTACCGTGACGCGCCTGAGATTGACGGTATGGTCATCGTTGAGGGCGAAGTTCCTGTGGGAGATATTGTCCCTGTGGAGATCAATGGGGCCATGGTCTACGATCTAACCGCTGTCCCCGTGGATGAGTCCGCCAAAGATACCGGGTCGATCCAGATATCAATAACCTGAAAACGCATATTGAGGAAGGGCGTGAGCTCCAAAACCCTCTTTTTCATCCCTGAGGAGCTGTCCTAAACCGTCCACCTTGCAGGGGTTTGTGTTTCATGCTATGGTAGACGAGATGATTAATTTATCTGACTCAAAAATTGACTTCGCGCTTACTGCTGTCCAGACCGCCTCCCAACTCGTCCAGGAAATCCAGACTGAGATGGTCACTTCAGCCCTCACGAAAGAGGATCGTACGCCTGTCACAGTGGCTGATTTCGCTGCCCAGGCGGTGGTGGGTTGCTATCTGGATCGATATTATCCTGATGTGTCCTTAATTGGAGAGGAGGACGCCGACGTTCTCCGCCTGGAAGAAAACGCGGAGAAGCTGGAAAAGATCACCGGCTATGTCTCCCGGGTGATTCCAAACGCTTCTCCTGAAGGGGTTCTTGACTGGATTGACCGCGGTCGGGGGGGAGTGGGAAAGGAGTATTGGACTCTGGATCCCATAGACGGCACGAAAGGTTTCCTGCGGGGGGCCCAATTCGCTGTGTGTTTGGGATATATCCAGGGGGGAAAGGAACAGATTGGTGCCTTGGGTTGCCCCAATTTGAACGCGGATCTCGAAGAGGATTTAGGCGGAGAGGGATCCCTTTTTGCGACCGCACGAGGTCAGGGAAGCTGGGTTATGCCTTTGCATTCCCCAATCTCGAGTCCTTACTTTTCTGCTCTTCACGTTTCCCGGAAGACGGATACTATGCAAGCCCGTCTGCTGCGCTCTTTTGAGTCAGGGCACACGAACGTCGATCAAATTGTAGATTTTTCGAAGGCTTTGAACGTGGACATTGGGCCGGTTCGTTTGGACAGCCAGGCGAAATATGCCCTTCTGGCAGGGGGTAAAGCCGAGATCTACTTGCGATTGTTGGACGGAGGACGCGAGGGATATAGGGAAAAGGTCTGGGATCAGGCAGCGGGCTCTTTGTTAGTGGAAGAGGCAGGGGGAAAAGTCACCGACTTAGATGGGAAACCTCTAGATTTTTCCCAAGGGGAACGCCTGACTGCAAACCGCGGTATTTGTGCGACCAATGGGATCCTGCATCCGGAGACCCTTAAGGCGCTGCGAGAGATCGGTGCCTGACTATGTCGAGCGCTGATCGCCTGGCCTTGTTTTTATGTTTGTTTGCCATATTTGCCGCTGCTTTGGTGGGTGGAAACGTGTTTGATAACATGGCCCACCTGGAAGATGAGTTCGCTTATGTGTGGCAGGCCCAGGCCATCTCCAGGGGCGACCTTACCGTGCCCTCTCCGGATTTCCCTAACCATTTCCTGGTTCCCTTTGTGGTAGATTATCAGGGCCAGCGATTTGGAAAATATCCCCTGGGGTGGCCAGCTTTGCTTTCCCTGGGGGTTCGTCTGGGAATCCGTTCCTGGGTCAATCCCTTTTTGGCTGGGCTTGCTGTGTGGCTGACCTACCGTTTGGGGAAGCGGATCCAGAATGAGAAGGTCGGCCTGTTGGCTGCGGGTTTAACCCTGACATCCCCTTTATTCCTCATTCAAACCGGAACACTGCTTTCCCATCCCTGGAGCCTGGTCCTGTCCATGGTCTTTATCCTGTGCTGGTATGAAGGTGTTTCGGACGAGGACCGCCGGTCAGGGAGCACGTATTGGTTGTCCGCGGTCCTGGGAGGGAGCTGCCTGGGTTTGCTGGGGTTGACCCGCCCCCTGACCATGGTGGGAATAGCCATCCCCTTCAGCATCCACGGCCTGGTCCTCCTCATCTGGGGGGATGCCCTCCAGCGCAAACATGTGATCCTGACAGGAACTGTGGGGCTGACGCTAGGTTCTTTCCATTTTCTGTGGCAGGCGGCCCTCACGGGAGATCTATTCAAAAACCCTTATACGCTGTGGTGGTCCTATGACAGAGTGGGGTTCGGCCTGGGGTACGGGGTGATGGAGGGAGGCCACAGCCTGCGTTTGGCCTGGTGGAACACCAAACACAGCTTGCGCACGGGATTAAGCGACCTTTTCGGTTGGGGAAAGCTGTCCTGGCTCTTTCTCCCCTTTGGATTGTGGGCTTTCCGGAAAAACACGCGGGCATTATTGTTGGGGAGCCTCTTTCCGAGTTTGGTGATGGTGTATGGGGCGTACTGGGTGGGGTCCTGGCTTTTGGGGCCGCGCTATTACTTTTCCGCTTTGCTGGGATTATCCATTTTCACAGCGGCCGGGATCATCACGGTTGGGGGCTGGTCCCTGGAAAGAGGGAGGTCTATCCTGCACACCCACCAGGGATGGCGTAAACTTCAACCGCTGCTGACAACAGCTGCGGTTTTTATGCTCCTCGCTGCCAATATCATCTTTTATCTTCCCTTTCGTTTACAGGGCCTGCACGGCTTGTATGGCATTCAGCGGGAAGATCTCCGGCCTTTTCGAACGGAAAAGGTACGTGAGCTCGCTCCGGCGTTGTTTATCGTGCACAGCGAACAGTGGATGCCTTACGGCAGTTACCTGGAGCTGACCACACCCTACTTTGACACCCCTTTTCTTTTTGCCTGGAATCTCGGTCAGAAGCGGGATGCAGCTTTGAGAGCTGCTTACCAGGGAAGGTGGGATGTGTATGATTATTACCCGGAAACCCCCTGGGTTTTTTATCAGCGGCCGTGATTTGCTGTGGAAATGCGTAGGAAGCTGAGGGTGTCCCTGATAGTTATGTTAGATGGGATGTGGCGTCCTCAGTTCCAGCCGATTGGTTTTATGTAGACAAAAGTGAGCGTTTTTATGTCAAAAGTCAACTACCCTCGCCGGCAGGTCATTCGCTTTGCCTTGAAAGGTTTGGTTCATGCCGCGTTTTGGGCTCTGACGGACTTTGAAATCGAGGGGCAGGACAGGGTGCCTGAACAGGGTCCGATGATCATCGCGGGGAATCATTTCAGCTACGCGGATTCGGTAGCTATGATCCGCCTTGCGCCTCCCCGGATAGAATTTTTCGCCGGTTCCAACCCGGCCTTCACACCGGCCTGGGCCGAGTTTCTGCCCAAGTTGTGGGGAGTATTTTACGTCCGGCGCGGATCCGTCTCTAGAGAGGCCCTGCGTTCTGCGGAAAGTGTGCTTTCTCAAGGAGGGTTATTTGGGATCTTCCCGGAGGGGGGTGCCTGGGCGGAGATGCTCCGGCCCGCGCGGCCGGGGGCGGCGTATCTCGCAGCCCGGACCGGGGCCCCGGTTTTGCCGGTGGCTTTTACCGGGTTCCGGGATATCTTCCCGCTCCGCCTGCGGGAACAGGCGAAAGTCAAGATCAAAGTCGGGACGCCCATTGGGCCTTTCCATACTACAGGCCGGGGCAGGGAACGGCGGGAGCAGTTGGATGAGATCGGGGAAGCGATCATGCGCGCCATTGCTCAGTTACTTCCAGATGAGCTGCGAGGGAAATACTCCAGCGACCCCGCGGTACTTGAAGCGGCCAAAGAAGTCGCGGATTACCCCTGGGAAAAGGCAGATTGGGATGAGGTTTAAATCTGGATGTTTTCAGCGGATTGATTCCATCCTTTCATAGATCGCAAAGTATAAATCTCTCTGGATATTCGTTTCTTTTTTGATAAGTGAAGTGGGCCGGCTTCCGGGGAGCTGGTTTTATTTTTTGAGCCCTTCCCATGCTGGTCGGAAGAGATCTTTATCGGACCTCACTTTCCTGTATAATGGGAGTATGTCTGATTTCCGTTTTTCCAACCCATTGATGTCAAGTATTGAGACCTTGACCCGCAGGGGCATGTCAATAATACCCGGTTCGCCAATTGTCTGGAGCATGCCCGGGTTTCTTGCAATCAAGATCTGGGTCTGTGGGATGGAAGCGTTTTTTCGGGTTTGGGTTTCAACTTGGTCCATCTATCTGCCGGACGGATGGCGTGAGAAGATCGCTTCTTATGAAGATATCCCTGAACGTTCACAGTGAGGAAGACAATGACATCTCTGCTCCCCATTAACGAAGAATATTTGCTTGAAGTGCTGGTGGACCTTTTGAATAGGTCCAGCCCCACAGGATATACGGATCACATCCTTCAGTCTCTTCAGGAGACTTTAAGGGTTTTTTCGGATCTTGACCTGCGGATGACGAAGAAGGGGGGGCTGGTCGGGGTCTGGGAGGGACAGGACAACCGGTCCCCGCGTGGACTGACCGCTCATGTGGATACATTGGGGGCAATGGTGAAAGAGATCAAAAGCAGTGGCCGCCTCAAACTGACAAAGATTGGGGGCGTTCCCTGGAATTCGGTCGAAGGGGAAGGATGCACCGTGATCGCCAGTAAGGGGGAAGACGTCCGCGGGTCGATCTTGATCGACACCGCCTCGGTGCATGTACACGGCAAAAAAGTTGGGGAAACGAAGCGGGACGAGGACCACATGGAAGTCCGCCTGGACGCACGTACGAGTTCCAAGGAGAAGACCCGGGAGTTGGGGATCCGGGTGGGGGATTTCGTGTGCTTTGACCCCCGGGTGGAGATAAACGGGGGGTTCATCCGCTCCAGACATTTGGATGACAAAGCGGGTGTAGCTTGTCTGGTGGCGGCCATCCAGGCCCTGCAGGAATCTGGACGAAAGCCCGCCCAGGACACGGTGTTTCACATCAGTAATTATGAAGAGGTGGGCCATGGGGCAGCCAGCGGGTTCCCGGAGGGGCTGGAGGAATTGGTCGCTGTGGACATGGCAGCGGTGGGAAAAGGGCAAACCTCGGATGAGTTCCATGCCACCTTGTGTGTGAAAGACTCCGGTGGTCCTTATCATTACGGTTTGAATGAGCGGCTGCGCTCTTTGGCGGAGCAGCATGGGATCGCCCATCGGGTGGACATATACCCCTATTACGGATCGGATGGAGAGGCATACTGGCGGGCAGGTGGCGATGTGGCTGTTTCGCTCATCGGTCCCGGCGTGGATGCCTCCCATAATTACGAGCGCACAAACCTGGATGCCTTGCTGGCTACCACGCAGTGGGTGTTGGCCTACCTTCTTTCCTGAGCGGAAACCGTGAAACCCGGAATGGACCGCGTCATTCGCTGGCAGGCAGGTCAGATCCTACGGCTTTTCAATATTGGTACCTGATTCTTCTAAATATTCGCGAGGTTCTCCGCGCGCAATTTTGGACCTTTAGATTGAGTGAGAGGGAGTGGATGGCGATGAAGGGCGATATGGATTACCAGAAAGCACGAGAGAGGATGGTCGAGCGCCAAATAGCCAGGCGGGGCATTGATTCACCGCGGGTCCTGGAGGCGTTTCGCTCCGTACCCCGCCACCTTTTTGTACCTCCAAATAAACGGGAATTCGCGTACTCTGACGGCCCGCTGCCCATCGGCAAGGGGCAGACGATTTCCCAACCTTATATCGTAGCTTACATGACAGAGGCCTTGGAACTCCAGGGGGAAGAGCGCGTGCTTGAAATAGGGACGGGTTCAGGGTACCAGGCAGCCATCCTGGGGGAATTGGCTGCGGAAGTCTACACCGTGGAACGGCACCAAGATCTGGCAAAAATCGCTTCCCAGCGTTTACAGGATATGGGATATGAAAACATCCATGTCATCCAGGGTGATGGGACCGAAGGCCTTCCAGAGCATGCGCCTTTTCAGGGAGTGATAGTCACCGCTGCTGCGCCGGAAGTTCCCCGTCCTTTATTGGATCAGCTTGATGAGGGAGGAAGGTTGATCATGCCCGTGGGAAGCCGAGGAGGTCAGGTTTTGAAATTGTACCAGCGCCGGGAGGACGACTTCTCAGTGAAAGCCTTATCCCCGGTCGCTTTTGTGCCCCTGATTGGGGAGCACGGACATTCAGCCCCTCGATAGTAGCAGTGTTGCATTTCTTGGAGTGGAAAGAAAAAACCCCGCGGCAGCTGCCGCGGGGTTTTGACTTCGTTTTTTCTTTTTAGACCCAATTCATAGTGACCAGGACAATGGGCCGTTTTTTTGTTTTGCTGTACAGGAAAGATTTGATGGTTTGGATGAGGTCGTTGTGCAGGTCACCCTGGGATCGGTCCACCACCTCTCTGACCTTGGCTTTGGTCTGCTCAATAATGTCTTTGTCCCCGTGCTTATATACAAATCCCCGGGATATGATGTCCGGATTTTCGTACAGCCTTCCGTTTTGATTGAGGACGAGGCTAATCAGAACCACCCCATCCTGGGACAGTTTCTCCCGTTCCCGGACCACACTGGGCCCGATATCACCCACCCGGGAACCATCCACAAAGACGTATCCTCCTGGGATGCGTTCTTTGGTTTGCATCTTGCCGTTTTCGAACTCCAAAACCTGACCATTTTCGATCACCTGGACATTCTGGTCAGGGAAGCCAATTTCCTTTGCTAACGCCGCGTGTTGTTTCAGATGTCGGAGCTCGCCGTGCATGGGCACCAGGTACTTGGGTTTGACGAGGTTAATCATCAGTTTCATCTCGTCCTGTCTGGCGTGACCTGAAACGTGAACATTGGCAAGGTCTTCATAAATGACATGCGCGCCCCGGCGGAAAAGCCGGTTGATGGTTTTATACACAACCTCTTCATTGCCGGGAATGGTCCGGGAAGAGAGGACGATGGTGTCATCTTCCAGGAGGTCGAAGCGCCGGTTTGTCCCCCGCGAAAGCCGTCCCATGATGGAGTAAGGTTCGCCCTGGGAACCGGTGGCCATGAGCACTACGTTTTTGGGGTTCATGTTCAGGGCCTCGTCTAATCCCACTATCAAATCGCCTGGGAGGTCAAGGTACCCCAAATCACGGGCCATTTTCGAGTTTTTCTTCATGCTGTATCCCACGAAGGCCATCTTGCGGCCGTGGCGGTGTGTTGCGTCGGCGACTTGCTGCATCCTGGAAACCAGGGATGCAAATGAGGCCACGATGATCCGTCCTGAAGTTTCAGAAAAGACCTCGTCTAATCCGTCGTTAATCACCTGTTCGGAAGCTGTCCAACCAGGCTTATCAGCGTTGGTGGAATCCGCGACCAGGGCCAGGACCCCCTCTCCGGAGAACTCTGCCAGCTTGGCAAAGTCACTGGGCCAACCGTCGACAGGTGTGGGATCAAATTTGTAATCGCTGGTGTGGACCACCAGACCTTCCGGGGTATGAATGCCCAAACCCAAGGTGTCGGGTATGGAGTGGCTGACGTGAAAGAATTCCACCTCAAAAGGACCGATATGTTCCGTGTCCCCGGCGTTAACGGTGTTGATCGTGGCTTGGTTGAGCAGATTGGCTTCCGAAAGTTTGACTTCGATGAAACCGCGGGTGAGTGGTGCGGCGTAAATAGGCGCGTCGATTTCCTCCACAATGTGGGAGATGGCGCCTACATGGTCTTCGTGACCGTGGGTGATGACGATGCCGCGAACCAAGTCCTTTCGTTCTTTTACGTACTCAAAATCCGGGATGATGTAATCGATGCCCAGCATGTCGTTCTCGGGGAACATGATCCCCGTTTCCACGATCATGATGTTCTTGCCATACTCATACACCAGCATGTTCTTTCCTACTTCACCAAATCCCCCTAAAGGGATAATCTTTAATGCGTTTGAACTCATGTTTACCTCTTTCCTAATCTAGGTTATGTACCTTCAACTTCTTTCGTAGTTTTTTCCTCTTCGAACCCTATGTCCGGGAGGGAAGTGCTGAAGGTGCGGAGTGAATAAAAATACCCGGGCGGAATGTTGCCGGCCGGGTGGTCTCACAGGTATGATTTAAGCTAACGAATGAAAACGTGTGTTTCTTACAAGTAATCCGATAACAAATCATGCTCTCTAAAAGCTGGCTTGTTTCTACCAGCCGGATTGCGTTTTTCTTTAACGCCTTGTGCATTCTAACACGGAAGATAGGCTTTGTCAAAAGGGAAGCCCCTGCTTCTTGTTAACACTATGTAAATATGGCCATACTATTTTGGGGGTGGGAGTGTATGTTCTCACCTTGGAGGCCGATTGGGGTTTGGAAGGAATCAAAAAACATAGTGTGGACCTGTGTTCCGGTCCACACTATGTTTGTTCAATGGTGTGCCTCGGGGATTACATGCCGGGCATGCCGCCGCCCATGCCGCCCATGCCGCCCATGCCAGCGCCGCCCATGCCGCCGCCGGGCATACCTTCATCTTCTTCTTCCGGTTCATCAGCGATGAGGGCCTCGGTGGTCAGGATCATGGCAGCGATGGAAGCTGCGTTTTCGAGCGCTCCGCGGGTCACTTTGGCAGGGTCAATCACACCGTCTTTGATCATGTTGATGAATTCCTCGGTCAGAACATCATATCCGAGGTAGTGATCGTCCTGTTCTTTCTGGTAGCGCCGCACGTTTTCGAGGATGACCGCGCCGTCTTTGCCGGCGTTGGCCGCGATGCGCTTCATCGGGGTTTCCAGAGCCTGGCGCACGATCTTGACGCCCACCTGAGCGTCAGGGGTGTCCATCTCGATGTCGTCCAGCACGCCCATGGCGTTGATCAGGGCCACGCCGCCTCCGGGAACGATGCCGGCTTCAACAGCGGCTCGTGTCGCGGAGAGCGCGTCTTCCACGCGGTGTTTCTTCTCTTTTAGCTCTGTCTCAGTTGCTGCGCCTACGCGAATTACAGCCACGCCGCCGGAAAGCTTTGCCAGCCTTTCCTGCAGTTTTTCCCGATCGTAGTCGCTGGTGCTGACCTCGATCTCGTTCCGGATCTGTTCCACGCGGCCTTTGATTTGGTCGCCGTCGCCTTGTCCGCCCACAATCGTGGTGTCGTCTTTGGTGGAGATGACTTTCTCGGCTTGGCCGAGGTCATCTACCGTGGCGCTGTCCAGTTTTCTCCCCAGTTCTTCGGAGATCACGGTGGCGCCGGTCAGTACAGCGATGTCCTGCAGCATGGCTTTGCGGCGATCACCAAAGCCAGGGGCTTTGATGGCCAATACGTTGACCATGCCGCGCAGTTTGTTGAGGACCAGGGTCGCCAGCGCTTCGCCGTCAATGTCTTCGGCAATGATCACCAGATCCCGTTTGCCCATTTGCACCAATTTCTCGAGCAGAGGGACGATGTCCTGTGCCGCGGAAATCTTGGAATCGTGGATGAGCAGGTTAGGTTCTTCGATGACGGCTTCCATTTCTTCGGAGTTGGTCACGAAATAAGGGGAAAGATAGCCCCGATCAAACTGCATACCCTCCACGTACTCTGTCTCGAAAGCGAGGGTTTTGGACTCTTCCACAGTGATCACACCGTCTTTGCCGACTTTATCCATCACGTCCGCGATCAATTCACCAATCGACCGATCCTGGGCGGAGATGGAAGCTACGTTGCCAATCTCCTCTTTGGTGGTGACATCGATGGCCTTCTCACCGATTTCCTTGGAAACAGCCTCGGATGCGGCCAAAATACCCTGCTTGAGCAGCATGGGGTTGAAACCAGCGGCCAAATTCTTCATGCCTTCCGTGACGATGGAGTGGGCCAGGAGAGTGGACGTTGTCGTCCCGTCCCCGGCGATGTCGTTTGTCTTGGTCGCCGCCTCTTTCAGGAGTTGGGCGCCCATGTTTTCAAACTTGTTTTTGAGTTCAATCTCTTTGGCCACGGTCACGCCGTCGTGGGTGATCGTGGGGCTCCCAAAACTGCGGTCAAGGGCCACGTTGCGCCCTTTGGGCCCCAAGGTGGTAATGACGGCTTTCGCCAATTTATCCATCCCGGTTTGTAATTTTCTCCGGGCTTCTTCAGAAAATACGATTCGCTTTCCAGCCATAGATTTCTACTCCTTCAAACTAAGTATTTTAACGTAGTTAAAAATGATGATGAATACCTCACTGCTGGTAATAAGGGACCGGTTCCTGACCTGTCCACCACCTTGAATTTAGCAGTCGAAGATATTGACTGCTAACCAGCGAAAAGTATGATAACTGGCTTCCAGGTGAAAGTCAAGCGAGTGACAAGTTAATTTATATGATTCTTATAAAAATCTGAGGGAAAGGGGAGGCAAGGGCTGGGAGAGTAAAATGGGGTCCGGGGGTCGGTCAGGGTTGTTCAGGGAGCGGAAGAATCTTGTAGGAAATCACAGATCTCTTTGTTCTCGTTGATGATATCCTTTAGCGTTGGATCGCTGCCGTAAGATGCTTCAAGGGAGTCCAGGATTTCCATGGCCTTGGGGCAGTAGTTTTGCTCTGGACGGCTCAAGGCGGCCAGAGTAGATCCGTATCGGGCGTAATAATACGCTACATCGTAGTTCGTCAAAGCCAGGGGTTCCACGGCCACATCTGCTACTTCGTTTTCCTCCGCTGTGCATCCTTCCACCGCACACTTCAGCACTGGGACCGCGCCCTCGTAATTTCGGGATCGAACGTAGATGTCTCCCAATTGCCCGTACGTGTTCGCGTTATAGGGGTTGATCTGGATGGCTTTTTCTGCGTTGCGGGCCGCGATAAAGAATTCGCCCATCCGGGAATAGGTTTTGGCGATGGCGATGTAAGGCAGGGGGTCTTGCACCTCGTTTGAGTTGTTGATAGAAATTGCTTTGTCGAAGTACTGCAGGGCGGTTTCATGGACTTTGAGCGCTCGGTAGATCACGCCGATTCGTATGTGAAGGAACGTCAGGTTGGGGTTAATTTCAGCTGCTTTTTCGAACTCTTCGATCGCGCTGCGGTATTCTCCCAAGGCTTCTAACACCGTGCCGTATACGCGGTGGGTATCCATGGAGTCCGGTCCCTGCTCCACCGCGAGGCGGGCGTTTTCCAGGGCCTGGATTTTTTGGCCTAGATCTAGGAGGACTTCGGCATAAAAGGCCAGGGCCAGGCTGTTATTCGGGTCCCGGTTGATGGCCAGGTTGGCAGCTTGCTCGGCCTCAGCCAGCCAGGCTTGTTGTTCTTCCACGTTAGCGGCTGTGGAGGTGGCACTCCAATCCAGGACCAAAGCACGGATGGCCTGCACCGTGCTGTTATCGGGAGCGTCCTGAACCGCCTGCTCGATCTCCTGGCGGGCAAGTGCCAGGCGTTGGGAACGCTCCTCTGTGGTGGAGAGCAAACTGGAGGAGTAGGTCAGCAGGCGGGCGAGTTCCGCTCTCACCAAAGCGTCCTCAGGGTGGAGTTCCAACACCTCCCGGTAGACATCGATTGCATCTTTGTCGTCGGTGGTCTCGTCATCATCGTCGGGGATGTAAATTTTCCCCGCTTCAAAGTACGCTTCCGCCTCCTGGCGGAGGGAGTTTACCGTCCGGGTAGCTGTAGGTGTGGGCATGAAGAGGGGGTCAAAGCGCCCCTCGGGGTTGAGGACCTCATAGGCAAACCACAAACCGCCCAGGATCAAAGTGAACAGGACCCCGATCTTGAGCAGATTCAGGTCAGATGTGTCTCGGCGGTATGTGGGTCGTTTCCCTCGCAGTTTTTGATCCATATAAATTGGTATATGTACGCGCTAATGGGTGTCTGACCTTTTTTCAAGGCGGTTCAGATGCGCAGGGGAAATAAGTGAGCGCTCAGGGGGCGGGGGTGCTTTGTTCTAGACTATCCTGGCAGATTTTCAAGCCCTCGTTGGCGTTGGCGACGACGATCTCGTTTTCCCCGACCTGGCTGAGCATGGTTTGGAAAATGGGTATAGCCTGTTCACATTGATCTGTGCGGGCCAACGTCAGGCTGTAAGAGGAAAAGATCTCGATCACGCGGGGTTTATAAGAAAGTGGGATCCCTTCAACGACCTCGTTGTTCTCTGTGGTTCCCCCGCGCACAGCCAGTTCGAGGTGTTGCAAAGCCTTTGTGATTTCCCCGTTTCTGGCATATATAACGCCTAGATTCCCGTGCATCATGGCGTCTGAGGGGGCATCTTCCACGGATAACTCGGCATATTGGATGGCTTTGTTATATAAGCCCTGCAGCAGATAAATTCGAGAGATTTCAAACTCCGGGATGGGGTCTGTGGGGTCGAGGGCGTTTGCCTGGCTGAAAGCTTTTATCGCCTGGTCATATTCGTTATTTGCTTGGTAGCAGTATCCCAGCATGAGGTGCAGATTGGGAATAGAGTTGTTAATGCTCACCGCCCTCTGGTATTCGCGAATCGCCTCTTCATAATTTCCGGTCCAGTACAGGACGTACCCGCGCGCGCGGTGGGTTTCCAGGAGTTCTGGTCCCAGTTCCAATGCTCGCCGGGAGGCATTGCTGGCAGCTTCATATTCCTGGTTGTCGATCAGGATCTCAGCGTGCACGGCGTGGGCCAGGGCGTTCTTATCTGCCAGTTGGATCGCTTTTTCTATGGTGGTTTCCGCTTTGTTCACTTCGCCCAGGAAATCTAAGGCCCAGGCTTTCATGGTGTAGGCCAGGGGGTTTTCAGGGTTGCGGAGTAAGGCCAATTCCGCGTTTTCCAGGGCTTTCTCAGGTTGCCCGGCGAGGATCTGGGTGCGAGCCAGGGCGACATAAAGGGAGGAATCCTCAGGCTGGTGTAAAATGGCTTCTTTATAAGCCTCGATGGACTGGTTTAATTTCCCTTCTTCAAAAAGGCTTTCTGCCCTGTTGACAAAGGATTCCGGGTTTGGTGTGGGGGTGGAGGTGGGGATGAATAGGGGTTCTGTGGCCGGAACCACAGTTTGATTAAAATAAACGACACTTGCGATTAACACGAGCAGGATAAGTATCCGCCACGGTTTGGACCGCTTGGTCGGTTTTTTGGTCATTTTCCATTTACTGCCGTTGAGGTACATAGTCTCATCTTACCACTGGCGGGAAACGAACGTCAAGTTGTTGGATAACTGCCTTAAGTTGCACTCATCTTCCCGCTTTTTTCTCCCTGAAATGCCAAATCCCCTGGCCCGGAGCTCCATGGAAGCATGTGGGCGCACATCTGGCTCCACCTGGACCTTGCGAAACGGCATCCTCTCCGCTAGAATGACAGCATGCGATTTGACGTTTTTACGCTTTTCCCCGAGGTTTTTTATCCCTACCTCGACGCCAGCATCCTGAAACGGGCTCAAGAAGAGGGTTACTTGGAGGTTGGCCTTCATGATATCCGCGATTGGGCGCTGGATAAACACCATGTCACGGATGACCTGCCTTACGGGGGTGGAGGGGGTATGGTCATGAAGCCGGAGCCAATTTTTCGGGCTGTGGAGGAAGTGGTTGGCCGCCCTCCCCGGTGCCCGGTGGTGCTGATGACGCCGCAGGGAGAGCGTTTGACGCAGGATAAGGCGGCGGCCTTGAGCGAGTACCCTCATCTGGCCTTGCTGGCCGGACATTATGAAGGCGTCGATGAACGTGTGCGGCAGCATTTGGTCACTCATGAAATCTCGATAGGGGATTATGTCCTCACCGGGGGAGAATTGCCTGCTTTGGTGCTGATCGATGCCCTCACCCGCTTGATCGCTGGCGTCCTTGGTGATCCCCAGGCTGCGGAGAAAGATTCTCACGCCACAGGCTTGCTTGAGCATCCTCATTATACGCGTCCAGCAGAATTCCGGGGCTGGCAGGTGCCCGAGGTGCTGCGCTCGGGACATCACGCGCGCATTGCCCGCTGGCGGCAGGAGCAGGCCCTCCGCCGGACGTGGAAACGCCGACCGGAACTGCTACAGGATGCTGACCTTTCCCTGGAGGATGAGGCCTTCCTTGCTTCATTGCAGGAAGAAAGGGACGGGGACGCCTGATCTCCAGTTGGGGGGAAATTCGATGTGTTAATTTTCTGTTAGAACACCTTGTTTAGCACTTTCCCTGCTTGACTGCTAAACCTCCTCGTGTTAACATAACAACCGTTGTTAGCACTCTCTTGGTGAGAGTGCTAAAATCAACGAGATTTATGATAGAAACCCTGACAGAACGCCAAAAACTCATTCTAGCGCTGGTGGTGCGGGAATATGTGGACACAGCTGAGCCGGTCAGTTCGGGTCGTTTGGTTAAAAATTACCGCTTGGATTTTAGCTCTGCCACGGTAAGAAATGAGATGGCTGTGTTGACGGACTACGAGTACCTTCAACAGCCATATACATCTGCAGGGAGGATACCAACCCGGGTAGGGTACCGTTTCTTTGTGCAGCAGTTAATGGGACCGGCTGAATTGCCTTCCCACATCCAGCAGATGATCCGCCACCAGTTTTACCAAGCGCGGCATGATGTGGATGATTGGCTTTCCCTGTCAGCTTCTGTGTTGGCAAATCATACCCAGGGAGCTTCCCTGGTGACTGCGCTTCATATGGATGAGGCCAGGCTCAATCATGTGGCTTTATTGGCGACGCGGGGGCGCCAGGTCCTGCTCGTTTATGTTTTAGAGGGCGGGGAAGTCAGGCAGCAGACGTTGGTTTTTGAGGAACAGATCCCCCAGCATCGGTTGAGCGGGATAGCAGAAAACATAAACCAGGATGAGAGGATCAAAGACATTCAAACCCTCCGTGTCTTGATCGAGGAGGCGGAAGATGAAGTGGAGCACGAAGTGCTCTCCGTGATCCTGGAAGAGATCGAGGATACAGATCTGATCTCTACAGGAAATGTATATCGGGATGGGTTGACGAATGTGCTCTCCGAGCCCGAGTTTACGGATCCTGCGGCAGCCCAAAAAACCCTCCGTCTTTTTGAGGATCGTTCTGTCCTGGACGATTTGCTTTCCAAGACAATTTTTGAGCGGGATAGCAGTGGTGTTCAGATCATCATTGGTGGGGAAGGGAACTGGGAAGAACTCAAGAACTGCTCGGTGATTTTGGCACCCTACGGGACGGAAAAACACTCTTTGGGTGCTGTGGGTGTGATTGGGCCCATGCGGATGTCCTACAGCAGAGGGGTCTCTGCGGTGCGGTTCGTGTCAGACCTGATGAGCGAATTGCTTACAGAAACCGTTGCGAGTTGATCGTTCACAAGTGAGGAGAAGTGAAAAAGCATGGCAAAGAAAAAAAAGGTAGATATAAAGAATGCAAAATCAAAGAGTGAAGAGGAAACGCAGGAAGGGAATGTAGAGGAGGTTCAAGACATCCAGGATGAGGTTCTTGAGGGGGAAGAAGAGGTTTCTTCAAAGGCTTCGCTCGGGGAGATTGAGGATTTAAAAGCATCTTTGGACGAATCGGAGGAAAAGGCCCAGGAATACCTGGATGGATGGCAGCGTTCGCGCGCTGAATTCGCAAATTACAAAAAGCGGATCATGCGTGAAAGAGAACAAATGTATGAACGAGCCAAAGGAGAGATTATCAAGAAGTATTTAGATATCTCTGATGATCTGGGGCGGGCATTGCAAGATCGACCGGAATCTGGCCCAGGCGAACAATGGGCGGAAGGCATTGAATTGATCTATAAAAAACTGCAGCTCATGCTGGAGAGGGAAGGGGTGGAGCCCATGGAAGCAGAAGGGGAGATCTTTGACCCCAACCGTCATGAAGCTGTGTTTCAGGAAGAGAACGATGAGTACGAGAGCGGAGAGATTATCGAAGTGCTGCAGGAAGGATACACTCTGGGAGAGCGGATCTTACGCCCAGCGCTGGTCCGGGTGGCAGCGTGATGGGAAGGTAAATGGCATCAGTCATGATAAGCAATTATTTCGAAAATAATCAACATAAGATTAAACTTTGGAGGATTAGACTATGGCAAAAATAATCGGCATTGACCTAGGAACGACGAACTCAGCTGCCGCCGTGATGGAAGGCGGGGAGCCGACCATCATCCCTTCAGCAGAGGGTGACCGTCTGGTTCCCTCGGTGGTAGCGGTCAATAAGAATGGAGAACGAATCGTAGGGCGGCCCGCCCGTAACCAGGCGGTGATCAACCCCGAGAACACAGTGAATTCCATTAAGCGTTTCATGGGGAGAAAATATGACACCCCGGAATCGGAAAGGGCCCGGGAAATGGTCTCGTACGAGGTCAGAAAAGCGCCTAATGGGGACGTGCGTGTGGTGATGGGGGATAAGGAATATTCCCCACCCGAAATCTCGGCTATGATCCTTTCCAAGATCAAATCGGATGCAGAGGAATACTTGGGCGAACCGGTCAATAAGGCCGTGATCACGGTGCCGGCGTACTTCAATGACAGCCAGCGAAATGCTACCAAGGACGCGGGGAAGATTGCTGGGTTAGAAGTCATGCGCATCATCAACGAACCCACGGCATCTTCACTGGCCTACGGCCTCGATAAAAAACAAAACGAGGTCATCGCAGTCTACGACCTGGGCGGCGGCACGTTTGACATTTCCGTGTTGGATGTTGGCGAAGGTGTTTTCCAGGTGCGGTCCACCAGCGGCGACACCTTCCTGGGTGGAGACGACTTCGATGAGAGGTTGATCAACTACCTGGCGGATGAATTCAAGAAGGAGCAGGGCATTGACCTGCGAGAGCAGCGTCAGTCACTGCAGCGATTGAAAGAAGCTGCTGAGAAAGCCAAAATCGAACTTTCCACCACGCAGCAGACGGAAATCAACCTTCCTTATGTCACCGCAGATGCTTCAGGACCGAAACACCTGGTCCAGAAAATCACCCGCGCCAAGTTGGAGCAGCTCACGGATGACTTGGTCGAGAAGACTATGGGGCCTGTGAAGCAGGCTCTTGAAGACGCGGACCTGAAGCCTGAAGACATCGACGAGGTGGTGCTGGTCGGCGGCATGACCCGCATGCCAGCAGTGCAGGAAAAGGTCTCAGAATTCTTTGGCAAGACGCCCCACAAAGGCGTAAACCCTGACGAGGTCGTGGCGGTAGGCGCTGCCATTCAGGCCGGCGTCCTGGGCGGCGAAGTGGATGACTTGCTGCTCCTGGATGTCACACCCCTGACCCTGTCGGTGGAGACCCTGGGCGGTGTAGCCACACCTCTCATTGAGCGCAACACCACCATTCCGGCCCGGGAGACACAGACCTTCTCAACCGCCAGTGACAACCAGACGCAGGTTGAGATCCATGTCCTGCAGGGCGAACGGGCCATGGCGAATGACAACAAATCTTTGGGCCGCTTCATCCTGGACGGCATTCCCCCCGCGCCCCGCGGCGTGCCCCAGATTGAGGTTACCTTTGACATCAATGCCAACGGTATCCTTGAGGTCACCGCGAAGGATAAAGCTTCTGGGAAGAGCCAGAACATTACCATCGAGGCCTCCTCTGGGCTGAGTGAAGACGAAGTAGAACGCATGCGCCAGGAAGCGGAAGCCCATGCCCAAGAAGACCAAAAACGCAAGGACCGCATTCAAGCCCGGAACAACGCTGACAACATGGCGTATACCGCGGAAAAGACCTTGAACGATTTGGGAGATAAGGTGCCCGGCGATGCGAAAAACGAGGTCGAGTCCAAGATCTCCGAAATCCGTGAAGCACTGGAAAAAGATCAGGAGGATTCGGATCCTGATCGTTTGAATGAATTGACGGAAAGCTTGTCTCAGTCCCTGCAGCAGATAGGCGCAGCTGCGTACCAGCAGGAGGGTGAACAGGGCGCAGGCCCTGGCGGGATGCCCGGCGCAGGTGCCCCCGAGGGACAATCCAAAGAGACAGAGGATGATGAAGACGTGGTTGAAGGCGAATTCGAAGACGTCTAATGTCCGGCACGGTTTGAGAGAGGATTAAAGCGCGCAGTTTATAGACCGAAACCGGGGATGTCCCTGAAGGGCTCCCCGTGTTTCGGTATAATGTACAGGCGAAATCAGAATTCTTGAATTTAGCGGGTAGAGAAGGTTCATGGAAAAACGTGACTATTACGAGGTCTTGGGCATTTCCAGAAACGCCTCCGAGGATGAGATCCGGAATGCCTTTCGAAACTTAGCGCGAAAGTACCACCCTGATGTCAATGACGCCCACGATGCAGAAGAGCGCTTTAAGGAGATCAACGAAGCCTATGGTGTGCTCTCAGATGACGAAAAACGGGCTGCTTATGACCGGTTTGGACACCAGGGTGTGAAAGCTGCCAATGGGGGGATGGATTGGAGCGCCAACATCTCGGATTTTGAAGATATCCTGGGAGACCTCTTCGGATTTGGTGGAATTGGGGGTCGATCCCGGACAAGGCGGCGCACATCCCCTCGGCGGGGAGCTGATCTACAGTATCGCGTCCGGCTTGATTTTGAAGAGGCGGTGTTCGGCGTTGAGAAGGAGATTAAAATCACCCGGGATGAGACCTGCTCCACGTGCGACGGTTCAGGAGCAAAGCCTGGCACTTCTCCCCAGAGCTGTCCTCAATGTGGGGGTCGGGGGGAGGTCAGGCAAACACGGCAGACTTTGTTGGGTTCAATGGTCCAGGTGACCACCTGCCCGACCTGTAATGGGGAGGGCAAGACAATCGATACACCCTGTCCGACGTGCAGTGGAAAAGGGACAGAACGTAAAACCAGACAAAAGAAGGTGAACATTCCTGCGGGAGTGGATGACGGGACGCGCATCCGCTTGACAGGAGAGGGCCAGCCGGGTCAAAACAACGGTCCCCCCGGGGATTTGTACATCCTAATCCATGTCCGTCCTCACAAATATTTCCGGCGCAGGAATCATGACATTCTGCTCGATCTTGATGTCAACATCGCCCAGGCGACATTGGGCGCCAAGGTGGAAGTGCCCACCGTGGATGGAGATGTGAAGTTGAAGATACCTTCTGGGACCCAACCCGGAAGCGTGATCCGGATGCGCGGGAAAGGTGTGCCGCGCTTGAGGAATAACGGGCGTGGGGATCAATTGGTGGTTGTCAATGTACGCATCCCGGAGAGCTTAGAAGAGGAAGACAGGGAACTGTTTGAGCAGTTAGCGGAAAGAATGGACAGTGAAGTGCTTCCTCAGGAACGGGGATTCTTTGACCGCCTGAAAAATGTCTTGAGTGGATAAAAAACTATCTAATAGAGGGAGCTGTGGTGCAAATCAACGCGTCGAGGCCGAGATTTGCACCTTTTTGATATGGATATGAAGTCGGATGATCCTGCTTGGCTGGAGGTGAGCCTGCTCCTCAACGGGGAATTGGCGGAGCCCGTCGCCGCTTTGCTCTCGGAGCATTTATCCGAGGGAGTGGTTATGGAACGGGTGGGAGAAGGGAGTCTGATCGATGACCAGACCCCGTCCCCCTTGGTAAAAGTCTACGGGTACATCCCCAACGATGCCTGGGTCCAGGATCGGAAGCATGAGATCAAGCGGGGGTTGTGGCATTTGAGCCAGATTGAAGATCTCCCTGAACCCGCGTTCCGGACCATTGAAGCGGAAGATTGGCGGACCGCCTGGCAGAAAAATTACCGCCCCATTCCCATAGGAAACCGGTTGATGGTGGTCCCTTCATGGATGTCCGCCCCGGATCAAGGGCGGGAAACGATTTCCATGTCTCCCGGCATGGCCTTCGGGTCGGGCACACATCCCACCACGCAGCTGAGCTTGTTGATCATCGAGGATGTCCTCTCTGGGGAAAGAGACATCCCATCCTCCATGATCGATATCGGCTGCGGTTCTGGTATTTTAAGCATTGCCGCTGTTAAGTTGGGCTTGCCATATGTCTTGGCCCTGGATAACGATCCCAAAGCTGTGCAGGTCACGCGATCCAACCTTGTCGAAAACAAAATCCAGGACCGTGTGGATGTCCACCAGGGGTCGGTCTCTGACATCCTCCGGGGTGAATTTAACATTCAGAAAGCGCCTTTGGTATGTGCCAACATCATCGCCTCCGTCCTGCAGGGGCTGATTCGGGAGAATCTGACGGAGTGTGTCGATACTGGGGGAACCCTGATCCTTTCCGGCATGTTGGAAGGTCAGACGCCGGAGATCCTGGCTCTCCTGGAAGATTTTGGAATTGAAACCATTTCCAGACGGCAGGACGGGGATTGGGTTGCGTTGCAGGCAGGAAAGAAGCGGTGAGCCAAAACTGTTTCCCTTGATTTTGAAAACCTTAACTTCGCTGAGAACCAATATATGGTATATTCTCCAAGGGAGAATCCATATGATATCCAGGGAGTTTTCATGGAAGACTTACATCCTGATCTCGAACGCGTCTTATTGACGGAAGAAGAAATCCAAAAAAGAGTGGGGAAGCTGGCCGAGGAGATCGCTTCTGATTATGCGGATGCCCGGCGGGTGGTGTTGATCGGTATTTTGAAAGGGGCGTTCATATTCTTGGCTGACCTGTCGCGTAAGCTTTCCATCCCCCACATGGTGGATTTCATGTCCCTCTCCAGTTATGGGGACCGGGCTACGCCAAATGGGGCAGTGCGCTTGATCCTTGACCTTCGCAAACCCATTAAAGGCGAACATGTCATCATCGTCGAGGACATCGTCGACACCGGCAACACGATGAAGTATTTATATAACACGCTGAAAGGCCGGAAACCGGCTTCATTGAGGACGTGCACACTTTTTAAAAAGGACCGTGAGCATCTCGAGGTGCCCCTGGACTATGTGGGTTTTGAAATTCCCGATGTGTGGGTGGTGGGGTACGGTCTGGATTACGCGGACCGGTTCCGGACCCTGCCGTATATCGCGGAATTGAAAAAAGAGGTGTACCAGGAGTAAGGAAGGCTCTCCCGACACCGAACCTCCGAGATCACCTCGGAGGTTTTTTTATGGAGGGATGGATTTGGGGGAAGTTGGCGTATAATATTTTTAATCGCGACATTTGCCGTTCTTGGGGTATACATTATGGCTTCTCGTCATCGATCCATCCGAACCGAAGGTGTCATCTTGCGCCGGCGGGATTTCGGTGAAAAGGACCGTTTGTTGACCATCTTCACCCGGAAAATGGGTCGGGTGGGCCTGATTGCGAAAGGGGTACGCAACCCTCAATCAAAGAAATCGGGCCATGTGGAGATGTTCATGCGCTCTTCCCTCCTCATCGCCAAGGGCCGAAACCTGCACATCCTGACCCAGGCGGAAATGATCGAGGCCTATGGAGCCCTGCGCGAATCCCTGGTTGGGATCGGGTATGGTTCCTATGTGGTGGAACTTTTAGATGCGTTTACCTATGAAGAGGGATCCAACCTTCCCCTTTACGAGCTTTTGTTAAACACCCTGGAAAGGTTAAATGAGGGTCGCTCCCCTGATGTGGTTTTAAGATATTACGAACTCCATTTGCTGGATCATGTCGGGTTTCGCCCCCAGTTGTTCCGCTGTGTGGAGTGCGAGAGAGAAATTGTGGAAGAGGACCAATTCTTCTCGGGGGTCCTGGGTGGGGTGGTTTGCCCGGACTGTTCTGCAGATCTCCCGGCCTCCAGGCATCGCCCGATCACCTCCCAAACGTTGAAATACGCACGCCATTTTCAACGTTCTCCTTATCCTGAGCTTGCAGGGCTTCAGATTCCTGGAAGAGTCAAGCCTGAGTTAGAGAACGTGATGGGCTACTACCTGACCTCCATGCTGGAGAGCGAGCTGCGCACCCCGGAGGTCATGGGACGGATCAAAGCTAACTTGGTTGGGATGAAAGAAGGGGAAAGACGGACCGCTGACTAAAAATGCTCCTCGGACAGCGTTTGTGGGGCTATAAACATCATCGCAGAGCGGAACATGCTTTTTCCGCGTTTACTTGATCCAGACGGATGTACCTGTGTTAAGGAATATCCGTTTATCTAGTTGTGATGGGTATGGTGGTAAGGGGGTAGGATTCTTTATCCCATATCCCGGGCATCTCGGAAAACAAGGCGACATGGATCTCAGGATCGGGCAGCTACGTCCCTTGTTCAGGGGTGATGTATTCCCCCTCGCTTACAAGCTCTTTCTCACCATCTCCCTGGTCCTCGTAAATATAAAACACCAGTTGGATAGGCATCAATTGGTCCAGCATCCCCTGGGCGGGGCAGTACTGGGTGGCGGAGAGTTCAATGGAACGCACAACGGCCTTCTCGCTGACCTCTTTCCCGGTCACATGGTATTCGATCCTCGCCTCGGTGAACACTTTGGGATGTTCTTCCGCCCTGACAGCGTCCACTTTGACCTCGTAAGCTGTGACCTCTTGGCGTTTTTTCTCCAGAATGGAAATCACGTCCATGCCTGTGCAGCCAGCCAAGCTGAGGGCCATGAGTTCCAGGGGGCGAAATCCATCATCATCGCCGCCCACCTCTGGTTCAGCCCCTAACGGCACTTCAAAACCCGAATCCGCGGTGCCTTTGAAAGATAGATCTCCTTGCCATGTCACAGATGCTTTCATGTTTATTCCTCCAGAAGGGGATTAACGTGTTCTTCCAATGTGGCTTTGTTGATGGCTCCTGTCCATGTTAACCGCAGCTGGCCTTCCCTGTCAATGACGAAAGAATTCGGCAGGGAAGCGTTTTGAAAACCCTTTAAAGATTCGGTCTTCGGGTCGAGTAAAACCAGGAAGTCAATTCCCTCGCTGTCCACAAAGTACTGAACGTTTTCCTGCGGACTCCCCGCTTCAATGGCGACCACCAGGAAACCCTGATCCATGTGTTCCTGATAGTAGCTGTTCAGCTCCGGCATCTCGGCCCTACAGGGCGGACACCAGGTAGCCCAGTTATTGACCAGGACCACTTTGCGTTCGAAATCCTGAAGGGAAACCTGGCTGCCGTCAAGTGCTTCCAGAGTCAGATCGGGGGCCGGCTTGTCGATCCGCGCCGGGGGGAAGATGGGTTCGGCCTGGTTCTCCGTTGGCTGGGCAGCCTCTCCCGTCTGCCCTCTCCCAAGCGCAATCCCCAGACTGATGATCAGGATCACGGCTGCCCCTCCTAAGAGATACGGGAGGTATTTCTTTATGTTTGTCGGACCTACTTTTTTGGCCATAATCCCTCTCCCCCCTATCTTCATGAAGGAAATCAGGTCGATTTCCCACTTATATCTATCTCTTAGAGCCCCAGTTCTTTATCGATCTTACGTCGATTGAACCCGATAATGATCTTGCCGCCAATATCCAGCACTGGGACCCCCTGTTGTCCGCTTCTGCGGACCATATCCCTGGCGGCAGCCTTGTCCCGTGATACATCGACAACCTTGAAAGGGACATCATTGCGGCGCAGGTAGCGTTTGGCTTGCCGGCAGTGGGAGCAGGTGGGTGAACTGAATACGATGATGTGGGGGTATTTGTCTTTTTTGTTTTTATGTCGCATAATATCTCACCTGGCTTAAAACTGGATTACGAAGTGAGCGCTTTCTGGATTTCAGCGATCAAGTTCTCTTCCGGAACCGCTCCTACCACACGACCTGCTCCGTGGTTGATTAATGTGTCCGGTACGCCGCTGACGTTGAATTCCTTGGTCAATTCCATAAATTCGGAGGTCTCCACCATCTCGGCCTGGACGTTGTCGCTGGCAAGGGCCAGGCTGTGGGCTAAAACAACCGCCTGGGGGCAGTAAGGACAGGAGGGGGTGACGAAAACTTGCAGGTGCACCGGTTCTTCAAGATCATTCAGAGAATTCAGGGTTTCCTCGCTTAAATTAGGGTTTCCTGAAGAGACCATGAGCAGGGACTGGATCAGGGAGCTGAACTCGTGGCCTGAGGGAATCCCTGCGTAACGGATCCCGTGATCCACCGCTCCTGAGCCGTTCTGGGAAGCGATCACCAAACCCGGCGCTTTATCCACGTTGTACTGCTCAGCGGTCTCTTGATCATGATCTATATGGTAAATGTCTAGGTGGATTTTATCCGTCAGGTCCGCAACCTCTTCCACCAATTGCTGCGTATCAGAACAATACTCACACTCATCCCCCTCAAAGAACAGGATTTGCAGGTTTACATCCAGAGCTTGGAAAGCTTCTTTGACTTGTTTGATGACGTTCGTATCTAATAATTTACTCATCTAAAACTCCTTTAATGTCATTCGTCAGATGCGTTTTGACTTCTAAAGTTCACCGCCCATGGTGGTGTTTAACCACGGGCGGTTTTTGAACTTCCATTCATCCTCATTGGGAGGAGGAGAAAAAGGCAAATTAAACACCAGTAAAAAACACGCTTTTTGCCTTCTTCACTTGTTTAGATGCCCGGAAAGGGAAAAGGTTACAGGGAATTTAACTGTTTTTAATCTCGGGGTACCCATTCTTGGCCCCTGAGATGGGAGAAATGAATTCGCGTTTGCTGCTAGGAGTTGTCATCCACAGATATGAATTCTTCTAAATCCAACTGGTGATAAAGCCGCTCCCGGACTTGGGAAGGGAGAACCGTTTGCTCTGCGGAGGAGTGAACCAGGTAGAGGGTTTTTTTTAACGTGTCAACCACGATTTGACAGTTTTCACATTCATGAATGTGCTCTTCTATTTCATCACACAGGGCTTCATCTTCTATGTTATCGTCGATATAGTCTGATAAATAAGCCGCTAATTCCTGGCAATTTCTTTCCTGATCCATATTAACTGCCCTCCAGGACATCTTGCCCTTGATGGGAGGTCTCTATCGGCAAAGAATCTAATGCATCCCCGTAATATCCTGATAAGCGCTCCCGCAAA
Source organism: Anaerolineales bacterium (assembly GCA_046483045.1). Classification (GTDB taxonomy): domain Bacteria; phylum Chloroflexota; class Anaerolineae; order Anaerolineales; family UBA11858; genus B10-G9. The sequence continues at coordinate 93,767 of JAWODY010000081.1, read as the reverse complement.
TGCATCCGGGCCCGGGAAAGGCGGGTTTTGACCGCTGCCTCGGAGATATCCAGCACTTCTGCTGTCTCCTGGGTGGAGAGACCTTCTAAATCGCGGAGGAGAAAGGTGACCCGCATGGCTTCCGAGAGCTGCTCGATCGCCCGGTCGAGGTATTCCATGGCCTCGGACGACATTAACTCATCTTCCGGGAGGCAGCACCAATCGACAATTTTCGTCGGCGTATATGATTGGCCGTCGTCCACCAGCACCTGCTTGTCGATGGAGATCTCAGGCTCACCCTTCTGGCGGAGGAACATCAAGGCTTCATTGGTGGCGATGCGGTATAGCCAGGTTGAGATCTTGGAGTGTCCCTTGAAGTCTTTGAAACCGTGATAGGCTTTGATGAAGGTTTCTTGAAGGATATCTTCCGCGTCTTGCTGGTTGCGGAGCATCTTCAGAGCCAGGCGGTAGATCTTCTCTGAATATGCCTCCACCACCTTGGCGAATTCAGCACGATCCCCTTCTTGTAAAGCTTGCAGTGAGAAGTCTTCTTCTCGGTTTTGTTGTTCACTCATTTAGATGCATTGTCAAGGAAAAGGTTACAGTATTCTCTTGGGTACAGATTCTATCACATGGTTGCGAACGGAAGGCTGTTCCCAATCGGTGGAGGCTGAGGAAAATCATATAATTTGGCGTTCAGAAGTATGAGTATTATCATAGTTTTCTTTGATAATCTACTATGTCATATTATGAAAAAGGCTGGTATACTCATTGAGAATTGAGCAGGGTATTTTCCAATCCGTGAGTGATAAAACTGAATGAAAATTTTGGGTGACACGCGTTGCCCGGGCACCTGGAACTTTTCTCTGATGGTTGCCCCACACGACTCGCATCAAGTTTGTATCGGTGTAGGACGAGGTTCCTGGGAAACGCTTAACTTAGAAATCATAGGAAACCTGATCTAGAGCGTTCAGAAACGATCTGGAAGGTTCCTCTTTGTGTTAAACCCACTCTTTGAGGAATAGATCTTGTTTTCCAGGGTTTGAAAAAGGAGAGCTGTCATGAAAACGTTGTCCCTTGATCTTCCCGCCATGTACGGCGACCACCATGTCATGGATGTTCGGCGGTTGCTGCTTGAGGTGGATGGCGTGAAGGAAGTCTACGCGAGCAGTGGTTTTCAGGTGGTGGAGGTGGCCTATGATGGGAGAAAGACCACCGCGGAGGAGGTCAAAGCTCCTCTGGAAGAAGCCGGTTACCTCGGTGAGTTCGATTTACCAGTGGAACAATCTGTCCCGGCCACAGAACAAAAAGAAGGCGCTTTTTTCCGCCACACGGAAGCGTATGCGGAAACTAAAAATACCGTTGGTTTCAGGCAGAAAGTGCGTTACCAGAGATCACCCCTCTGGCCCTGCCCCGGCATGGGCGCTTTGAGACCAGCGGCTTTATCAGTGGAAGAGGAGACCAAAGATGGCTAGGAACAAAAAACGCAATCCTGAAGAATCAAGCATTGACCCCGCAGCCCAGGAATTATTAAAGCGGGCGGAAGAGCTTGGACTGGAGACCGCTTTCAGCCGCGCGGACATGATGTCCTCCTGCAATATCGGAGGGGCGGGGATGTGCTGCAAAAACTGCGGCATGGGTCCCTGCCGCCTTACAAAAGACGGTGATGTCGGCATCTGCGGAGCTACCATTGATACCATTCAGGCCCGCAATTTGCTGCGGGCGATTTCCTCTGGCGCCTCAGCCCACTCCGATCACGGGCGGGATATGGCCTTCACTTTGAAAGCCGCCGCCAACGGGGAAGCAGAGGGATACATGATCCGCGATGTGGCCAAGCTGCGCACGCTGGCGAAACAGTACGACATCCCCATCAAAGACCGCTCCCCGAATGAGATCGCCAATGACTTGGCGGACCTTTACATCGCTCAGTTCGGACAGCAGAAAGGTGTGCTTGCACCTGTCCTCCGGGCCCCGGAAACGCGTCAGAAGGTTTGGGAGGAGCTAGGGGTGCTGCCCCGCGGCGTGGATCGGGAAGTGGTCGAAGCGCTGCACCGCACTCACATCGGCGATGACCAGGATCCCCACCATATCCTTCATCATGCCCTCCGGGTTTCACTCTCCGATGGCTGGGGCGGAAGCTTGATCGCCACGGATATCTCGGACATCCTCTTCGGTACACCAGCCCCCATCCTGGGGGAAGCCAATCTGGGTGTGCTGAAAGATGATATGGTCAATGTGGTCGTCCATGGGCACGAACCCACTCTGAGCGAAATGATCGTGGCCGCCACCCAGGATCCGGAGATCATTGCATACGCCCGGGAAGCAGGCGCGAAAGGGGTCAACCTTTCCGGCATCTGCTGCACGGCCAATGAGATCCTGATGCGCCAGGGTATACCGGCTGCGGGGAACTTCCTGCAGCAGGAATTATCCATCCTGACCGGCGCGGTGGAAGCCATGGTGGTGGATGTGCAGTGCATCATGCAGTCCCTGGTTGGTCTGGCAGAAAATTTCCACACCAAGGTTATCACCACGTCGCCAAAGGTGAAGATCACCGGAGCGACCCATATCGAATTTGATGAACATAAAGCGCTGACCATCGCCAAAAAGATCCTTAAAGAAGCGATTGACAATTATCAGAACAGGGGAGAGACCCATATTCCGAGCCAGAAAGAGGAGCTCATCCCCGGTTTTTCCCATGAATACATCAATTACACGTTGGGCGGCTCGTATCGAGCCTCATTCCGGCCCTTGAACGACGCCATCATCTCAGGACGGATTCGGGGCGTGGCTGCTGTGGTCGGGTGCAACAACCCGCGTGGCCAGCATGATTACCTGCACACCAAAGTCACCAAGGAACTGCTCAAGCAGGATGTGCTGATCGTGGAAACCGGCTGTGGAGCGATTGCCAGCGCCAAGGAGGGTTTGCTGTTGGGAAAGGCAGGCCTTGACCAGGTCGGTCCCGGGCTGCGGGAGATCTGTGAGGCAACGGGTATGCCCCCGGTGCTGCACATGGGCAGCTGTGTGGACAACAGCCGCATTCTGACTGTGATCGCCCAGATGGTAGAAGAAGGGGGATTGGGTGACGACATGGACATGATCCCGGCTGTGGGCCTGGCGCCCGAATGGATGAGCGAAAAAGCGCTTTCCATCGGCACCTACTGCGTGGCTTCAGGCGTGTACGTGATCTTTGGCGGTACCTCGCCCGTGAGTGGGATGCCGGATCGGGTGTCTGACAGCGATATCGTCTCCCGCTTGATCAGTGAAGAATGGGAGGAGCAGGTGGGCGGCAAGTTGGAATTTATCCCCGATGCAGACGATATGATCCAGGCCACCCTGGACCACATCGACAAGAAGCGAGAAGAACTCGGGCTGGATGCTTATGATCCCACCCGGTTCGGTCAGAGCGGGGACGACCGCATGCTGGAACTTGAGGAACTATCCCTTGAAGAACGCCGCAAAGCGATTTACGGCGTCAAGGTGAACTGAAGGAGAAACATTACATGTCAAAGTACATTGCTACTCGAGCGGTCCGCGGCGCGAACGCATTGGTCTTTGAAGCGGAGACTATGCTCCAGACTGCCCTCGATGAGAAAGGTCCGGACACCAAAGTTGAGTTTCCAAACACAGCCTATTATCTGCCCTTGATCTACGGGATGACCGGGATGGAGGTGCAAACCCTCGGTCAGCTGGAAAAGGTCCTGGAGTACGCCAGGCGGCTGCTCCACCCCATCCCTTCCCAGGATAAGTGGACCCCCTATCTGGGGGAGACCCTGGACAGCGGGATGGCCACTCTCATGGCTGCGGAGGTCATCGAAGCCATCCGCTTTGTATACGGCCTGCAGCCTGAAGGATACCCCGATGTTGAGCTTTCCGGCGGGACGATGTATGAGGGAGATGAAGGCGCCATTCAAGGTCACCTCAACGGCCCGATTGATGACATTCAGCTCCGGTCCTGGGGTATTCAGTTAGTAGATGGGCGCATGCCCGGTTTTGCGGCCATCGTCGGCGCTGCCCGTTCTAATGAAGCGGCTGTGCAGATTGTGCGGGAACTGCAGCAGCGCAGTATTTTGACCTTCTTGTCCGGGAATGTCAATGGCAGGAGCATCATTGACCAGCTGCAGGAGGAAGGCGTTGAACTCGGGTACGATACCTACACCGTTCCCTTCGGGACGGACACCCTGAGCGCGATCTATGCTTTGGGGTTTGCCACCCGGTCCGCCTTAACTTTCGGGGGAATCAAAGCGGGAAACGCCCGGGATATCTTGCTTTACAACCGGGAGCGAGTATTTGCCTTCGTGATGGCCCTGGGCGAGGTGGATGATTTGAAGTACGCCGCGGCGGCAGGTGCGATTAATTTTGGCTTCCCTGTCATCGCCGACACCGTGATCCCGGAGATCTTACCCACTGGCGTGACCACCTATGAGCACGTGGTCAGCATGCCCTTTGATCAAATTGAAGGGGAAAATGACAAGGAGAGGGCGAAGAAATTAGTCCAGAAATGCATTGAGGTCCGCGGGGTAAAGATCAAGATCACGGATGTTCCCGTCCCGGTCCCTTACGGCTCAGCGTTTGAGGGGGAGGTCGTCCGCCGGGCGGACATGCGGGTGGAATTTGGCGGGAAACATTCCCGGGCCTTCGAATACCTGAAAATGGCGCCCATGGATGCGATCACCGACGGCAAAATTGAGGTCATCGGTGACGGGTTTGAGGACGTGGAGGAAGAAGGCTCCATGGATATGGGCATCGTTGTCCAGGTGGCAGGGCGGGAAATGGAGGAAGACTTTGAACCGGTTCTGGAACGCCAGATCCATGATTTCCTCAACGGCGCTTCCGGCATCCAACATATCGGACAGCGGGACATCGCCTGGATCCGGATCTCCAAGGCTGCGGCGGAAAAAGGGTTTACCCTGGAGGACTTTGGCAAGATCATTCACGCCCGGCTGCACGGTAATTTTGGCACGGTTCTGGACAAAGTTCAGGTCACAATCTATACCAAACCTGAGGATATGGAAGAACATCTGGCGGAAGCCCGCGAAGCGTATGATTACCGGAATAAGCGCTTGGCGGATATGACGGACGACTCCGTGGATGTTTTCTATTCCTGCACGTTGTGCCAAAGCTTTGCCCCCGATCATGTCTGCATTGTCAGCCCGGAAAGGCTGGGTTTGTGCGGGGCGTATAACTGGTTGGACTGCAAGGCGTCCTACAATATCGATCCCACTGGACCCAACCAGCCCATTGATCTCGGCGAGTGTTATGACATGGAAAAGGGATACTGGGAGGGGACGATCGAGTATACCCAACAGGCCTCCCACGGCTCTGTGGAAGAGGTGACCATGTATTCCATCATGGAAAACCCGATGACGGCCTGCGGCTGTTTTGAGTGCATTGTGACCTATATCCCGGAAGTGGAAGGGGTGATGGTCGTCAGTCGGGAGGACACGGGGATGACGCCTATGGGTATGAAGTTCAGCACCCTGGCCGGCATGGCGGGGGGCGGTGTCCAAACACCCGGCGTGATGGGGGTGGGCAAGTATTACCTCCTGAGCCCGAAATTCATTTCCGCTGACGGCGGGTTCAAGCGCATCGTCTGGTTGAGCAAAAACGTCAAAGAGAACATGCGCACGGAGCTGGAAGCGGCAGCTGAGCGAGAAGGTGTTCCCGGCATGATTGATAAAATCGCTGATGGCGATGTGGTCACGTCTGTGGAAGAATTAGAGGCCTGGGTGGAGGAGAAAAACCACCCGGTCCTGGATATGCCCTCCATGGAGGCGGGCGTTTCTGAAGGGCCGGTCGTGGCTGAGAAGGAGGCTGAAGAGGAAAAATCGGAGGACATCATCTCCCAGGCGGAGGCCATTGTCGCGGAAGCAGACCAGGAGGCGGAAGCCAAGGAAGAGCAGGAGAAAGAGCCCGAAGCCGAAATCGAGCCTGAACCGGATAAACCCTCTCCGGCATCGCAGGCGCCTTCTCCTTCCGCCGGGGAAACGGACCGCGCGGAACGAGCTGTCAACATCCTGCGCCGGGCGCTGGTAGCTGCTCTGGCTGAATTAGGAGGGCTGGAAGGGCTTGATGTGGAGGGGATGGGACTTCCTGAGGCAGGGGAGCTGCCCAAAGCTGCCCCACCTGCCCGTGAAAAAGATAAGGGTCCAGAAGCTGAAAAGCCTGAGAAGGTGGAATTACCGCCCGATCAACCCTGGATCGACAGCGATACAGAGGTGGACATCTCCCTTGAATCGTGGGATGGAGCCGTCCGGGAAGTGGTCCTGGGTGCCACCGAAGATGAAGAGGGGACGCGGTCCAAGACCGTGACCATCGGCGGCGAAACGGCCATGCCATTCCTGCATTTTGAAGGGGAAATACCCCATCGGCCGGTCGTGGCGGTAGAAATCATGGACCGGCGTCCGGACGGCTGGTCGGAGCTCCTGATGGAAACCTGGGACGATGTCATGGATGACCCCGGGCAGTGGGCAAAGGCCGCGGAGGAAGCGGGGGCGGATGTGATTTTGATGCACCTTTCCTTGACGGACGCGGAAGGAGAACTCACCACCCCTGAACATGCGGTTAAGGCAGTGAAAGCTGCCCTGGAAGCCTCCGGGCTGCCGATGATCGTCTTTGGCCCCGGTCAACCTGAAAAAGATAATGAATTGTTAGTGGAGATTTCCAACGCTTGCAAAGGGGAACGCTTAGCGCTTGGGGTGTGCGAGGAAAAGAATTACCGCACCATTGTGGCCTCAGCTCTGGCGAATGATCATCTGGTCGTCGCCCGCACAGCTATGGATGTCAACCTGGCCAAGCAGCTGAACATCCTCATCAGTGACATGGGCATGCCTTTGGATCGCGTGATCATGGATCCTACTACCGGCGCTTTAGGGTACGGGTTTGAATACGGATATTCCGTCATGGAGCGCCTGCGGATCGCTGCCCTGCAGGGAGACAGCATGACACAGCTGCCCATGCTGGTCACGCCAGGTGAGGAATGTTGGAAAGCGAAAGAATCCCAGGTTGGGGATGATGTGCCCGAATCCTGGGGGGATTGGGAAACGCGGGCTCTTAACTGGGAGTCCCTGACGTCCGTCATGCTCGTGGAAGCCGGTGCTGACCTCGTTGTCCTGCGCCATCCCAAAAGCGTGAAACGCACGCATGAAGCCATTCAAGATCTAATGCAAGCCTAACTGCCAAGACACGGAGACTAACCATGGCCCTATCAGGTATTCAGATTTACAAACTACTTCCTCAGACGAACTGTAAGGACTGCGGTTTTCCCACATGTTTAGCTTTTGCCATGAAGCTCGCCTCGAAACAGGTAGAGTTGGCGAAATGCCCTCACGTCAGCGAGGAATCCAAGGAAAAATTGTCCGAAGCCTCTGCGCCTCCTGTCCGTCCCTTCAAGATCAAGTCGGACGGTTATCAGGTCGAGGCGGGGAATGAGGTCGTCCTCTTCCGGCATAAAAAGCAATTTTACTCCCGCTCGGGGCTCTTCGTTCGGGTCCGGGATTCACTTTCTCCCGACAAGATCAAAGCAAGAGTCGAGCCCGTGGACGCCTTTGAGGCGGATTATGTGGGGATTGAGCTGCGCATGGACGGGATCGCGGTGCAGGCTGATGGAGGAGATTTCGGAGAGGCGGTAGCTGCGGTTCGCGAGGTGACCGATCTTCCCCTGATTTTGATAGGGGAAAAGGATCAGATCACGGACGGTTTACAGCATGTGGGGGACGACGAGGTTCCCCTCCTGGCTCATGCGACGGAAGAGAATTGGCAGGAGATGGCTTCCCTGGCGGCGGACCATGGGTTCCCCCTTGCTGTGGAAGCGAATGACGTCGATCAGGCAGTGGCTTTGGTCAAAAAAGTGACGGATGCAGGGGTGGAGGACATCGTGATTTCTCCCGCCCAGCGTAGCATGCACGGTACGCTGATCGCGAACACGATCACCCGGCGGATGGCGCTCAAGGAAAATTTCCGGCCCTTGGGGTATCCCATTCTCAACATCCCGGGGGATGTGGGCGATCTGGACCGGGAGATCAATCTGGCAGCCCAGGCGATTGGCAAGTACGGTGGCTTCATCGTCATGGACCACTTCGAACCAGCCCTGGCCTACCCTTTGTTGGTGCTCCGGGAAAATATTTTCACCAACCCCCAGGAGCCGATCCAGGTCACGCCGGGGATCTACGAGATCAACGACCCCTCCCCCTCGGATCCGGTGCTGGTGACCACGAACTTCAGCATCACCTATTTCAGCGTGGCGAACGAGGTGGAGAGTGTGGGTGTACCCGCCTGGCTGCTGGTATCAGATGCTGAAGGCATGAGCGTGCTCACAGCCTGGGCAGCAGGAAAATTCGATGCGGTGAGCATAGCCAAAGATGTCAAAGAATTCGATGCCGCTTCCAAGCTTGACGGGGAAATGCGCATTGTCCTGCCCGGACATGTGGCTGTCCTGTCCGGCGAGCTGGAGGAGGAACTGCCGGATTGGTCGGTGAAAGTGGGGCCCCGCGAGGCGGTGGATTTACCCAATTATTTGAAGCAAGTTTTGTAAATTCTCATCACCCGGCGGGACGCTCTCCAGCCGGGTTGACCTTTTCCTTCACCTTTAACGGTGTGCGATATGACAGACTATACGGTGACATTTGACCTGGCTGATGAACCAGTTCAGGTCCCGAAAGGCACGACCTTGGCGGAAGCGGCCCAGATGGCGGGGGTGGAGATCAATCAGCCCTGTGGAGGTCAGGGGCGCTGTGGGCGCTGCGCTGTTAAAGTGGAATCCGGTGATGTGCGTCGCAGAAGCACCCTTCGGCTATCTGCCAACGATGTCGCGCAGGGGTATGCCCTCGCCTGCCAGACGGTGGTAGAAGGGGATGTCTCCCTCACTGTCCCACCGCAGGAGCAAATCAAACGCCGCCTGACCACCGACCACCGGGAAGCGGAAGTCACGCTGCCGGCAGGGTATGATCCGGAGTCCGCCCAAACTTTGCGGCGGTTGAACCTGACCATCACCCCGCCCAGCATGGAGGATCAAACGGACGATTGGAGCCGGCTCCAGGCCGCTCTGCGTCAGGAGATAGGGGCAGAAAGTCTACGGGCGGATCTGGATGTGATCAGGAAAATTGGCCCTGTTCTCCGGGAGGAGGAATGGGAGGTGGCCCTGATCCTGAACAACGCGGAGTGGAGGGGATCAGTATCCGTTCCCAGATTGGTGGATATCAAACCGGGTCAGGTCCCGGAGGACGATCCGCTGTGGGGCATTGCGGTGGATATCGGCACGACAACGGTCACCACCTGGTTGGTGGACCTGAACATCGGTGAGGTGGCAGCCACAGCGGCTGAGTACAACAAACAGATATCACGGGGGGATGATGTCATCTCCCGCATCATCTACGCCAGTAAAGAGGAAGGGGATCAGAAATTGCAGGAGCTGGTTGTGGAAACGATCAACGAATTGATAGGCCGGCTCTGCGAACGATCCGGGGCCCAGAAAGAGGAGATTTATAAGGTCACCCTGGCGGGTAACAGCACGATGATACACCTTTTCCTGGATATCCCTGCTTCCAGCATCCGTTTGACACCCTTTGTGACTGCTATCAACCATATCCCGCTCCTTTCTGCTGGTGAGGTTGGCTTGGACACCCACGGTGAGGCTGTGTTGGACTGCCTGCCGGGTGTGGCCAGTTATGTCGGCGCTGATATCTCTGCCGGCGTGTTGTCCTCCGGCATGGATGACTCGGAGCAGGTCACGCTCTTCCTGGATGTGGGGACCAACGGGGAGACCGTCCTGGGCTCCAAAGAGTGGCTGGTGACCTGTGCCTGTTCTGCCGGCCCGGCGTTCGAGGGCTCAGGGGTGCTGCACGGCATGCGAGCCACCCTGGGCGCCATCGATGACGTCTGGATCAACAGCGAGACATATGAACCCACCTGGAATGTGATCGGCAAACGGCCCCCCAAAGGGTTATGCGGCAGCGCCTTGATCTCCCTCTTGGCGGAGATGTTCATGACCGGGGTGGTCAATAAAAATGGGAGCGTCAATACCACGCTTGACACGGAGCGCGTTCGACGGGGGGAACACGGTGGAGAATATGTCGTCGTCTGGGCTGAAGAGTCGGCCGCAGGAGAGGATATCGTGATCACGGATGTCGATATTGATAACCTGGTCCGCACCAAAGCGGCTATTTTCGCCGGGTTTACCGTCTTATCGGACAGCGTGGGGGTCCCCCTGGAAACCGCTGAGCGGGTCCTGATCGGCGGCGCCTTTGGGAAATATATTAACGTAGAAAAGGCCATTCAGATCGGTTTGCTGCCCGACATGGAGTGGGATAAGTTCCAGTTCCTGGGAAACACCTCCATCCGCGGCGCCCATCGAGCTTTAATCGATATGGAAGCCCGGGAGCGGATTAAGGATATCGCGGACCGGATGACCTACCTTGAACTTTCCGCGGACAACCGTTTTTATGATGCCTTTACCTCAGCCATGTTTTTACCCCACACGGACCTTTCCCGCTTCCCGAGTGTGGAGGAGGCCCTGGACAGAATGAGCGCTTAGATTATGTTCGCCGCGGACGGCGGATTTAGCATGCACCTCAAAGGAGGTTCGCACATGTACATTATCGGAGAAAACATTCATATCATATCGCCCAAAGTCAAAAAAGCCCTCGCAGAGCGCGATGAGAAATTTTTCCAGGAGCTGGCGGTGGCCCAGGTAGAGGCCGGCGCGCAGGCCCTGGATTTGAATTTGGGCCGGCAGAAAAACGATTGGCAGGAGACGTTCCCCTGGATCACGAAGACGGTTGAAAAAGTGGTGGATGTCCCTCTTTCATTCGACAGCACCAACCTGGATGGCATTAAAGCGGGGCTGAAAGAGGTCACTAAAGCTCAGCCCATCATCAACTCCACCTCTGCCGAACCGGAGCGACTGGAGTCGGTTCCCCCCGTTGCGGTGGAATATGACGCCCGGTTAATCGCCTTGACGATGGCCAAAGGCGGCATCCCGGTGGGCGCGGATGAGCGCGTCAATTTGGCCCTTGAGCACCTCATTCCCCGGGCTATGGAAGTTGGCCTGGACATCCCCGACCTGATCATCGACCCCCTGGTCCTGACGGTTTCCGGGTGCCAGGAGTACTGCCCGGAATGCATTGAGGCTGTGCGCACCCTGCAGTATGCCGGCGATCCCCCCCCTTCGGTTTCTGTGGGTCTTTCCAACGTCTCGAATTCCGTACCCCATGAAATTCGCCCCCTGCTGAACCGGGTCTATGGCGTGATGCTGATGGGCGCGGGGTTGAAGATGATGATCGCCGATCCTCTGGATGAGGAATTGAAGGAAGCCATTCGCATCGTGGAAGAACGGGATGACAGCACGCCCCTTGGAGAACTGTACATCACTTTGCATGACAAGGTCGCAGCCATGGATGAGCTCTCCAAAGAAGATGTGGATATGGAGGACCCTGAACAGGCTGCGGTTTGGAAAACGGTCCAGGTTTTGCTCAATAAAGTCATCTACGCCGACTCCTTCTTGGAGAGGTAAGATCCGCTTCCGTCCCTTTGAAACAGCTGTCAGAAGGTCTTTTCTGGCAGCTGTTTTTTTCAGGATGCAGATGTGATCTTGGACCGGCAATAGGGGGAAACACTTCTGGAGGGCTCGGGTCAACGAAGGCCTGATCACGATACGCTGCGTGTGATAGATCCTTACCTAAGATAGAGTGCGATTGGGAAAATGAGATGTCAGCTGAGAAAATGGATGTAGAAGAATTATTACAGAAGGCAGAAAAACCAGCCCAGGAGGCGTTGAAACTGCATCCCTTTTACAAGGGGAAGATGGAAACGACGTTGAAGTGCACGGTGCGGGGGATTGAGGACTTCGCGATCTGGTACACGCCGGGTGTGGCTGCTCCCTGCCGCGATATTTACGAGAACCCGGAGAAAATCTATCAGCATACCAACAAGGGAAACACGATTGCTGTGGTCAGCGACGGCACGCGTGTCTTAGGGTTGGGAGACATCGGCCCCAAAGCCGGCATGCCGGTCATGGAAGGGAAGGCGCTGCTCTTCAAATATTTAGGGGGTGTAGACGCTGTGCCCATCATGCTCGATACCAGGGATCCTGATGAGTTCGTGGAAGCCGTAATGCTTTTCCAACACACATTTGGGGGGATAAACCTGGAAGATATCTCCCAGCCGAAATGTTTCCAGATCCTGGATGAGCTGCGGGAGCGGGCGGAAATCCCGGTCTGGCATGATGACCAGCAGGGCACAGCCACGGTCACCCTAGCGGGGTTGATGAACGCCCTCAAGATTGTGGGCAAGGAGAAAGATGAGATCCAGATCGCTTTCATCGGCACCGGCGCCTCAAACGTGGCCATCTCGCGCCTGATTTTCAGCTGGGGCGTGAATCCTAAAAAATGCATCATGGTGGACAGCACGGGTATTTTGGGGGCCCACCGCGAGGATATTGAGCGGCAGAAAGAGGCTTATGCTGAAAAGTGGCACCTGTGCCGGGTCACCAATCAAGAAGGCAGGAAAGGGGGCATCGCCGAAGCCATGCAGGGCGTGGACGTGGTCATCGCCCTTTCCACACCCGGTCCGGGGATCATTAAACCGGAGTGGGTCAGCAGCATGAATGAAGACGGGATTGTCTTCGCCTGCGCCAACCCCATCCCTGAAATCTGGCCCTGGCTGGCAAAAGAAGCGGGCGCCCGCATCGTCTCCACCGGCCGTTCGGATTTCCCTAACCAGGTCAACAATTCTTTAGGATTCCCGGGCATCTTCCGCGGCACCCTCGATGTACAGGCCACGACCATTACCGATGAGATGTGCTTTGCGGCTGCGGAAGCGCTGGCAGATCAGATCGGCGACGACCTTCACGAGGAGCAGATTTTACCCACCATGGATGATTGGGAAGTGTTCCCCCGTGAGGCAGCCGCGGTGGGCATGAAGGCCAAGGAGCAGGGGGTGGCGCGTCTGGAGAAATCCTATCAAGAGCTCTTTGATCACGCCACAGCGGTCATCAAACGCTCCCGGGATCTAACGGAGATGATGAAGAAGGCAGGGTTCATCGAACCTCCCCCACAGGAGTAGTTTTTCATCCTTTTGACGATGCATAAGGGAAGGAAGTGATGCCTCTGCCTCTGTCGACCTTCCCTTTAAACATTCATGGCGGGTCGGGGTTGGTGAGGAAAGACGGCGTCCCTTTCGGGCAAAAAAGTTGACAGATTCTCAAAGTGATTTATAATCAAATCCCAAGTATGTAATTTATATAAGACAGCGGCATCCTTGAAGTTTTGCCTTCAAGGAGAAATCCTGATATTAGTCGCGCTCATCTTCTCGTTTCCGCACTGATATCGGGAACCTGGGCGAGAGCGGGGAATAACTGGCTGTAGGCAGGGTCTTCACTGTGGATTCTTGGCGTTTGGCCACAGTGATTTTAGTTATTACACAGTTCCCAAAACCACCGCTGTTAACCAAAGGAGGTGATGTTTCTCTTTTATTTCGATTCAACCTGAACCCATTATGAAAGAATTACCCACGAATATTTTCTGAATAAGGAGGAAAATGTGAAGAAGAAGTTTTATCTTCTATTAGCTGTGTTGTTGTTGGCGGGTTTGGTGCTTGGTGCCTGTCAGCCTGCACAGGAGGAACCTGGTGTTGGAGAGGAGCCCACCACCGTCGTGATCGGCACCACAGACCGGATTGCCAGTTTGGATCCCGCGGATGCTTATTCCGTGCGCGACTGGGAGTTGATCAAGAATTTGGGAGAAGGGCTGCTGAAATGGAAGCCGGGAACAGCTGAACTGACTACCGGCCTCGCCACGGGCATGCCTGAGGTCTCGGACGATGGAATGACGTACACGTTCAAACTCCGCGATGGCATTAAGTTCGGTGACGGCACCGAACTCACCGCTGAAATGTACGCCCAGCAGCTGAATCGCCTTTTAACCATTGGGCCCGATTGCCCCAACGGCGTTGCCAACGCGCTTGCGACGCCCTATGTCAAAAGCATTGAGGCCACTGATGAAAGCACCTTGGTCTTCAACCTAAAGACCCCGGTGGCGTACTTCCCGCAGATCATGGCCAGCGCCTCTTACGTACCGGCCCATCCGGATATATTCCCTGAGGATGAATGTGTGTTATTCCCTGAAGCGCCTGTGTACGGTGTTGGACCCTGGTTCATCTCCGAGTACACGCAGGGCGAACAGGTGGTCCTGGAAGCGAATCCGCACTACAACGGGGAAATGCAGCCGAAGGTGGACCGCATCATCGTACGCTACTTTGCGGACCCGCAGACGATGGCGCTTGCCGTTCAGAACGGCGAGATCGACGTTGCGTGGCGCATCCTAGGCCCCGAGCTCATCGGCCAGCTGGAAGGGATCGAAGACTTGACCGTAGGCACGATCAACGGTGGTTCCATCCGCTACTTGATCGTCAATCACTCGATTGCCCCCATGGATGACCCCAATGTCTACAAAGCGGTGGCTTCCGCCATTGACCGCGATGAGATTTCTGACACGGTCTTCGGTGGACAGGTCTCACCTCTCTACTCCATGGTCCCCCCCGGTTTCTTGGGCGCCAATGAAGCCTTTGATACCATGTACGCTTCGCCGGATCTGGACGCGGCCCGAGATTTCCTGGCCGACTCTGGTTACACAGAGGACAACCCGCTGGAACTGGAAATGTGGTACCCGCCTGAGCACTACGGGGCCTCCACATCTGCCTGGATGGAAGTTCTCGAAAAGCAGCTTGAGGCGACCGGTGCCATTGATGTCACACTGCAGGCCCAGGAATGGAGCACATATGTCACCGCCCTCACGGGTGGAGAAGCCTATCCTATCGGTGTGCTGGGCTGGTTCTTCGACTATCCTGACCCCTCCAACTACCTTGACCCCTTTGTGTACAACGGCGGTCTGGGTACGATGGTGGCCCTCTCTGAAGAAGGGTCGGATTACGGCGAACCGATCAATGACAAAGCTGAAGAACTGGTGGATCTCTTGGCGCAAGCCGACAATGAGACAGACATTGAGAAGCGTGAGGAACTTTACCGGGAAGCGCAGAAGGTGTATGCTGACCTAGTGGTCACCCTGCCGTTGTTCTTCGAATCGGAGCATGTCGTCTACCGCGAAAATGTCATGGGAATGGACAACTTTGCTACTCCTGAAACCCTGAACATCGGTCCTACCCTTGAGTTTAATTACGCTACACTGCAGTTAGCAGAATAACTTCGTCAGGCAGGGGGTGGGTGGAAACCCACCCCCTTTTCTCCCAGGAATTTTTATGTCACCCATTGCACTTATTACACTTATTATAGGTCTTCCTGCCTTAATTGGTCTTATTTATGTCTTTGTACAGGGATCACTGGGCTTGCGCCGCTATGTTCTGACACGCATTGTGCTCACCGTCCCCATGGTCTTCATCCTGGCCAGTTTGATCTTTTTTGTGATGCGCGTCCTGCCCGGCGATCCCGTCTCTTCAGCCTTGGGACCCAAAGGCACGCCGGAAAACATCGCGCGGATCAAAGAACAGATGGGACTCAACGATCCGTTGATTGTCCAGTATGGAAAATTTCTTTGGAACACTGTTACCTTAGATTTCGGGCGCTCATTGACGGGGGGCCACAGGCCCATCGTTGATGAAATGAGCGAACGCTTTCCGGCCACGCTGGAGTTGGTAGTGCCTTCTGCTGTGCTGGCTTTGACCCTGGGTGTTTTTTCTGGCACATTCGCCGCTTCCCGCCGCAAGCGGTTCGCGGATTATGCCCTGCGCATGTATTCGGTGATCATCTACTCGCTGCCCATTTTCTGGTTCGGGTTAATGCTCCAGCTTCTCCTGGGAGTGCAGTTAAATTGGCTTCCTATCTCCGGACGGATCGATTCTGTGATCGGCACCACCCTGCTACGCAAAACGAATTTATATCTCATTGACACAGTGATCAGCGGGAATTGGGCCGCGTTCCGATCCGTGCTCACCCATCTCATCCTGCCCACGATTACCTTGGGATTGATCCTCTCGGGCGTCTTTGTGCGTTTGACCCGCATCAATGTCATCGAAACCCTCCAGGCTGATTACATCCAGGCTGGCCGGGCGCGGGGGCTCCGGGAACGCGTACTCATCTATGTCCACGCCTTGAAGAATGCATTGATACCCATTGTGACCCTGATCGGGCTCCAGGTTGCGATCCTGCTCGCTGGAGCCGTTCTCACAGAGACCGTGTTTTCCTGGCCCGGTCTGGGGAGTTACCTTGTGGAACGGATCACCTCACGGGATTACACGGCGGTGCAAAGCGTGATCACGATCTTTGCCCTTTTTGTGGCTTTGATCAGTTTGACTGTTGATATCATATATTCGTTAATAGATCCCCGAGTGAGATACTAACCATGACGTACCTGGATAAGAAGGTAGAGGAAAAACAAGACGCCGAATCATCCTGGAGGGCAGAACTTCAGGAAGTGGGATTCGTCCGCCGCCTGTTATTGGCCCGCAAATGGTACGGGGCGGACTGGTGGTTGGTGGCGATTTCTTCGTTAATGGTCTTCGGTTTCTTCTTGCTTGCGGTCATCCCCGGTGTGTTTTCACCGTATGGCCCTCATGAACTCGTCGGTCCCCGCTTCTTGGCGCCCGGAGAGGTCCCAGCAGTGCCCCTCCTGGTTGTGCAGCGTGAATCAGAAGTTGAGAAACTGGGGGACCTCGCTCGACCTATCGAGGAAGGGAGGGCTCCCGTCGCTGTCGTGCAGGGCTTGCCGTCCTCTGGTGCTCTAAACGAAAAAGCACAACAGATTGATAAAGAGCTGAGGGAAAGCGGGGGAAACCTCCGGCTGCGGCCCCGCACCGAAAGGTATGATAGCAGGGAAGCTATGCTCCAGGCGGTAGCGGATGGAGAAGTAGAAGCCGCAGTAGTGCAGTCCGGGGACTTTGAAGATTTATCCGAAGACTTTCCTGGATTGCGCGCGGCGAGCAGCATCACCGGAGGTCGGGCCACGCAGGGCGAGTTTATCATGGGGACCAACGAGATCGGGCAGGATGTTTTCTCACGCCTGATCTGGGGCACGCGGGTCGCTTTCCTGATCGGATTCAGCGCCTCTACCGTAGCGCTGTTTTTTGGCGTCCCGCTGGGGCTGACCGCCGGTTATTTAGGTGGGCGTTTTGACCGTCTTCTCAGCCTGCTGATGGACAGTTTATACGCCTTTCCGGGGCTGATCCTGGCTATCGCCATCACTGCTGTGCTGGGGCCCAGCGTATTTAACGTGATTGTAGCTATCGCTGTGCTTTACATTCCTACGTATTACCGGATCGTCCGCGGACAGACCCTGGCTGTCAAGGAGGAAATTTACGTGGAAGCCGCCCGGAGCATTGGAGCGCGCCGCATGGAAATTCTCCGGCGGTATATTTATCCCAATGTCATCCCTTCCGTGGCGATCATCTTTTCCGTGAACGTCGCAGATGCCATCCTCACTGGGGCGGGGTTGTCATTCCTGGGTTTGGGGCTGCCCCCTACCATCGCGGATTGGGGGATTGATCTTGCCCGGGGGCAGCGATTTATCCAAACTGCCTGGTGGATGATCACTTTTCCGGGACTGGCGATCATGTTAGTAGTCTTGGCCTTTACGATGATGGGGGAAGGGTTGATGGAAATTTTTAATCCGAAGCTGAGGGAGCGTTAATGCAGGACAATATCTTATATTCGGTTCGTGACTTAACCGTTGCTTATAACACCCGGGCGGGGTCTGTGGTTGCTGTGGATAATATTTCCATGGATTTGCGCCGGGGAGAAATATTAGGCCTAGTGGGGGAATCAGGGTGCGGGAAATCAACACTGGGCAAGGCCTTACTGCGGCTGCACGTCGGCCCGGCGGAGATCAAATCCGGAGAACTGCTCCTGGAAGGCAGGGACTTGATGCAGCTCTCAGATTTGGACATGACCCATGTTCGGGGTGCGGAGTTGGGGATGATTTTTCAGGACCCGATGACATCCCTGAACCCTGTGCAGCGGATTATCGATCATATCACAGAAACGATCCTGACCCATAAGCCGGTTTCTGAAGAGGAGGCGGAAGAACGGGCGGAAGAATTAATTGAACTTCTCGGGATCCGCAGCGAACGCCTGTTGGATTATCCCCATCAGATGTCCGGGGGCATGCGCCAGCGGGTGATGATCTCCCTGGCCTTGGCGCTGCGCGCAAAGCTTGTGGTTGCTGATGAACCTACAACCTCTTTGGACGTGATTGTGGAAGCGAAATTCTTAGACCTGCTAAAAAATCTTCAGAAGGAGTTTGACCTCACGATTTTGCTGATCACCCATAACATCGGCGTCGTGGCTGAGGTTTCGGACCGTGTGGCTGTGATGTATGCTGGGAAAATTGTCGAGGTGGGGGATATTAGTCATGTCTTCCTCAACCCCAAACATCCTTACACCCAGGGTCTCTTGAACTCCGTTCCCAACATCGAAATTGATGACGAAGAGCTGTATCAAATGGAGGGGATGCCACCGAACCTGCTCGACCCTCCCCAGGGATGCCGTTTTCACCCCCGGTGCCCCTATGCGATGGAGATCTGTGGTCGGAAGGAACCGGCCTTAGCCACCCTGGAGGGTAAGCAGAATGCAGCTTGCTATCTCTATGATGAGGTCGCACCTGTGGAGGTGAACCGTGGCTGATCGACCTACCCAAATCAAAGAGGAAACAGCACATCCTATGAATGAGGATAGTCTGCTTGACGTCGTAAACCTGCGAAAGTATTTTCCCGTTGAATCGGGCTTTATCGTCAATATCTTATCCCAGGGAGAGATCCCTTCCTTGAAGGCCGTGGACGGCGTCACGTTTTCCATCCAGAAAGGGGAGGTTTTCGGGTTGGCGGGAGAAAGCGGTTCGGGAAAATCTACCATCGGCAGGTCGGTGCTGCGGTTGATTGATCCTACAGGCGGGAAGATCGTGTTTGACGATCTGGATCTATCGGAACTTTCGGCGGAAAAAATGCGCCGCCTCCGTTCGCGCATGCAGCTGGTTTTTCAAGATCCGCTGGCTTCCCTTAACCCCCGGATGACGATCGGGAAAGCCATCGAACACCCGGCACAGATTCACTTTGAAGGCCTGAACGCCCGGGAGAGAAAACAGCGTGTTTTTGATATTTTGGAAGCGGTAGGTTTGGTCCCCCCCGATAACTTCTACGATTTATATCCCCACCAGATTTCGGGCGGTCAGCGGCAGCGCATCGTGTTGGCCCGGGCCCTAGTAACCCGGCCCGAATTGATTGTGGCGGATGAGCCCATCGCCATGGCGGATGTCTCCGTTCGGGCGCTGCTCCTGGAGCTGATGTTGGATTTGAAGGAGGAGTTCGACCTTACCTACCTGTATATCACACATGACTTGGCCACGGCGAAGTATATCTGTGATCGGATTGGCATCCTCTACCTTGGTAAATTGGCTGAGATGGGGGATATCGATGAGCTCTTTTCTCATCCTTTGCATCCTTATACACAGGCCCTCCTGGCTGCGGTTCCCGTTCCCGATCCTCGGCAGCGGCGCACAGAGCCTTTACCCAAAGGGGAGATCCCGAATCCTGTCAACCCGCCTTCCGGCTGCCGTTTCCACCCCCGGTGCTCGTATGCCGAATCGATCTGCGCTGAGGAAGAACCCGCTTTCCGTGAGCTGGCACCCGGCCATTATGTGGCCTGCCATTTTGCGGAGAAGTTCATGGAGTGAGGGGGCAGGCTGTACTTTCTCCGGAGGGAGTTCGCGGGGAGCCCTGTTTCATTTCCCGCGGTTGTTAATTGACATTCTTTCCACCCCAGACTACAATGAAGGATAACCATTGCCTGCTGATTTGATAGGTGAGGGAGGGAATATGAGCGCCTGGCGAGGAAAATACGCCATAGGCTTGACCGGAAATATCGCCACTGGGAAAAGTGTGGTACGTAAAATGCTAGAACACCTGGGCGCCTATGGGATTGATGCGGATGTGTTATCTCATCGGGCGATTTCTGAAGGCGCGCCTGGATATCAGGATGTGATCGATACCTTTGGGAAATGGGTTTTGGGGGAGAACGGGGAAATCGACCGCCAGAAGCTGGGCCGGCTGGTTTTTGCGGACCCGGAGGCCATGGTCAAACTGGAAGAGATTGTGCATCCCCTTGTACGCAAAGCTTTGCATATTTTGGTTGACCGTTCTGAGCAGCGGGTTGTGGTCATTGAAGCCATTAAACTTCTGGAAACCGATTTGCACACCCTATGTGATCAAATTTGGGTCACCCGGGCGGCCCCGGCGATTCAGCTGAAACGCCTTGTTGAAAAACGTGAGATAAGCAAAGAAGAGGCGCAGCGCCGCATCGAATCCCAGCCCCCCACTTCGGAGAAGGTGAAGAAAGCGGATGTGATCATTGAGAATGACGCCTCATTTGAAAAAACCTGGAACCAGGTCCTGGATGCCTGGGAAGACATCACCCAGGCGGAACCTGAGTACAAGCGGATCCCTAAAAAAGCCTTTGGCGATTTGGACATCCAGCGGGCCACGCCGGAGCAGACGGATCAAATTGCCCGGTTCATCAATAAACACACGAAGGGCCGGAAGCATATGACCCGCTCCGATGTCATGGCAGCTTTTGGGGAAAAGGCGTATATGCTGCTCTTGTCAGGTGAGGAGATTGTCGGGCTGCTCGGCTGGCAGGTGGAGAACCTGATTACCCGTGTTGATGATGTGATGATCAAGGAAGGCGTAAATTTCCAGCGGGGACTGCAGGCCCTATTGAAGTATGTGGAGGAGGCGTCACGGGAGCTGCAGAGCGAGGCGGCTTTGTTGTTCCTTCCCCCCTTGCTTGCCCAACATGAAGGTGTATGGCATTCCCTGGGATACCGGGCCCGAACGGTGAAGGATTTAGGTGTTCGAGCCTGGCAGAACGCGGTCATGGAATCCATGCCTCCGGGCACGGTGCTCCTTTTCAAACAGCTTCGTGAAGATCGCATCTTGCGCCCCATGCAGTAATCTCACCGGGGTTTGAAGAATAGGATGAACTGGTGATCAGAAATTTCTTTAATTATCTGATTTTTTTATTTGAACGGGCCAACTGGCTCAGCGTGGTGGATGTCTTTCTCGTCACCATTGTCTTCTTCCTCATCCTCTATGTGCTGCGGGATACCAAAGCCCTGGTCTATTTACGCGGGATCCTTTTCCTGATCGTGGCGGTCAGTTTATTGACCAGCCTGCGGGTCCTGCCCGCGTTTTCTTGGCTGGTCTCCAACACCCTGCCCGCCTTGCTCCTGGCAATCCCGGTCGTCTTCGCTCCTGAAATCCGGCGGGGGCTGGAGCGCATTGGGCGGACGGGTTCCTTTTTTTCAAAGGAAGGCTTTTCCACGGAAATAGAGAAAAGCATCCATGCCGTCACACAGGCGGGGAAGACACTCTCCGAGAGTAAAGAAGGTGGTTTGGTCGTTTTCCGGCGCCTGGATCCTTTGCAGGAGTACGTGGAAACGGGTGTTGTCTTGAATGCCAAAGTCACGGCGGAACTTCTGATCCAAATATTTCATCCCAAAACACCCCTCCATGATGGGGCGGTGATCGTGGCGGACGATACACTGATTGCCGCCAGCTGCGTTCTCCCGCTGTCATCCAGCGGCGTGCTTGAAGAATCCCCAGAACGCTCGATGGGGCTTCGGCACCGGGCAGCTTTGGGGATCGCGGAAGAGACCGATGCTGTAGCGGTTGTGATTTCTGAAGAAACTGGGGTCATATCTCTGGCTTATGAAGGCAAGATCGACCGCTATGTCCCCGGCGATGAATTGGAGGAACGCATTGCGGAGTTCTTCACCATCGAACCATCCGGAAGGTCTTTCTTCAAACAGGTAGCTTCAATTTTAAATAGGGATGAGTGAATGAATATCTTTCGCTGGTTGAGAAGAAATTGGTCTACTCTCCTGCTCTCTTTCCTTTTTGCCCTGGTGGTCTGGGGGTCAGCGGTGGTCTCCGCCAACCCCAACCAGGAGAACGATCTCTCCATACCGCTTGAAGTGGTGGAGCAGCCTGCCAACACCGTGATTGTCGAACCGATTCCAGAGGAGGTGACGATTACCGTCTTCGCCCCCCAGAGCGTGATTGAACAGATCAGGGACGAGCAGATCCTGGTGGGCAGAGCGGACCTGTCCGGACTGGAAGCGGGAACCTACAATATACCCGTGTCAATAGAGGTTCCCGATGAACTTCGTCCTATCCGGATCTTGGACAAAGACCCCGAACGGATTCAGATCACATTGGATAACCTGGTCAGGCGGGAGGTACCCATTGCCACGGAGATCAAAGGAAAACCCGCGGTGGGGTATAAGGTGGGGCCGGTGAATTGGTCCGACGAGATGGTCTCCGTCTCGGGACGAGAAACCCAGGTGCAGAAAGTCGATACGGTCAAGGCTGAACTGGACATTTCGAACGCAGATGAAACCATCAATAAAGAGATCCCTCTTGTCCCTTATGACAACGAGGGAAAGCAGGTGGCGGAGATCGACCTCGAACCCACATCCGTGGAAGTCGAACAACAAATTGTCCTCCAGGGCGGATATCGAAATGTGGCAGTCAACGTGGTCACCCAGGGGAAAGCAGCAGAGGGCTACCTGTTCACCAGCATCACGCCCAACCCCCCCACCGTGATGATCTTTTCCGAGAACCCCCAGTTGGTGGAGGAGCTTCCGGGGTACGTGAATACCGAACCGCTGGATTTAACCGGAGTGGATGATTATATGGAGACCATTCTGGAATTGGATCTGCCGGAAGGGGTCACCGTGGTGGGCGATCCCACCGTGCTCGTGCAGGTCAACGTGACTACCATTAAGACGAACATGACAATCACCAGAGAGGTCGAGGTCATTGGCCTTTTGCCCGGATTCAAGGCGGAGGTTTCACCTCCCATTGTTGATATCGGGATCTACGGTCCTGTGCCCACATTGGACAATTTGACCCAGCGGGATGTGCGGGTGATCGTGGATTTAAGTGATCTTGAAGAGGGGGTCCACAAAGTCACGCCCGAGGTGGAGATCCTGCCAAAAGACGTCAGTATGGAGACCATCTTGCCGGGAACCGTCGAAGTCACCATTGAACCTTCCAACGGGTCAACCCCAGAAGGGTAGCTTTTGCAGTGCCCGTTTACCCCCCGAAACGAATTATGAGAAAACCAGTTGTTGCCATTGTTGGACGTCCCAACGTAGGGAAGAGCACACTTTTTAACCGGTTTGCAGAACGACGCCTGGCCATTGTGGATGAGATCCCGGGTACCACGCGGGACCGGCTGCTCGCGGAAGCGGAATGGGCGGGGGTGTATTTTGACATCATTGACACCGGGGGGATCGATCCCACCCAGGCGGGGTTCGGGAAGCGCAAAGAGCCCCTTTCGGTGGGCTCGCATCAATACATCGAGCACATACGGGGTCAGGCGGATATCGCCATCCGCGAGGCGGATGTGGTGCTCTTTGTGG
The DNA here is from genome assembly GCA_046483045.1 of Anaerolineales bacterium. GTDB lineage: Bacteria > Chloroflexota > Anaerolineae > Anaerolineales > UBA11858 > B10-G9. Next base: position 70,371 of record JAWODY010000081.1, on the reverse strand, counting down.
TCGACGGTCAGGACGGGGTCACGGCAGCGGACCGCGAAATTGGAGATGTGCTGCGGAAACGGCAGGAAGTCCGCGGCGGGGAACCGTTTCCCCCCGTGATTTTGGTGGCAAATAAGTGCGAAAGCCAGCGTGCGCGGGACAATGCGGTCCAATTTTTCGAGCTGGGTTTTGAAAAATTGCATGCCGTATCGGCCATTCACGGCACGGGTGTGGGCGATCTCCTGGATGCCGTTGTGGAGGCATTTCCCGAACGTGGAGAAGAAGAGCCGGATGCTTCTGTTCACTTTTCGATTGTTGGTAAACCCAATGTGGGCAAGTCCAGTCTGTTGAACCGGATCCTGGGTGAGGAGCGGGTCATCGTCAGCCCCATCCCGGGGACGACCAGGGATTCCATTGATACCCGCTTGGTGTACGATCAAACCCCGATTACCCTCATCGATACGGCCGGCATCCGCAAGCGGGGCAGCGTCGAAACCGGCGTGGAAAAATACAGCGTCATCCGCGCCTTCAAGGCCATCGAGCGTTCCGATGTCTGCCTGCTGGTGATTGACGGGTATGAGGGAGTCAGGTCCCAGGATGCCCACATCGCCGGGCGGATCCTGGAAGAATGGAAGAGCGTCGTGGTCATCGTCAACAAATGGGATCTGGTGCACAAGGATACTCACACCATGGCTGAATACACGGAATTTGTGCGTTATAGATTGAGCTTCATGGATTATGTGCCCATCCTCTTTACCTCTGCGAAAACAGGGCAGCGGGTGGATCAGATCCTGCCCACCGCCCTGGAGGTCTTCGACCAGCGCACCTACCGCATGCCTACATCACAACTCAACCGCATTTTACAGCGGGCCCAGGACAAGCATCCCGCCCCATCTAAATCCGGCAACCATCTCAGGATCTTTTACGGCACCCAGGTCAAAACGGACCCCCCCCTGATCCTGCTGCATGTCAATGACCCGGACTGGGCTCATTTTTCCTACCTACGCTACATTGAAAATCAAATCCGGGAACATACCCCCTTTCTGGGCACCCCGATCCGGATTAAAATGCGCGCCAGCTGAAGCCGCATCCCTGGAGCTGCCCCGGGATGCGGACCAGAACCCTCTCCGGGCGGATGTTTGGAGGATCGTCGGCGGATTTGGGACCCTTGCCCCCCGCCCATTCCCAATATATAATCGGTTTACGTTGAAAGAGAAGAACATTTGCTATGAAACCAGATTTCAAGCTGCCTGCTGAAGAGATCAAAGAAAAAGAGAAACGCCCTAGCCTCCTTAACGTCGTGGTTGATATTTTGGAGACGCTGCTTCTCTCGGTGATCCTTTTTTTGATCATCAATGCCGTGTCCGCCCGGATTAAAATTGACGGGTCCAGCATGGAACCTACGCTGCATCACGGCGAATTTATCATTGTCAGTAAATTAAATTACCGCTTTGGAGAGCCGCAGCGGGGCGATATCGTGGTCTTTGATTATCCCCGCAATATCACCCAGGAGTACATCAAGCGGGTGATTGGCCTTCCCGGTGATCATGTGCGGATTGAAGACCAGAAGGTGTACGTCAACAGCCAGGAGGTGTCCGAACCCTACCTCAACGCTCCCCCGGTGTATGAGGGCGAGTGGGATGTGCCCGATGAAGCGCTTTTTGTGTTGGGTGATAACCGCAACAATTCATCCGATTCTCACAACTGGGGCGTGGTGCCCATGGAGAACGTGATCGGCGAAGCTTTTTTCGTTTACTGGCCCCCCGAATCGTGGGGTTTGATTCAACAGACCAATCCGGTTTCCGCGTCCAATTAACCTATCTTTCCTGCCTGAGGAGAAATCATTCCATGTTGAACATCCCTGATCTCGTCGAAAAGATGCAGGAGTACAGGGGGGAGCTTCCCCCTGCCCCGGAGCCTCTTGTGATGCCCGAGGGGAAGGAAATCGCGCGCTGGATCGACCACACAAACCTCCATCCGGATGCGGACCCGGATCAGATCATCGATTTGTGTTCCGAAGCTGTGGAGTACGGCTTCGCCTCGGTCTGTGTTAATCCCGTCAATGTCCCGCTGGCTGCAGAGAAATGCCGGGGTACGGATGTGGATGTCTGCGCGGTGGCTGGTTTCCCCTTGGGCGCGAACATGACCGCGGTGAAGGCCATGGAAGCATCCAGCAGCGTGAGCGCCGGAGCAGATGAGATCGATATGGTCCTGAACATCGGGGCCCTGAAGGGGAAAGCATATGGCGTTGTCCTGAAAGACATTCTCGCTGTGGCCCAGATCGTTCATGCGCAGGATACGCTCTTAAAGGTGATCATAGAAACTGCCCTTCTTTCCCGGTCGGAGAAAATCATGGCCTGTTTGCTGGTCAAGGAAGCAGGAGCGGATTACGTAAAGACTTCCACCGGGTTCAGTTCAGGAGGGGCGGTCCTTGAGGATGTGGAGTTGATGTTTCGGCTGGTTGCGCCGGACCTTAAAGTGAAGGCTGCGGGGGGGATAGGCAGCTATGAGAAAGCCCGGGACATGATCAGGGCTGGGGCCTCCAGAATTGGCGCCAGCGCTGGCGTTGTCATCGTGGATGAAGCAGAAGATTGATCCGAGAAAATCCTTCCTGACCAGCGCATTTTTTATGTTGATTTGCTGCGCACATGGATGGACTTTCTGAAGTTTTAAAATCATATCCTTTTACCAGTTTGCATGACAACATTAACCAGACCAGCTTGGGTTTTTGCCAGCTGGTTGTTTCCCCGTACATCTTTGTATATGAGCAAGTTGGGGAGACCTATAAACAGCTCCTGACTTGGGAGTTCCTATGAACCGCAGCGGTTTGACAACCCGTATTATCCCGGCCCACATCCTGACTGCGAGCTACCGCATTTTGGGAGAGGTCAAGGTGACCAATACCGGGCTGCAGGGGCTGCTCACCGATAACACGAGCTCTTATATCATCGTCACGGAGGCCAGTTTAGCGCGGGTTCGCAATCCTAACTCGCTGATCAAGGAAATGAAGGCCGTCCGGGTGTTAAAGGACCATATTCACAGCGCTGGGTTGAAACGGCGCCAGGATGTCGGACCCAAAGGGTTGAAGCGGGCGGGGTATGAGCGGTTTCACCGTTTTGATGTTCAGATCACGAATGCGGTCTATGAATATGATGGGATCCTGGAGTGGTTCGGACCCTTTGATTTTTCAGCATTGATTTCCGGAGGGCATTGGGATTTCTTGCCCCTTTATGAAACCAGTGTGCGTTCCATAGAACATCCGGATCTTTACGTGACCGCCCCGGCCATGCTCCTCAACCGTACGCACATTGCCACATTCCAGCACGAGGTGCGCAAGGATGTTGAATGAGGGCAGGTTGAGCAGGGTGGTCAGCTTGGGGAGCTGAGGGGTTGACCCTCTTCCCTTGGGATGGTAAAATTTTTGCCGCTTACCCTGTTGTTTAGGGTGGGATTCTAGCCCCCATCGTCTAGGGGACCAGGACATGACCCTTTCAAGGTCAAGACCGGAGTTCGAATCTCCGTGGGGGCATAAGATGAGACGCCGTCGTTCAGACGGCGTTTTTATCTTTAAAGAGGAGGTAGTTCAACTTTGGACTTGATCTCGGCCCATATCTTTTGCGCGGTACAAGGCTTTGTCCGCCTCCTCGATCAGCTTATCCAGTTCAGGGTCCGTTTCTTTGAAAGCCAGTCCGATGCTGATTGTGATCTTAATCTCCCCCGCATCGGTTTCCACTGCCTGGTTCCGTATGCTTTTCAGCAGGCGGTGGGCGATTCGTTCGCCTTCTTTCTTTGTCGTTTCTGGAAGCAGAATGATGAATTCTTCTCCCCCGTAACGTCCGAGGAGGTCCGCTTCCCGGAGTTCTTCCTTAAAACGGCGGGAGACCTCAGCAAGCACCTGATCCCCCACCTGGTGCCCGTGCTTGTCGTTGACGCGTTTGAAGTGGTCAAGATCGAGCATCAGCAGCGTCAAAGGCCGGTCGTACCGCCTGGCTTGTCTCAACTGTTGGCGGGCGAGGAAGGTGACCCCGCGCCGATTGTGGATCCCGGTCAGCGGATCCGTTATGGCCAGCTTCTGGATCCGCTCATGCAGGTACGCATTTTGGATCGCTGCTGTGGCGGTGGCCCCGAATGCCTGCCATAACTGCAGGTCCGCTTTCTCCAAAGCCTGTGCATCAGTTGTGTAGAGGATCAAATCCCCGGTGATCTCCTGGCCCATGACCAGGGGGATGATCAGGCCTGAGCCCTCACTGGAAGTGCCTTTGAAGAGGGGCCGGTTCTCTTCCCTAGGAGGGCGGTCGATGACCAGCGGCTTTCGCAGTTTGTGGGCTTTTTCAATCTCGTCTCCGGCGGCGGCTGTGATCTCTTCGATCTCAGGCCTTTCGTCCCATCCCCGGGAGGTCTTCACCTTCATGTCTGTACCTGTTCTCTTTTTCAATATCAGTATCCCTTTCTGGGCCTGGGGGAGGGCCTCGAAAGCCGCTTCCAGGATATCCTCCAGCAGGGGGTCCAGGTCCAGCGTGGAGAGCAACGAGGTGGTTGCCTGGTATAAAGAATTCAGCTCTCTGACCCGGCGCTGCTCCGCCCCGTAAAGGGCTTCTAGGGCCTGGTTTTTCTTGGCCAGTTCTCGTTGGGTGGAAACCAGTTGGTTATTCAACCGGCTGAGATCGTCGATCACTTCTTCGTTTTGATCTTTCATCTGCGCTGTCTTAGTGTTTTGTTTGGCTTGCTCCCGGAGCATGTTCGTCTGCTGGGTGCAAATGCGCATCATATCTTGAAACTGCTCCTCCGTTTTGGAAGCCGTCGTTGAACCGACGATGAGCATTTCTTCGCCAATATGCCCGCCCGAAAAGTGAAATGTCCGCAGGGTTTCCTTATCTGAAACAACCAACTCCCAGTTGGAAACGGCTCCCTGGTCTCTGAGGGTTTCCAGGAAGTGGAAGGCTTTCTGGGTGCTGTCAGGATCCGTGAGCGTTGGAAAGGGGGAGGACTCCCTGTGTTGGTCCATGATCTCCAGATCATCCCGGAGCACCTGAGTCACTACTCCATATGGGTTGCAGATCACAGCCAAACAAGGAGCGTCTGTGGGACTGTTCATCTCATTACCCTTTTTCAGCGGAGGACAAGGTCTGATCCTGCCCGAATGGCTTCCTGGGCGTCTGCGGCTTGACCGTCAGCGCCTACTTTCTGCCATAACTCGGGGTCGATATTGAACGGTCTGCCGCCAACCAGGATGGGGATCTTGCTCAAATCGGGAGATTCGTTCACCGCCTGGATGACGTCGCCCATCTTGTCCAGATGGTAGGTGATTGTGGTAGATATGCCCAATAGATCAGGTTTCTTCTCCTCCAAAGTGGATATGATATCGTTAAGGGGGGTGTTGGCTCCCAGATAATACGTGTCCCAACCTTCCATTTCAAAGAAATCCGCCACCATGCGGGCGCCCAGTTCGTGCAGCTCATCGCCCACACAGGTCATAATCATATGGCGTCCGGTTTTTTCTGTGGATAGGATGTGAGGGTAGAGCTGGGACATGATCAATTGGGTGGCGGCGGTGCAGTAATGTTCATGGGCTACGCTGATCTCATTCATCTGCCACAGCCTGCCTACCTCATGTTGGGTGCGCTGGAAGACGTGCAGGTAGATATCTTTTACCGGTACTCCCTTGGCCACAGCTTCCTGGATCAGTTCTGAAGCTTGTGCTCGTTGGCTGTTGAGGAGCAGATCGAGGTAGGACCGGGAGAGATCTGCCAGGGGCTGTTCTCCTTCCAATTCACTCCCCAAAGATTCCGGGCTGTGTTCCAGGCGATCTTCAGCGCTGTCCAGATAGGTTTTCGCTATGGAAAACATCTCCGGCGCCAGTTTCTCCTCTAACACCTGACGGATCAACCGCAGGGTGGTGGGAAGAACGCTGGGAGAGAAATCCAGCCGCGCAAACAAGACCTTAACCCAGCTGATATAGTCGAGAAATAATCTCGGGCTGGAGGAAGCGGCGGCTTGGGATAGGTACTCCAGATGGTATTTGATGTCGCGCAGGCTTTTTTGGTAACCTGTGTCACCGTACGGCTCCCAGCGCTCTCTCGCTCGCGAGTACTGCCGATCGACAATCTCTTTGGCGATTTCAGCTTTCTGGGATTGAATCTTATTTTTGAAATCCTCTCGGGTTGCGCTCATAGTTTCCTCTTGGGTGGGCTGCCTGTTAATTATATCCGATCACCATTCCTGTTAAAATCTTGTGTGGATATTGATCATGAAAGGAAAAGGGAGCAGTTCTTGTGGTTGTGTTGAGGAGGAGGAATTAAAAAAAGCCGCCCTTCAAGGGGGACTTGGGATGGACTTTTCAGCTTGTCTCAATCGAGTTTGATCGAGCCTTCCTCCTCTCCGAGGTACCATTCGATCTCAATTTCCAGCTGGCGTTTGGTGCGGCCTTTCTTATCCTTGTCTTCCAGCTCCAATTCCAGGGTGACCGGGTCCGGGAGGGTGAGGTTGTAACTTTCTCCCCCCTGCTTCATGGTCAGCTGGTTGTGCTCGATTTTGTCGGCCAGTTCTCTCAAAAATCCTGCCAGGTCAGCCAGGCTGCGTTTCTCTTCGCTTTGCATAAGGATGGTTTTCTTTCCGCTCATGTTGCCTCCTAGATTTGTGCTGTGTTCTCTTTACCTTCCCTTCTATTTTACCCAATCCCGGCCAGGAATCGTTTAAGAGATGTATAAATATTTTACGGGCTGCTTTTAGAGCAGGTGCCTGAGCCTTTCATATCTTATCCGAAGGCTTGATTGTAATCTTTGATGGCGGTCCGGATCACTTTTTCAGCGTGTTCGGGGCCGTAGGGTTCCCCCACCACTACCTCGGTGAACTCATCAGGGCGCAGTTTGTAGGTGCTAAAGTAATGGCTCAGGCGGTCCACCACCGCGGTGGTCAGGTCGGAAATGTGTTCTACCTTCCCCCACAGGGCGTCGTCCTCTAGGACAGCGATGATTTTATCGTCCGCCCGCCCGTTGTCCAGAGTGGGAAGTCCGCCGACCACGCGGGCCCTGAGCAGGATATCTCCCTGATTGATTGAGCGCTCACTCAGGACGCATATGTCCAATGGGTCTTTGTCGCCGCCTTTGGCATTTTTCATCAAATCCCCCACGCGCTCTCCGCAGTAGGTGCGGGGGATGAACCCGTAAAGTGCGGGCGGCAGGGAGGAGGTCACCTGCGGGCGGTCAACTACCATGTAGCCGCTGCCTTTGTCCAGTTCATATTTTACGAGATCGAAGGGTGTGATCTCGATGAAGGCGTACACCATACTGGGCGGATCAGGGCCCACTTCTAGGCCGTGCCAGGGATGGGGGCGGGAGCGCAGGAATTCTTTTTTCGAAGACATACCTTTCTCTCCTCGGGAGATACGTGTTTTTTCTAGTATACACCATGACGCTTGCCCCGGTGTCATCCCGAACGCCATGTACGGGATGACACTGTAGGCCGACAGGGTGGAGCTTCCCTGTTCGCCATACAAAAAACGCCGCTCAAGGAGCGGCGTTGGGCCTGCACCCCCTTCCATCCAGCCAGCGGTTACGAACCTAGGCTGATCGCCCCGCCTTCTTCTCCCGGGTACCACTCCAGTTCAATCTCAAACTGGTGTTTGGTGCGGCTGCCCTTATCTTCCTCTTCCATTTTCAGCTCCAGGGTGATGGGATCTGTCAGGTCGAGGATGATCTCTTCACCTCCCTGATGCAGGGTGAGCTGGTTGGTTTCGATCTTGTCAGCCAAATCGCGCAGGAAGCGGGCCACATCGGCTAAACTTCTTTCTTCCTCACTTTTCATGAGGACTTTCTCGGTTCCACTCATGGTCTGCTGCCTCCGTTTCTCATGGGTAAGGGAAGGTGCGTATTCCCTTTGCTTACTTCCATTGTACCCGCTGGCGGGGGAAAGAAAATAAGAACTCTGTTAGATTAGAGGTTGGTCCGCCGGGGCGCGGGTCAGCACATGGCGCAGTCTTCTTCCCCGAATTCGATCTCCACGGTGAGGTGGAAAAAGTCGTGCGGCTCCAGGATGGATTTCATGTCCTCTTTGACTTGCGAGGCTTTCTCCCGGGACGCGGAGGGGCCCAGGTTGATGTGCGTGGTCAGGACGTGGTTCTCCCCGTCCAGGGACCACACGTGGGTGTGGTGCGTGGAGACCACGCCGGGGATGCTCTGCAGCTCCTGGTCGATCTCCCGGACGTCGATGTCACCCGGCACAGACTGCAGAAAGACCCCGATCGTCTCACGCAGGTTCTTGAGGACATTGAAAGTCACGAAACCGGTGATCAGGATGGAGAGAATGGGGTCCAAAATAGGCAGGTCAACGAAGAGCAGAATCAGGGAGACAATCAAGACCGCGATCCAGCCCAGCATGTCCTCCATCAGGTGCCATGATACCAACCGGGCGTTGAGGTTCTTGCTGTCCCGCAGGTTGAGGGCGGCGGCCCCGTTGACCAGGGCGCCGATCACTGCGAAGAGGATCATCCGTGGCGCTTGCACGCTTTCCGGGTTCAACAGGCGGGGGATCGCTTTGGAGAGGACGAAAATCGCCCCGCCGATCAGGATCCCGGCGTTGAGCAGGGCGCCCAGGAGCGAAAAGCGGTGGTAGCCGTACGAGAAGCGAGCGTCTTTTTCCCGTTGGGATATATTATTTAGGTACCAGGCCAGGCCCAGGGAAAAGCTGTCCCCCAGGTCGTGCACCGCGTCGGAGAGGATGGCCACGCTGTTGGCCCACCAGCCCCCGAACAGCTCCAAGACCGCGAACCCCAGGTTGAGCAGGAAGGCGGTGCGGATTTTCTCGCTGGTTTCGGGGAAATGGTCGTGTTTGTGGGGCATAAACATACCTCTAAAAAAACCGTCAAAACATTGGGTACATTGTACCAGCTGCTCTGTTGGCTGTGCATTGGGGTGAAACAGCTGTGCCCATTTCAGGGGGTGTTTAGTCCGCTTCCTGGTCGTACTGCAGCAGCTGGCGTTCGCCTTCCAATTTTTGGATCTCTGTGATGTCCTGGGTGACCTCCAGCGTTACCAGGTACGATCCCTCCTCATCCGTAGGGCGTAATAGACGATGTAGATTGTGCGGGGACCCATCTGGATCCAGAACCGAGTCCGCTCAGCGCAGGGGTTTCCCGCCCCGGTAGGGCGGCACGGTCAGGGCGTGGATGCGGCAGATGCGCTGGTCCAGCATCCGGCTCCGGATGCGGGGGTCGATCTCGCTCAGCTTGTCCGAGGTGGTGATCACCGTGGGCAGCTCCGCGTTGTAGCGGTAGTTGAAGAGCTGGTAGAGCTTCTCCTTCACCCAGGGGGTCATGGACTGCGTGCCCAGGTCGTCCAGCACCAGTAGGGGCGTGGTCTTGACCTGGTCGAAGCGCCGGTCGTAGCTCACCGCGCTGTCCGGGTTGAAGGTGGCCCGCAGGTGGTCCAGCAGGTCGGGGACCATCACGAACAGGGGCGGGACGCCTTTCCCGGCCCGGTAGTTGGCGATAGATGCCGCCAGGTGGGTTTTCCCGCTGGCGTATTTGCCCATGAAGACCAGCCAGCCCCGGGGATTTTCTGAGAATTCCCGCGCAGCGTGGAAGGCTCTTTCCAGCCGCTTGCGTTCGTCCGCTTCCAGGTTTTCGTTCTTGCGCAGGTTGAAGTTACCGAAGGTCCGTTCCCCCAGCAATGCCAGCGAGGACAGCGCCGGGTGCCCGGTGTCATCCATCGGACGCCGGTAATCGGGGGCCAGGATCTTGACCGAGGTCACCAGCTCCGGGTCCTGCAGGCGGGAGCTGATGCGCCCTTCCATCTGGTCCAGGGCCAGGTTGGTGGTCACCAGCAGCGGCAGCTCGTTGATGTAGCGGTGGTTCAGGATCTGGAAAAGTTTCTCCTGGGCCCAGCTGGTGGCGTTCTCCGTCCCGAAATCATCCATCACCAGCAGGGGGGAGGAGCGGATTTCTTTGAAGCGCTTTTCAAAGGGCGCTTTGGGGTCGTTGTAGGAGAAGCGCAGCGAATCCAGCAGGTCGGGCACGGTGATGAACAGGGTGGGCACGCCCATGTCCACCGCGAAATTGGCGGCCGCGGCGGCCAGGTGCGTTTTCCCGCACCCGTAGCGGCCCTGCAGCAGTAGCCATCCTTCCTGCTTGCGGGCAAAGCGCCGGGCGTGGTTGAAGGCCTGCTCCAGGGAGTCAGCCTGGGCCGGCCCGATCCCGATCTGCCCCCGTGGTTTGAAGTTCTCGAAGGTCAGGTGGGAGAGTTCCTTCAGGTCGCTCATCTTGTACAGGTCCTGGCGCACCTTACGCTTGAACTGCCCCCGGCGGCATTTGCAGGGGAAGATCTTCCCGAACTCAGGGTGCCCCATGGGCACATCCTTGCGGATGTAGCCCAGTCCGCCGCAGATCTCGCAGGCGGGGTCGCCGGGCGTGTCCTGGGCAGCCCGTTCAGTCTTCGATGAAGTCTGCGAACTCGTCTTCGAGATATTCTCGGCGGCTCTTTTCAGAATATCGTTGATCTCTTCGGTCATCTCGTCCCTCTTCTTGCCAGCTGCGTAAAATAGCTTCGATATATTTCCACTTCCGGACGTTGTTCTCCACGGCGATCTCAAAGGCCTGGCGGATCCAGTTCTCGGGATACTGCTCCTCCGCGTCCCGCAGCAGGTCCGCTACCAGCGGCGTGATGGGCCCGATGTTCTCCTCGTAAAGCTGGTAGATGTTGGGTTGCTCGATGTCCAGAGTCGTACTCGGCGCTTCCCGGTCCGGCGGCTGCCAGGAATCGTCCTCGGCGGCTTTGACGGCTGCCCGCCCCTTGGGGGAGTTGAAGAAATACACCGCGGTCTTCTCGCCCTGGTGGTCAAAATCCACCCGCATCAACGTGCCCCGGGCCACAGCCTGGGCCAGTCCCTCCTCCAGGGCCTGCTGCGCGTCCTCTGCCGTCTCCCCCATGCCCTCCATGAAGGTCGGGTCGCTGCTGAAGTCGTCCTGCCGCAGGTAGCGGGTTTCCCCTTCCATGCGCGTCACCTGCCACAGGGCGTAGAGGGTGACTTTCAATTCCTCCAGGCTGTCGATCTCCGGGAGCAGTTCCCGGAAAAAGAGGGATGGGATCCTGGTGAAGTTGATTTTTCCGGAAGGAAATCCTTCAAAGGTCATAAATTTATGCCACCTGGGAGAGGTCGACTTCATGCCGGGCCGCGTTTTCAAATTTGGCCAGGTTTTTGCGGAATACCAGCTGCACCTCGCCCGTGGGCCCGTTGCGGTGCTTGGCGACGATGATCTCAGCCAGGTTCTGGTGCAGGGTGTCTTCCTCGTATAATTCTGGGCGGTAGATGAACATCACGATGTCCGCGTCCTGCTCCAGAGAGCCCGATTCGCGCAGGTCGGACAGCACCGGGCGCTTGTCGGAGCGCTGCTCCACGGCCCGCGAGAGCTGGGCCGCGGCCAATACCGGCACGTTTAATTCCCGGGCTAATATCTTCAGGTTGCGGGAGATCGCCGAGACCTCCTGGACGCGGTTGTCGGTCCGTATATCGCCCGTCATCAGCTGCAGGTAATCGACGATGACCAGGTCCAGGTGGTGCTCCAAGTGCAGCCGGCGGCACTTGGTGCGCAGTTGCAGCGGGGTCAGGGCCGGGGTGTCGTCCAGGAAGATGTGCGTGTCGTTCAGGACCTCGATGGCTTGCGTGAACAGAGGCCACTGGTCCGGGTCCAGCTTCCCGGAGCGCAGCTGGGTGGAGTCGATCCCCGTCTCTTGGGCGATCAGGCGCTGCACCAGTTGCTCGTTGGACATCTCCAGGGAGAAGATGGCCACGTGCTTCTTGTGGGTCAGGGCCGCGTTCTTGGCGGCGGAGATGCAGAACCCGGTCTTGCCCATCCCCGGGCGCCCGGCGATGATCAATAAGTCCGACGGCTGCAGCCCGCCCAGCATCTTGTCGATGTCGATGAACCCGGTCGGCACCCCCACCAGCTCGTCGTCCCGCTGGGAGAGCTCCTCGATGCGGTCGAAGTAATCGCTGAGCACGGACTGAATCGGTTTCAGATCCCGGGTCAGCCGGCGCTCGCTGACATTGAAGACCGCCTTCTCGGAGTCGTCCATCACCGTTTCTAGGCTGACGTTTTCCTCGTAGGCCAGCTTGGCGATCTTGTTGGCCGCCTCCAGCATCCGGCGCCGGATGGCGGTCTCCTCCACCCGCCGCCCGTAGGCCTCGGCGTGCAGGGAGGAGGGCACGTTGTTGATCAGTTTCGTGACGTAGGCCGGTCCGCCCACGTCCCCCAGGTGGCCCATCTGGTCCAGCTCTTCGGTCACGGTCACGAAGTCGATGGCCTCGTTGCGCTCGTGGAGCTGGACGAAGGCCTCCCAGATCCAGCGGTGGCGGTGGATGTAAAAATCCTCCACCTGCAGAAACTGGGCCACGTCGTAATAGGCTTCGGGGTTGATCAGCACGGCGCCCAGGACGGCTTCTTCGGCCTCCCGGCTGTTGGGGACCATGGTCGGTCCGGAGGATTCGGGGATGTTGTCAAAAGAGACGGCTTCGGTCATAGGTAGGATAGGGGGCTGTGTTTGGTTTGGTTGGTTTTTCTATTGTACACCAAGCGCGGGAGAGGACAAAGGATTCAACCTTAAATATAAACCGCCGGCGGCGGTGGGGAGCGGTTCCTCCCTCCCGGCTGCGCCGGCAGATAGGATCTCAGCAGGATCATGTTTCAGGGGGGGAAGCTACTCTTCTTCGCCCTCATCCTCTTCATCGGGCGCTTCGTTTTCCTCTTCTTCCTCGTCTTCTTCTTTCCCTTCGGCCTGGGCCTCAGCGCTGCCCCCTTCGCCCTTGATCTGGTCCAGGTAATCTTCGAAGACGGACAGCCGTTCGCTCTCGACTTCTGTTTCGCCTTCCAGGCCTTCCTCGGAGAGGTCCTCTTCGGGGACCAGGCCGGCCTCGTCCAGCACCTCGCGGGAGGCGAAGATGGGCACATCCAGGCGCACGGCCAGGTTCATGGCGTCGGAGGGGCGGGAGTCAATGTTGTGCATCGTGCCGTTGATGTTGACCACGATGTTGCCGTAGTAGGTTTCCTCGCGCAGGGCGACCACCTCGACATGGATCACCTCGGCGCCCAGGGTTTCGAGCATGTTCACGAACAGGTCGTAGGTCAGGGGCCGGGAGACCTCCACGTTCTGCATGGCCAGGGTCAGGTGTTCGGCTTCATAGATGCCGACCATGATCGGTAGGTAGCGCTCGGAGCCCACCTCGCGGAGGATGATCACCCGCTGCTGGGACATCAGGCTGACCCGGATGCTGTCAATGACCACTTCGACCATGTCGGACATAACGTATTCTCCCGTGCTTTTTTCGCTGCCTTTTCGCCTAGTTATTCTATCACGCGGGAGGATGAGGTGCAATGCGGGGAAGGCTATCTGACCTGGGAGGCAACGCTATCAGGTATATGCCCTTGTGGAAAGCAGCCGCAATAAAAGGGAGATAGCCCGAAGGATTGGAGTCCATAGATGCTGCACGGTACAAAATTTTACTTTGGAAATGTTTTTTCTTACAGGTTATACTTTGCCCAGAGACCCTGTCTGCCAACCGGCATAAATGGTTTGATATACTGATAAGTGAAGAATAGCAGGAGAGAGAAGGCCCTGGTGTTTCTGCCATATCTGCCATTCAAAAGGAAGGGGGTTTTGAGGGCCGAACGGGCCACCGGGGATTACGCCATCACGTTTGTCTGTTAGAGCGCGTTCATTTTTCTATATTCGGAGGAAACAAACATAAGGAGTCTTTGAAATGGACCCCATAACCATGGAGGAATTGAAAACCTTTCTACCCGGACGTCCTGGCTGGCATGTCTCGCTGTATATGCCTGCTCATCGGACAGGTCGAGGTACGGAACAGGATCCCATTCGCTTCAAGAACCTGCTCCAGAAAGCAGAAAAACGGTTGCTGGAAAAGGGCTTGCGCTCCCCGGACGTGGAGGAAATGCTGAAGCCAGCCCAGAATCTCCTGCAAGATAAGGAATTCTGGCAGAACCAGAGCCACGGTTTGGCGGTACTTTTGACATCTGAGGAGTTTCATTCCTATCGCCTGCCTCTGCCGTTTGAGGAGCTGGTGATCGTCTCCCACAGTTTTCATCTCAAACCGCTGCTTCCCTTTCTCACCAGCGACGGCCACTTTTACGTCCTGGCGCTGAGCCAGAACCACGTCAGGCTGCTGGAAGGCACGCGGCATACGGTGGACGAGATCGATCTAGAGGCGATGCCCACAAGCATGGCCGAGGCGTTTCATTTTGAAAGTTTCGACAAGCAGATGCAGTCCCACAGCGGCAGTGCACCGAGAGCAGGAAGGGGGTCGGCGATTTTTCACGGCCACAGCGCCGGTGATGAAGACAAAGACAGGATTTTGCGTTGGTTCCACAGGATTGACGAAGAGCTGCCCAACCTGGTGATAGGTAAGCAATCGCCTCTGGTCCTGGCGGGTGTCAAATTTCTGTTCCCGCTCTACAAAGAGGCCAATACCTACCCGCATCTGCTGGATGATGGGATACCGGGCAACCCGGAGGAACTGAGCCCCGAAGAGCTGCACACCCGGGCCTGGAAGCTCGTGCAGCCCATCTTTATGCGGGCCCAGGAGAAAGCAGCCGCCCGCTACAAGCAACTGGCCGGTAAAGACCAGGCCACAGCCGATGTGAAAGAGGCCATACTGGCAGCACAGCACGGGCAGGTGGAGTCGTTATTTGTTGCCCTCGGCGTTCAGGTGTGGGGGGAGTTTGACAGAGACACAAATACGATCCACGTCCGTGAAGAACCTCAACCCGGCGATGAGGATCTCCTCGGCTTGGCTGCCATTCAGACCATTTTGAAAGGGGGAACCGTGTATGCTGTAGAGCCCGAGAAAATGCCCGGGGTTGCTCCCCTGGCCGCCGTATTCCGTTACTGAGTTCAGGCGGCGAAAGGGTCAAAAGGTTGGGGGCCTCGCTTCCGGATGCGTTAGACTTCCTCCCCTTTTCTTCCTGTGCCTCAGCGCCCTCTTCTGCACCCCTTCGCCGTGGATCTGATCCGCCGGACCCATCTGGTCCAGTTAGTCCTCGAAGGCCGACAGCCGCTTGTTCCCCATGTCCTCTTTCAGGGCCAGCTCCTCGTCATCGCCCTGGGACCCGCCCTGTATTGGTTTATCGACCGTTGCTATAAAAACCGTTACGGCCAGGCCCGTCCTAAACAGGAGGACCGGCTGCGGTATGTTCTGATGCAGATCCTGGCCGGGGCCCTGGGGCTGGCGGCGTTCTGGGCGGACACGCGGTACCTGGTCCCGGCAAGCCTGATTGGGCTAGTCTTTGCTGCCGGGTTTACCTGTGAGTACCTGAGGACAGCCCGGGCTGGGAATGATGGACGCCGCCTCTATACGCTGGCCTTTGCGGCCCTGATCACCCTGGTCAGCCTTTCGCCCCTCTTCGGGTTGGGGCCGTGGTGGCGGGTCTTGGGCATGCGGGGGCAGCTGGTGGGGGTGATCGTGGTGGTGAGCGGGATCGTCCTCGCCGCTGGGGCGCTGGACCACTTCTATCTCCGCAGCAGGCTGCCGGTGGAGGGGCACTGACCATGGCTGATGTCTTTGAGGAGCTTACCTGGCTGGGATGCCTGATCCACGAACCCGCCAGGCTGTCGATTATGACCGCGCTGAACGCGGTGGACTCGGTAAACTTTCTCTTTTTGCAGCGCCTGACCGGGCTGACGGCGGGGAACCTGTCCAGCCAGCTGGCCAAGCTGGAGGAAGCGGGGCTGTTGCAGGTGGAGAAAAGCTTCGTCGACAAGTGCCCAAAAACGACGGAGGCGATCACCCAGGAGGGGAGAGATACGGTTGAAAGCTACTGGGAGGGGATGGAAAGGCTAGGGGGTGGGGTTTATCAAGGAGATCGCGTCGTCGGCTTCCAGCCTCCTCGCGATGACAGTAAGGAAGAGAAGGTATCTTTAGAGATGAATTTACCAACCACACACTACACTCATTTCATGCTAGAATGTGGTCAGGGATTTTAAATCTCTATGGAGAGGATCATGTCCAAGAATTGGAAAAAATTATCTACCCTCATATTGTTTTTATTTTCAGCAGCTTTATTACTTTCTGGTTGCATGAACTCAGGGTCCAGATTTCTGGGTGATGTTCTGGACACAGTGTGCTGCTTCTCACCCGCAGCTTTTGCCCCCTCGCTTTTGTCATCCTCACCTTCAGCAGACAAAATTCTCGATAAGCAGGCAGCATCCTTAACGGTGTATGGCTTCTACTGGTTTCCATAAACATTTCTTTTATCCAGGAGGTCGAACCGTGAGAACAAGGAAACTTTCGCTTTTTATAATATCCTTCCTGCTGGTGATCGTCCTTCCCACTCTGCTGAGTGGATGCTATGTGTATGACGCATTTTTCGGGAAGACAGGTTGTTGCCCCCTGGCGATACCCATTGCAGCCTGTCTATTTGTAGTCGGGATAGTTCGACGATAGCTGTCAAATCTCCAATAACCGAAGGAAGATAGCCCGGGGGATGCATTTCTCCTGGTATATACCCCTGTCTGCCAGTATGCATGTGGTTTACAGGATATTCTCGTGGATCTCATGATAAAATACGCCGCCATTCTTATTCCAACAGGGATGACGAGAACGACACTTGAAAGGCGGAGATCAAGAAGACCCGCCCCTGTGTGATCGTCAACCGGGATGCACTGGCCAGGCTGCCGTTGAAAATTGTAGTCCCGCTCACGATA
The DNA here is from genome assembly GCA_046483045.1 of Anaerolineales bacterium. Taxonomy (GTDB): domain Bacteria; phylum Chloroflexota; class Anaerolineae; order Anaerolineales; family UBA11858; genus B10-G9. The sequence goes on along the minus strand of JAWODY010000081.1, from coordinate 53,683 downwards.
TGGAAGGCGCAGTTTGAACGGGCTCCATGGCATGTGCGCGTGGAGGCGACCGCAGAGAATGGGCTGTCCACGACATCCTCGGCGGACACCTTTCAGGTGCGGTCGATCTTGGAAGGGCGGCTGGTGAAAAAACTGGGGGTGCTTTCACCCGATGTGATGAGGGCGATCGATCACGGGCTGGCGCTGTCGCTGGCGTTGGAGTGATCGTTTGGATTTTCCAGGATCTGCCGGGTAGATAATTGGAGTGACACAATATGACCGACATCCTGAGCGCTGACGTGCTGCACGTGCTGGAGACCACCCTCATGCTTCTGCTGGTGATCTTCGCGGGGTACGTCCTGCGCAAAAAGAAGGTCCTCGACGGGCACACGACCGGCCAGCTCAGCAAGTTTGTGGTCGATATCGCCTTTCCCGTCCTTGTCTTCACTTCCATGCTGGGCAGCATTGACCCCGAAGCGTTGGCAGAGAGCTGGTATGTCCCCCTGGCCGGCATGGCGGTCATTCTGCTGGCCATGGGCACCGGATATGTGGTCTCCCCGCTGTTCAGCAGAAAGAACGCCGTCCAGCGCGGATCCGCGGCCTTTGCCATCGGTATGCCCAATTGGATATTCATCCCTCTGCCTCTCGCCGTTTCCCTTTTTGGGATGGTGGGGCAGCGGATCGTGCTCCTCTTCAACCTCGGGGCTCTGCTGGTGTTCTGGAGCCTCGGGGTGGGGATTTTGCAGGGGGGCAGTCCCGGTAAAGGATCCCTGCGGCGCGTTCTGCTCAACCCCGGCCTGCTGGCCACCATCCTGGGCATCCTCACCGCCCTGGCCTTCCCCGTGACCCGGACCCTGGAAGGGGCGGATGTCACCCGGCTCAGTCCGGGCCTGTCCATTTTGAGCATCCTCGTCCAGGCCATGGCTTTGATGGGGAGCATCACCGTGCCCCTCTCCATGATCGTCACCGGCTCGCTGCTGGCGGAGGCGGGGACTCGGGAAGCCTGGAACCGCCGGGTGATTGGCATCACCTTCGTCCGCTTGCTGGTCTTTCCCGGGATAGTCCTGGGGCTCCTGGGCTTGGCGGGCGCGGCCGGCCTCCAGCTGCCGAGGGAGATCTGCATGGTCCTGGTCATCATTTCCGCCATGCCGGTCGCGGTGTCCTGCTCGATCGTCGCCGAAAAAGTCGGCGGGGATGTGGACCTGATTTCCCACGCCATCCTGGTCAGCACCCTGGCCAGCGTGGTCACGGTCCCGGCCTTCGTGTGGCTGCTGCGGTTGCTGGCCGTGTGATCCCGGAGAAAAACTCCTATCCTGACACATGACCCCTGACTTCATGTATACTACGATCTGAGGGGTGGACGTTCGCCTGTTATGTTTCTGATGTCCTTAGGGACGCTTTTTTGAGCAGCAAGCTCCTCCGCACACCGCTCCTGGAGGCGGGATGCGCGAGAGGAAGTTCCATTTTGGAGGTGTGATGTGAAGAGAGGTTTGGGAATGATCCTGCTGATAGGCGCGATATTGCTGGCAGCCTGCAGCGGTCAGGTCACCGCCACAGACAGCGTTGAAACGGAGGCTGCGAATGAGGTGTCCGTCGAGGGTGGGACGTATACGCTTATCTCTCCCGATGAATTGAAGGCCATGCTGGACGAGGAGGATGTCACGGTCATCAACGTTTATGTCCCCTACCAGGGGTATATCGCCGGCACCGACGTTTACATCCCCTATAACGAGATCGATCAGAGCCTGGACCGGCTGCCCCAGGACAAGGGGGCCAGGATTGTCGTCTACTGCCGCAGCGGCAAGATGAGCAGCGCGGCTTCCCGGACACTGCTGCAGCTGGGATACACCAACATCTATAACCTGAAGGGGGGATACACTGCCTGGCAGGCTGTCGGTTACCCCATGGCGGGAGAGGAATAAAGCAGGATGGTTCTTCCGTCTGGACGGGATGGGGATTGGGTGGACCCCATTTCTGCAAGGTCTCCCCGGCTGGATCGTAGAATATAATTTTAACCTTGTCGATCGTTTTCAGCCCCTCTGTGATCACTCCGTTAATCTGGTCAAGAAAACCCTCCCTGTTCTCCTGGGTATCCACAATCTCAATCACCATGGGGACATCTTCGGCTAAACGGAGGATTTTAAAGGAAGAAATTTTACTGCTGGAGCCAAATCCTGATCTGCCGCGCAGTGCGGTCGCTCCGGCTAATCCTGATTTGCGCACTTCTAACATGAGCCATTCATTTAATGGTTTTCATGAACTGTGACCCCCAAAAGCATGTTTTCTACCCCTTCGTTCATGGCGCTCATCCCACTCAGCACCAGACAGGCCCCGGGCTGGTCCCACTGCCAGCGCAGGGCCCACGCCGCCGGGGAGTGCTGGATTCAGGTTGTTTCCCGGGAGACTGTTGTCCGGAACTTCAGGGATTTGAACAGGATGCGGTAAAATGGATAGGGGGGAAATAAGTGCTACTCGCCAGAAGGTTGATCGGTCTCATCCTCCAATCAGGGCGGCGAGAGTCAGCAAGCGGATGAGAGGAGTGGAGCGATGATCAAACATATACTTGTCCCGCTGGATGGTTCTTCTCTGGCGGAATGTGTGCTGCCGCACGCGGTGGCCATGGGGCAGGCCACGGGGGCAGAAGTGACTTTACTGCAGGCCCTGGAGCGCGAGAGCGACCAGGTTCAGTCCCGGGCTGTCGACCCCTTGGACTGGCATATGGTGAAATCGGAGGCAGCTACCTACTTGAGTGAAGTGGAGTCGCGCTTGCAAGATGTCGACCTGCAAACCAGCCGGGTTATGGTCGAAGGCAGGCCCGCAGAACGCATCATAGACTATATCCATCAAGAAAATGTGGATCTGGTGATCCTCAGCAGCCATGGAAACAGCGGCCTCAGCAAATGGAATATCAGCAGCGTGGTACAGAAAGTTTTGCTGAGTTCATATACGACGACGATGATCGTCCGAGCCTTTCAACCTGTGATGGAGGACCTGGACGGGTTGAGTTATGACCGGGTCTTGATCCCCCTGGATGGTTCGCAGCGGGCCGAGTACATTTTGCCGTGGGCGACGGATATGGCCGAATTCCACCACTGTACCATGTACCTGGCACATGTGGTGAGCAGACCGGAAGTGCCCCGCAATGTACCCTTGACGGAGGAGGAATCCGATCTGGTGAAGCAGCTCACGGACCTAAACCGGGTGAAGGGAGAACAATATCTTGCTAACGTGAAATCCCGGTTTTCATCGGACGTAAAAACCTATATCAGGGTGAATGACAATACCGCGGCAGCACTTCACAAAATCGTTGAAGAAGAAGATGTGGATCTGGTTTTGATGACAGCACACGGCTATTCTGGTGAAACAAAGTGGCCTTATGGGGGCGTAGCGCTGAATTTCATTGCCTACGGCACCACCCCGCTGCTTATTTTCCAGGACGTGCCCCCGGAAGATGCCAGCATGACCCTGGCTCAAAAGGTGGCCAGAGAGCAAAAAGGTCATTAGGGCTGACGAGGGGTTTTGAGCTCAGAAAGAAATAGAATCTGCCACAATAGATGGCAGCAGCAGAGAACTCATCCTGCACAGAGCAAGGGTGAGTTCTGTTCAATAACTGATTTGCTGATTAAAGGAAACAGACCAGATGATGAAGTCCGGTGAGACTATTGCAGATGGAGAGCTGAAAAACATGGATCATATTGCGGGGAGCGCCCGCAGGTTAGCGGGAGAGCATGAGGTCTCGTTCCGTTCGAGCGCCAAACCCTACCTGCTTCACCGTGTGGATCAACTGGAGGACATTCTCCGGGATGTTTATGACCGCTATATGCGAAAAGCGAGAGATCAGAAGGTTGTCTCCGGGGCAGCAGAGTGGCTGCTGGATAATTATTACTCCGTGGATCAATCCATCCAGCAGGTTCGCGAAAATTTACCAGCGGATTATTATCATGAGCTCCCCAAACTCACTTCCTCTCCTCTATCCGGTTATCCGCGCGTTTACGCTGTGGCCCGGGAGATGCTCGAGACTGCCGGGGAATGTCTGGGTGCCGAAGAGCTGAAGCATTTCGTGCGGGCCTACCAGGAGGTCAGCCCCTTCACAATGGGCGAGATCTGGGCCCTGCCTACCATGCTGCGCCTGAGCACCCTGGAAGTTCTGGCTAAAACCGTCGTCCAGGAAGCCTCTGGGGACCTTGTCCAGGATGAGAAAAGCATGCCCGGCCCGCTGCTCCCCGGGCAAAAGGCTGCCAGGGAGCTTGTCTCCGGCTGCATCCGGGGCCTGCTCTTCCTGGATACCCAGGATTGGAGCGCGTTCTTCGAAGATGTCAGCCAGGTCAATGAGATCCTGGCATCAGACCCGTCGGGCATCTACCCTGGCATGGATTTCGACACCCGCGATCGCTACCGGGGGGTGATTGAAAAAATCGCCAGGACAGTCGATACCAGCGAGGAAGAAGTCGCCCGTGAGGCAGTCCGCCTGGCAAAAGAGCGCGGGCAGGCATCGCCGCGGGCCGGGCATGTTGGCTATTATCTGGTCGGTTCCGGCCGCGATCTGCTCGAGGAAGCGGTGGGTTACTACCCCGGATGGGGGGTACGGCTGCGGCGCTGGATGTTCGATCAGGCCCCGGCGGTCTACCTGGGCAGCATTTCTCTGCTGACCATGTTCTTCCTGGCCGGGCTTGTGGCGTATGCTTTTATCAGCGGCGGGACGTTGCCGCAGTTGATCGCTGTGGGACTGCTGGGCTTGGTGCCCGCCTCGATGGTGTCCGTCAGCCTGGCCCACACGCTGATCACACACACCGTGCCGCCCCGCATCCTGCCCAAGATGGATTTCAGCGAGGGGATTCCAGGTGAATATGCCACGATGGTGGTTATCCCCTCCCTGCTCAGCAACCATGAGGGGATCGATTTCTTACTGAACCAGCTGGAACTCCATTACCTGCGCAATCGAGACCCTGACATTGGGTTTGCGATCCTGACCGATTTCTCCGACGCGCCTGAGAAGCACATGCCGCAGGATGACATGCTGGTGGATCAGGCCCGGGAGGGCATTGCCGCCCTTAACCGGAAATACGGCCGGGGTGCGCAGGACGGCCCCTTTTATTTCTTTCACCGCCAGCGAGTTTGGAATCCCCGGGAAGGGTGCTGGATGGGTTGGGAGCGCAAACGGGGCAAGCTGGTCGAATTCAACACCCTGTTAAGAGCAGCGGGGGACACCTCCTATGTCGTCCGGATGGGCGATCTGGAGTTCCTTCCCCGGGTGAAATTCGTCATCACCCTGGATGCGGATACTGCCCTCCCCAAAGGGGTGGCCGCCCGGCTGATTGGCACTTTAGCCCACCCCTTGAACCGCGCTGCATTTGATCCCGCCGGCGAGCAGGTTGTTACGGGGTATACCGTCCTCCAGCCCAGGACGGAGGTCAAACCGACGGCCGTCAACCAGAGCCCCTTTTCGCGGATTTACGCCGGTGACGCCGGTTTGGACCTCTACACAAGGGCGGTTTCCGATGTCTACCAGGACTTCCTCGGTGAGGGGGATTATGTGGGCAAAGGGATTTACGATGTGGACGCTTTCCAGCAAAGCCTGGAAGGACGCGTGCCGGAGAATACCCTCCTCAGCCACGATCTGTTTGAGGGGATCCACGGGCGGGCAGCGCTGGTAAGCGATGTGGTGCTCCTGGAGGACTACCCCCCGGGGTACCTCACCTACGCTTTCCGGAAACACCGCTGGGTGCGGGGAGACTGGCAGATCCTCCCCTGGCTTTTCCCGAAGGTGCCCCATGCCGGGGAAGGGACGATTCCGAATAAGCTTTCCGTGGTCGACCGCTGGAAAATTTTTGACAACCTGCGCCGCAGCCTGCGCTCTCCGATCCTCCTCACACTCCTGGCGGCGGGGTGGTTCTGGTTCCCTGGCTCCACCGTGATCTGGACGTCGATCACGCTGCTGATTTCGGCCCTGCCCCTCGTCACCGGCACCATGATCGAGTTCACCCGCTGGCTGCGGAGTGATCTCGTCAGCGGAGGGTTTCCTTCTGTTAAAGTGGGATTGGTTCGTTGGTTGGTCAGCCTCGTTTTCTTGCCTTATGAAGCCCTGTTGATGATCGATGCCATCGCCACTTCGCTGGTGCGCATGGCCATCACCCGCAAAAAGCTGTTAGAGTGGACGACTTCTGCTCACATCATTCTCTTATTCGGCTGTAAATCTAAAATCGCTCTGCTCTGGCGGAGGATGGGAAGCGCTTCGGTGTTGGCCCTCATCCTGGGGATACTGCTTTCGATCTTCCGCCCGTTTGTCTTGTTGATTGCCTCGCCGCTGCTGCTGGCCTGGGTGCTCTCTCCCAGAATAGCGGGCTGGCTCAGCGAGCCCGTGACGCGCGAAAAAAAATCCCTCTCCAATTATCAGCGCCAGCAGTTAAGGCATTTGGCCCGCCGCACGTGGCTCTATTTCGAGCGTTATGTTGGCCCGCAAGATCACTGGCTGGCGCCGGATCATTTCCAGGAAAAGCCGCGCGGTGTGGTGGCGCATCGCACTTCCCCTACGAACATTGGTTTGATGTTGGTTTCTACCCTGGGAGCCTACGACCTGGGTTATATTGGTTTGATGGACCTCACCTTGCGCATCGAGGATGCCTTCGAGAGCCTGGATAAACTGGAGCGGTTCCGGGGTCATTTTCTGAACTGGTATGACACCCAGAATCTGACTCCCCTCTCTCCCCGCTATGTCTCCACCGTCGACAGCGGCAACCTGGCGGGCTGCCTGCTGGCGCTCCGGCAGGGCCTGAAGGAGCTTCAACAAGGATCCCTCCTCCGCTGGCAGCGCTGGCAGGGTTTTTACGATACCTTGGGTGTCCTGTCGGAGGTTGTGGATGGCGTGGATGGGGACAATGAGCTCGAGCAAGCGGCGGATTCTCTGGGGGACCATCTTGCGGGCATGCGCAAAAAGGTGCAGGATGGGCGGAAGGAACCCGGCCGCTGGCTGTCCCTCCTGGAAGAACTCAATGGTGAGAGCGCTGAGACGTTAAACCATCTTTTGAAGTCGCTTGTAGAGTCTGGGGAGGACCGCCTATCGGCATCGACTCTGCAAAACCTCCGGATTTGGGCGGAACGCCTGCATTACCACTTGCGCAACATGAAAAACGAATGGGAGAAGTTCTGCCCCTGGCTGTCCCTGCTGCATAATCCGCCCTCTCTCTTGCGCGAAACATCCGCGCTGGAGCTGGATCCGGCTGCTTACGAAGCCTGGGAAGAACTGCGGGAGGCCCTGGCGGTTGATCTCTCCATTGAGGATGCGTTTGCCGCTTATCAAGCAGGGAGGGCAAAGGTGGAGACGTTGAAAAACCATCTCCAGGGGAAGCTGGAAGAGAAAGGGACGACCAGCCATCCGGGGATGGTGGAGAAAATCGAGAAAGCGGTGGCCTGGTGCCAGCGCCTGGATGAGGAACTGCAATCCACCCGGCTTAATATTCGTGGCTGGAGGCTTGGGCTCCAAAATTTGATCAGCGCAGCCGGAGAGATTTTTCAGGACATGGATTTCAGTTTTCTCTTTGATCCCCGGCGCCAGGTTTTCCGGTTGGGCTATGATGTGGGTAGAGAGGAATGGGATGCCAACCATTATGACCTCCTGGCTTCGGAAGCCCGCACAGCCAGCATTGTGGCGATCGCCAAGGAGGAGGTCCCCCAGGAACATTGGCTCCATCTGGGCCGTCCCTTTGCCCGGATCGATGGCTCGAGTGTGATGCTGTCCTGGAATGGGTCGATGTTCGAATATCTGATGCCTGGGCTTTTGATGCGGGATTACGAGGGCATGCTGCTGGATCAGACCAATCAGGTTGTGGTGCGGCACCAAATTGATTATGCGCGGGAGCGGGGTGTCCCATGGGGGATTTCGGAGTCGGGGTATTATCGTTTTGACAACCAGTTAAATTACCAGTATCGTGGGTTTGGCCTCCCCGGGCTGGGCCGCAAACATGGCCTGGGCGGAGACCTGGTGATCGCCCCTTACGCTTCCTTATTGGCGCTCCCGGTAGCACCCCTCGAGGTCATGAAGAATATCTCAGCTTTGATCCGGGAGGGCGCCCTGGGTCCTTATGGCTTCTACGAAGCTGTGGACTACACGTCGTCACGGCTTCCCCTGGGAGAGGAGCGGGCCGTGGTGCACTCCTATATGGCCCACCACCAGGGCATGATCTTTATATCGTTGGCCAATCATTTCCTTGATGAGCGTATGGTGGGGCGCTTCCACTCCGATCCCCGCGTTGAAAGCGTTGAACTGCTGCTCCAGGAGCGTATCCCGCAGCGGGTGAGAGAGGAGGGGCCTCCCCGGGAAGTATGGGTTGAAACTACTGAAAGGGAACCGGTTCACCTGCAGCCCTGGCAGGCGCCGGCGGACGACATGGTTCCTCAGGTCCATTTTCTTTCCAATGGCAGGTACGGTGTGATGATCACGCGCGCTGGGGGAGGGTACAGCTCCCTCACCCGCGGGGAAAAGGGGGAAGAGGAGACTGTCGCCCTGACTCGCTGGCGGGCGGATACCACCCTGGATAGCTGGGGGACCTGGATCTATCTCCAGGAGCAGGAAAAAGACGCGCTCTGGTCTGTCGGTCGGCAGCCGGTGGGCCAACCCTCGCCAAACTATGAAGTCGCTTTCCACGCTCACCAGGCCGTGTTCAGGCGCCGGGACCATAATCTGGCATTAAAAATGGCGGTGACTGTGGCGCCGGAGGAAGATGTTGAAATTCGCAAGCTGACCCTCACCAATCACGGAAGAAATACACGGCGTCTCCGTCTCACAAGCTATGGCGAGATTGCTCTCGCCCCTCTAGCTTCCGACCGGCGCCACCCGGCGTTCAATAAGCTGTTTATTGCGAGTGAGTACCTGCCTGACCTCAATGCCCTCCTTTTCCGCCGCCGGCCGCGCTCGGCCGGTGAAGCTCCGCTTACCTTGATCCACCTCCTGGTCCCGGAAGAAGGCGCCGGGGGTAGAGTCACATATGAGAGCGATCGGGCCCAATTTCTGGGCAGGGGGCGTTCGGTAAGGGATCCGGCTGCTCTGGAAATGGAGAACTGGCTTTCGGAAACAGACGGCACCACCCTGGACCCGGTGATGGCACTGGGGATAGAGATAGAACTGGATCCGTATTCGACCTCGCAGCTGGCTTTTCTCACCCTGGCTGCCGGCACGCAGGAGGAAGCCATCTCCCTGGCCCAACGCTATCGAACCTGGTCCCGGATCAATCTGGCTTTCTTGCGCGCCCGGGCCCAGAGCGAAAATGAATTGCAGCGCCTCCACCTGGAAGTCGAAGATCTGAAGCATATGCAGCGGCTTTTTTCTCTCCTTCTCTATCCCCATAAGATGCTGCGGGCTGAGCCGGAAACGCTGGCTTCAAATCAGAAAGGACAGTCGGGGCTCTGGCCTTATGCGATCTCTGGAGATTACCCGATCCTCCTGGTGCGCATCGCCAGTGAGGGGGAGCTGCCGCTGGTGCGCGAGCTGCTGCGGGCGCATGCCTACTGGCGCGCACGCCGCATCAAGATCGACCTTGTGATCCTCAATACAAAGGATACCGGTTACGCCCAGGAGCTCAGCGACCGGATCAACCAACTGTTGTCCAAAATGGAAAGCGACGCCTGGGTCAACCGGCGGGGCGGGATCTTTTTGCTGCGCAGCAACCAGTTGGACAGGGACACCAAGGTCGTGCTGGAGACGGCCGCGCGGGTTGTGCTGGATGGGAAGGAGGGATCGCTGGTCGATCACCTGGCCGGATTGCCTGACCCGCCCAGCAGGCTGCCCAGCTTTATCCCCACGAGCATTAAAAAGAGGGGGACGACACCGCCCCTGTCCCGGCCCGACGACCTGCTCTTTGATAATGGCCATGGGGGATTCAGCCCCGATGGGCGCGAGTATGTCACCTACCTTGACGGAGAGCAGTGGACGCCGGCGCCGTGGATCAACGTCATCGCCAATCCATCGTTTGGCTTTCTGGTCTCGGAAGCGGGTTCGGGATACACCTGGGCCGGGAACAGCGGTGAAAACCGGTTAACGCCCTGGCGCAATGACCCTGTTTCCGATCAGCCGGGAGAAGCGCTCTACCTCCGTGATGAAAATACAGCTGAGGTTTGGTCGCCCACACCGCTGCCGGCACGGGAAGAGGAGCCGTACCTCATCCGCCACGGTGCTGGTTATTCCACCTTTGAGCACAACAGCCATGGGCTCAAGCAGCGCCTCCAGCTCTTCGCCGCGGCGAACGCGCCGGTCAAAGTGGTGCGGCTGCGGCTGGAAAATACCTGGGAAATCAGCCGGCGGCTGACCGCGACGTACTATGCGGAATGGGTTTTGGGTACTCACCGGGGCGAAACGCAGCAGCACATTGTCCCTGAATATGATGCCGGGACAGCGGCGCTCCTGGCGCGTAACACGTATCACCCCGAATTCGGGCAGCGGGTGGCTTTCTTGAGCGCCAGCAAGTCTCCCCACGGCCTGACCACGGACCGGACGGAGTTCCTGGGGCGGGAGGGGAGCTTCCGGCAGCCGGCAGCGCTGGAGCGCATCGGGCTTTCGGGCCGCGTTGAAGCCGGGCTGGATCCCTGCGCGGCGCTGCAGCTTCACATTGAACTGGATCCGGGGGAAACCAAAGAAGTCTTTTTCCTCCTCGGACAGGGAACGGGCCGGGCGGAGGCGGTGGGCTTGATCGACAGCTATCGAGATTTTGAAGCGGTTGAAGAGGCATGGCGGGAGGTGAATGAGCGCTGGGATGAGGTGCTGGGTGCGGTCACTGTGAAAACGCCCGAGCCGGCGATGGATTTACTCCTCAACCGCTGGCTGCTCTACCAAGCGCTGTCCTGCCGGGTTTGGGGGCGATCTGCGCTTTATCAATCCAGCGGAGCCTACGGGTTCCGGGATCAACTCCAGGATGTAATGGCGCTGCTTCATACCCGGCCCGATCTGGTGCGGGAGCATATCCTGAACGCGGCCCGGCACCAGTTCGCAGAGGGAGATGTCCTGCACTGGTGGCACCCGCCCTCCGGCCGGGGGGTGCGGACCCGCATCAGCGATGATTTGCTGTGGCTGCCCTACGTGACCGCTGAATATGTTAGGAAAACTGGCGATGAGGATATTCTCAAGGAAGAGGTGGCCTTTCGCACGGGAGAGCCTTTGGAGAATGGCGAAGAGGAGCGCTACGCTCACTACGAGTCAGGGGAGGAAACGGCTTCACTTTACGAACACTGCTGCCGGGCCCTGGAGAAGGGTTCAACCGCAGGCCCGCATGGGCTGCCGCTGATCGGCGCCGGGGACTGGAATGACGGCTTGAACCGGTTGGGTATCGAAGGGCGGGGGGAGAGCGTCTGGCTGGGCTGGTTTCTCTACGCTGCCTTGACGCGCTTTTCGGAGATGTGTGAAAGGGTGGCAGACGGCGAACGGGCGGAAACTTTCCGGCGCAGGGCCCAGGAGATCCAACAATCGCTGAAGGAAAACGCCTGGGATGGCCAGTGGTACCTCCGGGCCTACGATGACGACGGTGTCCCGCTCGGTTCAGCGGAAAACGAGGAATGCTGCATCACCTCCATGGCCCAGTCCTGGGCGGTGTTGTCAGGCGCAGGGGATGAAGAGCGCGTGGAGCGGGCCCTGGCATCCCTCTCTGAGCGGCTGGTGCAAGAGGATGCGCGGATCCTGCAGCTCTTCACACCTCCCTTTGATAAGACCACGCGCGACCCGGGTTATATCAAGGGCTATCCCCCGGGGGTCCGCGAAAATGGGGGGCAGTACACGCACGCTGCCCTGTGGACCGTGTGGGCTTTTGCGGAAATGGGCCGGGGTGACCGTGCTGAAGAGTATTTTCGGCTTCTCAATCCTATCTATCACAGCGACACGCGCGAAAAAGCGGAGCGGTACCGGGTTGAGCCTTATGTGGTGGCAGCAGATGTCTACAGTCATGAGCAGCACGTCGGCCGCGGGGGCTGGACGTGGTATACGGGGTCTGCGGGATGGATGCTTCAGCTGGGGATGGAAGCCATCCTGGGGCTGAAGCGCGCGGGAAACGTGCTGCGCATCGAACCGTGCGTACCGGCGGGCTGGCCGGGGTATACCTTGACTTACCGGCAGGGAGGGACGGTCTACCGGATCCGGGTGGAAAATCCCGAGGGGGTCAACCGTGGTGTGGTGAGGGTGATGCTGGACGGCGAGGAGCTGCCGGAGAAGGACATTCCGCTGTCGAGTGACGGCCGGGAACATGAGGTGGAAGTGCTGCTGGGGCGGGCAGAAAAGTAAAGGACCTGATCGACCTGAGCGGCCTGAGAATCATAAAAAACCCCGGAGGTTTGATAGAACTCCGGGGTTTCCGATTTAGGGCCCCTGTTAATTTAAATCTCCTTGGGAAGACCTGTTTATTCTCGTCTTATCCCCTGGTGCCCGATTTATCCTTGTTCCGGACTGGATTTTGGGGTTGTCGAATTTCCGGCGCCTGTTCTTGGCCTGTCTTTCCCTGAAAATTCAGTGCGATGGCCTGGGCTTCTGGTGATCGTGATCTGAATGCGGGCCCTGGCTCTCAGGGATGGGCCTGGTAAAATGATCTTTGGATCTACCATCACCTTGAGATAGTTGGGATTGGATATTTCTATGCTGCTCCTGCATAACATACGGTTAAAACTTGATCATCGGGAAGGGGAGCTGGCTGAGGCCGCTGCCCGCCGGCTGGGTATCCCCGAGGGGGAGCTGGTCGACGTTTCCATCTCCAAACGCAGCGTGGACGCCCGGAGGGAGAACGATATCAAGCTGGTCTATTCCCTGCTGGTCGAGGTGAAGGACGAAGAGGTCCTTTCCCACAGGATAGAGCGTGATTCCCAGGTGCGGCCGGCGCCGGATACCAGCTACCGGCTCGTGACCCGCGCCATCGGTGAGGACGTTGAACGGCCCCTGGTGGTGGGGACAGGACCGGCAGGTTTATTCGCCGGGCTGGTACTGGCGGAAATGGGCTTTGAGCCGCTGCTCATCGAGCGGGGAAAAAAAGTCCGGGAGCGGGCGGCGGACACGTTTGAATTCTGGCGGGAAGGGCGCCTGAATCCGGAGTCGAATGTGCAGTTTGGAGAGGGCGGGGCGGGCACGTTTTCGGACGGCAAACTGTATACCCGGGTTTCAGATCGGGCCAACCGGGACCGCAAAGTGCTCCAGGAATTTGTCCGGGCCGGAGCCCCGGAGGAAATCCTTTATCTCAACAAACCGCATCTCGGCACCCTACGGCTGGTCAAGATCCTGCAGAAGATGCGGGACAGGATCCAGTCTCTGGGAGGCCGGTACCGCTACCAATCCCGGGTGGTGGATTTGCTCCTGGAAAACGACTGCGTGTGTGGGGTCAGGCTGGAAGATGGGGAAGAGATCCTGTCCCGGCACGTCATCCTCGCTGTGGGGCACAGCGCGCGGGACACCTTCCGCATGCTCCGCGAACGCGGGGCAGCGCTGGAGGCCAAGCCCTTTTCCATCGGCCTGCGCATCGAGCATCCCCAAGCCTTGATTGACCGCAGTCAGTATGGAGAACAGGCCGGGCACCCCCGGCTGGGCGCGGCGGATTATCAGCTGGTGCACCACGGCAGCCGCGGCCGGTCGGTGTACACCTTCTGCATGTGTCCCGGGGGCACGGTGCTGGGGGCGGCGTCCGAGCTGGAGACGGTGGTCACCAACGGCATGAGCCAGTACGGGCGGAACGCGGTTAACGCCAACAGCGCCGTGGTCTGCGAAGTCAGCCCCCGGGATTACCCCGACGGCCCGCTGGAGGGCATCGCCTTTCAACGCCGCTGGGAGGAGGCGGCCTTCCAGGCGGGCGGGGAGAACTATCATGCCCCGGCCCAGCTGGTGGGAGATTTTCTGGCTGGCCGGGCTTCGACATCCCTGGGCGCCGTGGAGCCCACCTATCAGCCCGGGGTGCGTCCCGCAGATTTACGGGCCTGTTTGCCCGGCTATGCGGCAGCAGCCATCCGCGAAGCGCTTCCCGCCTTTGACGAAAAGATCCGCGGCTTTGCCATGGACGAGGCAGTGTTCACCGGCGTGGAGACCCGCACCTCGTCCCCGGTCCGGATCCTGCGGGGGGATGATTACCAGAGCATCTCGCTCCCCGGCCTGTATCTGGCTGGAGAGGGCGCGGGATACGCGGGGGGCATCTTATCATCAGCCGTGGACGGCATCAAAGCCGCGGAAGCGGCTGCCCTGCACATCATAGGCAAATAAACATCTCCCCGTTTTGTATGGTATGGAATGAATTCCAATTTCTTTTTGGACCAGGATCTTTCCACCGGCGTTCTCCAGGCCCGGCTGTGTTTTGCAGTCAGGGTTCCGTGAGGGGATCGCAGTGGTAATGAAAGAGAGTCCCTTGTCATATTGATGAATATCGATATAATTAAAGTATGAAACAAATTAACCTGCAGTTTGCAAAGGTTCTGGCGGACGCTACCCGGCAGGAAATCATGGACATTCTGTGTTGCGAGTGGCTCAGCGTGGGTGAGGTCGTAGACCGGCTGGAAGGCCGGGTCAACCAGCCCACGGTCAGCCACCATCTCAAGAAACTGGAGGAGGCCGGCTTGGTCAGGTTCCGCCGCGAAGGGCGCCGCCGCCTGTACACCCTCAACCAGGAACGCCTGGCGGTGTGCTGCGGGCAGCTGGTGACTCGCTTTGCCCCTGATGTGGATGAATCCGGAGAATAGGTTGAATTTTTTTATCCGATATATCGATGATTGTCGATGAGTTGAGGAGAGAACGATGGTAGGAGATTTCAAGTTTGAGGAGGAAGAGATCCGCCGGGTGGTGAAGGACCGCTACGCTGAAAAGGCGCGTAGCTCGGATCCGTGCTGCGGCCCTGGGGAAGGAGCGTCCAGCGGGGGTGCCTGCTGCGGTCCCCTGTATGAGCCGGTGGTTTTGGGGGACATGCCGGAAGACGTGACGGGTGGGGCGCTGGGCTGCGGTGATCCAGTGACCCTGGCCGGTCTCCAGCCCGGGGAGGTGGTTCTTGACCTGGGCAGCGGTGGGGGGCTGGACTGCTTCCTGGCTGCTGAGCTAGTAGGGAAAGAAGGCCGAGTGATTGGCGTGGACATGACGGAGGATATGATCGCCCGGGCCAGGCGCAACAAGGAAAAATTGGGGATGGAAAACGTGGAATTTCGACTGGGCCAGGTCGAGTCGCTGCCGATGGAAGAGGGCACGGTGGATGTCATCCTCTCCAACTGTGTCATCAACCTTGCCCCCGACAAAGCGCCCGTCTTCCGGGAAGCCTACCGGGTCCTCAAGCCGGGCGGGCGGATCTCGATCAGCGACATCGTGGCCGGCGGACCCTTCCCATCTCATGTCCGGGAGGATCCGGAACGCTGGGCGGAATGTATCACGGGAGCCATAGAGCTGGAGGATTATCTGGATTGGATGCGCGCTGCTGGATTTGAGGACGTGCGGGTGACGGATAAGGTTTCAGCCGACGATATGGTCCCGGAGAATTACGAGGGCATGCCTCCGCTGTTCAGCGCCCGGATCCAGGCCCTGAAATCGAAAAGGGAGGGGTGACCCTATTTTCGTAAAGTTTGATCGTTTTCCAGAAGATCGCTGCCTTCGACTTTACTCAGGGTAGACTCACTGCGGCTTTCAACCTTCTCGCGATGTTTGCGTTTCAGAATCGGGGGCAACTAGTCACATTTGGCCTCGTCCATTCAAACTTCGGCCTGCAGCAGGGCTGGGAACCCAAAGGTATAATGAATATTACAGTTTCTGGTGTTTTCTTTCCCGGGTTCAGGACCTGTCTTAGAAAGCACCACTTCTTTCTGGCTATAAAATTTCAAAAAACGGGTTTTATCGGCGGACAGGAATGTCAAAGGAGAACGGATGATGGATACACAACACGCAGCAAATAACCGACATGAGGGACAGCAGATGGATGATCAGCATCAAGGTCACCAGGATTCCGGGGGGCACAACGGCCACGGCGATCACGGGGCAGACCACTCCGGGCATGAGCAGATGTTCCGCACCCGGTTCTGGTGGAGCCTGCTGCTGACAGTCCCCGTGCTGCTTTATAGCCCCACGATCCAGAGCTGGTTGGGCTTCAGCGCCCCGGCCTTTCCGGGGAGCCAGTGGGTGCCTTTCATCTTCTCGCTGATCATCTTTGGCTACGGCGGGCTCCCCTTTCTGGAGATGGCCCTGCCCGAGGTCCGCAGCCGGAAGCCGGGGATGATGACCTTGATCTCCCTGGCCATTTCGGTGGCTTTTGTTTACAGTGTGCTGGCGCAGGTGGCCGGGCTGGGGGAGGGGTTCTTCTGGGAGCTGGTGACCCTGATCGACGTCATGCTCCTGGGACACTGGATGGAGATGCGGTCCGTGCGGCAGGCCTCAGGCGCGCTGAACGAGCTGGCCAAGCTGATGCCGGACACCGCAGAGCGCATACTGCCCGACGGCGAAACAGAAACCGTTCCCGCCGCTGAGCTTGAGGAGGGTGACCGCCTGCTCGTCCGCCCCGGCGATGGCGTTCCCGCAGATGGGGAGGTGGTGGAGGGGACCTCGAACCTGAACGAATCCATGATCACCGGGGAATCCCGGCCGGTCAAGAAGGAGCCGGGAGATGAGGTGATCGGCGGCACCATCAACGGCGACGGCAGCCTGCGGGTGCGGGTCACGGCGGTGGGGGATGAGACTGCCCTGGCGGGGATCATGCGCCTGGTGGAACAGGCCAGGGAAAGCAAATCCGAGACCCAGATCCTGGCAGATAAGGCAGCTGGCTGGCTGTTTTACGTCGCCCTGGGTGTCGCGGTATTGACCGTGATTGGCTGGACCATCGGTGTGGGGTTTGATGTTCAGGTCGTGAAGCGGGTGGCCACCGTGTTGGTCATCGCCTGCCCCCATGCCCTGGGCCTTGCTGTCCCGCTGGTGGTAGCCATCACCACCGCCAAAGGAGCCAGCAACGGCATCCTGGTACGCGACCGTCTGGCGTTGGAAGACGCGCGAAATATCGATGTGGTGATGTTCGACAAGACCGGCACGCTCACCAAGGGCGAATTCGGAGTCGTGGATCTCAAAGCGGCAGAAGGATGGGATGATGATAAAGTGCTGGCCCTGGCGGCTGCTGTGGAAGGTGATTCAGAACACCTGATTGCCCGGGCGGTCCGCCAGGCCGGGGAAGAGCGAAACCTTTCCCTGCCGGAAGTCAACGCGTTTGAGGCCATCAAGGGCAGGGGCGTGCGGGCTGATGTGGAAGGGGTGACCACCTATGTCGGAGGGCCGCAGCTTCTGGAGATGCTGGAGATATCCCTGTCCGAAGAGTGGGAGGCGTTCACCGCAAACGCGGGAGAGAAGGCCCAGACGGTGATCTATGTCATTCAGGAGCACGAGATCCTGGCGGCCATTGCTGTGGCAGATGTCATCCGCTCGGAAAGCCGGGCAGTGGTGGACAAACTGCATGAGTTGGGGGTTCAGGTGGCCATGCTGACCGGGGACAGCCAGGAGGTGGCTGATGCGGTGGCCCGGGAACTGGACATCGACCAGGTCTTTGCTGAGGTCCTGCCGGAGGACAAAGACCAGAAAGTGGTCCAGCTGCAGGAGCAAGGATTGCGGGTGGCCATGGTCGGGGACGGCGTGAATGACGCCCCGGCGCTGACTCGGGCTGATATCGGGATTGCCATCGGCGGTGGCACGGACGTGGCCATTGAATCCGCGGGCTTGATCCTGGTCAAGAGCAACCCGCTGGATGTGATCAAGATCATCCGGCTGAGCCGGGCCAGCTACAAGAAGATGATCCAGAACCTGTGGTGGGCAGCAGGCTACAACATCGTCGCCCTTCCGCTGGCTGCTGGCGTGCTGGCCCCGGTGGGGATTATCCTTTCTCCCGCGGTGGGCGCCCTGTTGATGTCGCTGAGCACGGTGATCGTGGCTGTCAACGCCCAGTTCCTGCGCGGGGCAGATTTGTCAGCCGCCTGACCCGGCAGCGCGGGGGTGCGCACCTGGGTCCACTGTATTTGTTTGCATTGGACCATGCCCTCCTTGCACGGAGCGATGGCGGCCCTGAGTGACCTGGAGCAAAGAGACTCCGTTATCTTTACGGAATCTTTAACGTATCTTTATTTCACCTTCAAAGGGCGGCAGTACGCTTGATATAGCAAGGTCATCGTGTATGAAGGAAATTTAAGTTTTGCATTTATTTGTTGGAGGTACGTTGTGAAGAAGCCTTTACGAGTGATTTTGATGGTTACACCCCTGCTGATCGGCGCGCTGCTGCTGGGGGCTTGCAGTGGCCCTGTGACCGGCGATGGTGCCAATGCTGGCCTGGGAGAGATGGTGTCCGTCGGGAGCGGATCTTATACCAATCTCTCTCCCGGTGAATTGAAGGCCATGCTGGATGAAAAGGATGTCACATTCATCAACGTCCACATTCCCTTCCAGGGAGACATCCCCGGCACCGACCTTTCCGTTCCTTTCGATGAGATCGAAGACAACCTGGACAGGCTCCCGGAGGACAAGGAAGCCAGGATTGTCCTTTACTGCCGCAGTGGCAGCATGAGCAGAACAGCTTCACGGACGCTGGTTGAGCTGGGATACACCAATGTCTGGAACCTGGAGGGGGGCTTCAACGCCTGGCAGGAAGCGGGATACCCCATGGCAGGGGAAGAATGAGATTGGTTTGATTATGCGGTTTAGTCTAGGGTAGGCGACTGTTTTATCTATGCTTGACGAGATGTCCCCGGTTCGTACTTAGCCAACTATCCGGTAAAATGCGCCCAGATAGTTAAGCGGCCCTGGAGGCTGGATGATGATCTTGCCCCACCCTGGTATCCAGGAGGAGGCATCAGGACGTCCAGAAGCGGGTTTGAACAGCCCGAACTTTGTGGCTGCTGGTGAGGAATGCTATCCTGGAAAGTTTCCCTATGGAAAGTGAGTTGTCAAAAGGCAAAATTCTGGTTGTCGATGATGAACCCAGCATTCTGGAGCTGGTCACGGCGTATCTGGAACAGGAAGGGTTCGAGTACCGCACCGCCCTCGATGGGCCGAGTGGCCTGCAGTTGGCCCGATCCTATGATCCAGACCTGATCGTCCTCGACATCATGCTGCCCGGCATGGACGGCATCGAGCTCTTGCGGCAGCTGCGCCGGGAATCTGATGTGTATGTGATCATGCTCACAGCGAAGGGAGAGGAAACGGATAAGATCGTTGGGCTTTCCGTGGGGGCGGATGATTATCTCACCAAGCCCTTCAGCCCCCGGGAACTGATGGCCAGGATCAAGGCCGCCCTGCGCCGCATTCACCAGCAATCCGGTCCCGGACGGGGAAGTGTACTGGTTTTTGAGGGCCTGCGGATTGATAAGGAGGGACGCAAGGTGTGGGTTGGGGGTGAGCTGGTAGACTTGACTGCCACCGAATTCGACCTCCTCCTGGCTCTGGCGGAGCACCGGGGCGTGGTCCTCAGCCGGGACCAGCTGCTGGAAAAAATCTGGGGCCGCGACTACTACGGAGAAATCCGGGTGGTAGATGTGCACATCGGGCATATTCGCCAGAAGATTGGCGAGGAGTACATCGCCACCGTCAGGGGCGTTGGTTATCGATTTGAAGGGGAAAGGGACAAGATATGATCGCTTACATCCGCCGCCGGCTGGGTTGGAAAATATTCCTGTCCTACCTGTTTGTCATTCTCACAGGGATACTGGTGCTGCGGCTGTCCGCTGAGTATGTCATCCCCTCCGCCTTTGACCGGCATTTGGCTGCCATGGAACACATGGTGGATCGGGGCATGATGGGGATGATGTTTGAAGAGGGGGCCAATCTGGAGGCCAATCTGTTCAACAGTTTCCGGGACGCGTTCAACCGGGCCTTGACCCGGGCTGCGCTGGCAGCCTTTTCAGCCGCTGTACTCCTGAGTATTTTTGTTACATCCCGTGTCGTCAAACCGGTGCAGGATATGATGCAGGCCAGCCAGCGAATTGCGGAAGGCAATTTTAGGGAACGAGTGCAGGTGCCCGGAGATCCTGACCAGGCGGATGAGCTCTCGCAGCTGGCGATTAGCTTCAACCGCATGGCGGAACAGCTGGCTCAACATGAAGCCCTGCGCCAGCGGTTAATTGGGGACGTCACCCATGAGCTGCGCACGCCGTTGAGCACCATCAAGGGCTCGATGGAAGGGTTGATGGACGGTGTGCTGCCTGAAACCGCGGAAACCTATCAAAAAATCTACCATGAGGCGGACCGATTGGCGCGCCTGGTGGAGGACCTGCAGCAGCTCAGCCGGGTGGAAGCGGAGGCCTATACGTTGGACCGGAAGCCTGTGGGGGTTGGCGAGCTTGTCCACAAGGCTGTAGGACGACTACACCAGCAGTATGAGGACAAGCGCGTGACGCTGGAGGTGGACATTCCTTCCGGGCTGCCGGAAGTCCATGTGGATGCTGAGCGCATTGAGCAGGTGCTGATGAATCTGGTAGGAAACGGGCTGCAGTACACGCCCAGTGGGGGAGAGGTGGAAGTCAGCGCGCACCAGAAAGGACAGCTTATCCATATAGAAGTGCGAGATGACGGTAAAGGTGTGCCTTTGGAGCATCAACCGCATATTTTTACCCGCTTTTACCGGGTGGATAAGTCCCGGGCCCGGGCCAGCGGGGGCAGCGGGATTGGACTGACGATCGCTAAATATCTTGTCGAAGCCCATGGGGGAAAAATCTGGGTGGAAAGCGGGGGCCGCGGCCAGGGCAGCACGTTCACCTTCAGTTTGCCTGTGTCCCCGGAATGAGCCCTGTCTTCTTTACAATGTCTTTAATATAGCTTCAAATCGCCTTCACACTCTCCCGTTATCCTGTACATGGATATCAAAGAACCATGATCAGTATATGATGTGATACAGGAGGTATAAGATGGTAGGACATGGAATGTGGGGTTGTTGTGGAGGATTATTTGGCGGCATGGGCGGATGGGGGATCTTCGGGCCCGTTGTTAGTCTTATGTTTACGGTGGGGTTGATCATCGGGTTTGTTTTGCTGGCCGTCTGGGCAGTGCGCCGGTTGTCAAACAGTTCCTCAGGGGGCGGGAGACAGACCCGTCAATCCGGAAGCGCCCAGAACCCGGTGGAGATCCTCAATGCGCGTTATGCACGGGGGGAGATCACCCGGGATGAATTTCAGGAAATGAAAGCAGATTTAAGGTAGAAAAGGAGGATCACAGGTCCAGACAGGCCTGTGATCCAGAAAAAGGAGTGTGCAAGATGATGGGATTTGGTTTGATTTGGGTGGTGTTGGTTGTGATTGGGGTTGCTGTCCTGGCTCGAAATGGATCCGGATTGGATTCTTTGCTGGGCTCATCCGTCCGCGCCAGGGACAACAAGGATGATGATGTGAACGCTGAGTCGATTCTCAATCAGCGCTACGCGCGGGGTGAGCTCACCCGGGATCAATTCCGGACGATGAAGAAGGATCTGGAAGGTTAACCTCTGTTTGTTGTACGGCACCTGACCCAGAAACAACTGTTGGTGCCGGATGTGGTCAGGCGAGAGGATGATCTTCCTGCTGGTCGCAATCCCTGTTTTTGGAAGTGATGCGATAACCACTGAAGACCACGGGGTTTTTTACCAAAGCTTCGAGGTCTCTATTAAGTCCCGCTACTCGGTGATCGTGAACTGCATGGCAGCGGCGGGGGACTCGCTGCCTTCAGGGAAGGTTTTGAGCATATACGTCCCGGTGGGGGGATCCGGGGCATCCAGCTTGCCGCACATGACCGGCTTGCCGGAGGGGTCGGTTTGATAATTCTCTCCAAAAGGATACGCGGTCCCATCCGGGATGATCAATTCTAGCTGGAAGT
This sequence comes from Anaerolineales bacterium, assembly GCA_046483045.1. Lineage (GTDB taxonomy): Bacteria > Chloroflexota > Anaerolineae > Anaerolineales > UBA11858 > B10-G9. Next base: position 31,923 of record JAWODY010000081.1, on the reverse strand, counting down.
TGACGGATGTCTCCGGGGGAGACTGGACCCAGATGGAGACGTTCTTGGCCTGGGCCTTCGTGAAAGTGTTGATCTTCTGCGCGTTGGGGTCCTCCCCTTCCGTGAGAAAGATGAACAGGTCCGGACCTTCCCCCAAAGGCTGGCTGGAGGCCTCTTCTTCAGCGCCGGGGCCCTGACCGCCTGTGTCGGGCGCACTGGGACCACCGGGGCCCATGTCCGGTATGGCCTCGCTGAGTTTGTCGGGGATGGACTGCACGGTCTGGCTGACCTCGGTCTGCATGCTCTGGATCTGGGATTTGAAGGCAAATAAGAATACGGCGGTGGCCAGCAGCCCCATGACGATTACCCCCAGGCAGCCCAGGAAGCCCGCGAAAAAGGATTTCAGCCCGAAGTTGAGTGCGTCTTTCATGGTTTCTCCCTTCCGATTTCAGGTTGTGTAATAAATAAGGCACACTGTTCCCTTATTGTAAGGGATATTTCCTGAAAGGGAGGGGATTTTCGGACCCAGGATGACTTCTTTTTTGGAATGCGCACCCGGATTTAACAGCCCCCTGGCGGCCCGGCCGCCCAACCGCTGTGCGTTTTTAGCGGGCCCCATCCATAGGCACAGAATTAGATGTGCTGCCCCGGGTTGTTAAATGCAATACCTCCAGGGATTCAGGATCCCCGGAGGTGAGAGGGTAGTAATCATCCTGCCCGGCGCGGTTTACTGGTCTTTGACGACAAACGTCACCTTGGCGTTTACCCGGAACTTGGTAATCTGGTTTCCTTCCACAATTGCCTGCTGGTCTTTGATGTAAATGGATCGGATGTTGTCGACGGTCTTGGCAGCTTCATTCAGCGCCTGCTGGGCAGCATCCTCCCAATTTTCGCTGGATTCCGCCATAATCTCGATAACCTTTGCAACAGCCATTTTAACTCTCCTTTGGGATCACTTAATGTCTCCAGATGAGATGAGTCAGGCAGGTTATGACTGACCATCTCTTGTTACCAGGTCATGTTTCTGTGTCGCTTAATATCAATATACCAGAATTGGATGGCTGAAAGTATAGGTAGGGTGAGGAAATGCGGTACATTTTTCGATACGCATCCTATCCGGACCAGATGTGAAGCAGGGGCCTCTTCGCCGGGATACGGCGTCCCTGACCCAGGGATCCGCAGCTTGGGTTTTGGGATCATTTCCCTCGCACTGTTGAGTCCATGTTGATAACTTCAAGGGTTCACGACGTCCAGGCCGGGAGGTAGGATTCGGGTCTGGGGATGATCGTTACTGCACCATCCCTTCCCGCTGGCGCTTGTCCTGGCGCTGGCGGGCTTTGTGGTCCAGGATCCGCTTCCGGACGCGCAGGTTCTGCGGCGTGACTTCCAGGAGTTCGTCATCCCCCAGAAATTCGATGTACTGGTCCAGGCTCATCTCCTGCGGCGTCTCCAGGCGCTCGTCGATGTCGCGGATGTTCTCGCGCATATTGGTCAGGTGTTTGGTCTTGCAGACGTTGATCTCCAGGTCCTGGGGCCGGTTGTTTTCCCCCACTACCATGCCTTTGTAAACCTCGGTGCCGGGCCCGATAAACAGGATCCCGCGCTCCTCGGCGTTTTTGAGTCCGAAGGCGGTGGCGGTCCCTGTCTCCCAGGCCACCAGCGCGCCGTGGTCCCGCTTCTGGATTGATCCTGCCCGGGGCTGGTAGCTGTGGAAGCTGGTATAGAGCGTGCCCGTACCCTGGGTGATGGTCAGAAAGTGGTGCCGGTATCCGAGGATGCCCCGCGTGGGGGCCAGGAAGGTGAGCAGCATGGTGCCCACGCTCGTTTCCCGCATGTCCTGCATCTTGCCGCCGCGCTCGCTCAGGCTCTCCATGACCACCCCGATGTCGTCGGGGTCGATTTCCACCTTGACCTCTTCAAAAGGCTCCAGGATCCCTTCATCGGGCCCTTCTTTGGTGATCACCCGAGGGCGGGAAACTTGAAATTCGTAGCCCTCGCGGCGCATGGTCTCGATCAGCACCGCCAGGTGCAGCTCGCCGCGCCCGGAGACGAGCAGCACGTCCGGGCTGCCGCGTTCGGTCTCTTTCACGCGCAGGGCCAGGTTGCTTCTTGTTTCCCGGAACAACCGCTCGCGCAGCTTGCGTGAGGTCTTCCAGCGCCCTTCCTGGCCGAAGAAGGGCGAGGTGTTGACCCCGAAGGTCATGCGCACAGTGGGCTCTTCGACTTTAATCCGCGGCATAGCGGCAGGATGATGGGGATCTGCGATGGTGTCCCCGATGGCAGCCTCCTCCAGCCCGGCCACGGCGATGATGTCGCCCGCTTTGGCTCGTTCCACTTCCACCCGCTCCAGGCCCTGGTACTGGTACAGGAACGTGATCTCCTCGGGGATGACTTCATTCTCCGCGGTGATCCGCACCACCTCCTGCTCGATTTCCATCTGCCCCGAAAAGATGCGCCCGATGACGGTCGTGCCCCGGTATTCGTTGTAATCGAGGGTGGTGACCAGCATACGCAGGGGTGCTTCCACCTCAACCTCTGGGGCCGGGATACGGCGCAGGATGGCCTCAAACAGGGGAGCCAGGTCTGGGCCCATTTCCTCCGGGTCTGTGCTGGCCCGCCCTTCGGTGGCCACCGTGTAGATGACCGGGAAATCAGCCTGCTCCTCGTTGGCCCCGAGCTCGATGAAGAGGTCAAAGGTCTCGTTGAGAGCTTTGGAGGCGTCGGCGTACTTGCGGTCCAGCTTGTTGATGACCACCACCGCCTGGTGTCCGAGCTCGAGCGCTTTCTGGAGCACGAATCTCGTCTGGGGCCGCGGTCCCTCCGCGGCGTCCACCAGGAGCAGGACGCCGTCCACCATGTTCAGGACCCGCTCCACCTCGCCCCCGAAATCAGCATGGCCGGGCGTGTCGACGATATTGACCTTGACATCTGCTCCGGTCTCCGGGTCGGGGAGGGTGATGGCCGTATTCTTGGAGAGGATGGTGATCCCCCGCTCCCGCTCCAGGTCATTGGAGTCCATGACCCGGTCGGGGATTTGTTTGTTCTCATGAAAGACCTGGGCCTGGCGCAGCATGCCGTCCACCAGGGTGGTTTTACCGTGGTCGACATGGGCGATGATAGCCAGGTTGCGCAGGTCCGTGCGTGTGGTTGTCATAGGTGTATGAGGGCGTAATAAAAAACCGGCCGCCCGGGGCCGGAGGTCCGTTCCTTAACGTGGACAGTATAACAGAGAAAGAGCGCTTTGAACAGGTGGCAGGGAAACTTAAATATCGGGTTGGGACTGGCGGGGAGCAGCCCTCGATGTCATCCCGAGCGGATCCTGAAGGGTGACTGGGGGGATCCTTGCTGCGAATGTCACATGAACGGCTTTGCCCATACTGTATGATGAGAGGTTTTTCTGGGCTAGGTGGTGAGCACATGCAGCTCAACACAGTAAGACTCCTTCCGCCGAAGACGTCAGGTTGACACTTTGGTGAGAGGAAAGGAAGAGGCCTCTCTGCCCTGGGGATGATAAAGGGGAAGAAGCAAGTATAATGATCAGAAACCGCAGCCTAAGACCAGGAGCGTGCTTTTATGCCCATCCACGAATCAAACCCTGACCGGCTTCCGGACAGCGATTTCATCCCGGGGGATCTGGCGCTGTTGGTCCCGGGAAACCGCTGCCGGCTGCTGGACGGCCGGCGCACGCCGGGGGTGATCGAAAGCTGCGATCATAAAAGCGCCGTGTTCGTGTGGAGGATCAAGGATTTTGAGGATGAAGGGAAAACCTGGACCCTTCCCGCCGAGGATGTGAAGAGATTTCAGTTTGAAAAGGACAGCGGCCGGCTGCCTGCGGAGGAGGTGCAGTTTTTGAAGGAAAGGGTTGAAGGCTTTCAACAGCCCTTGGAGATCATGGCCGATCCAGAAACCAGGAGGGTCACGGAACGGGCGATTATTTACCTCAAAGGGGGCGCTAAATCATGGCTGAAGGTCAATTCCCGATTCTTTGGAGAAGGTCGGAGACTTGATTTTGGGTCCCGCCAGGGCCCTGCCTCCTTAGCAGAGGACCTGCTGCATTACATGGCGGAACATGAGTTGAAAGACCTGGAACGGCGCACGGCGGAGAATATCGTTCTCAACCCCTTCTCGGGCGAGCTGGTCAAGGGCATGCTTATCACCCTGGCGGAGATGGGCCTGGTAGACTACCACGGCAAAATCCACCGCATACAGGGGACATTTGAGGGCCAGACTTCGCAAACTCATCGTAAGAAATATCTCATCCACCGCCTGGCCTTCGTGCGGGCGTATTTCGAATTGCTCGATATCCATGAGGTCGTCCTTTACCGGGGGATGAGCACGGAGGGGGAATGGCGGCAGCGTGGGCGGTCATTCCTGTCCTGCACCTTCAGCCAGGAGGTAGCACGAGCCTTCGCGGATTTTGACCGGGAGAGTCGCTTCCGGCAAGCCTACCTGGTCAAAACCACTGTGTCCATAGATCGGCTGTGGATGACTTATCTGGAGACAGCGGCTATGAACCGCCAGTACCTGGAAGCGGAAGTTCTTGTTTTATACCGGGGGGATCTGAAGATCCATTGGTGAGGATCACTTTTCTTTGACGCGGCTGCTCGTGAAAAATTTCACAGTATTTGAATCGTGTTAGAAACCCTCCAGAGGGATTAGCGGGGGTTTTTATTTCCCTGTTTTTTAGTAAAATAAAGATGAGAAAAATCATAATAAATATTCAGGAGGTCTGGTATGGCAGTCGAGAGTTATCCGAAATTGTTTGAAAACGTCAAGAAATCCATGGGTGAATATGGGAAAGCCAACCCGGAGATCATGGAAGGGTTTCAGAAACTGCACAAAGCCGCGGCTACGGACAGCGCCCTGAGCGCTAAGGTCAAGGAATTGATCGCTCTGGCTATCGGCATCACTGTGCGCTGTGATGGATGCATCGCTTTCCACGTGCATGATGCCCTGGAAGCCGGCGCCAGCAAGGACGAGATCGTGGATGCCATCGGCGTGGCGATCATGATGGGAGGCGGACCGTCCGTTGTCTATGGTTCGGCAGCCCTGGAAGCTTTGACCCACTTCCAGAAGGAAAAGTAAAACAAAGTATCGTGAAATAATACACTTTAACGGTTTCTGGAGATGCCGCTGGCTGCCAGCGGCATCTCTGTTTAAAGGGGCCCAGTGCCCGTGGTGAAGGATGTGCTGCTGTGCCCGGAAAACGTGAGGGGACATCGAAAAAGGCGTGAGAACCTTTCAAGATTGTTAAGTGGGCAGGCCGTGAAAAGTCAAAGTTGTAAGGTCGGAGGGTTATTTGCCCAAAATTCCCTGGTCCTTGCTATAATGGGGGCAGATTGATGGAGGTTGCGCTAGTGTAGCTTCTCCCCTTCATGGTCGCGCAAGGTTTACAATCATCCCTGAGTTTTTATGTTTTCAAATAAGGACCATGAGCGATGTTAGACAGGAGAGTGCACCGTGGAAAACCTTCTCAAGCTTGAAGAGTATTTTCCTGGGGGGGAATTGATGGGCGGCATTGAATTAGCCAATCGCATGGATTGGGGTCTTTCCCTGCAGCTGTCCGGAAAGGATTGGGTGGTTTCCAGTGGAGGTGAACCGATCTATACGACGGATTGTAAAGAGTCGCTCCAATCTTTTGTATACGGCTTGGGTTTGGCCTATGCTGTCTTGCCCAGGAAATTATTCGATGAGCTCGTGGATAACGTGAGGAATTTATAAGGAACCGTCCCATGCGGCGGGGCTCTTTCCCTGTGTGCCCTTAGAGGTGTGTCATGAACCCAGGGGTTTTTCTTGGGTCCTGTCCTGACTAGCCAAGATGGTCAAGTAACCGGCGCTTTAACCGCGCCGGGTTTTGTTATCTGGGCCCGGGTTGGAGGGGAACCACCAGAATGCGCCGCTTGTGCTATACTGCTTTAATACAGCATTTCCCCATTCCTTCTGTTCATCCCTTTGGTTGGCTCGACTGCTGGCCCCCTTATTGGAGATGGACTTTGGATCGGGGATTTCATTCCCTGCTCTGGCCTTTTTCCGTGAAACTGCATGAAAGCACGTGTTCATCTCGTACTGATCATGTTGAAACACTGGCTGTGAAGGGCTCATCTGGAGAGTTGTATGTATGCTGTGATCCTTGCTGTTTTCTTTTTAATCGTGATGTCCGTCTGGACGCTGTGGCAGGTGCGCCGGGATTTTGAGGAGAGGGGTTCCCTGAAACCCGAAACCGTGGCTGGTGTGCTGGCATTTTATACGCTTCATCTGGCCATTGAATTGATCGCAGCCTGGGCCAGGTTATGGCCTTATCAAAGATTCCAAACCGGATCGGTGATCCTCGGTCTCATCTTCTGCCTTTTGGGTGGGGTCTTTCTCGCCCTGGGGACCCTGCACATGGAAAACTTCCAACAGATATCTGGGATCAAAACCGGAGAATTAATCACGTCCGGGATTTACCGCTGGAGCAGGCACCCCCAGAATCTGGGATGGGGGTTGTTTCTGGTGGGGGCAGGGTTTTTGAGCCGTTCTTTGCTGGCTCTGCTCCTCTCCGCCGTTTTCTGGGTCATTCTCGTGGCTTATGTTCCAATAGAAGAGGCATATCTGGAAGAAATCCACGGTCAGGATTACCGGCAGTATCAACAGAGGACGAACCGTTACCTTGGACTTCCCATGAGGGACCGTGATGAGGATAAGGAAAGCTGAATGTCTGGAACGGGACAACGGGTAATATTACCCTCAGCATGAAGGTTGTTTGGCATATGTTTCAAACGATAAAGTCTATCTGGCGGCCTGGCGCGTATCACCGCAGGCCGGGTCAGTCTACCTATTTTGAGGGCTGGTATGTGAAGGTCGTCAGCCCGGATTTGGCTCAGCGCTGGGCTTTGATCCCGGGTGTGTTTCACCATCCAGATCCGGATCGGGCTCACGCCTTCCTGCAGGTGCTGAACGGGTCCACCAGCCGGGTGGATTATCATCGGTTTCCGCTGGAGCGTTTTCAGGCTTCGGGGGCCGGATTTGCTCTCGAAGTTGCCGGGAACCATTTCCATCCGGGAGGGTGTGTACTGTCCCTGAAAGAAGAGCAGGGGCAGCACCTGGAAGGAGATCTGCGTTTCGGAGACTTGGCCTTCTGGCCGGTGCGCTTGACATCGCCCGGCGTGATGGGCCCCTACGCTTTTATACCTTTCATGCAGACCTACCATGGGGTGTTGAGCCTGGATCACGCTGTCGATGGGAAGCTGGCCATTGATGGACAGCAGGTAGACTTCACCGGGGGCAGGGGGTACATGGAAAAGGATTGGGGGACCACATTCCCGCGGGCGTACATCTGGATGCAGAGCAATCATTTCCAGCGGGAAGGTGTCAGCCTGACGGCTTCGGTGGCGACCATCCCCTGGATGGGAAGCTGGTTCCGGGGATTTTTGGTGGGCCTGTGGGTGGACGGACTCCTGTACCGCTTCGCGACCTACCTCGGATCGGAGATCCAGATGTTGAAATTGACGGATGAAGAGGTGGTGTGGGAATTGAGGGGATCCGCCCGGACCGACCCCGAGAAGCGGTTTTCTGGCTATGTTCTCCAAATCAGGGCCCAGCGGGGGGAAGGCGGCCTGCTGTCTTCCCCGGAATTGGACGGCATGACCCCGCGTATTTTGGAGAGTTTGACAGCAGAAGTTGGGTTGAAGCTGCAGGGGTTGGACAGCGCAGGGGAGCTGGAGGAAACGATCTTCCAGGGGCAGGGAACATGCGCTGGGCTGGAAGTGGCCGGGACCGTGGGAGACATCCTGGATGACGCCGGCGAAGATGCCTCTGGAACCCAGGGGCACGACATATAATTAGGAGAACCATGCGATTCAATCGGTCCCTTCCCCTGCTTGTCTCGTTGACCCTGCTCATCCTTAGCTTTGGGGGCTATATCGGGCGTTTGATTTCTGTGCATTCCCAGTTTGTGCTGGTCACCCTGTCATTCTTCTTCACGGCCTGTACCCTGGGTTTTTATTTCCTGGTCGGGCGAGGCAGGGGCAGGCCGCGTCCCGGGTCCCGATGGCGCTGGGGGTTTTTGATCTGGGGCCCGCTGGGGTATTTCATGAACATGGTCGCCAACACCCAGAGCTTCCGGGCCTTTGGGCGGGCGTCCGAGACCGTGGTCCTGAATTACACCTGGCCGGTCTTCACGGTCCTCTTTTCGCGAACCTTGTTTTCTGATCAGGAGAGGCCGCCTTCCGGGATGGTAGTGGTCATCGAAGGGGTGTCCCTGCTTCTGGGATTGTTTTCTGTGACCCTTTTGGCCACGGAAGGGGATGTGACCGGGTTTCAAATCACCAACCTCTCCGGTTTGCTGTGGGGGTTGGCTGCGGGAGCTTCGTACGGCCTGTTTTCTGCTTTCAGCGCCACCGTCACTGAAAAGCAGCAGCCCACTTTCTTGTTGACCGCGATCGGTTCCAGTTTAATATTTGTCCTGCCTCTGGGGTTGATGGAATGGGAGCTGGCTGCTCGGATATCCCTAGCTGATATTGGCGCAGCCCTGGCGATGGGCTTTTTGGTGAACGGCGTTTCCTACATTACCTGGACGAGCGCGCTGCACCGGGCCCGCCAGCAGGGCGTCAGCACGGCGAAAATCGTCGCTCCCATGTTCCTGGTTCCCCTCTTGTCATTGGTCGTCATCAGTGTCCTGCTTGGGGAGGAAAAGATAGGCCAACCTTATTTCTTACTCAGTTTGCTGTTTTCCATCTCCGGTTCGGTCCTGGCCCAACGGTCGGAAGGCCTGGCGGACATGCTGATAGGGCAGTAAGCCCTGGCGGCTGATCCGGACATGTTTGCCTGTCATCCAACTCCTGGGATCTCAACTTCAGGAAAGCCGGGGTCCATTATGTATATTGAAACCAGTGGGGATTTGGTTAAGAGATTTTGCCAAGGAGGAGAAAGATGGTCAAAGATATAGCGGTACTTTTAGAGGATGCGCCCGGCGTATTGGCCAAATTGGGAGAGGCCCTGGGGAAAGCGGAAATCAACATTGAAGGGGTGGCCGGGATGACGGTGGTGGGGAGAGGGGTAATCCACCTTTTGGTGGAAGACTCCCAGAAAGCCCGCCGCGCTTTGGAAGCGAATGACATTGATGTGGAAGGGGAACGCGAGGTGCTGTTGATTGATGTCCAGGATCGGCCCGGCGTCCTGGGGAATATCGCCCGCCGTTTAGCGCGGGAAAACGTAAACATCGAATTGGCCTACATGGCCACCTCCAACCGGCTGGTCCTGGGGGTGGATGACGAGGAGAACGCACGCCGGATCTTAGGCCTTGATTGAATGTAGGCGTGTGATGAAAGCTTGATCTGATCTAGATCGTAAAGAGATCCGATGATAATTTCTCGTCTTTGATTAATGGGGTACGGACATGAAAGGAAAATGGCGTATTTTGACTGTGATATTCCTTGCGGGCCTGCATGCGTTGGTAACCTATCTGTTACTCCTGCGTTCGTTTCCCATCGTCATGGGAAACTTTGATTCCCCGGAACCTTATACGTTGACCGAGAAACTTACCGTGAATGCGATGTTGGTGTTGATTTTCCCTTACCACCAGTTGTTATTGTCGACCATCGGGCTGCTGCCCCGCTCCGAGGTATTTCACATCGTGATGCTGGGGGTCAACAGCCTGCTGTGGGGGATCGGGCTGGATTGGTTCATTCGAATGATCTGGGGTATGGTTAAAAGCCAGCCATCTCAGCCCCTTGATGGTCGTTTAGCATAGGTTGGCTGCGCGGAATATCCGATATAATAGGCAAGAATATTGGATGAACCGCTTCTTTGTCAGAGATGTGGCGGAAGCGGTTTTTCTCATGGATGCAATTCCGTCGTTTATGGTCAAAGATGATGAATGGGAGAAGGGAAATGAGACGCGAATCGGTTATCTTTTTGCACGGCTTTGCCTCTTCCAGCAAAGGGGAGAAGGGGACTTTTTTCGGGGAGAAATTTTCCGGGGTGGAAGAGATCGCCTTTCAAGCTGTGGATTTCAATCCCAAGCCCACCGATTTTAAACACATGACGGTGACCGGGATGATCAACCGTCTCCGGCAATTTGTCCTGGATCGTGATCTCGGTGAAGTGAGTTTGATTGGCAGCTCATTGGGAGCGCTGGTTGCCCTGCATTACGGGAGGTGGTATCCTGTGCGGCGCTTGCTGCTCCTGGCACCGCTGCTTTATTATCAATCGTTGAGCATGAGCGACGATGCCCTTTCCTTGTGGGAAGAGCGGGGGACAATTGATATTGATCATTACGCGTTCCCGGGGAAGCTGCCCCTCCTGTATGACTTTCACCTGGATGGACAGCGGTATGATGAGATCATTGAACCTCCTGCTGAAACATTGATCATTCACGGTTGGCAGGATGAACTTGTCCCGGTGGAGGACAGCCGCTTTTTCTCGGAGAAATATGAGGAGCGGGTCGAGCTCCGGGAAGTCAAGTCAGACCACAGGCTGAAGGATCAATTGGATGTCATCTGGGAATCCGTGGAATCCTTTTTACTGAACGGTGTATCAGGAGCAGAGGCATGAAAACACAAGACTATATTCCCGTCCTGGTTTCCATCTTAATCATCGTCTCCGTGGCCCTCTTGGAGCGCCACAGCAAGCTGGTGGCGGCGGTGACCGCGACCATGCCCATCAAGGTACCTCTGGCCTTGTGGGTGGTGTACGCTGCGAACCAGGGCGAGCAGAAGACGATCCAAACCTTCAGCCGCAGCTTGGTGGTGGGCATCATCCCCACCTTGGGTTTCATCATCGCGGCCTGGCTGGGGGCCCGGGCGGGATGGAAGCTGGTCCCGGTCCTGACCGTTGGGTACGGCGTGTGGGGCCTGGGGGTCGGGCTTTCCTTTTTGTTCCGCACAGCCCTGGGCGTTTAAGGGGGATTTGTTCTGGGAAGGAGGGAGTGTTATTGAGAGAGGAAGGGTAGGAACGGAGGTTTGGGAAAGGAGGAACACATGAAGAAGAGGATTTTGACAGGTGACCGGCCGACAGGAAAATTGCATTTGGGGCATTTTGTGGGCAGCCTTCAAAACCGGGTGGAAGCCCAGGATGAATTTGACACCTATATCGTGATTGCTGATCTGCATACCTTGACGACACGCCCGGAACAGGAACATGTTTCCCGGCTCCGGGAACACATCCGGCATATGGTTCTGGATTATATTTCTATCGGACTAGACCCGGAGAAAGTGACCATTTTTGTGCAGAGCAGCATCCCGGAGACCTTTGCGTTGAACACGTTATTGGAGAACCTGGTCACCGTACCTCGTTTAGAACGGGTTCCATCATTGAAGGAGATGGCCCAGGTGGAAGGGTTGGAGAAGATCCCTTTTGGGCTGCTCGGATATCCGGTCCTGATGACGGCAGATATCCTCCTGCCCCGGGCCCATCTTGTCCCCGTAGGCACAGATAACCAGGCCAACGTGGAATTGGCCCGGGAGGTGGCCCGCCGTTTCAATCACATGTACGAGGAAATATTCCCCGTGCCGGAATATCAGATTGAGGGCACATTGATCGGCACGGATGGGCAGGCCAAGATGAGCAAAAGCCTGGACAACGCCATCTTCCTCTCAGATGACGCGGAGACGGTGGAGAGAAAGGTGATGGGGATGTACACCGACCCCAAGCGCGTGCGGGCGGATATCCCCGGAAGAGTGGAGGGGAACCCCGTCTTCATTTACCATGACCTGTTCAATGGGGACAGCGAGGAGATGGCGGACCTCAAAGAGCGCTACAGGAAGGGAAATGTCGGGGATGTCGAAGTGAAACAGAAGTTAATCCAGGCCATCAATGAGGTGCTGGATCCCATCCGGGCCAAGCGCCGGGAAATCGAGGCAGAACCCGATCTGGTGAATGAGGTTTTGGTCCAGGGGGCATCCAGGATGCGCCCCAAGGCAAAGGAAACCATGGCCCTGGTCAGGGAGGCGATGAAGCTGCCCACTTATGACAGTGGATCCAGGGAGGGATAAACGGACTTCCCCGGGCAAGGGTCAGTTTTGATCTGGGGGTTTCCTCCAGATGAGAGCTTGCCGGGTGGAGTGGGGGTTGGATCCGTTTTCCCCCGGATTTTTGGCCTCTTTTTGGAAAGATCTGTATTTGGCTTTTACCTGAGCTACTGTTTAGCAGTCCGTTTTCGGGCTTGAGCAAACAGTTTGTGCGACCCATTGAATTTGCCTCCTGCTCATGCTAGGATGGAAAACAGGGATGGATGCATAGGGAATAGCACGCGTAAGAACGCGTGGCAGCAATCCTGTATCAAAGAGATAAGCCGCTCGCCGCCTGCGTGAGCGGTTTTCATGTTTGAGCAGAGGAAGGTAGTTATTGAGTGGGGCATGCTTATTTTCTTTATGTGCCTGGCAGGGAGAACCCTAGGAGGTTTCCATGTACGTGGCTTACAAACAGGTGAGATTGCCTGAAGAGGGGAGGGAAGTGGGGACGGGATGGCTTCCCCCCTTGCCAGATCTCAGGGATTACACGGAGAGGGTTAAGGACATTCCGGAGATGACCAAAAAACTGGGCATAGCTCCCAGGAGAACGCCGAATTGCCTGGAGAAGTGAATCTGCGTCCGTACTGTTCTGAAGTGGAAGATCAGGAGAATCTCGGTTCTTGCACGGCCCACGCTGCTGTGGGCGCTGCGGAGTACTTTCAAAGGCGGGCTTACCAGGAACACATCGACGGCTCGCGTCTATTCGTCTACAAAATGACCCGAAACCTGATGGGCGTGGAAGGGGATACAGGGGCCTGGATCCTGAGCACGATGGGCGCCCTTGTCTACGGGGGAGTTCCCCCAGAGAGGTATTGGCCTTACCAGATCGAGGATTACGATAAGGACCCCACCCCATTCGTCTATGCTGTCGCTGAGGAATATGAGGCCTTAAAGTACTTCTGCCATGACCCCATGGGGCAAATCCGCCCCAAAGAGGAGGTTCTCAGGCGCGTGAAGGCTTATTTGGCAGCGGGTATCCCTTCTATGTTTGGGTTTTATGGCTTCGATTCTTTTTCTGAATCAGATGTGATCGGTGGAATCCCACATCCCTGTCCGGGGGAGCAGGCCCGATGGGGGCATGCGGTGCTGGCTGTCGGGTATGATGACCACAAGAAGATCACCAATACCTGCTGTGACATGACGACGGAAGGCGCTTTGTTGATCCGGAACTCGTGGGGGACGGCATGGGGCGAGGAGGGGTACGGCTGGCTGCCGTATACCTATCTGTTGAGTGGATTTGCGCAGGATTTCTGGTCCCTGATTTCCATGAAATGGGTGGACACCAAACAGTTTGGCTTGTGATTTGTCTGAACCGGGTTCCAGGATCAGAAACCGCTTATCATCGACCCTGAAAGGAGGGGCAGGAACAGACGCGCTTTGTCCTGGATTGGGGAATGGGGTTCGTGATTCGGATATAATGCAGGGAAGCGGCAAAGGTGTACGTGAAGTGAATGGGGTGGGTGGCAAACGTGAATAGAAAGAGATTTCAGGTGTTGGTGGCAACAGCGGTGTGGGGGGTGAGTGTATTTGGCTGTCGCCCGGTGATCGCGGTAGGCTGGTCTGAGATCTTGATCCTGGGCTTGATTATCGCCTTTGTGCTCTATCCCTGGTTGGTGAAAGTGCTGCGATTTTATCTTCGAAATCAAGAACAGGACAATGACCGGGGGGAGGATTCAGAGGGCTGAGGTTCTTTTACTTTCTATCTTTATCTGACGATGTTCAAGGTTTCCTTACGGTCCAGATGATCGTGGATTTTGACCTTGCCCCGCGAGACCATTCCCGAGCGGGGAGTGGTGAGTTCATTCCCCCGACCGCGCTTTTTCTTTAATTCCCGCCGCTGCTGGATCTTGGTTTTTCTCAGCCATAACCACTCCCATCTTACCTGCCGTTGTCCTTTCTTTGAAAATAAGCCCTGCTGGCAGGCAGGTTCAGGGTCAGGAGCACCAGAGCCGCTCCCAGGATTGTGATCCCGAGCAGGAAAGGCCAGCGTGTTCGGAAAATTTCGCGGGACTTGACCCAGCGCAGGTCAATCCAAAACCAGAGGCTGTACAGAGCCACCAGGATGAAAGTCCAGGTTCTCGCCCAGGGTCGTCCCGTCCAGAAACCGATGCTCAGGGCGACGGCAGCTGTGCCCCAGATAAAACCTTGCAGCGCTAGGTAAAGGGGGGGGATGGAGAGGGGCATCGATTTCAGAAGTTCCCACTGCGCAACCGCCTGGCTCATTCTCAGGAAGTGGTTCAGACCAGCGAGCAGGATGAGGATGCAGAACACAGTCACCGGCCAGGGTCGTTTTTTGTTGTCTTCGGCTGCTGCCTTTTTTTTATCCACGTGTATGTCTTTTCATGAACGGGTATATTGATCTCGGGCTGCTTTGCGGATCATGTGGACCTTGTCTGTCAGGGTAAATCCAATTTCTTTGGATGCTATCGTACCTCCTCCTGAATCATCCAGGGGGATATGTGAGAGAGGATTTATTCTTGATTATAGCAGTTTCAGCTCTCAAAAAGGAAATGGAGCATCATCCGGTTTCCTGGCTCTTGAAGGGCGGTGATTGAGTCCCTGGAGAATGGTCAGGGGAAGCGCCGGGCTGGGTGATGCGTTGGAAGGGCGCGGAATCCCTTTGAGGGGAGAGGGGCTGCATTCAGAAGCGTTTAGAAATGATAAAATAGGTGAGAAATCCGATTTGATCGTTTGGAACGAAGGAAACCCATGGAAGAGAAAATAACACCTGATATATTTCAACGTTTGGTGGACTTAGCCGCTTTGGAGCTTTCTGAGCAGGAAGCGGATTACTTACGGCAGGAGCTCAATAATCAGCTGATTTCCATCGAGGTCTTGGAAAGTATCCCCATCGATGCAGAGGTCCAGGCCGCTTCGCACGGCGTGCCGTATCCCCCGGAACGCAGTCCCACTCCCAGGGAGGATGAAGTCATTCCGGACCCTCATAAAGAAGAGATCCTCGAACAAGCGACTGACACGGAAGATGGTTATTATGTCGTCCCGGATATTTCCCATGAGGAACTGGAGTAAGTGATGGAGCTGTGTGATTTAACTGCTTATCAGATTGCTGACTTGGTGCGCACCCGGCAGGTATCCGCTGTTGAAGTGCTGGACAGCTGCCTGGAACGGGTGCGAATGGTGGACGGCCGCCCGGGACGTTTATCGCCCGGTGAGATCACGCCGGAAGATGAAGAGCACATTCACGCCTTCATTTCATACACTGAGGAAATGGCCCGAAAACAGGCAGAAGAGGTGGATAAGAGGGTTGCCCAGGGTCAGAATCCGGGGTCTCTGGCCGGCGTGCCCATCACCGTGAAAGATATTTTCACAGTCAAAGGGGCATTGACGACTGCTGCTTCCCAGATACTGTTTAATTACAAAGCCCCTTACACAGCTACCCCTGTTCAACGAGCGCTGGATGCCGGGGCCGTTGTCCTCGGGAAAGTGAATTTAGATGAATTTACATATGGCTCCTCGAATGAGTCCTCCGCTTTTCAACCCGCACCGCGGAACCCGTGGGATACCAGCCGGGTAGCGGGAGGGTCTTCCGGCGGGAGCGCGGCTGCAGTGGCGGTGGGAGAAGGGGCTTTGTCGCTGGGCACCGACACAGGGGGATCCGTGCGGCAACCCGCTTCTTTTTGCGGAACTGTGGGCGTGAAGCCCACATACGGGCGTGTTTCCAGATACGGCCTGATTGCCTTTGGGTCTTCCCTGGATTGCCCCGGACCGCTGGCCCGCAACGTGACGGATGCTGCCCTGTTCCTGCAGACTATCGCCGGCCGGGATCGGCTGGACAACACGGCGGCCACCGTGCCTGTTCTCAATTACCTGGCAGAGCTGGAGAAAGACATCCGGGGCATGCGGATCGGCTTATCCGAGGAATTTTTCCGGGTCACATTCTTTGATGCCGAAACCGCTGAATTGCACCAGGAGCCCATTCCGGAGGAAATCAGGAATGCGGTCATGGCTGCGGCGGGGAATCTGGCCCAATTGGGGGCGGATATCGTCATGGATGTGCCCCTTCCTCATACGAAATACGGCATTCCTACCTACTTTGTGATCTCCCGGGTGGAAGCTTCCTCCAACCTGCTTCGTTATGACGGGGTGAAATACGGGTACCGCGCTGAGGGGAATCTGGATGATTTAAGGGAGCTGTATCGAAAAACGCGCGGTCAGGCGTTCGGGGAACAGCCCAAGTTGCGCATGTTGATGGGCATGTACCTCAGCGCTGCGCAGTTCGAGGAGCAGTATTACCAGAAGGCCCTCCGGGCCCGGGCCCTGATCCGTTCGGATTTTGAAGATATCTTCGCGCCGGGGGGAGATTATGCACTGGATGCACTTATGACGCCGACCACCCCCTCCACCGCCTTTCCGATTGGAGGGGTCTACGGGGACTCCGTTTTGATGCAGTATTCTGACCAGTTGACGGTCACTGCCAATCACGCGGGCATCCCCGGCCTGTCCATCCCGGCGGGGTTTGATGGGGATGGACTGCCCATAGGCGTGCAGCTGCTCGGCCCGGATTTCTCGGAGGGGAAGCTTTTCAGGATAGGTCGAGCTTATGAGCGGGTGACCGAAGAGGAGGAATGGCGCCAGCGCCGTCCGCCTATCCTTGAAGAACTTACGTAAACGGATGACTGTGGAGGCTGTGGGGTTATCCCTGGCTTTGCCCATAATCCGCGAAAGGGTGGTTATTGGCAGGGAAGATGGGGAGGGTTGGTTGAACTTTGGTTTTGAGGGCAGTTCAGGGTTCAGGGAGAAGTTGTTTTATTTGCGGCGAGGAGGAATGTTTTGAGCTCCAATACGTTTCACTGGATTGCGTTTGACGCTGATGATACGCTGTGGCAAAACGAAGCCCTGTATCGCGAGGGCAGGGATCGCTTTCGTGAGATCGTTTCCAAATACGATCCCCAGGACGGAATTGAGGAGTATTTTCACGAGACCGAAATCCGAAACCTGCCTTATTATGGATACGGCGTGATGAGTTTTGTGCTTTCCATGATCGAGGCCACCGTCGATTTGACGGAGGGGAAGGTCCAGGCTGAGGACATCCAGGCTTTGATCGACCTGTCCAAAGAGATGCTGACCACTGAGGTCACGCTTTTCGAGGGGGTTCCAGAGCTGATTTCCTCCCTGAGCGCGGTGTACCCTTTGATGCTGATCACCAAAGGCGATCTCTTTCACCAGCAGCGCAAGGTGGAGGAATCTGGCCTCGGTCCCTATTTTAAATCCGTCGAAGTGGTCAGCGAGAAAACAGCGGATGTATATCAGGAGATCCTGGACCGGCATGAGGTGGACGTGGACCGTTTTGTGATGGTCGGGAACTCGATCCGCTCTGACATCCAACCCATCCTGGAGTTGGGAGGGTGGGCCATTCACGTGGCACCGCATCTATCGTGGGACTATGAAGGGGGAGAGATTGAGGGGCCTTTAAGAGAGCGCTTTCGGGAGGTGGAGCGTTTGGAGGATATTCCGCAAACCATCCAATCCCTGTAGCAGATAAACCTTTCATATTGAGGATCCCTAAAAGTTTCAAAAACTTCTCTCATCCTTTGAAAAAATACATCTATACTTATTTGCTCCTGCAATGTTGTTTCACCCTTCTCAAGTGAGGTGTGAAACACTGCAAATGCATGCCCCCAATCCGTGCCGTTGAAAGATCCGGGAACTTTTCCCTTTTGTTCTCCGTCTAAGACATAAGCGAAAACAGAGATGGGAGGAGAAACATGGATAAGCGGCATACGACCTCAGTGATTTCACAAGCCCTGGCCTCTGCGTTCCTGGTCATCGCGGCCTTGTTGCTGACCCCTCGCCCTGCTCAGGCTGACGGCGTGATCATCCCCGACCCGCCCCCGAACCCTGTTCCCGGGGAAAACGGTCCGGATTGGCTCACCATCCGCTACCACCATGTCGACGTCAAGATCGAAGGCCAAATTGCGGTCACGCGTGTGGAGCAGGAATTCATCAATGAACAGGACTGGGAAGTAGAAGGAACCTATCTCTTTCCTCTTCCGAAAGGGGCAGCCGTCTCTGAATTCACCATGTGGGTGGAGGGAGAACGAGTGAAAGGGAAGATCCTGGAGGCGGAGGAAGCCCGGCAGGTGTACGAGGAAATCGTCCGTCGCCGCCGTGATCCTGCGCTCCTGGAATACGTGGGGAGGGCTGCGGTCCAGGCCCGGGTTTACCCGATTCCAGCGGGTGGGAGCAGAAAGATTGAATTAGCGTATACGCAGGTCTTGGAGAATGAGGGTGGGATGGTTGAGTACATCTACCCCCTGAGCACGGAGAAATATTCCGCCCGACCCTTGGAGACCTGCTCCATCCACGTGGAGATCAATGCCGGTCAACCTATACATGCCGTATACTCCACCACGCATCATGACCGCGTTTTCCTTGACAGGATAGGGGAAGACCGGGCGCGGGTCAGTTATGAAGAAACCAGCGTGCTTCCTGAGGAAGATTTTGAATTGATCTACACGGTGGACAAGCGGGACATCGGACTCCACATCCTTCCTTACATCAATCAGGAAGGAAGCGTTTCAGGTGAAGTGGGATATTTTCTACTTTTGGCTTCACCCCATATGGAGGTTGACCGGGTCATCCCCCGGGATCTCGTTTTTGTGCTTGACACATCCGGATCCATGGAGGGTAAAAAATTATCCCAGGCCAAAGCCGCACTCACATATATTCTGGAGCACTTAAATGAAGAGGACCGCTTCAACGTGATCGCGTTTTCTTCGGGAATCAAACGCTTTGCCGACCAGCTGCAGCCCGCCTCAGCGGCCCCCGGCGCCGCGGCTTGGTTGGAAAGGTTAGAAGCTCTGGGCGGCACAGATATAAACTGGGGATTGACGGAAGCGTTTTCTTCCTTAGAGAGGGGAAAGGAAGGTCAAGGAGGGGCGGCTCGTCCTGCGGTCGTCATCTTTCTGACGGATGGATTACCTACAGAAGGTGTGACCGATGTTCAGGAAATCCTCGTCAAGGCCCGGAAAGAGGCGGATCCCAGGCTGCGTCTGTTCCCCTTTGGTGTAGGGGATGATGTCAACACTATCCTGCTGGACACGTTGGCTGAGTACCATCACGGTTATACATCATATGTCCGGCCCCAGGAAAGCATCGAGGCGGAAGTTTCCGGGCTGTACGCGAAGATCAAATCCCCTGTCCTGACTGATTTGAAGATTGATTTTGGGGAGGTGGTTGCCGAGGACCTTTATCCCAAATCCCTGCCTGACCTTTATGCAGGGACCCAGTTGATCATTGCTGGGCGTTACCGCTTGCCGTCTGGAAGGGATCAAGAGACGGAAATCGTCCTCTCTGGGAACGTGGACGGCCGGGAAAAAGAGTATGTCTATACGGTGAGTTTTCCAGGCCAGGCGACGACATGGAGCCAGGAGCGGGAAGCGAAGAGCTATATCCCGCGCCTGTGGGCCACACGCAAGATCGGTTATTTTATGACCCAGATCCGCCTTCATGGCGAGAAGGATGAGTGGGTGGAAGCTATCGTCGACCTCAGCGTGCGCTACGGGATCATCACACCTTACACTTCGTTTTTGATTGAAGAGGAGGACATTCTCACCCAGAGAGGTCAGGAAGAAGCTGCCAGGGAACTATCAGCCCAACCTTCTTTGCCAGCTTCAGGCAGAGCGGCAGCAGAAAAAGCGGAGATGGAAGGACAAATGAGGGCTGCGGATTCTGTCCCTTCTCAGCCAGGAGGGCAGGGATTATCAGGGGAGGAGGAATGGATCTTGAAATATGCAGGCAGCAAAACCTTCCTTCGGAGTGGGGGTATCTGGATGGACACCACCTTTGATCCTGAGACCATGGAAACGGTGAAAATCGGTTTTGGGACGGAGACTTATTTTCAGATCCTGGCTTCCAGGCCGGCGTGGGGAAAATATTTTTCCCTGGGTGAAGAGGTGATCTTCATCGCGGATGGGAAGGCTTACCAGGTAGTAAAAGGGCCGGGAGAGGACATCGAGGTGCCCACCCGTGAGCCGGGGCAGATGCCTTCTGTTCCTGAACCTCCAGTGCAGACCTTTTCAGATTTCCCGCGTTTCCTCTGCCCTGGGTCACTGATATTGGGCTTTGTTGTCTGGGGGTCGGTGGTGATTAAAAAGCGGTGAGAAGGTGAAGGGCCCTGGTTGCCTGCGGGGCAGGGATAAACGCGATCAGGGTTCGCTTTGCGTCTGGGCCCAGCGCTCAATTTCTTCTTGGTGGGTTTCGTAGTCTTTCTGAAGGGCAAGCACGGTATTGTATATCGTGATCATCCAATCTCGATAACGCACTCCGTAATCTTTTTCCCACTGCTGGGGACTCAGGGAATTGAGATAAGATTTTAGATCTTTGAATGAATCCGTACATTCTGCCAGCAGGTTGATTTTATTTTTAGAAGCGTATTTCTTTACAGATCTCGCATTGAGGTTGCGGTAATTGTTATCTGCATCCTCAAAATAATCCGGGCGTTCTCCCTGAATGATTTGGCGGCAGCCTTCGATGGTGTGTTGATTCCACCCGATGAGGTGTGCGGTCACATCCCGGGGAGACCAGCCGTTCATGGGTGTTAAGAAGAGATCTTCCGGGAGTTCTTCAATCGATGAGATATACTCGCTGACTGCTTTTTCTATCTTCCTGATTTGCTCTTTTGGTTCCATGGGGTGTGATTGTCCCTTCTTTTGGAAAACGGTTCTCCTGCAGTTATCATTCCCAAGTTAATTATACAAAAAATATCCTGATCCCTGAAGGTCCCTCCTTTTTGATATCTTGAGGGAGCTCCTGGCTGGATGTGTTGTTGGAGAGAAAGACTTTTCTCCCCGGGACTGTTTTCATGTGCTGGACTGGTCCCCTTGGAAGCAAATGCAGGGTTCTATGAAAAATGGGGTGAGAAGACTTTGAGGTGAGAAGCGATGTCATGATATATTCAGTATTGTGTGAGACCAATTTCAATCAGAACTATTCACAGCATCAGGGAGGCAGGGTATGACAGCAGAAGCACATTTTTACAGTACAGCAGAGCAATGGTTGGACCGCTTACTGGAACTAAACCCGACAGCAGCCACCCAGCTGGGCGAGCACCGCTGGGATGATCGTTTGTCGGATTCAACTCCCGAGGCCTTGGAAGCCCAGCACCAAGAAATTAAAGAAGCCCTGGCCGAATTTGAAGGGATGGACACGGAAAGCTTCCAGGTGGATGCGGAAATTGATCACGAGTTGATGACACGCATCCTGCAATCCTTTATCCGGGGGTATGAAAAGGTAGAGAGCCACCACCGAAATCCGGGCAGCTATATTGGGGAAGTGATGGGTGGGGTTTTCATGCTGGTCTTAAAGGACTTTGCTCCCTTATCCGAACGCTTGACTTCAGCTCTTGGGCGGGTCCGTGAAGTGCCCCGGGTCCTGGAAGAAGGAAAAGGAAACCTTATTCCTGAGAAGATTCCGCCTGTTTGGGTTGAGGTCGCCCTGGAACAAGCCCGTCAGGCCCCGGCTCTCTTTACGGGACTGCTGTCAGCCCTGGCTGCCCAGGCGGCCCCGGACATCAAGGATGATCTCTCGAGGGCTGGACAGACGGCAGCGCAGGCGATCCAGGATTACAGCGAATTTCTCCAGGATGACCTTCTCCCTCAAACGCAGGGAGACTTTGCGGCCGGGGAGGAATTGTTCAATGAGAAATTGCGCGAAGAGCATTTGGTAGGTTATGATGCTGAGGAGTTATTGGAAATAGGATGGGAGCAGTTCCGCCAGACACAAGGGGAGCTTGAAGCATTGGTGAAAGAGATCGATCCAGGTAAATCTGTCAAGGAATTGTTGGAGGAAGCCAAGGCTGATCATCCCACCGCGGAAGGGCTCCTGGATGCCTACCGGGAGGCCATGGATGCCGCTCGGACGTACGTGATCGACCACAACATTGTCACCATTCCTGAGGATGAGACCCTGCGCATTGTGGAAACGCCTTCTTATCTGCGGCCCATCATCCCTTATGCCGCGTACATGCAGCCCGGCATCCTGGAGGAAGAGCAGGAGGGGATCTTCTTGGTCACCCCGGTAAATCCGGACGCCCCACAGGAGGAGCGAGAACGGAAACTGAAGGGGCACCACTGGGCCAAACTGCCCATCACCGCGCTCCATGAAGCTTATCCTGGCCACCATTTGCAGTTGGTGTGGGCCAACCGGCAGGAGCAGGTCGTGCGGCGGATGGGATCCTTTTTGTCCACTCTTTTCATTGAGGGATGGGCTTTTTACTGTGAGGAATTGATGGAAGAGTTGGGGTACATCGCAGGTCCCTTTCAACGCTTGGGCCGCCTTTCCGATCAATTATGGCGGTCCGCCCGCATTATCCTGGATGTCTCGCTGCATACCAAAGGTATGTCCATAGAGGAAGCGGCGGCATTTTTGGTGGAGGAATGCCGTTTGGAACCTGACGATGCCCAGGCGGAGGTGCGTCGCTATACCAGTTCACCTACCCAACCCCAATCTTATTTGATGGGTAAATTAGCCATCCTGGACTTGGTGGAAGAATACCGCCGGGCTCATCCCCAGGCTGAGTTGTGTAAGATTCACGATGATATCATGAGCTGCGGATCATTACCTCCGCGCTTGATGCGCCGCCAGTTGTTTAATAGCCCAGAATAACAAGCGGATGTTGGGGAGGTAGGTCCTTCACGTTTGTATGTATAGGTACGGCATAGGGTCCTGGCTGGAACCCGTATCGGAAACGAGGTGTTGAAGAGCAGATGATGAAAGAGGGGGGTCAAGAGGAAGGTTTTTCGTCTTCTTCCCCTTCTTCGTCTTCTCTCTTCTCGCTGGAAGCCCTGTGGTATCGAGAAGGTCTTTCGTCTTCTTGAAAACAGGAGATCACGAATAAGGCGTTGGTCACGGTCTTTCCGGGATTTCGCCATTCGTGGTTTAAGGCGGCAGAGAACAGCAGACAGTCTCCCGCTTCAAGCAGGTAGGTTTCTCCCTCTACTTCATATTCCAATTGTCCCCGTAAGCAAAAGACGAGTTCGTGCCCTGAGTGGTTGATGGGAAAGCGGCCGCTGCTTGCTCCCACTTCCAGGGTCAACATAAAGGGTTCAACCTTGCCTGAGAATCGTTCTCCCCCCAGGTCCTCCCAGACCCCACGATGGAAGGGAATCCGGTTCCGTTGGGAGGCTTTGGTGACCACGACTTCATGCTGGGCCCGTTTTTCTTGGAAAAAAGCGGTTACCGGGACTTCAAGGGCATCAGCTATCTTATACAACGTGCTCACAGAGGGAGAAGATTTTCCGCGTTCAATGACGCTGAGGGCGTTTGCGGACAATCCGCTGAGGCGGCCCACCGCCCGGATGGACAAATCACGCTCCTCTCTGAGTTCTCGCAGCCTTTCCCCGACGTCAACGGATTCAGCTTCCTGTTTGTAGATGTCCATGGGCCCTCTCTTGGCTTAGTTTCAAGAAATTATATCAAATATTGCTTGGTGTTGGTTATTGTTAGATTGTGTCTTTCCTGAGAAGAATGCAGCCAGGGTGGGCCGGTGGATGAAACTTTTTTGGCCTGAAAGCGTATATATAGGTAGAGAGGAAAAATGTTTAGTTTAGAGGAGCGAACAGGATGAGTGATGCATATAAAAAATTGTACCGGTCCCGAGAGGACCGCATGATTGCCGGGGTATGTGGAGGAATGGGTGAATATTTCGAGGTAGATCCGACTTTGATCCGGCTGTTATTTGTGTTTGGAACCTTTGCCACCGGGAGCGGTTTGCTGTGGGTGTATCTGATCATGATGATCATCGTCCCTGAATATGTCCCTCCATCTGAGGATGTCGTCAAGGGACAGGCCGTGGACGTGGAATAAGATCGCGGATAACCCCTATTCAGGCACTGGAGGAAAAAAAGCCCAGGATATCCTGGGCTTTTTTTGTGCTCGGAAATGCGTCCTACTCGATGAATATCTCAATTTGCTCTTGGTCTTCTTCATCGATGACGTCGACGATTTTCCCCTGCATATTCTCATTCAAGGCTTCCTTGACCGCATCCATCATCTGCTGGTCTTCCATCTCGGGCGCAAATTGAGATGCGATATTCAGGCCTGCGTCCAATAACTTAAGCGGTAGATTGACGTTGACCTTCGTTTTCCCTTTGGCCATATCCGTCACCCGTACTCTCAGCCACTGGGATGAGCCAATTTTGCCTTTGACTTTTTTGGGTTTTTCACTCCCCCCTAAGGTTTTGAGGAGTTTGGACCCTTCTTCTGCTGTTATTTTTCCTTCATTGATCATTCTTAATATCTTCATGCGCTCTTCTGTGGTTGCCATGATTGGGCTCCTTTTGTAAGTGCTATTATCCGATGATGACTTTTACTTTCTCACCATTTTCCCCTTCATCGACGTTGATGATCAAAGGTGTGTTTTCATTTGCAGAGTCCTTGAGAGCGATGAGGATTTCGTCTAACCCGGTGGCATCCAGGTTGGGTATCCAATGCCCAAATGTCCTCAGCGCCCAGGCAGAAACCCGGAGGGGGATGGGAAAACTAAAGACGATCTTTTGCGGCCTTTCCCCGGGCTTCTGCTGGATGCGAATGTGTATCCAGGGGGAATGCCGGCTGCCCCAGGCGAGGGCCAGGAGGGCTATGCCCAACAGGAAAGGGATCCAGCTGAGAAGGAAGAGCACACCAAATCTGTGAGCGTTCCAGGCTGCGTACATAAGTCCTCCCCCCAGCAGGATGATGGCCATCCCAATCAAGAGGGGGATGATCCACCACCGTTTCCACTTTAAAAGGTCTTCCGGGTCCGGTAAGGCTTCTTTAAAGTTCGGAGTCTCTTCGTCTTCTGGCCCGGGCTCGATGCCGAGGATTGAGGACTCATGCTCAACCTGGGACGTTTCCAGGGCTTGAAGGAGCTGGAGCCCCTCTTCCGCGCTGATGGTGTTGTTCTCAATCATCTCCAGGATTTGGCTATGCTCGGGTGAGGTTGACATAGCTACTCCTTTCCTTCCAAAGCAGCCAGGAGCTCATCCGCTTGTTGTGCGCTGATTTTCTTCTCTTCCAGCATGTTCAGGATCATCAATCTTTCGTCTTCGGTGACGGATCCTTTTTCTTCTGCATCCTGGGCGAGAAAGTCTTCCAGGTTAAAGGATTTCCTCTTGCGGCGCGCTTTCCGTTGTGCCTTAGCGATCTTGTATTCTAGCTTGGCTTCAGCCTTCTGGGCCGCTTTTTGGGCCTTCTGCGCGGCACGCAAACCAGCTTCTTCAAACTTTGCCCGTATCTGTTCCATTTTCTCTTCAGATAAGTCAAAGGATTCCAAGCTCTTTGCCACGTTGGAAAGATTTTCTTTGAGGTTTTTTTCCAGGGAGGAAAGTTGGCTTTGGATCTGGACTGTCGTTTGCTGGGAAATTTGTTCTGCTAGCCCTTCGAAATCCGCGTCAAAAGAGAATTCTGGGGACCATTCTTTGGTCTCTGTGCTCACCATAACCTCTCCTCCAGCGGATAGTAAAACCTGGGTGCCTCCCTCCCCTATCTCGAATTCATATTCTTTTTCTTGAATCGTTTGGCTCTCCCCGTCAATATTGAGGTGGATGACCCCTTCATCGCTTTTGATTTTGAAAACCGCATTGGTTTCCTCGGGAATCTGGGCATAGATGGATTTTCCTGCTCGAAGATCATATGCCTGCCAGGAGACAGGGGAGAAAATGGCTTGAATATCTCCCCCCGCGGTGGTTTCAATCCCCCCTGCGATCTTGCTGAGATGCAAATCGCCTCCAACACCTTGATCAGCGTATTGCCCATCGACTTCATTGACAAGGCAGTCTCCGCCCACGTGTTTTATGGTGAGATCGCCCCGGACGTGTTTGGCAAACAGATCGCCGCCCACGTTGCTGATGGCAGCGGCGTTTACGTCCCGCAGGGAAAGGTCGCCGCCCAGATTTTTCACGCTGAGAGGGGAGGGTAAGTTAGCGAGGGAGGTGTCTCCTCCCGCGTTATTGACCTCCACAGCCAATTGGTGAGGTGTATAAATGGCCAGGTCCCCTGCAATTTCCAGGATAAATTCTTGGGCGGTTTTCTCCACGCGGTCGTGCTCCCCTATCCCCTGGAGCCGGATTTCTGGTCGTTTCCAGCTTCTTAAGGACAGGTCACCGCCTACATTCTGGATTAATATGCGGGATTGTTTCTTAACTGGGATTGTTTTTTGTGTCATGCCTCCAGCTCCTCTCCACCCTCAATACGTTGAATGGCTTCTTCATAGCTTATTTTGCCTTCATCCAGGTCGTTGAGAATTTTTTCCCGTTCTTCTTCGGAAAGAGCGGGGTCCTCTTCTTCGCCGCCCGGTTCATATCCCAGAGCCCGGATGACTTCATGAAGGCGGTTACGGATGGTGGGATATGAGAGACCCAGCTCCTTTTCCATGTGGGTGATTTTGCCTTCCAGGCGCACAAATGTTTCCACAAAATCCATTTGCTGAGGTGTGAGCTGGGAAAATGTCCGGGAAGAGAAACGGCCGTCAATGGTCACATCACATTCTCGACAGTGAAGGCGGCTGACGATGATTTCTCCGCCACAAATTGGGCATTGGGAGGGTAAAGCTTGCATGATGGGTCTCCTTTTTTGATAAAGTGTCTATAAAGGGTTAGTGTTCTCTTTTCAATTTTTGTCCTAATGAGATCATGGTCTCGCCGATGAAGAGGATTAACCGACGTAAAAGAGCACTCCTGGGCTGCAGATCAGTTTCTGCGCGACTTGTATTCTCTTTGGCTCGGCCCGTCAAGTTGTACTTTCTGTCTCCCTTCATGGGATCCTTCTCCGTTTTTCTTTGAAAAACACAAATCTTGTTTTGTTGTATTGAGATTTTATCAATAATTTTTATCTTGTCAAGGGTAAAAGTTTAAATTTATTATGATTACATTGATAATATGCATATCGAGTTTAATAAATTTTAGGAGCCTGGTGGCCTTAAAAGAAAAAAACCCAGGGTGGCCCTGGGCAGAGATGTCTAAAAAACCGAAAAGGGTTCTGTCAGTTGTCGGCTTTGAGGAAACTTGTAAACTCCGCATTTTCACTGGCAATAACCGTTTCTTGGAAATGCGTCATCGTCCCTTTATATTCCTCTTCCCCGTTGTGAGCGACCCAGCCTCCGAGGTTGAAGGGTATGATCCCTCCGGCGGGGATCCATTCCCCGTTGTATTTTCGGGCCATGTGGATGTGAGTGCCTGTGCTTTCGCCGCCTTCACAAGAGGGGTGGCCTAGAGGATCGCCTGTTTCAAGCTGCACGCCGGCAGAGACCCTTTCGGAGCTGCCGATGTGAAGATAGAACAGCACCCAGCCTGTGCGCGGGTCACCGTCTCCGTCTAAATCCAGTTCCACGACCCCATCTTCCGAGCGAGCCACGACGCCGTTGGCGGATGCCACAGCCCACTGTTTGGAGGGCTCGCAGCCTCCGGCCACACCGGGAGGCGCGAAATCGAGCGCAGCCCAAGGTTGGCCTTTTCCCCAGCCGGTGTGGGGTCCTCCTGTATAGGCCCATGTTTCGCCGTCCTCAAAAGGCAAGCGCAGGCTGGGTTGGGTGAGACTTCCGGGGATGTGGGGTGGTGTGTCCCAGGGAGCGGGAAAATAAGTCAGAAATGTGTCAGCGTAACCTTCTGGGCCAACCGCCTGATCGTAGGCTTCATGGGACATGATCTGGGAAAAGTAGTATTGGAGAGCCACCGTGGCTGCGTTTTGCCAGGGATCAGGATGTTCGATCGTGCCGTCGGGATGTTCCAGGGTTTCCACTTGACCTGTCAGCCAACCGTAATATCCCTGGTTGAGTGTATTCGCTGCCCAGACCAACTGGATATGGAGCCCTTCATATCCTTCTTCTTCGTGCCCCAGGGGGTAGAGGTCGATGTTATCTGGAGGCACCGGGTTGGTGAGCGCTTGGGTCTGGTATTCAAGCAGGGTGAGCAAAAGCTGGGGGCTGATGCTGAAATTCTTGGAAATGTATTCCACAATTTCAGCCCCTGATCTGTGTCTACTTGCCGCCAATTGGTAGTAATCTTTCAGCCATCCATCTTGGGCGTCGATGAAAGCGGTCGTGTTGAAACCGCGCTGCGCGGGGCCGTTGACGAATAAGCTGTTGGGGAGGATTTTGAACGCTGTCCCCCATAAGGGTTCATAATATATGGGGATCTTCAGGGGCAGGCCGGCCGGCAGTGTGGTCACTTCGGCAGGGATGATAGGGTTGGCTTTCAGGATCTCCTCTTCCGTGGTGTTAAACCGGAAGGCTAGCGTTGGCAAGGTGTCCCCGGTCTGGGCTTCATAATCCACCAATTCCCCTGGAGCGAATGCGGGGCGGGTGGGAATCGGGGTCGGAGAGACGACGGGTGTGGGGGTGGACGTGGGCTGCGGGGTATCCACTGGCGCGGGATCCTGTACCTGACAGGAGGATAGCACAACGGCAGCAAGGATGAGGATGAAAACTGTAAAGAACTTTTCTTGTTTTACCTGTAACATACTGTGTTATTCTTTTCGCGTAATTTTTCTTCCTGCAGTTTGGACCGGGCTGGCGATCACGGTTTGTCCGTCTTTGATCATGTTTCCTTCGTAGGGCTTCTCTCCGCTTTGGACGGTCCAGCCGCTGAGGACGAAAGGAATGGGGCCGTTGGCTTCCATCCACTCCCCGTTGTATTTTCGGGCCATGTGCACATGGGTCCCAGTGGCAAGCCCCCCTTCACAGGAGGGGTGACCCAGTTTGTCTCCAATCTGGACGTCATCACCTTCCTGGACACGCAGTCCATCTTCCGCAATGTGCAAGTATAACAAAACCCAATCGGTTTGTTCGTTCATATCTCCATCTCTGTCGATGGTCACCACCCCATTCCCGGCACGGACAATTTTACCAGACATGGAGGCGGTCACATAGGCAGAAGATTTTACGCATCCCCCTGAAATACTTGGAGGCCCGAAATCGATAGCGGACCACGACCCCTCCCGCTCCCAGGCCCCGTGCGGTCCGCCCGTGTAGTCCCATGAGGAGCCCACCCGGAACGGCAGCGCCATGGCAGGCTGCTTGAGATTGGGGGGAAAGAGGGGTTCGTATCTCCTTCTGCGGGGCTCGGGATCGCCGAACATCTCCCGGTACTTGGCGGGAAACCCATGCTCGTGATCCACAGCCTGAATCCATTCGCCGCTGTCTTTGACCTGTGAGAAGAAATACTGCAGAGCCACCGTACCTGCGTTTAATTCCGGGTAGATCCGGGCAGTAATATCCAGGTGCTCTTTTTGGGGACTGGAGAGATGAATCTCCGTCAACCGGCCTTCCCTCCACCCGTAATAGCCAATCGAGAGCTGGTTCACCGCCCAACGCAGCTGGCGGACCAGGCCTTGTTCCTCGTAGTCCACGTGCCCGAGGGGGTATTTCAGCTTTCGCAGGTTGGAGGGCTGGCCGAAGACCCAACCGCTCTGGTATTCCAGGAGAGCGAGCAGCAGATAGGGGTTGACGGAATTGTTTTCAGCGATTCGAGCCACGATTTCCCCTCCGCTGATCTTGGTCGTCGTCAAATATGCGCTGTACGTGCTCAGGTAACCCCCGGCTTGCTCCACATACGCCACAACATCCTCGGGGAAATCTGAGGAGCGGATAATCGCGGGCGAGTAAACGAACTCACTGTCCGGCAGTAAGTGTTTTTTGGAAGGGAAGTTGATGAACACTCGAGGGATGAACAATACTTGTCCTGGATTGATAAAGGATTCCTGGGGGATCGGTTGTTCGGATTTAATATCCTCTTCCAAAACCCCAAAATGGGTGGCCACGACGGAGAGGGTATCTCCCGCTTGGGCTTTGTAAGTGAAAGGTATTTGGTTTACGCTGGGGGTGGGGACGGGAGTATTGGTGGGCACCTCGGTTGGCGTGGGGAGGGGTGTGGAGGTGAAGGTGGGGGTGGGAATGCTTGTGTCCGTGGGTATGATTGCCGTGTTTGGGATCGAGGTGGGAGCGGATGTCTCGGTGGGGGCTGTGGTGGGTGGACTTGTGGGTGAGGGGCCGAATGTCGGGGTGGCATACGCGGGAGGAGGCAGGAAGGTAGGAGGGCTGTTCCGGGGAAGGTTACAGCCGGTAAGGGGGATGAGTATTAAGAATAAGAAAAGCAAACAGATGTGTTTCACGACCACCACGGTTTAATGTTGAATGAGGTTATCTTCTGTTCTTCTGTCTTCAGCTCGAATCATTTGAGAACCCCGGTGGAGTGTGCCTTCGTAAAGGATTCCATACCCTTCTGAAATCCAGCCTCCGAGGTTAAAAGGTATATCTTGGTCCGCCGGGATCCATTCCCCATTATACCGCCGGGCGATGTGCAGGTGGGTGCCTGTTGAAAAGCCGCCCTCGCAGGAGGGGTGGCCGATTCTATCCCCGGTTTTAAGCTGCCTGCCGACCTCAACCCGATCACGGCTTTCGATGTGGAAATATAAGAGGGACCAACCGGTCTGTTCGTAGGCATCGCCGTCCAGGCTCTGCACCACGGCACCTTCATCTGAATGCACGACCCGCCCATCCGCGGCCGCGACCACCCATTCGTCGCTGACCACACATCCCAGATTTCCCGGAGGTGGGGCGAAGTCAAGCGCAGCCCAGGCGGATCCCGAATCCCATCCGCTGTGAGGTCCTCCTGTGAAGGCCCAGGTCACATTGGGTTCAAACGGCAGCGCCAGGGGAGGTTGGGTGAGGTCTTCTGGAATCAAAGGATGATAATCGTACCCAAATGGGTAACCAAAAAGGCCCCTATATGTGGCAAAGAGACCGTCCTCAGAGACCGCGCGGGTCCATGGCTTGTAGGGCATAAGCTGGGAAAATAAGTGCTGGATACCAGCTGTCCCGGCATTAATCGAGGTGTTGATGGGAACGTTCATGTTGTCCGGTAACCGCCAGCTGGCAACTCCCTTCACCCGCCAGAGGTAGTACCCTCGATTGAGTTCATTCGCAGCCCATGTCGTTTGCCTGTACAGCCCCTCATACCCTAACTCTTCGTAGCCCATGGGGTAGATCTCATCCTTACCCTGGGTTCCGGTTACCCATTGACTTTGGTGTTCGAGTACAGAAATTAATAAACGGGGGTTAACAGAGTAATCTCTGGCCACATGAGAAAGGATTTCTGGTCCGGTTAAGGTTTCTCCGTTGACCTCCTCTTCGTATTTCGTGATCGTTCCTCCATATTCCTCGAGGATAGCTTTGGTATCAAATTGGGCAGCGTATGGCCCATATACTAACTCCGAATTGGGGATGATTTTAAAGCTCGGACCGGGTTCGCTGTAGTTGGGTGGGGGGATGACAAGTTCCTGCCCGACATAGATCAGGTTGGGGTTGGCGATGTTGTTCGCTTGCGCGATCTGTTCGGGGAGGATTTGATATCGATACCCGATTTTTTTTAGTGTATCCCCCGCTTGGACGACGTAATGTTCTTTTTGTGTTCGAAGTGTGGGTAAGGGCCGGGGCTTGTCCGGGGTGGGTGTGAGGAGGGGTTGATTTGGGTCTCGCGTGGGTGGTTGGTAGGGATTAGGCGTAGGGGAATGCTCCGGTTGAGGCTCAACCTTCGAAAAATTGATGTAGGGGGAAGTGTGGGCGCGTTTTGTGCACCCCGCCATCAAAACCATTATGGAGCAGAAAATGATTTTCTTTAACAACGACATAACCCAGGTTTCGGATCCCTTTTTGCGTGTATTATGTATTATTATTACTCTATTATCGAATAGATTGCAAGATTGATGCCGTAGATGGGGACATTATGCGTGAAAAGGAGTGCATTTGATATGTTCAGATGCCCTTTATCCCCTTTGCATAATCCGGGGGAAATCGTCCACCAAATCCGGAACATGTCGTCCACTGAATCCGAAACAAAGAATCCACTGATTCCGGAGCATGCCGTCCACTTTTTGAGGTGTCCCGGAATGGGTGGACGACATCCATCGGAATCTTGAAATAAGACTGGTCAGATCCGAAGAAACGTGTCATGCTAGTCTC
>JAWODY010000037.1:0-15490 GCA_046483045.1 Anaerolineales bacterium | reverse complement strand
TTTCCTATGGCTTCTTCTTTGGTGTAGCCAAACAACTGCCTAGCACCAGGGTTCCACTCAACGATCTTGTGCTTTTCATCTGAGGTGACGAGCGCATCCGGCGTGGCGTTCAGCAGGCTTTCCAGGTATCTGCGCCGCTTTTTATTTTGCTTTATGGCTTGTTGACGTTCCGTGATATCCAGGGTGACCTCAATGCCCCCCACAATCTTACCGTTCTGACCCTTTATGGGGTATCCTCGTATATACCAGGCATTTCCATCCGGCATAATTTTTTCAATTTCTTGAGGTATCTTTTTTTCCATGGCCTTGATCACAGGACAATCCGGGCAGGGCTCGCTGCGTCCTAGCCATATCTGGTAACAATAACGGCCGATTAACTCCTCACGCGGTAACCCCGCTGATTCACAAGCAGCCCTGTTGGCCCATAATACCTTCATGTCGGTGTCTTCGTGGACGACATGTTCAATCAAACTATCTAAAATGGTTTTTTTCTCTTCTTCAGACTTTTTAAGCTCCTCTTCCACCCGTTTTCTTGCGGTGATATCTTTATCCATACCGAAAAATCCCACAACCTCTCCATCTTGATAAATGGGGACTTTCGACACCAGATACCACCGGGAACACCCATCAGGGCTGGTGACTTTTCTCTCCTTGCGCAGGATCTCCTCTCCAGCTAGAACCCGTTTTTCATCTATGAGAATTTCTTCACCTTCCGTGCCCCAAAGATCCCGGGCTGTTTTTCCAAGCAGCTCCTTTCGTTTCATCTCAAAGATATCCGCGTAGGCCTGGCTGACCTGGGTGAAATGATGGTGTGTGTCCTTGAAATACACGAGATCAGCGGCTTTCGTCATCAACGTGTCCCACATCCGTTGCGTGCGGCGCAATTGATCCCGCTCTTGTTCTAAAGCAGCGATGCGTTTCCGCTGTTGGGCGAGTTCTTCTAGAGTTTCTTGGATGGTTTTTTCGTATTCCGACATTCATTTCCCCAGGATGATGGCTTAAACCCTTTTCCCGTATCTTTCGGATGTCTTTTCAGATAAGAACTTCTTTATGGTTCTGTAATGTATTATAAATGTTTTTCTTCTTTAAACCCTTAACAATTCAATTAACCTTGCATCTTCCTCTCGTAATCGCACCTCATCCACCTTACAATAAATTCAGGTTCTGCGTCAATCAGGCTGTGATACTTATCAGCCTGCTGTCGGGGAAATGAGTTGAGCCTTAAAATTACTTAATGCTGGCCCATAGAATTTGGTACATTTCAAACAAAATCGAGGAACCTGGATTGAAGGTGAAGATCAGGGAAGGAGGTCTTGATGAAGGTATTATTTATTGGCGGTACAGGTGTCATCAGTTCAGCGTGCACATCGTTGGCAAGTGAACGTGGTTACCAGCTCACCCTTTTCAATCGGGGAACCACAAAAAGGTCTATCCCTGATGGTGTAGATCGACTGGAGGGGAATATCAGAGATCCTGAACAGGCGCAGCGTGTCTTAGGTGAACGGTCCTTTGATGTCGTTGTGGATTGGGTTGTGTACAGGCCCGAGCACATTGAGATGGATCTGGAGCTTTTCCGTGGGAAAACAGATCAGTATGTTTTCATAAGTTCTGCATCTGCCTATCAAACACCTCCCACCCGGCTTCCAATCACAGAATCGACACCCTTATCCAATCCCTACTGGGCATATTCTCGAAACAAAATTGCCTGTGAGGATCGGCTGCTCCGCGCATATTGGGAGGAAGGGTTTCCGGTGACAATTGTCCGCCCCTCGCACACCTATGACCGCACCCTTTTCCCTTTCCACGGTCAATATACTGTGATTGACCGGATGCGCAGAGGGAAAGATATCATCATTCACGGTGACGGGACTTCACTCTGGACGCTTACGCATCACATGGATTTCGCCCGGGGGTTTACCGGTTTACTGGGGAACCCCCATGCTATCGGGGAGGCGTTTCAGATCACCTCCGATGAATGGCTGAGTTGGAATCAAGTTTATGAGATCATCGCAAACGCTGCAGGGGTGGAGGCGAATTTTATCCATATCCCCTCGGACTTAATTTCTGCGTTTGACTCCAAGTGGGGGAGGGGGCTGCTGGGGGATAAGATGCACAGCATGATTTTTGATAACACGAAGGTCAAACAGGTGGTACCTGATTTCAAAGCAGTCATCCCTTTCCACCAAGGCGCTGAGGAAGTGATGGCCTGGCATGATGCTGATCCCCGACGGCAGGTTGTGGATAAAGATATCGACAACCTGATGGATAGGATGATAGATGTCTATCAGACGGCCTGGCCGGTTTGATCCTTAAACGAAAATGAATAATTTGACCTCTGGGAAGAGAAACGTGAAATCTGGATTCGTCTCAGAAAAGGCGTTCAACCCCCTGACATGCCTCGACAGGGTGGATGGTAGGTGGTTCGCCGGTCGCGTCCTTGTACGCCTCCCTGACGCGGTGTATGATGTCCTCGACGGCGTTTGTGTTGACAAGGGCGATCCAGATTGCTTGTTTGATTTTTTCTATCATACGACTTTTAATGTTTTGGTTGATTGGTTAGGTTTTCTACATTTCCATTCGATCTTATCATTTTATCGCCTCTACGAGTCTGAATGTGGAAATTTTTTGATTTTATAATATGGTTTGTGATGGATCGTTATCAAGATAGAAAACTCATGCTGAATGCATGAAATGACTTTATAAATTGGATGTATTAAGTGGAAATGGAAAACGCAAACAAACAAGGTCACAGCCCCCACACACAAAGTAGTTCAGATGGTTTGTCGGATCAAATTTTGGATTCATCCCTGGGGATCATCCTCATGGGTGTCTCCGGTTGTGGAAAAACGAGTGTGGGGATCAACCTGTCCAAAAAATTAGACTGGCCATTCTTTGACGGCGATGATTTCCATCATGAGGAAAATGTAGCGAAAATGTCCGCAGGACAACCGCTCACCGATCAAGATCGCCTTCCTTGGCTAATAACCTTAAACGATCTGCTCAAAGATCATTTGCAGAAGGGGACATCCATGATCCTGGCTTGTTCAGCGCTGAAAGAGGAGTACCGTCAGATTTTAACTTCCGGGATTTCCAACGTGGTTTTTGTCCATCTCCGGGGTGATTTTGACCTTATTCATGCCAGGATGCAGGCTCGGCGTAAACACTATATGAAAGCCGAGATGCTCCGGAGTCAATTTGCATCGCTTGAACCGCCCAAAAACGGAATCACCGTGGAGGTCGACCAAAGTCTTGAGGAGATCACAGCAAAGATTCTGAAAGAGCTGAATGAACTTTCTCTTCCTTTTGATGTACCTGGTTATTGAACGGAACCAGCGGATGGGACACCAAGCTGGACTACGGCTGATTCAGTTCCTCTCTCCCCCACAGGGACTGAGTTAAGGCGATGATTTCTCTCCGCTGCTCATTCAGGAGGGAAATCCGATCTGAATTGGTCGGTCCGGTATCTCGATTCTCCACAATGAGCACGACCGCATCCCGGCTCAAGGTATGCGAGTGGTACACTCCCTTTTTGATATTGTATATCTTGCGGGGAACCATATCGACTGCATGGATGGTTTCGAGCGTTCCATCCCCTTCTCCGATGTATAAAATACATTGTCCAGCCAAGAGGACGAAGACCTCGTCGGTTTCATTATGGCGCTCCAAAGCGTCAATATTAATTGCTTCAAGGTCGGAAATATAGCGCAGGATTGCAACCCGCCAAGTCCCATGATCAATGCAGGGCCGGTACCCTTCACCGACATATTCCTTGATCTCAAGATACCGTTTATCCGGGCTCATGTATCGCTCCAATGAAATGTCTTTGATAACCGAATATCTCCTG
Source organism: Anaerolineales bacterium (assembly GCA_046483045.1). Taxonomy (GTDB): domain Bacteria; phylum Chloroflexota; class Anaerolineae; order Anaerolineales; family UBA11858; genus B10-G9. The sequence goes on along the minus strand of JAWODY010000037.1, from coordinate 11,646 downwards.
CAGATCGGCCTATCAGGATTCCGAATTCTCCCGGTTCGACCACCCATTTTCCCTGAGCATCATCATAAAAGGCCAGATCATTCTCTTCAAGTTCCAGAGTCACCGTCCCGGTCTCTCCAGGCTCCAAATGGAGCTTGGAAAATGCCTTGAGCTCCTTGGGGGGACGCTGCAGGCTTGAGTCGGGATCCCTCACATACAGTTGAAGAACCTCCTGGCCGCTCCGGTCACCTTGATTGGTGATATCCACCTGGATTTCTATTGTATCCCCAGTCTGGAATGTCTCGCCATTCAATTTGACATGATCATAAGTAAAAGTGGTGTAGGATAGCCCATGCCCGAAGGGGAATAAAGGCTGGATCCCTTTTTGATCATAGTATCGGTAGCCAATGAACAAACCTTCTCCATAATATACCCTGCCGTTCTCGCCGGGAAAGTTGAGATGAGCCGGGTTATCCTGGATCCGTCTGGGGAAGGTAGTAGGCAGCCTTCCTGAGGGGTCCGCTGTTCCGAAAAGGACATCAGCCAGGGCGTTTCCGCTCTCCTGGCCCAGGTACCACATCTGAAGGACAGCCGGGACGGTGTCCAGCCAGGGCATGTGCAGGGGGGAGCCAGCGTTCAGCACCACGATGGTCTTAGGATTGGCTGCTGCCACGCGTTCTATAAGCTGATTTTGCTTTCCTGGGAGGTCCATATTGACCCGATCCTGGCCCTCTGTTTCCCACTCCGGGGTTAACCCGGCCACCACGATGGCCAGATCAGACTCCGCTGCTAGAGCTTCCGCTTCTCCCACGGGGTCCTCCGGCAGGGGAGGCAAACAGCCCACCCGCACGCCCCTCCAGCGTGGACCCGGCAGGGAGGCATATTCCAAACGCAGGGAATAGACCTTTCCCTCTTCCAGATCCATCTTTTGGGAGCTTTTAATCCCTTCCCCGGGCTCATTCTGTTCTCCCTCTTCCCAGAGGTCGAAGATCAGCTCATTATCGATATACAGCCTGCCTTTACCGATACAGCCCAATCCCATGGTATATGATCCCGATTTGGGAACCTGGAAACCGCCGGTCATCCGGAGGGAGAAGTGGTTGGGATTGAAATGTTCCGCTTTTTCGCCGAACCATGCTAACTGGGAACCGCTGGTCGTCACCTGATGGATGGGTTTGCCGTCCAGATCCGGGTTGTCAAAATAGCGGACATTCAACTGCCCCTGTGTGTCATCCTCTCCCCGGAGCCATTCCTGTTCTAGAGGTGGGATCTCTTTATACACAGGACAGCCCAGGGCGTAGTGGACCTCGCCTTTGTCTTCCACGACTTCCGTGATCGCTTCCAGGGGAGAGATCACATAGTGCGGGTTGACCTGGGAACTGCCCCCTCCCTGGAAAGAGACCTTCTTGGCGTTTGCCCCAATCAGAGCGATCTTCATCTTTTTATTTTTGTCCAGAGGAAGGAGGGCGTTTTCATTTTTCAACAAGACCGTGGCCTCCCGGCCGACCTGGCGGATTAATATCCTGTCCTCAGGCTGGTCCACCGCTTTCTCTGCTGGAATGCCTTCCTGATCGAAAGCCCCGGTTCGGGATAAGGTTTTCAATAAGCGGGTGACTTTGTCATCGATCACCTTTTCATCTACCTTTCCGCTGCGGACCGCTTCCAGGGCATGCTTCCCCATCCAGCGGGCCGGTCCCGGCATCTCCAGATCCAATCCGCTTCCCACTACCTCTTCACTGTATGTCCCATACCAGTCGGAGATCACCAGACCATCAAAGGCCCATTCTCCTTTAAGAATTTCCAGAAGCAGGTAGTCGTGTTCGCTGGCATAGGTGCGGTTGATGCGGTTGTAGGCTGACATGATCGTCCAGGTTCTCGCTTCCTGGACTGCGGCCCGGAATGGCGGGAGATAGATCTCCCTCAGGGCCCGCTCCCGCACTTCAGAGCTGATCGAAAACCGTTTATATTCCTGATCGTTGCAGGCATAATGTTTCACACAGGCCCCAACCCCTCCGTCCTGTAGTCCTTGAATGTATGCCACCGCCATGCGTGAGGTCAGGTAAGGGTCTTCGGAGAAACATTCAAAATTCCGACCTGCGAGGGGAGCTCGATGCATGTTCACCGTGGGCCCTAAAAGCACCTGGGCCCCTTTTGCTTTCGTCTCATCTGCCAGCGCCCGCCCCACTCGATTTATCAGATCGGGATTCCAGGTCGCCCCCATGGCGGTTCCGACGGGAAAGCTGGCGGATGTGACTTCCTGGGTGTCCCGTCCTTCTCCCCGGACCCCGTTCGGCCCATCACTGACCTTCAAAGCGGGAATACCCGCCTTGTCAACCGCGTGTGTATGCCACTGATCAGCGCCAGCCAGTAGGGTAACTTTGTCTTCCAGGCTTAAGGACTGCAGGATTTTTTCCAAATCTTTTGTCATGGTTTCTCTCTCTGGTCTTTACGTTTCAGTTGAACTTTTATGCGGTGGATCGGGTCGCGTGGGAGCGAGGTGATTACATCTCTGGGCAGTAAAGCGCCGCTGTTATCTTTTCTCTCAAAGGCAACCTTTTTCCCGTTGAGATTAATCTTGATTAGGGAAACCTGATCATGATCCAGACGTTCCGGGTTCAAGAAAAGCACATGAAGTCTTCGGGAAGCAAAGAGGACATGAACGCCCGCTATTCCCTTTTCATCAAACTGTTCCGGCATTAACCGCGGTTGGAGGAGTAAATCCCCTGCTTGCCCGCGGATCCCGAAGACCCGGGTGATCATGGTCAGCAGATACCAGCTTGCAGATCCTGTCAGGTAGGGGTACATCCCGCGACCGCGGGGGTTGAAGTATTCAGGGATCCCGGGGTAGATGCGGCTGGTGGGAAAATCCACGCTGTGACGGTAAATCCCATCCAGAACCTTAAATCCTTCCTTGATAAAACCGCGCTGATATAACGCGTTGGCATACATCACGGCCATGTGATTGAAAACTGCCCCGTTCTCTTTGTGCCCATAAGCGAACCCAAAAGCGCGGCCCATGTCCAGGAGGGGTTCGCTGAAATTTGTGTTAAGGCGGTATCCGCGGATGTCTGGATCATAAAGGTAATCATCAACAGCATGGATGATCTCCGGGGCTTGTTGGTCGTCAGCTATCTTGCCCATCAGCTGGAAAACCTGCCCGGTAAGAGTCATCCGCACGCCCAGAGGGTGCTCGCCTTCGAGACGTTGCCCTCGATTATCGTAATAGCCGTTGAACCAGCCGTGACCCTGATCATCCTCGATCCACTCCTTTGTTCGCAGCTGATTCATGAGATGGTCCGCTTTGGACCTCACATCCGAGGCCAGCTGGTCTGGAGAGATCTGGATTTGTTTCCCCGCGATCTTTTCACTAACAGAATCAAAATACAGGTTCAATCGCTGCTGTTTTTCTTCGGGTACGTGGTAATCCACCTTTTCTCCAAGGCTGTCTAATAAAAGCATGATCTCTTCAGCAAAGGAAAAATGGCTGATATCTACCGATTTCAATTGCTGGACGATCTCAGCTATTTGCTGGAGATTATGAGCATATAAAGCAGTGAAAGCTGCGCTTTCCCCCTGGTCTGAAGCCATATCCAGGCCGTCATTCCAGTCAGCATCTTCTAAGCGAATCAGATTATGCCCTCCCACGTTAAAGAAGGCAGTTAAATGCTGGATGAGGAGGTGCTCTAAGATGGATCCCCTGTACACGTCTCCGTTCATAGTCAGCATTTGTGTTCCGTCTTCTGCTCCCCAATCTTCATCGATTGCAGCGGCGCGATGGGTGAGGTGGTCTTTGAAATAGGTTTGTTGTTTGAGAAGAAAGCCAGTATCCCCGGTTTGATCCAGGAAAAACTTGACCGCCAGCCAGGGCCAGGCGCCGTGGTCCATCCACACCCGGGCGATTTCATTTCGATCGGCTTTAAATTCACCTGTCTGATTGCCAATGATCGTGGCGTTGCTCCCATCCATCCGCACGCCAGCGAAATTGTCCACAAGCAGCCCCCGCACTTTTTTTGGTTCCATCAACATTAAAGTGAGGATGTCCTGCCATAAATCACGCCACCCGCGTCCACCCCGGCCATAATCATGGTAGGGCAGAAATGAGTTTCCGTACAGCCGCCGGAGAATGGGTTGGCATGATACCCAGCGCATCCAGGTGTCAAAGTGAGGGTTGCCGGTGTGCATTTGCAGGCGATCAAGTTTTTGATTCCAATATGTTTTGGTTTGAGCAAGATGCTTGTCAAAGGATGCCAGGGAACCGTAACGGTCCATGATGGAGTCCGCGGATTGACCGTTTTTCAAAACGGTGATCATGATCAACCAGGCGTAACTTTCCCCGGGGTTTAGATGGACTTCCGGGAATTGCAGTCCCCCGAGAGATTCATACCCAGCTTCCTTGTCCCCCGAAAAATGAGCGGGGTTGAGATTGTGCACAATGGCTCGGGGCCAATCAAGGGTCCCTCCTTCACCAATGAAGTCATTCAAGACCGGGAAAAGCCCTGTGGGGCCCTGGTCCTGCGTGTCCACACCGAGGACCCCGTAGGTCGTGTTGTTGGGAATATGGCCCCTTTCGTCAAAGGACAAAGTAGGGGTCATCAACACGCCCTGCTCGGTGCAGGTGATCCGGTTCAGCAGGGATGTGACATGGCGGTGGTCGCGCAAATTGTCAGCGGATCGACCGAAAATGGGTACAGCTGCAGTAGGGGTTAAGCGGAGGGATTCAGTGCTGAGATTGGTGATGCTGACCCGCATCAGCTCAACCTGGTCCTCTCCATTAGGAACGAAATTTGTGATCTCTGCCTTTAAACCTTTCTCAGTGTTTTCGCGCGTGACTTCATGCCACAGGAAACCTGCCTGCAGGGTGACCTTTTCTCTCCCTTTATGGAAACGTTCTGTTAATTGGGAAGCGGAATTTCCCGTCGCAGACCAGGGGCCTATTTTCTCTCCATACACCCAAAAATTTCGCCCCGACCGCGTGTTATGAAGATCAAAGACAGATAAGGGTTGGGAGAGGTAGGTGTTGTGATCCGTTTTGATATCTCCATGCAGGGTGGGGGTAACAACGGATAGCATCCGGGCCTCATTGGCCAGAGGAAAATAAAGGTGACTGGAAAGATCGGGGTCCTGAAGGCTGAAAGAACCTGACCCATCTACAAATTTCCAGGAATTGTCTTGGGGTTGCTTGTTCATGGATGTTGACCGCTTAAATTAGTCATGTTTTCTGATTGCTCTTTAAGCGGGGCAGTGGTCGCTGCCCCGCTTGTAAAGGAGTTTAGAAGAATGTTCAGGGTGAGAAAAATACTTCGATGGACTCTATTTTTTGACTTCTGATCATTGCAGCGTAAGGTGGGGGTATATAGGAGTCCTTGATAATAAGGTTTTTATGATCCGGGAGCTGGAGGTCGATTCTTTGTGGGGAAAGTTTCCAGCTGTCAACCCGTTGAGGATTATGGTAGGTCACGGGGATGCTTCCCAAAAAGTTAAATCGGATCTGATTTTGATCATCGAACAGCTGGGCCGGGAGAGCGGGGCGAAGTTTGAGATGAAGTTCACCCTCTTCTTGGTAAAAAGGTGTTTTCCCTGCCATGATGAGGGTCCACATGTGCGTGAACTCAGCAGTGGAACCACTAAGCCGGGCTGCAAAACCAGCACCATGGAGGGATTCATCGGGATGGGCTGAACTGACCAGGAATGAACTGTTTTCCAGAATGCTACGCCCGTATCGTTCCCTGGGTTGAAAACAAACCAGGCTGTTTCTAGCCTCTTCCCAGAACTCCTCAAATAATTCTGCCTGCAGCAATTCCAAGAGATATTTATAAGCCATGTGGAGCCAAATGGATTCGTTTTCCAGCCATCCCGGTGTAAATGCCCTTGCCCTGCCAATCTCGTGTGACTGGTCTTTAAGAGGAGCGTTAAGTTTGAACATATGCAAGGATTGATCATACAACGAACTGGATTTTACCGCAGTATGCAGTTTGCGTGGGTACTCTTTCGTGGGTACGGCCTTCAGGGAACGGACCGCTCCCTCCAAAAATATGGGAAGGGATACCGCTTGGAACGCGTCGGCCTCGAGGTAAGGACGGTTTTGGGGATCTTTTATTATCTCCTCTGCTTGATTTTTCCTAAACTGGTATGAGGTCATTTCATAATGAAAGTAAGTCGGGGGTATATCTCCTTCTATCCATTCTTCCGCCCGGGAGATCCCTTTTCGGAGCCGGTCTTCAAAGACCTTAAAGGTTTCAACCAGGTTGGATACCGTCCAAGTTATATCCTCACCGGAAAAGTCATGGTAAACCTTGTCCCGGTATGATTCCCGCAGCCGATTTGCTTTTTTCCACCATAAAAAAGGATCGGGGTCCTTCCGGGTCAATTTCACCAGTTCCTGCATTAATTCAACGAGTTCAACAGGGAGGGGGACCTGGGCATCGGTCTTAAGTTCTGTGAGGAAATCTTGCAAGAATATGGACAGCCGCAGCAGCTCGTAGGACTCTGCCATGGAGCTTCCAAATAAGCCGGGGAGGCCGTTCAAGGCATCGTACCACCCAGGTTTTCCCGCTTCCATCTCAATGCCCATGCCTTCTGGATCGAGGGTGCTGAACTTGAGTGTGGCTATCAAAATCAACTTTCCAAGAACTGAGGTGGTATACCTTTCGCCCTCAGGGGTACGGATCCAACCTGATTCCCCTGTGTGATCCAAGGCATGGTATTGCCGGGGCCCATGTTCGGTAAGCACATATCGTTTTCTGCGGGGGAGTACTTGAGCGGGGCTCTGGTAGAAAGGGAGATCGTCCTCTCCGAGCAGAAGATCTCTTTTCCTTTCCGGGAAGATGGCCAGAAAAGACTCAATCTGGTCCAGGAGATATGTCCAATGGTCAATCCAGTACCCCTCTCCAAAATCAGCTTCGAGATGAACTTCAGCACTTGAGATTACCTGGTTCAGGAAGGATCGGGCGTCAGTTGAAAGGTCGATATGGTGATCGCGGATGGTTTGGAGCAGGCCCCCGGGGGTGAAACGGCCCTTCAGAAAGGGAGCCAACTTCCGGGGCTTATCCAGCGAAGTTAACAATGTTTTCTGAGCCTGGGGAGAGAGGGAAAAAGATATCCCTCTAACCACGAGGGGGTTATATCCATCCATTTGCATGAGGCTCAGGAAGTAGAGGATATTGTGGGATTCTACCTTGGGGTTGAAGAAGACATCACAGCGGCGGTTCTGATTGACATCCCGGTAGTTTCCATTCCCGCTGGAAAAGAACTCTGCGGGGAGGAAAAAATCGTTATAATCTCGCTCAAGGTCGCCGTGTTTCCGGCCGTAAATGTGATAGACCTGATTCTGTGGTGGGGTTCCCAGGAGGGCAGACCAACCTCCACGCAGCATGTTGTCCAGGAACGTTTGCTTCGTGTAGGCATCGAAGACCGGGTCAGCAGTCCGGGTCTGGATTTTCGCTGTGAGATCCTGAGCGAGGTCCCGGGCAGCCTGCTTTTTCTCCGCAAGTTGGATTGGATCAGAAAGCAGGGGCAGCGCATGGTGGAGAGCATCCATCCCCCGGATATGGCCGTATACCGAGTGGATGACGACCTTTTCCTCAGGTTCGAGCGTGCTTTCCAGGCCAAAAAAAGCACAGGGGGTTTTCCCGCTGCTTACCTGGCTGCTGTCCAATACATCTGCTAAGGGGCGTTTGATAAATTCAGTGGGAGTATGCAGGGAGGTCTGATGTCCAAAAACGAGATCAGGATCTACAATCACGGGAAGCTGTCTAATTTGGCCCTGATTTAAGCTGGATCCCAGGGCGAAATGACCGGCGGTGACAGAGGAAACCTCAGCCTCATCAGCTGCCGATGCCCGCAGTCGATAAAAGGGGACATTTTGATGATGATTTTCAACCTGCATCCAGGCTTCAATGGTCCGGCTGACATGTTTTAGAGCGCCGTTATCCGCTCCAAAGGGGATCACGGCGGGAAGTCCATCGCAGATCTCGAGGTGGGTTGAAAAGGAACTGGTGTTTGTGATGGTAACCTTTCGAACCAGACCTGCAAATGGTTCTGTGGGGAGGATGAAATACAGGACTTGTGTACTCAATCCGGTTTGCTCTTGGTGCTCAACCAACTCCAGTTCGTTCATCCCGATATGCATTTCACGTTTGCAGGGTCCGGGCGACCAGGTTGCAAAAGGTTCGAGATATCCACGTTCTCCTTCTCTTTCCATTTTTAAGAAGGTCCGGAACCCAAGAAAAGGTGTCACTTGGTAGGCTTTATTGGCGGGTTGGAATTCGAGGATGGGATTATCTTTGCTTTCGATCCCGAAGCTGGCGACGGCCTGTCCGCGATTGACATAAAAGGCCCACATGGGGACCCCCCATTTCCCAGCTATGCCAGGCAAGAAACTGCTGAAGGGAGGTTTTTCATGGTAATCAGCTATGATATAGCGGCCGAGATCATCAAAAGAAGAGTCTGCAGGGCATGTCATGGATCCACTCGTTTAAGACAGTGAAAGATGAAAGGGGTTAATGAGCATGATATTTTGCGATTTGTCTTTCAAGAACTCAGGCGGGCCAGATTTTTCGACCGCCTTCGGGGGGGACAATTTTATCGATTTTTGCTAATTCTTGGGAGGAAAGCGGCTCAAGAATGCCAGCTTCGATATTTGCCCTGGCCTGTTCGGTGTTTTTGATGCCCGGGATCACGGTGGTCACGGCCGGGTTTGAAATCACGAATTGTAAGGCCAGCTGGGCCAGGCTGCGGCCCTCCGCCAGGGGGCGAAGATGATCTACAATATCCAAATCATTCAAGAAAGTTTCATATTCATCTTCATTTTCATGCCAGCGCCTGCGGAAGTCCCCTTCAGGGAAACGCGTTTCGGGTGAAAATTTTCCGGTCAAGATGCCCATGGCCAGGGCCCCGCGGACGATGACACCGATCTGATTTTCCTGGCAGTACGGGAGAATATCTTCCTCAGCAGTCCGGTTGAGAATGCTGTAATCAATTTGCAGTGTGGCACATTTCCCATCATGGTTGAAGGCCTTGAGATATTCAAAGTCGCTGGTGCTCACCCCGTAGGCTCTGACCTTGCCCGCTTTTTGCAGTTTCTGGAAACCTTCCAGAAAGATCTCCATGGTCGGGTCCTGGAAATCAATATGGCTTTGAATGACATCAATATAGTCGGTATCCAGGCGTTTCATGTTTGTTTCCACGCCTTTGATTAATTTCTCCACGGTCGTGTAAGCTGATTTACCTTCCTCACCATCAAAATCTAACCAGCCTATCTTGGTGGCCACGATAAATTGATCCCGGCGTCCCTGCATCGCTTTCCCGAGCAGCTCTTCACTGTGCCCGCCTCCGTACACGTCAGCGGTGTCGAAAAAGTTTACCCCGTGATCCAGGGCAAAGTCGATCGCATCCAGGATCCTTTGATCATCGGTTGGCCCCCACACATCCCCTCCCGCAGCCCAGAGACCGAAGCCAATTTCTGAGACTTCAAGTCCACTCTTTCCCAGTGTCCTTTTCAACAAAGAATTTGTTGCTTGATCCATAGCTCACTCCTCATTCATTGACTAAGGTGCTTTTGTGATACAGGTTTGCTCGTTTTGATTCTTATCGTAAGAATAAAGGGTTTTACTCAAATTGGTGACACAGAAGGTGAAATCATCAGCAAAACTCGTCTTGCGGCCTGTGAATGACCCCGCGATCCCCTCGCTGTCAGTTATAGCACGCTCTGTCGCCCCGGTGACCACACCAACCCAGCCCCCTTTGACCTCCACACCTTCGACCGGGTTGCCGCTTGAATCCACCACGGTGACCATCACCTGACCTTCCCACTTCTCATCCTTTTCCTCGATGTTCATCACCAGGTCAGAGACATGCAAAGTATCGCTTTGCAAGTCCTCGAGTGAAAAAGTGGGGTCGCGGTAAACCCGGACATAATCCACGATCAATTTTTGGGGAAACTCTGTAGTTTGATCAGGATATCCGGGCCATTCTCCGCCGACAGCCAGGTTAAGGATGATGAAAAAGGGGTGATCATAGACCCATTCACCGGGCACATCTGTGTCCGTGATTGTATTGAAGTTTTCATCGTCGACAAACCAGCGGATCTCTCCGGGTGCCCATTCGATGGCATAGGTGTGAAAATCTTCATAAACAGGGTCTCCTGGGACTGTGAAGGATTGACCAATGCCTCCCCCCCCCGAATACCCCGGGCCGTGAACCGTCCCGTACACGGTGTGCGGTTCTCCTATGTTTTCCATGATATCGATTTCCCCGCAATCCGGCCAACCTGCTGTGGGAAAATCTTCTCCGAGCATCCAGAACGCGGGCCAGATACCCTGCCCGTTGGGCAGTTTTATCCGGGCTTCTATCCTGCCATAGGTCCAGCTGTGTAAGGTCTGGGTCTTGATCCTGGCTGATGTATAATCGCTGCCCAGGTAGTCTTCCTTGTGGGCTTCGATGACCAGATGGCCACTTTCCACCCGGACATTCTTGGGTCGGGTGGTGTAATGCTGTAGCTCTGCATTTCCCCAACCGCCGGCGCCTGTCTCAAAGATCCAATTTTCCGTGTCCAGATAGGTGCCCTCAAAATCATCCTCCCAGACCAGCTCCCAACCGTCTTTCATGGCTGCTTCTTCGGGTGTGGGTGTGGGTTTGGGTGGGGGGCTTTCTGGACCCATGCAGCCCGTCCACAGCAAGGTAAACAAAACGAAAATTAATAAATTTTTACGTGTAATTTTGAACACAGGTCATCTTTCTCCTGTTTCTAATCCAAAGCCATAAGGAAAGAGAGGTGGATCCTGTGAGGAGCCCAAAGGCAGCTGCTCGGTGGATTTTGGCCAGGTATACGGCAGTTTGCCGCTGAAAGGGGTTTTCCCAAAGAGCGCATCCGCCACCCCGCCGCCTTCCGTACCGGGCAGCCAGGCTGCCACCAGACCATCCCAGGTGTCTATGGAGTCGGTGATGATCAGCGGGCGGCCTGAGATGAGGATCACGACCAATTGGGCGCACTCTTTCTCCAGCTGCCGCAGGGCTCGATTTTCTCCCGGGGGGAGGTTCAAGGAGCGGCTGTCCCCGCGGCCTTCCGCATACGGCAGTTCTCCTACAATCCCCAGGCAAACTGAATCGGGCTCAGCGGGGTTGCCCTCAAATCTACCCGAGACGCTGTATTCCACGCTCATACCTTCACCGGCAGCGTTCTGGATGCCTTCCAGAATCGTGGTCCCGGGCGTGATATCTCCTCTTTTTCCCTGCCATTCAATGGTCCATCCCCCGGATTGAATGCCGATATCATCCGCGGCAGTCCCCGCGATGTAAAGTTGGGAAACGCTTTCCGTGAGGGGTAAAATTTGCCCTTCGTTCTTGAGTAAAACCAGCGATTTGGAAACCGCCTCCCTGGCGGGGTCCCGGTGGGCCTCTGACCCCACCTCGCTGATCAAGTCAGGCCGCGAAAAGGGCTGTTCGAACAAGCCCATCTCGAATTTCACCATCAGAATGCGCCTCACCGCGTCGTCGATGCGGGACATGGGTACGTCACCCGCTTCGACCGCTTTGGTGAGGGTGTTGATGAACCGAGCATAGGTTTGGGGGACCATATTCATATCGATCCCGGCGTTGATGGCGGTGACCACCGATTGGTAATAATCACCAGAAATCTGATCAATGCCTCCCCAGTCGGAAACCACGAAT
>JAWODY010000090.1:0-10033 GCA_046483045.1 Anaerolineales bacterium | reverse complement strand
CGGATGGATCTGGTAGCCCTGCTGGTCCTGGGCAGTATGGCCCTGACCGGCTTGGTCAGTCCTTCCCAAGCCCTGGCCGGCTTCAGCAATCCGGCTGTGGTCACGGTTTGGGCGGTCCTCATCCTCAGCGCTGGCCTGGCCCGGACGGGTGTGGCCGGCCACCTGGGGCGTTTCATGCTTCGCCTGGCGGGGGAGGGAGAAGCGCGGCTGATGGCCGTGATCATGCTCATCGCGGGCATCTTGTCTGGGTTTATGAACGACATCGGCGTGGTCTCTCTTTTCCTGCCGGTGGTGGTAGACATTGCCCGACGTACCAAACGATCTCCTTCCCGCCTGCTCATGCCCCTGGCCTTTGCCTGCCTGATGGGGGGGTTGAACACCCTCATCGGCACCCCGCCCAACCTCCTGATCAGTGAAGCCCTGCGGGAAGCTGGGTTGCGGCCCTTTCAGATGTTTGATTACACCCCGGTTGGCTTCCTTGTCCTCCTGTCCGGGATCGCTTTTATGGTCCTGGCCGGTCGCCACCTGCTCCCGGACCGGGACATCGTCCGGGAATTGAAAGAGAAAAGCCGGGACATGAAAAGCCTGTACCGGATCGAAGAGCGGATGTCCTTCCTGCAGGTCCCGGCGGATTCGGTCCTGGGCGGCAAGAATATGGAAGAGGCCCGGCTGGGGGCGGCCTTGGGCCTGAATGTGGTCGCTGTGATCCGGGACGGCGGAACACAGCTGGCCCCGGAAGCGGATCACCAGATAGAAGCGGGGGATAGGTTGCTAGTCGAAGGCAGTCTGGAGCGCTTGAATGAGCTGCGGGGGCAGGATCACCTTCATCTCAAAGAGGAGGGGTTCTCCCACACACAGCTGGTCTCAAAACAGATCGAGCTCGCTGAAGTCCAGGTCGGGCCCAGCTCCATGCTCACCGGGCGCACATTGAGTGAGATCAGCTTCCGGCAGCAGTATAGGGCCCTTGTCCTGGCGGTCCGCCGGGGGGAGAAGGTGATACGCACGAATGTACAGACGCTGGCGCTCCAACCCGGCGATATCCTTCTGGTCCAGGGGCGCAAAAGCGCCCTGGACCGGCTGCGAAACGAAGGGGGCCTGGAGGTCTCCGACGTGGAGGACATTTCCACCTATCAGCTGTCGGAACGGTTGATGACGGTGCGGATCCCGGAAGAGTCCCCCTGGGTGGGGGAGAGTCTGGCAGACAGCCACCTGGGAAAGCTCTTCCGGCTGCGTGTGCTGGGCATCATCCGCGAAGAATCCGTCCAGCTTATCCCCTCTCCGGAAGAACACTTGCAGGCCGGCGATATTTTGTTGGTGGAAGGAAGAGAGATGGATCTTCTCGCCCTGGAAGGGTTCCAGGAGATGGAGATCGAAAATGTGGGAGATCTGGATCTTGACAGCCTGGAAACGGACAAAATGGGGCTGATGGAAGTGGTCCTTTCCCCTTATTCCAACCTGGCAGGGAAGGCATTGCGGGATCTTGATTTCCGGACCAAATTCGGCCTCAACGTGCTGGCTATCTGGCGCAGGGGCCAGGTTTACCGTTCCAACCTCCAGGAAAAGGCGCTGCGTTTTGGCGACGCCCTGCTGGTCTTTGGCCCCCGGAGCAGACTGCGTTTGCTGGCAAAAGAACCTGATTTCATCAACCTCAGCGAGGAGGTCCAGGAGCCGCCCCGCCTGAACAAGGCTCCTCTGGCCATGGGAATCATGGCATTGGTTTTGATCTCGGTCACCGCCGGCTGGTTCCCGATCTCGGTTGCCGCGGTGACCGGTGCAGCGTTGATGGTACTCTCGGGCAGCCTGACCATGGAGGAGGCCTACCGGTCCATTGAGTGGAAGGCGGTCTTTCTGATCGCCGGCATGCTCCCGCTGGGCATCGCCATGGAGCAGACGGGAACAGCCCGGTTCCTGGGAGAAGGGATGGTATCTTTGATCGGGGGGTTGGGGCCCCGGGCCCTGTTGACCGGTCTATTCCTGCTCTCCGTGCTGGCCTCCCAGGCCATGCCCAACCCGGCGGTGGCCGTGCTCCTGGCGCCCATTGCCCTCAATGCCGCCAACAATCTGGGCGTTTCGCCCTACCCGCTGATGATGGGTGTGGCCTTATCCGCCTCGGCGGCCTTTTTGAGCCCGGTGGGACACCCTGCCAATATGCTGGTCATGGGTCCGGGCGGGTACCGCTTTTCCGATTACATCAAAGTTGGGCTGCCCCTGACCCTGGTCACCCTGATCGTGGTCGTCCTTGTCCTCCCCTTGGTGTGGGCATTTTAAGGGAGGGGAACCTCTCTTCTTCCTGTCCCTGCTCCGCTGAAACCCTTTCAGCCCAAACAAGATGATGCACCAGCTGAGGCTTGACCATGAAAGAAACATGCGCTGGTCGGGTATACATGAATTGCCCGGGTAGGAACGTGAAACCAGTGGAGGGATGTCTGAACCGGTTAGGACAAGGACCCGGATTGGTGAGTGGCAGGGAGATTAGAAAATAGGGTGCTATACGTTGGGCTGGCTTAAGGAGGGTGGTTAAACATAAAGACTACTGGATGGATTTGGGGGGTATTTGTCAAATTTTGTGGATTATGCTTCTCCCATGGACTTTATCATGAGTTGCCAGCCCCAGAAGCAGTTTTGGTTTTCGAGTATTTTTTCATAGTTCTCTTCCCTGAGGACCACAATAAAACCCCTGTTTTCTTCTATTGAAGGTTGGTATAATTTACACTGCCTTCATTCCAGTATTGGATATCTATCCATTATGAAATACGAAATGAAGGTTTATCAATATTTACAACACAAGCCCATAAGTATCCACCAAAAAAGGGGAACTCCAGTTTGTGGTTAATTTAAAGAATTTGTTGACAGCCTTTACAAATAACGCAATTTTTGAAGCAATTCAGGCCGGTGGTGTTTGGAGTGTAGTTCTGGGCGGACTTGTTGAGCAGGTTGTTGTTCCAGTTCCTTCCCCAATTATTCCTATGGCAGCAGGGTTTTTGTTTGTTCCAGCTGGTGCAGTTGGTTTTCTTTTTATATTAAAAGAACTTACCTTAAAGGCCGCTTTACCTTTTGCTGTTGGTTCTACCATAGGCTCAACAATGGTTTATTTGATGGCTTGGTACGGTGGTAAATTTTTAATAAATAAGCTTGAAAAGTGGTTAGATATTACCTGGGAAGATGTTGAGGCAATTAAGGCCAGGTATTTTGATGAAACATCGGCTGATGAGCTTGTTATCTTTCTGTCAAGGGCAATTCCGATTATTCCTTCAGTACTTTTTTCTGCAGCATGCGGGGCAATTAGAATTAAACCCTGGAAGTTTTATTTATATACAGCTTTAGGTCTTTTTGTAAGAGGAATACTGCTTGGATGGTTGGGTTGGCAGAGCGGAGAGGCTATTTTTGCTGTTTCTGAAGGTGTAGACAGGTGGGAAACAGTATTTACGATTGGAATTTTAGCAATATCCTTTGGATTTCTTGTTTGGGCTTATTTAAAGAGAAAAGATTGGCTTGCTTCTATAAGAGAAGCAAATCTTTAATCTTAACTTCTGTAAGATTTCCCCGCAAAGAATCAATTGTCAGAATCGCCAAATGCCCGAGAGGGTATTAAGACGGAACGGCTTTCCGCAGCGCATGGCAAAGAGTCGCGACTTCCAGGCCGTATTGTTTACTTTTTCTCCCAGACAGTAGAAACCCTTCAGGTAAAAGAGGGCCTTTACCCGCAGGCAAGCTGCGGGGGGGGCTCATAGTGCGAGATGGTTTCATCGGAGGCGGCAGCGATAACGCAAGTTTTTTTCTGTAAAATCGATCAAATGCATCTATTGCTCAGTTAGTCTGAACCTTCAAAAACTAAATACCTTCTTCCAGTTTGCCACTCCTCATTTTTCTCCATCAGATATGCGCTGATCAAACGGAGGCAGGATGCTTCATTGGGAAAGATAGTCACCACCCGAGTCCTGCGTTTGATCTCCCGGCTGAGCCGCTCCAGCATGTTCGTGGTCCGGATCCGTCGCTGGTGTTTTGGTGGGAGTGAAAACACTGTCAATCCTTCCGACACATTGTGCTCCATCCAGTTGGCCAATCTGGGGGCAGCCTTCTCATATTTCCGGATCGTATCATTCAGATACATCTCCGCTATTGAGCGATTGGGTGCATTGAAGATCCTGCGAAGATCCTCAGCCACCTCAGCCTTTATGCTCTTTCTTGGCACATTTGCCTGCGCATTCTGCTACAGATGGAACTGGTACCGCTGCCAGGGCACACCACCGAAGACGGCTTTGCGGGCAGCTTTCAATCCCAGATGGTCGTCGCTGATAATGAGCTCTATCCCTCTCAAACCACGCTCTACAAGGCTTTGAAGGAATTGCCTCTAGTGGACTTCATGCTCGCCCAGGGAGACAGAAACGCCCATAATAGCCCTTCTGCCGTCCTCTCCCACCCCGGAAGCGAGTAGGACTGCCGCATCCTGAATATGCTCGATCTGACGCACTTTTGCATAACGTGCATCGAGATAGAGATACCGGAAGATACCTAAAGGATGGTTCCGCCAAGCCTTCAGGGTTTCATCCATCTTGGCCGTGGCCTTGCTGACCTGGGTTGAAGAAACCGAGGTGCCGCAAAGTTTTTCCGTGATGGCTTTGACTTTCCGGGTGGAAACACCCTGGACATACATCTCAGCCAGCGTCATGGTCAAAGCTCGCTCACTGCGAAGACCTTTTTCCAGGGCTCCCGGGTAGAAGGAACCATCTCGAACCTGCGGGACATCAAAAGTGATGTCTCTGATCCGGGTCTTGACCTTTTTGGGTTTTGCTGAAGGCATGCACCGCATAGCCGTTGGCGTACCCGTTTCGCTGGTCAGTCCCTTCATAGAGGTCTGCTTTGAGATGTTTGGATCTTTCCGCTTGCATGGCGGTGTTGATCAAGACCTCAATCAGCTCGGGTAAAAAGTCCAGGCCTTCCGATGCAATTTGTTCTAATAATTCAGTTGGCGCCAAAGGCGTGCAGAGCAAAGGTAAAATCTTTATGGTAGGTCATGGTGTTTTCCTTTATCGAGTTGATGCCTTGCTAAAGGATACACCTGACCTACTTTTTTATCAAAATTTTCAGAAAGAAGTTTACACTACTGGGACATCACTCCCCTTTTTATAGTTTTTCAAGTTGTGGGTAATCTCATTTTCATATTTCTTTTCAATATCCCCATGCCTGTTCTAGTTATCGTTTTGGGAAAAATTCTTCACCGTCTTTCAGGTATAATGGTGTCGATTGTTAGGGATAAAAGAGGTACTATGGAAATTCTATCCGAAGAACAGCAGGAATTGCTCAAGAGGGAACGGACTTTGCTTAACGAGCTGCAGTTAACCCTGGCGGATTACGGAATTAAGAAAGAAGATCAAACCGCCCTCCAGGAATCCATACAGCAATTGGATGATTTCTTTCTGCTGGTGGTGGTTGGGGAATTCAATTCTGGGAAAAGCGCCTTCATTAACGCATTGCTAGGAGAGAAAATGCTTCAGGAAGGCGTCACCCCGACCACCACCAAGGTGATTATCCTGCGCCATGGGGATTCTATTCAAAGTTTCCGGCTCCGTGAGAACATTGAGGGGAAAACTGCACCTGTGGCGTTTTTGAAGGAAATCAGCATTGTGGACACCCCGGGTACCAATGCTATCATCCGCGAACATGAGGAGATTACCAATCGGTTTATCCCCCGGTCCGACCTGATCCTCTTTGTCACCTCAGCGGACCGACCATTCACAGAAAGCGAGCGGCTGTTTTTGGAACAGATCCGAGATTGGGAAAAAAAAGTTGTCATTGTAGTCAATAAGATCGATATCCTGCCCTCCACTGAGTCATTGGAGGAAATTGAGACTTTTATAGCGACGAACGTTCGGAAAACCTTGGACATTGAACTGGAAATCTTTCCTGTCAGTTCCCAACAGGCCCTAAAAGCGAAACAGGGTCAATCCGAATTATGGAAGAAAAGCCAGTTTGGTGCGCTGGAAAAATATATTTTGGAATCCCTAGACAAGGAAAGCCGTCTAGAGCTAAAACTTCTTAATCCCCTCGGTGTTGGAAAGTATA
Organism: Anaerolineales bacterium; assembly: GCA_046483045.1. GTDB lineage: Bacteria > Chloroflexota > Anaerolineae > Anaerolineales > UBA11858 > B10-G9. The sequence continues at coordinate 3,970 of JAWODY010000090.1, read as the reverse complement.
TTTCATCCCAGTATGCGGATTATTTCGCTCATCGTCTTAAGGTCCTCAAACAGGATCTGCAAACCATCGAGGATGTGGAAGAAGAGCTGGATTATTTTCGAAAGGAATTGTTGGAAACCTTCCAACTGAGGATGTCCGATATCCTCAACATACTGCTGGAAATGGAGCGGCGAGGGGATGAATACTTCTCGGAAACCATTCGCCTGGGGCGTATCTTCGATCTGGTCAAGAAAGAAAAAATTCAAAAAGAATTCGAAAGGCAGGTGATTGATGACGTCCCTGAACGGATTGAACGGAAAGTCACTGGGATCGTGGACTGGCTTGTGGATACCAATCTGCGTCAATGGCAGGCAGTAACGGATCATATCGCGGAAGGCCGGCAAAAGCATCGTGAAAGAATGGTGGGGGATATCGGCACATTTCATTATGATCGGGAACGGCTGATTAACAGCATTCACAAAGAGGCCACAAGGGTGGTGGAAAGCTATGATAAAAAACGGGAGGCTAAAGAAATAGCCCGCGGAGCTCAAAACGCGGTGGCTGCCACCGCTGTGCTCGGTGTTGGTGCGGTCGGCCTGGGAACACTAGTGACCATCCTGGCCTCTACTTTGGCTGCGGATGTGTCCGGTATCCTGGTGGCCGGAGTGTTAGCAGCCTTAGGCATCTTCGTTATCCCCGCAAAACGCAGGCAAGCCAAAGAAACCATGCATAAAAAGTTAAAAGCCATGCGTGAAAAATTGACTACTTCGCTTGGAAATCACTTTGAACACGAGATTGAACATAGTCTGCAGGAAATCAGGGGCACCATTGCCCCCTACACACGCTTTATCCGCGCTGAACAGGAAAAAAACCAGCATGCTTATCAGAAACTGCGTTCCTTCGAGGAGGAGATCGAAGATTTGTCAGCGCAAATTAAGACCTCAGGAGAATGATTTTCGAACGGTCAGAGAATCCTGCCCCCAAGACTTTAGTTTCTTTATTCTGGATGGTACTGCCCGTTGAATTTGAATTGACCCGGACATGACCTGCCCACCAGACACCAACTTTAAAAAACAAAACACAATCACGTCAATATACAATAACACAGATTGATCAGGGGGCAGGGGATAACAGATGCGCTGGCATACCTACTCTTGGTCCCCAAAACTTCTGTAACGTTTTAGAGGGATGGAAAGCATCGATGGTCAGCCTCCCGACAAAATTGATCACCTTCAGATTCAAACCAGTCATCTGAAAGAGAAGGCTGGACAGGTGGGGAGAGCAGGGCTACAGCAGCTCGGAGATGGGGCTGTCTGCGACCCATCTCCGTCCGGGCGCTTGCCCGGATAGCAGAGTTAGCAATGAAAGAAAAGAGCGCGGTCTATTGACAAAGACTGTTCCAGTCTGACTCATAAGCATTAAGTTGTTTTGACATTTTAGTTTGAATATACCATCTCAATCATCTCTCTTTCCAGTGGGCTGGTGGCCAGGGCTGCATCCGTATTTTCAGGTTCCTGTCGTTTGGAGAACACACCCCGGGGATGCGCTCTGAACGTGAATACGTTCTCTTGAGCTCTCTGGAGATGTTCATCGTGATCCAAATTGGCTTGACAAAGCACATCCACCAGCTCTTGATAAGCTTCTAACCACACAGGCACCATTTGGGGAACAAGCTGTACCAGGATTTCTTTGAAAATGATGATGAGCGCATTGACACTTATTTCTTCCAACGGCATATTAATTTCCAGGCGTGTTTTTGCATTGGGCATGGGAACACCTCCTCTTGGTGGAGATGGTGTGTCTTATGCCCGCTGTTATTCAAATGTCAATACTTCTGAATGTTATTACCTTTGCCATCAAAAAATGGAGTGCTGGTAGACAGGAACCCTTGTATCCAAGATAAATGCCCCAAAGTATTATAATATCATTTCATTTTCATAACTGGCGAACCAATTCGGGGGGTGTATTCGTTAAATAAGGTGAAGCATATACATATGAATGATATTGATGAAGAGGTACTGATCAAACGGGCAAAGCGCGGTGATAAGAAGGCTGCAGCGGAGCTATACGACCGTAATTATGAAGCTGTGTTCCATTTCATATCCTACCGGGTGGGCAGCCGCTCTACATCCGAAGACTTAACAGCGGATGTCTTTATAAAAATGCTTGAGAACCTGGACACGTACCAACATCGGGGTCGTCCCCTTGTAGCCTGGTTATATACAATCGCAAGGAATCTTGTTATTGATCACTACCGACGGAACGACGAACGTGAGACCTTGCCCATCAAAGATAACCTTTTGGCTGGAGAGCATGGTCATCCGGCGGAGGTAATGGAACAGCACCGATCACGAAATTGCTTCAGGCGGGCCTTATATCATCTCACCGAACCCCAGCGGTCCGTCATAACTCACAAAATCTTAGATGAGCGAACCACAAATGAGACTGCAAGCATTATGGGAAAATCTGAACGTGCTGTCCGGTCCCTTCAATATCGGGCGCTGCAAGCCCTGGAAAAAGCGCTCGAAGAGGAAAGTTGTGTATGAGTAGCGAATCTTTTGCGGACATACTTGATGCTTGTTTAGAACGTCTCCAGGCGGGTGAGTCGATAGTATCCTGCCTTGAGCCTTATCCCAAAGCAGCGGATCGACTGGAGCCATTACTTAGAGCCGCTAAATACAGCCGTTCCATACCGAAACCAGAAGTAACGCAGGAAGCCCGGGAGCAAGGCTTGGAAAGAGTCATGGCAGCAGCTGAAAAATTACCGGGGCATAAAAAACCAATGCTGATCAGAACAGAGGTAGCTACCAGACGGTTTCTTGGACGAGTTGCTGCCTTGTTTAATGGTTTATTTACTATAGAAAAGGAGAAAGCAGAGATGAAGTTAACATACCGATTGGCAATTGTTGTATCGTTGCTGGTCTTGATTGGCGGGTTTTTCACCGTCAATGCCTCGGCTGGAAGTTTGCCCGGCGAAACCCTATATGGGGTGAAACGGGGGTGGGAGCAAGCTCGTTTGGCCCTAGCATTTGATGAGGAATCCCAGCAGTCGTTGGAGAATAAATTCAAAGAAGAACGCTTGGAAGAAGTCACTGCCGTTCTTGATGAAAAACTTACAACCAATGTCGAATTTGAAGCGAACATTGAAAGCATGGACAGCGAGCTTTGGAATGTTGGCGGGTTTGATGTCCTTGTTAACCAAGATACCGAGTTAGAGGGGAAGCTGACCGTTGGAGCTCGTGTGAAAGTTGAGGGGATGACGCAGGAAGACGGTTCCATATTAGCCGCCGAAATAACATTGCTTTCTGATGAAGAAGATTATGACTACGAGGAAATGGAAGCCTACGGCATCCTGGAAAGCATGACGGAAGACAGCCTGGTCGTGGACGGCATGACCTACCTGATCACCCCGGAGATCGAGTTTGACGACGAGGTCGAGGTCGGTGACTATGTCGCGGTGGAGTACTACGAGAACCAGGACGGCGACCTGATCCTGCTCGAAATTGAGCTGGAAGATTATGACTATGAGGAAATGGAAGCCTACGGCACCCTGGAAAGCATGACGGATGACAGCCTGGTCGTGGACGGCATGACCTACCTGATCACCCCGGAGACCGAGTTTGACGACGAGGTCGAGGTCGGTGACTATGTCGCGGTGGAGTACTACGAGAACCAGGACGGCGACCTACGTGACGTAGGAGCAGAACTGCACCGGATGACAGCCGTTCACGTGGCGGTCGAAGCCCAGCAGGCGGCAGTCGTTGATCCATATCCGGACGTAGTCGGCGTACTTCGAGGGGGATCGGACGACGTAGCGTTCCTCGCGGCGGGCTTCGAGCGTGATGCCGTCTATCTTGAGCAGCCTTGTGACGGGGCTGCCCTCGAACGAATCAATGATGGTGTTCTGGCGCGTTCCGTCGGCTGACCGCGTGATGGTGAACCACTCGTCGCCGGCGGGAATCTCGTTCCACACGCGGCCGTTCGACATGGG
>JAWODY010000052.1:0-21461 GCA_046483045.1 Anaerolineales bacterium | reverse complement strand
GAGAATAAATAATGAGCAAATTGAACCCACCACGCCAGAGGAAATCTGGCAAAATGAGAAACGAGAAAAGGAGCCCATTGCTGGGTGAACTGCTCTCGCTGCCCCTGTTGGGATACAATTATGCTGCAGGACGTTATGAAGTGTGTCAACAAGTCAAACTACACGCCAATTGGCACAATCTTTTACGTTAGTCATATGCCTTGAACCTGGGAGAATTCCATGCATATCTCGAAGGTAAGAACACAAAATTTTAGGAGCATTATTGATGCGAGCTTTGAAGTTCCACAGCTTTGTGTATTAATCGGCCCTAATAACTCTGGCAAATCGAATGTTTTGACGGCGTTAAATATTGTCCTTGGAGATAGGTGGCCAACAGTCCGCGCGTTCGACGATAGAGACCATTATGGATATGAAACGGAAAGGGACATAGTCATTTCGGTCTGGTTTGATGAGCCAAGGGAAGTACGCGGTGATGTTGGTGAACACCAAGAGTATACAGGCATCGAATTCAGGCTTACTAGGTATAAGCGCCGGAGTGGCCGCCATGAAGCCGGAGATTCCAGAAGCCTTTTTTATTGCATTGATGATGAAGGCGACCAAGTTGAAATATTGCGGATGCCTCCATCCGGAAATAGACCATACTCTACTCCTGCATCTGTCTCCAGTGACATCCGTGAGGGCTTACCAGCTGTTTTCATCGACTTCGATCGGAGCGCGACATATCATTTATCAGGCAGCCAGAGATCTATTCTTGGAAGGTTGCTAAAGCGCGTGGCCAAGGATTTTCATTCTGATGAAGACCGTGTAGCCCAGTTCAACCAAGAGTTTGAACGCGCGAGACAGTACTTGAGAACTGAAGAGTTCCTATCTGTTAGAGATACGGTTGTCGAACACCTGCGCGCTCACACTGGCATGGATGATATAGATGTAATCCTAGATGATGTTGATCCCATGAATATTTACCAAACCTTCTCGATACTATTCCAAGACTCAGAAACGCCTGCTCCTGTAGATGCCAAGAGAATGGGTACTGGAATTCAGTCAGCTGTTGTGATTGCAATACTTCAAACTTTTAGGGATTTTGAACGGCAAGACCGCTTAATGACAATTAGAATTACTCATTGATGACAATTAGAAATGCCCACCAAGAAAGGTGAGGTAGCGAGTAAACTACTCCTAAAAATGGAGTACATCGATGACAGCTACCGACAGCCAGGTGAGGATCATCATGAGAGAGCGAAGCAAAGGAAAAACGCAGGAACAGGCAGCAGCGAAAGCGAATCTAAACAGTCGGAAGACCGTCAGAAAATATGAGCAGCTGGGAAAGCTGCCCAGCGAGCTCAAAAAGCCAAGGAGCTATCGGACGCGGGTGGATCCATTCGCGGAGGACTGGGCTGAAGCGGAAGCCTGTTTGGAAAAAGCCCCGGAGTTGGAAGCCAAGATACTGTTTGAGTGGTTGAGCGAGCAGCATCCCGGAAAATATCAGGAAGGACAGCTGCGCACATTCCAGCGCCGGGTGAGCACCTGGAAAGCGCTGAACTGCGAGCAGCTGTTGAGTTTGGAGCAGGTCCGCCAGCCCGGGGAAATGATGCAAACGGACGGTACCTGGATGACCGAGCTGGGGATCACGATTCAGGGGCAGGCCTTCCCGCATTTGCTGATCCACAGTGTGCTGCCGTACTCAAATTGGGAATGGGGACGGGTGGTCCAGTCAGAGTCCCTGCTGGCAATCCGGCTGGGACTGCAAAGCGCCGTTTTGAAGCTGGGCCGTGTGCCCAGAATCCATCAAACGGACAACACCACGGCAGCCACCCACAACCTGGGGCAGAACACAGGCGAGAAAGAACCCGACGCACGCGGCTTCAACGAGGAGTATCTGCAGCTTTTGGCCCATTATGGAATGAAACCGCAGACGATCCACGTGGACAGTCCCGATGAAAACGGGGATATTGAGGCCAGCAATGGAGCTTTCAAAAGCTCGGTGAAACAGCACCTGCTGCTGCGCGGCAGTGCTGATTTTGAGAGCCAGGAAGCCTACGAAACGTTTTTATGGCAAATCATGGATAAGCGCAACGCGCTGCGGGGTGATCGGCTGGCAGAAGAGCTTTTAGTCATGCGCCCCTTGCAAGCAGAGCCCTGGCCTGAGATGCGGGAGCTGCGGCCCAGGGTCAACCGGGCAGGCCTGATCCGGGTTCAGAACAACGGGTACTCCGTCCCCAGCGGCCTGAAAGGCAAACAGGTGAGCGTGCGGGTCTACGAGTGGAAAATCGAAGTCTGGTATGCCAATCAGTGCGTGGAAACGATGCCCAGATTGACCGGCTCCCAGAAGTATCACATTAATTATCGGCATGTGATTGGCACGCTGCTGCGGAAACCAGGGGGGTTCAGGAACTACCGCCATCGAGAAGAGCTGTTTCCCCGGGTTGTTTTCCGCCAGGCCTGGGAGAAGCTCCAGAAACGGTTTTCTCCCCGGAAGGCGGATCTGATCTATCTGCGGATCCTGAAACTGGCCGCCGAGGGGCTGGAAACGGACGTGGCTGCTGTGCTGGAAGAGCTGGTGGCATCCTCTGTGAGGTGGGATGACCAGACCGTGGCTGAGCGGGTTCAACCTTTGCGCCCCATCATTCCGGACCTGGAGGAGGTTGCTGTCAACCTGAAAGAGTATGATCAGCTGCTGAGCAGGGAGGTGTGCTGTGAGCCAGCTTGAAACCCTCCAGCAGCATTTCAAGACTCTGCGCATGCCAACAGCCGTTCAGGTTGTGGGAGAAACCATGGCTGCAGCCCAGAAAGAGAACTGGCCGCTGGAAACCTTTTTGGGAGAACTCCTGGAACAAGAAATTGAGGGGCGCCGCCTGCGCCGCATCGAACGACTGAAAAAAGCGGCCCATCTCCCGGCGGAAAAGACACTGGCGGCGTTCGATCAGGACCGGCTCCCTCTGCAGGTCCGGCGGCTCCTGCCGCAGCTGATCAGCGGAGAATTTGTCGACCGGGCTGAAAACCTGCTGGTGTTTGGTTTGCCTGGGCGGGGAAAAACGCATTTTGCAGCAGCCATCGGTCATGAGCTTGTTCAGCGTGGACGCAGCGTATTCTTCACGCCCACTTATCGACTGGTGGATCGCCTGCTGCGGGCCCGGCGCGACCTGGAATTAGAACATGAGCTTCGCCGCCTGGATCGCTTTGAGGTCTTGATCCTGGATGATATCGGTTATGTCCAGCAGTCCCGGGAGGAAATGGAGGTCCTTTTTACCCTGCTGGCCGAACGCTACGAACGCCGCAGTGTGTTTATCACATCCAATCTTGTTTTTTCGCAATGGGATCAAATCTTCAAAGATCCTATGACCACCGCAGCCGCGATTGACCGTGTGGTTCATCACAGCATTATCGTCGAATTTGGAAAGGAGATGACCAGCCACAGAGCCGATGAAGCCGCCCTACGCCTTCAGGAGATGTCCTGATATCAAATCCCGTCGCTGGTTGGCAGCCTTTCAGAACGAAGGCTCAAACCATTGATGGATGTGGGTCCCATGGACACTATTTTTTTCATAAACCATGGGCATTTCTAATTGTCGCCATGGGTATTTCTAATTGTCATTGACAGCAAGACGCTTTGCTACTGTTCGAGGAGCCTGAACTGTTTCTTCATCCTCATGGTCGAAGGCACCTATTCTAACTTATGCAATCTCTCTCTGCTGATGGAACTCAAATCATCTACACGACCCATAGTCAAGAGTTTCTGGATCTCGAATCGTTGGACATACTCCGTCTCGTCAAAAAGCCAATGAATAACGGTACCAAAGTGACGGAGCCATCTTCCAATCTCTTAGTCGATGACTGGCGGGAAAGAGCGAGGATTGCGAAAAAATTTGGACCTCCTCGAACTGAGATCCTATTCGCTAAGAGAGTTGTGCTTGTGGAGGGTGAAACCGAAAGGGCTGCAATAGCCATTCTCACAGAGCTATACCCATCTGAGCTAAGCTTAGACATGCGCAATTGCTCTGTAATTGAATGTGGCGGAAAGCAAGCCATCCCGCATTATGCCAGCATATGCCAATCAGTTGGAAAGCCAGTCATGGTTGTTTTCGATACGGATTCACATTTGACTGACGAAAATAAGATCAATGTCAATCGATCTCGAAACGAAGCAATCTACAATTCCATGCCCGAGAAAGGAGATCTATACTCCTTTGCCCCTTACATTGAAGAGGAGGTTGGGGTTGAAGGTGATGGTAAGACTGCGAAGGACACGAAGATGCGCGAATTCTTGCTTTCTCTAGATAGCTGGGAATCCGTTCCTAATCCCTTGCGCCAATTGGTTCAGGAGATCGACAATTTCACATCGGCAGATGCCTAACAATCCCTGGAGCGGACCGGGGATGCTGATTAATGCGGATGTAGGATGTGCAAAGTAACGGAGCAGCCGGCGGTGATTTCCTCGCCCGCTCAGCTCAAAACGTTATAACGTCAACAAGCTTTTTATAGGAATTTCGTGATATGACACTGGTAATAACATTAGGAAATGAAGACCAATTTATTCAATTATCTGACCGCCGAATTTCATCAGGCAGGTCAGTTATTTCCGATGAATCGAATAAAGCTACTATTTTTCGGTGTAAAAACGGAAGGTTCGTGGTTGGTTTTTCAGGATTAGCCCAGGCAGGAAGTTTTAAAACTCGTGATTGGATTTTAGATGCTCTTTTTGAAAGTGCAAAACCTGACTATCTAGCAACAAAAACTCTGCACAGATTTAATGAAAAACTGTCGACGGAATTTTTAGAAAATAAATGGTTAAAAAATCTACATCCCAAAAATCTTAGGCTTTCAATTATCTTTTCGGGTTATTTATACAACTTTAATCCCCCATTGATAGTTTGTGCAATATTAACTAATTTTCAAGATTTTGATTCGGGTATAGACAACCAAGATCCGTGGACAGAATTTAGAGCACTATACCAAAAAGAGAAGAGACCTTATAAGGGTTCGCTAACATACATTCAACGGATAGGATTGTGGCCAGCGGTAACCAATAATGATATATCCGAATTGCGAAAAGTGTTAATAGAAAGAGCTGATTCCACTGAAATAATAAATCATGGTGTAGACAAAATTCGTTCTATAGCTGACAGGCCAAAAGCCCAAGGATTAGTAGGAAAACAAATATCAAGTATTACTGTTCCTCGAAATCTAGATGAAGATATCTCGTCAGATTACCATTCGAACAAAATTGGTTATTCTACATATATGCCAAGTATTGTATTCGCAATGGGGAAAGGGCAGAGCCAGATCTATAAACGAATATCTGTAACCGCTCAAGATTCTGAAAGTACAATGCCCATTGTTGTACCAAAAGTATCCAAGAATGAACCTTGCCCTTGCGGGAGCACACTAAAATATAAAAATTGTCATGGCAAGAAGTATTTCAAAGATGAAGAAAATAATTGACGTTATAACCTTCGCTGCTCTTCGATACGACCTACGGTCTACTCAGGACACAGCTCAGGAGAGCCACTTGACAGCCTACGGCGGTGCTTTGCATGTCTATAATGATTGAGCTCAGTTGGACACAATAAGCCGAGTGGGTGCGAGAGAATTTGAAGGGGAAAGTTTGCCAGCAGTTATTTCCCATGTTAGAATAAGTCCATAGTTATTCTAACAAAATCTATTTCATTAGAATAAGGGTTCTGTTATTCTACTTAAAGGGGAAGGATTAGAAGTATTCTGACATATGAAACCCCATATCCCACCCGAATTGCCCGTTAAGATTCAGTACAACGATCTCATTCCGGCAATATCCAAGGCCCAGCACGAGCTCGGAAACCTTTCCGGGTCCATTCTCCATCCCGGTGTAAATTCAAACTTGCTTATCACGCCTCTGCTAACAAAAGAGGCAGTGCTCAGCTCATCCATTGAAGGGACTGTAGCAACAGTGGAAGAAGTCTTCCGGTATGAAGCGGATGAAGAGTCAATTAAGGGTGAGAAAATTCGAAGGGATGCCCAGGAAATTGTGAATTACCGGAAAGCGCTGGAAGTCTCTCTGGAGGAGCTGAATAAGCGAGCAATTGGAGAAAATCTACTCAAAAAAGCGCATTTCATTCTATTGGATTCGGTGAGAGGCGAGGGAAAAGGGCGTGGCGAATTCAGAAGAAAGCAAGTGTTTATTGGCAAACCAGGATCCCAGATTGAAGGAGCCTCCTTTATTCCGGCTCCGGTAGATGAAATTCCCAGGTTGATGAAAAACTGGGAAACCTATATAAACTCTCAAGACGAAAGAGAGCTGCTGGTGCAAATTGCGGTAGCCCATTATCAATTTGAAGCCATCCATCCCTTTTTGGATGGGAATGGACGGATTGGCAGGCTGGTGATCCCTCTTTTTTTGTGTGATCGTGACCTTCTTCCAAGACCCATCCTCTATGTCAGTGAATTCTTTGAAAACCATCGAGATCGGTATATCCAAGCGCTTAGAACTGTGGACAAAGGAATTGGTTGGAACCAATGGATCTCTTTCTTTCTTGAGGCGATCCGTGTGCAGTCATCTCGAACTCGAAAATCAATAATGAGCATCATTAGCCTTTACGAGGAATTGAAGGAAGAAGTTACAACCTTTGGTTCTGTGTATGGCAATTCAATGTTGGATGCCATTTTTATTCGACCAATTGTAAACTACAGATATCTGAAAACAGAACTTAATGCCAGCCCACAAACGATATACAATCTAATTGATAAATTTGTCAACGCAGGCATTTTGTTCCAGATCCCGGGAAGAGAGCGGAATAGGCTGTATATTTTCCCTGCTCTGTTGGAGCTTTTAAGATAATGATAAATATTTCTGTGGAGTAATATGACAACTAACGACCAGCCTGGCAGCGCGGATCAATCAACTTTCTATACCAATCAGCAGCTGTTCTCTGACTACTACCTGAAGGAGCGCATGGCGGGCCACCGCGAGTGGTCCGATCAAAGGGAAGAACTGGAGGCGGCCTTCCGCAGGGCCCAGGAGATCTACGAAGAAACCAAAGAAAGCCTGAGAACTGCCAACGAAGCCCAGACCGAGGATGATTTCATTAAGCCCATCTTTAGCCAGGTGCTGGGACTGCACTTCGACGTCCAGACCACCGCCACCCGGCAGGGGAAGCGCAACCGCCCCGACTATACATTGTTCACTAAAGAGGAAAAAGCTCAAGAAGCCAAGAAAGTGCGCGATGATGAGGGAGAGTACTACGCCCACGCTGACCTGGTGGCGGATGCCAAGTACTGGTGGCGTCCGCTGGATACCGCCGGCGATGCCGGACGAGAGGAGCTGAGCAACGCTAACCCCAGCTTCCAGATCGTCAATTACCTGGTGGCCACCGGAGCCGAGTGGGGCGTGCTCACCAATGGCGCCCTGTGGCGGCTGTACGCCACCCGCGCTCGCTCCCGGGTCGATACCTACTACGAGGTTGACCTTGCGGGTATCTTGGAAGCAGGGGATCTTAAGGCCTTCCGATATTTCTACTTTTTCTTCCGAGCGGAGGCCTTCCAGCGAGACCCCCACACAGGTCAGACTTTTTTAGAAGCAGTCCACGAAGGGTCAGTCAACTATGGTGTCAGCCTGCAGCAGCGGTTGAAAGGACTGATTTTCGATGAGGTCTTCCTGCTGCTTGCCGCCGGGTTTTTGGAAGATATGGATGTAAATGACCCCGACCAGGAACTGCTGGATGAGGTCTACCAGGGCACCCTGCGTCTGCTCTACCGGATGCTGTTTCTGCTTCATGCTGAATCGCGGGACCTGCTTCCGGTGAACGAGGAAGCTTACTACGGTTACAGCCTGCTTGGTCTGGAGCGCACGGTGGCGGAGGATATCGATCAGGGCAAGACCTTGAGCCGCGTCTCCACCGACCTGTGGAATGACCTGGACAGCCTGTTCCGGATTATCGATGAGGGGGACCCGGACATCAACGTGCCCCGCTACAACGGCGGGCTGTTCCGGCAAGAGGAGCCCCGCAACGCGTTCCTAGAATCCCACGCCATCCCCGATAAATACCTCTACCCGGCCCTGCTCCTGCTCACCCGTGAGGAAGACCCGGAGAGCGGGCAGAAACGCTTCATCGATTACAAGGACCTGGACGTGGAGCAGCTGGGCTCGATCTACGAGGGCCTGCTCGAGTTCCACCTGCGCTGGGATCCGGAGGAAATCACAGCGCTGGAGGAGAGCGGGATCGAGACCGCGCTGTTTCTGTTGAACGACAAGGGAGAGCGCAAGGCCACCGGCTCCTACTACACCCCGCACTACATCGTGGAGTACATTGTCGATAATACTCTGGGACCGGTGCTGGAGGAGCGGGAGGGGACTTTCCGGGAGCTGATGGCCGAGATCAGCCCCAAACGGAAGCGTTTGAGAGAAATCAAGGATAATCTGGCGGAAGATCCGGAGCGGGCAGATGGAACAGTCACCCGCTGGGAGAACGAGCGCACAGGGCTGAAGCGCGAGCTGGTTGATTTAGAAGAACAGGCCCTACACACCCTGCTGGGCATCCGCGTCTGCGACCCGGCCATGGGCAGCGGGCACTTCCTGGTCGAGGCTGCCGACTGGCTGGCCGAGCACCTGATCGCCCTGCTCAACGAATTTCCTAACAATCCGGTCCAACGCCGGCTGTCCGAGATCCGGGAGCGCATCCTGGGCGAGCTGGAGGAAGGAGGCATTTCCATCCCCCGGGAGAAATTGAAGGACACCAACCTGCTCAAGCGGATGGTGATGAAGCGCTGTATTTACGGGGTGGATCTCAACCCGATGGCGGTGGAGCTGGCCAAGCTCAGCCTGTGGCTGGATTCGTTCACCGTGGGGGCGCCGCTCAGCTTCCTGGACCACCACCTCAAGGTGGGCAACTCGCTGATCGGGACCCGGGTGGAGGATGTGCGGGATGCTCTGGAGGCGGAGGACAGTGGGCAGATTCACATGTTTGGCGGACCCTTCGCCGGGCTGCTGACCGCCACCGGGCTGATGCGCGACGTGGCCCTGCGCACCGACGCCACCTTCACAGAGGTCACGGAAAGCGCGGAGAAATATGAGGCTTTCGAGGAAGCCATGCTGCCCTACAAGCGGGTGCTGGATTTATGGGTCAGCCGCCACTTCGGCAACGAACGGGCGGAAGACCTGCTGCGCGACCCGGGCGTGGACGCCCTGGGAGCGGTGGTGAAGGAGGCGGAGGACCTGGACGCAGGATACCGGGAAGCCATCCGGCAGGGGCAGGCGCTGTGGGAGGAGAAGCGTTTCTTCCACTGGGAACTGGAATTTCCGGAAGCGTTTATTGACCTGGAAAGAAGCGATTGGAAGGAAAATCCGGGGTTTGATGCAGTGGTTGGTAATCCACCATATGTTTCTAACTGGGAATTGACAGCATCAGATGAAGAAATGCCTCGCTTATATGAAAGGATGTATTCAAAAGTTGCAATAGGACATTGGGATTTGTATATCCTATTTACCTATAAAGCAATAAGCATTACAAAAAATGGAAATGGGTTCCAGTCATTCATTGTGCCAAGTTCGTTTGCTACCGAAAAATATGGAAGAGGCCTTAGAGAATACATAATTAATAATTGCGTCCTAGATAAAGTTATTAGTTTTGGAGAATATAAAGTTTTTAAAGATGTGGCTCGCCAATATTTAATTTATCTAATTACACCAGGTAGGGCAGTAGATCATAAAACGAGGATTATTAAGTTTAATTCTGAGAAAACTCTGGAAGAGAAGTTTGTGTTGAGCACTTCGGTAAAACAGTCTAAGTTCCTTGAGTTTCCTAATAATTCAATTAGATTTGATATTACCGAACAAGATTTGGTTTTAAAAAATAAACTTGAAGAGTCGAACGTAAAAGTTGGTGAATTATGTTGTGTGAATGTGGGAGTAGTTGCTCACAGCTCAAATGATAGTCCAATTTCTTTCACAAAAGAGGATGTGATATATAAAGAATACAAAAAGGGATTTAAAAAGTTTATTGAGGGGGAAGATGTTGATAGGTATGTAATAAACTGGAGAAGTTTATTTTTAGACTATGAGGACAATAAGAAATTTTTCCACAGATCAAAATTTGAAGAGCTTTTTGAAAATAATAAAATAGTTATCAGAAGGGTGAGTGGAAAAGATAATCAAATATTAAGTTGTCATGACAATAATAATTACTACTCAAATGATAATTTAATTTTTGCGACTAAATGGAATTCAGAATTAATTAAATACCAAAAACCTGGAAATTACATTATTGATTCCGAAGTAGATGAGTATGATCTTTTGTATGTATCCGCTATTCTCAACTCAAAATTGATAGGTTATTATTTCTCAACTTTTTTAGCAACAGGGACACTTCAAAGCAGTTACACAGGGGTATATCCAGAGGACATTAGACAGCTTCCAATTAAAGAATTCACCTCTAGAAATGAAATAAATGAACGAGTTGTGAACATAGTTTCAGAAGGAAAATATAATTGGCTAAATATAAATGAAAATCTAACCAAGTATTTATCACCGAAAGTTTCGGATCCAGAAAAATTTATTCCTAGAATCCTAAGTGTATTAGCTGGGAACATGCTTGAGTTAAATTCAAATAAATCGGATATTGAATTAGCTCTTAAGCCTTTTAAATTTTTTAATAAGCATATTTGTTTTGAAAGATATATTGAGGTTTTTGGGGATGAAATCAAATACAGTGAGTTATTGCGAGATCTGAACGCAGTCCACCACGACCTCGACGGGCTGCGGCTGGTCCCCGGGGAGGACGGGGAGACCTGGGAGCTGCATGCCCAGCTCAAACTACGCGACCCTGAACAGGGCTGGCAGGAGTGGCAGTACGTGGAAGATGGTAACTACATCAAGCGCGAGTGGACGCCGGTGTACCGCTTCCGGGATATGAACGAAGACAAGACCCGCTACTACCAGTTCGCCCTCCCGGTCCGGGATGAGTTCACCAACGCCGGCTCACTGCCCGGGGGCTACACCCGCAGCACCCAGAAAAAGCTGGAGTTGGCCCAGATCCCGGCCTACGATCCGGACGTGGACCTGACCCCGCTGGTCGAGCTCACCGAAGAATTGGCCGAGGTCGAACGCCGCATCGCCCTCACCGACGACCTGATCGACCAGATCGTGTACAAACTTTACGGCCTGACCGAGGAAGAGATTGCTATCGTAGAAGGGACTGTATGAGTAAATTTGGTATTTTTCCATTCGGGAATAAAGTTCAGCCAGTTGTACAGAAAGATCAAACGCCCAAGGATGTATTCATCTTGGGCGTTTATGCCAGCGCTGTCCACGCCCGATGGATCGGTCCGGATGGAAAGACAAGGGTAACGGCGTTAGCCGTGGCAAGCGAACCCGAGATTTTTTGGCGTGGGGAAAATGCAAAAGAAATCATCCAAGGTATTAATATATCTCAGCCTCTTGGTCAACTTGTCCCAGCTGCTCAGAATCTCAATGGACCCAGCGGCCGTTCAATCGATGAGGAGTATCTTGATCCTTTAGGACTGAATAGATCTGATGTTTGGCTGAGTGATATTTATCCCTTTACCCATATGAATGAAGGACAAGAAACTGCCATCAAAAGGGAATATCTCCCTCATATGGATGAGTTTGGGCTTCCAAGGTCTACTTTAAAGCCAGCGCCAACCACAGAGCCGGGGAAGAAGAGAAGAGAGGAGATCTGGCAGCAATTCATTAGATCGAAGGCAAGTACATTGATTCTACTGGGGGATAAACCTATCGCATGGTTCCTTTCTTTTCTTGTTCCTGAATTTGATAGACTATCTGATTTCGGTGATATACCAGAGAGGTATGGTCGGATGCATTCTTATGAAATAAGAGACAAGAAGGTAAAAATCCTCCCTTTGGTTCACCCCAGGCAGGCTTCCCGACTCGGGGCATCCTCTTCCAAATGGTCAGAAATCCATCAGTTGTGGAAATCGAATGTCGCAGGAGGACTTTTCGACAATGCATAAACACACTTACCCTTTTCATAGCAGGTATTCTTTTATACTCTGAATTCACTCCTTTATTTGATTTTGATCGAGTGGTGATCTGTCACTTGTGAATTATGTCTACCTAAAAGGAAAAAAATTCACCTCCAAACCTACACGGTAGATGAGATTTTGTGGTGAATATTGGGAACCTTCTTGACACCTAATCAGTAATTGTGTACGATGAAAGTACTTAGATAATAATAGAAAGAAAAGTGAATATTTCTACGCTATCAACCCCCGGTTCCCGTGGGTTCTTAGTATTGAATCAACCGCGAGAGACACAAAATATTCTCGCGGTTATTTTGTTTTATCTCCGTTTACTTAGAGAATAAAGAGGAGGAGTTATTTGATTGAACAGAAAACAAGATAGGTAAAAACGGGTTTTATCTCGCCAATAAAATGAAGTTGATTTCAGATGACAAGGAAGAAATTACTGTGTTGGAAATGAGTAGTGCCAGCTCGCAAAAAGTATGTTTGTTCCTAGATAAGCCTATTGCGTTCCAAAGGGTTGTTCACTCAATAACTGACTTAGAAAAAGAGAAACAAAATCCCATTTAAAGTCTTCCCCTTAAAAGGATTGCCGCTGGCAATTGTGCCAGCGGCAATTTAGAAAATGCCACCCAGTCCGTTGCAGCGGGTAGTGGGTGGGGAAGTCCTGATGTGATTGTACATCAGGGCTGTTATCCGGTCAAGCAAAACTCTTGACCTGGAAAGGAGCCCTAAACATGTCCGTCCAGATTACAAATACAATTGAAGGTTGTCAGGCGAAATCCACTATAGTGAAAGTGTCCCGTAACGGGACACCGATTGCCTATTCCCCTGAACTCCGTCTATGGGATTTTGAGTTGGGTAAATTAAAGATTATCTGGATCTAGGAGATAATTTTATCTCAGCTTATTAGCTTGTCTCATATATTTTGTCTTTTGCAAAGACAAGACAGGTTTGTGGCCTATCAGAGAGACCCATGCAGCGTATCCCTGGGCCGGGGGAGAAATCCGCCGGCCGTAAACCAAAGTCAAGACTTATATTAAAAGGGAGACGCTATGTTTATCTGGAAAGAAATCCTGAAAATGCTGCGGAACAATATTATTGTATTTGTTGTTCTGCTCTATTTCCTCTTCATGGTCAGCTTCAAGATTTGGGTAGTCTGGTAAAGAACTTAGGCAGGTTAACCTGTTGGCAACAGCAGGTTAACTTGCCTATAATCAAGGTATCCATGAATACATGGTGGTGAACAGCCTCAAGCGCGCTACAGAGATGCCCAGGTTATTCTGAGTATAGAGGGAGAGATTTCCGATGATCACGGTCAGGGTTTCAAAAGAAGGTTCGATCCAACTCCCGGAGGAATTCAGGGCGAAATTCGGCATAAAAGAAGGCACGAAATTCATTATTTTGACAAGGGGGATTATATGGTTATGGTCCGTCAGTTAAAGGAACCTCCCGAAGAGCTGCATGGCTTGCTGTCTGCGGAGCCATCCCTTACCGATGAATTGCTGGCGGAGCGAGCCAGGGATAGAAACAAGGAAGAAGAGAGGATGGGGAGAAAAGGTGACAAGGATTGACTCCCAATGAGGTAATAACTATGTTCATAGTAAAAATGAGTACTAGGGGTCGAGTGACAATTCCTGAAGAGATCAGGGAAAAGCTGCAGCTGCTGCCTGGTGACAAATTGGCATTTATCGAAACCGAGAAAGGTGTTTTACTTCAACCCGTGAAAAGTCTCGAGGATCTGAAGGGCACCGTAGCTGTGGATGCCCCGCAAGATTTTGAGCAAATTCGGGAAGAAACGAAAAAGAGGAGGGGTGAGAATCGGGGTGAGTGAGTGTATCAGCCCCCGGAAGCTATTTAAGTGTTAATTGCGTATAGGCAATATCAGATAATGAGAATGGAAGGAATCTGGGCTATCTAGCATGTAATAGCTGCATAGCAGAGAGGGAAGGCATTAGGAAGGAAATGAGTGGAACATGGCTTAACCTTTAACCGGTTAGGTGGACTGTCGTATGAATAGCTACATGAAGGGAATTGTAAGTTCAAATAAAGATTCATGGGAAATAGCCTAAGGGTTTAGATTTTTTCAACCAGGTACAAGTTTTGACCTAGGAGGTGCGGTAGCGGTAACGCCACTTACGGGGAAAAAGGAGCTGAGGCCATGACTACAAATACCCTCCAGGACGAATTTCAAAAACACCCCGTCACGATGTATTTGAATAAGGTGGAAAGCGAATCCGGCAAGCAGGCTATGGCCACGGCGCTGCGCCGGGCGTTGGCCGTTGCCGCCGGTGAGAATATCCGGAGTGTGAGCATGGAAGACGTTTATAACTTTGGTTGGCCAACGGTCACTAATGACAAGGTGGTCAACCTAAAAAGCGAGCTCATCGATGAGTAAAGCAAGGCCATCGCGGCGCAAACACTATCGGCCGTCAAGGGCGTGTTGGGGGCGTGTTTTGATTTGGGCTTGATCGATGGTGATTACCTCATGCGGATCGATCGCATTGACGGCGTGAAGGTCAAGAGCGATCCGAAGGCGGGCCGGTATATCAGGACCTGGGAGCGGGAAAAGCTGAAAGATGTGCTGGACCAAGACCTCACCGCTGCAGGGCGCCGTGATACCGCTATCATTGCGCTGATGTGGTACCAGGGGCCGCGGGTGGCCGAAGTGGCCAACCTAGACCTAAAGGATTATAACCAGCACTCCGGAGAAATCATCATCCGGCATGGCAAGGGAGACAAGCCGCGGAAAAATCAGCTGCACAACGGCGCCAAACGTGCTATGGATGAGTGGCTGGAAGTAAGGGGGGATTGGCCAGGGCCACTATTTGTGCCGATTGATCCGGATGGAGAGGTAATAAAGAGAGACAAGCACCTTACTCGATGGGCCATAACAAAGATGTTGGAAAAACGGCAGGATCAGGCAGGGATTGATCATTTAAGCGCCCACGACCTCCGGAGGACAGCGGCCACAGATTTAATCGAGGTTGCGGGGATCCGGAAGGCGCAGAAGGTCCTGGGTCATTCCGATATCAGCACCACAGCTAGATATGATCGCTCTGGATTGGATGAAGCGCTAGAAGCTAGCGCACAGCGGGTGTTCTAAGCGTTATTCCGGCCTATGGAAAACTATCTCAACTGTTTTTCTCTTAGTGGTCTTTCTGCCTAAGCTTGATGAAACCGTATAGATAATTTGAATCGTTGGATTGTCTTTCTCGGGTGCAGCCAAAATTTCTTCCTTCGTTACCCAAGCCTCTATTTTGATCGGAAAATCTTCACCCGTGGCTAACGCTTTTGGGAGTGCGCTTGACACAAAGTCTGTTTCATAGAAATCATATACGGCTCTTGACACATATTTCCCGGGCTCCACGCGGAAAGAATACAAGATGCCTGGGCTGTATCCTCTGCTCACAATTGCAACTCTAGTATTAACATAGAATTTGTAATCAATCCTGCTTGGAACCGGAGGGCGCAAAGGGTCGGATGGCAAAGCTAGCTCAATGATAGAGCCACGAAGATGAGCAAAATAGAAAGTGAACGCTGAAATGATAAGCGATGCGATTGAAAATCCTATTGACCACCACATACACAACCTCCATTTTGGGATTTACTGGATTGTAGCAAATTGGTTGCGATAACATCCATTATGTAGAAAAAGTGGTGCAAAAACCTATTAACACATAGTGGTAACTGGACTGGAAAAATCATTTGAGAAAGACTTTTATACATTTGTCGGTGATAATTTGTGTTTGACATTTCTGAAGCCAACTAAGCGGTTGTTTTGGAGAATAGGTGGCGAATTTTCCTAACTTCGAGAATTAGGGGAATTATTCAGATAAATGATGTTGTTCTCTTAGGTCGCCCACCAGTTCATCATGTAATTTATGATGCCGACCATACGGGTCCGTGGAGAGTTGAGTTTCTTCATCGGTCATTTCTCGCAGAAAAGCATAGTTATTTTGCACACCTGTAATAATGTCCTCCGCAGAAACGAGCCATTCTGGGCGGACCAGACGCTCTAAATCGGACCAATCATACTGCCCTTCCGGTAAACCACTTAAGAAAGCATCCGGATTGAAAGTATGACGGGCTTCCCAACATTTAATAACGGCAATACGCCGTACCAATTCGCGGTTAAAGGGTCTTTTGCCTAACTGGAAAAGGTCATAAAGATCGCGAACCCGACTGCGCTGGATGGCTGCCCGTATTTTCTCCCCAAGAATTTCAAGTTCATCCAGGGTTGGCACTTGAGGAGGATCTACCTCCATCCACTCAAAATACCGCTCCTGGATCAGCGAGACGTTTTTCACTGGCAGCAGAGGGGGAGCGCGAAAACTGATTTGAATGCCAAAATAACTCGAATCGATCCACGCGTGGGAATATGTAACTTCTGCCCCGCATCCGCTGGAATCGTCCGTCACATACGCATCTCCCTCAGGAATGAGAAAATTAAGGCCGTGGTATGTCTCTTCATGCAGTAGATGTTGTAATTCTTCTACCAAGTTGTGAGGCGTGACCCCTCCGTGGACGCTAAAATCTAAATCCAAACTGAAACGACCTGACCTACCCATGATGACCTTGCGGATGGCGGTGCCACCTTTGAATGCCAAATTATCGAGTAAGCCACTATCGTGCAGCAACCTCAGCACATAGGTCAGTACGATCTCTCTTTCTGCAATATCAAGATCCACGCCGGCGTCATGGGCGTACCACTGCACCAGCCTCTTTTCGATCACTACCATACCTCCAATTCGGCGAGTTTTTCTTGATCGGGAATATTGTCCATGATGCGCCAGGTTGAATCGTATGAGCCTCCCGTGCCCCAGCGGGACGTGTGGCCGAGATAAGGGGTGCTGTTCCCAACTTGCTCCAGAAGGCGTTTCCGCTGTCCTGCAGTCAGAGGCAAATCGAGGAGATCTGCCAAATATCCAAGGCGCTGGATCAGTGCCTGGGTTTCGAATCGTAGGGCATAGTCTATAAGTTTTGGCCAATCAAGCTTATTACGACCGCGTTGGAGCATACTCATTATTTCCGGAATGTCGCCGCTGTAGGAGGGTCTGTCCAGGGAATCGAGGACTGTTTTTTCTTGATCTGATATTTTTACCGTACTCCCATAGGCGTTTTTGTCGAGCGCGCCGAAAAATTTTTGGGCAGGTTGTTTGACAAGGCGGTAGGATTTTCCGCGCACTTTCAATAATGGTTGGCCTTTTCGCTTTGTAGTAGCAATATAAACGGTGTTGGACGCCTGCGTCGATAACCCATGATAAAATGCGGCGGTTGCGTAAGAGTAATAGTAAGGGTCAACTAGGGCACTGCCGAGGAATAGGGGATTCGTATCAAGAAAGGCGTGTTCTCCCCGCTCGGCAGGGATAAGCTCGTAGGTTCCTGACCGGATCCGGGCCAGCCATCGATCGTCATTCAGTTGTTGGAGGATCTTTCGAGCATGGGCGTAGGAACACCCCAAGATATCCATCGCGTCTTCAATCGTGACGATAGACTTTTTTTTCCACTCAAGCTGAAGGATAAGTTTTGCTTCCAGGGACGAAAGTGAGCGAGTCATGAAAAACCGCCTTTCTTAGCCCAATCATGTTTTGTTACTAATTTAATCACAAATTGTGATTAGGCTAAGAAATTATACTCAAAATGTGCGGGAAGTCAACATTTTCTTTTTTTTTCATCCAGTATTCAAATATTTCAATGTTTGGTGTGTCGCTGGTGCAATTCTGTGGATAGAATAGATTTTGTGCCTTCAATGGAGATGTTGGTGTCTGCTTTATCGAGAGAATAGATCCTAATTATTTCCAAATTAGTTATAGACCCACCTCACTTGAAATTTGAAGTCAACTCCTGATAGAGGAATATGGTATTGATGTAGAGGATGAGTGGGGCGGCGGATCAGTCTATTGGGGTAATGAAAGATCCAGAGAAAGCCGGAGAAGGATGATTTGTGGAACCTTATTAAGTTGAAAGGGCATTTTAAAGTATCATTGAGATGTGGGTTGATATGGAAATTGGAGACATCCGAAACTTCAAAGAAAAGCTATATCAGATAGCATCCAAAAATGGGATCACCAAAATTTATGTGGTCGGGTCTGTTGCGCATGGAGGAAGTGATCAATCCAGTGATATAGATTTTTTAATTGAAATGGATGAAGATGCGTCCGCATTTGGGGTAGGAGCATTTCAATACGAAGCTCAAAACCTGATTGGTGTGGAGGTACACGTTATTCCCAGATTTGCATTATTGAAGACTGATGATGAGTTTGTAAGATCTGTGAAAGAAAATGCAATACCGTTGTGACTTTGAAAAATGGCATATCGGGATGAACAGGTCGAGAGATCGCGAAGAAAGGCCTTTGATGCCAGCAGGTGACCGCCGATATTTAGTGTAATCACAAAATCATACATACGTACCTGAAGCCCAAGGCGAATGACCGCCTTGGGTATTTTGCTTTAACAGCTCCCGGGTTAAGTCAGAACGAAAACGCTACCTCTATAGAACAAGGAGGTGTACAGGAATCAATCACTAGTTTTGCCTGTATTTACAGTCAGGAGGGTTGAGATGAACGTCTAAGGACAACTGTATCACGACCTGGCACAACTGCCTCCGTAGGAGCTCGCCCAGCTGCTGGCGGAGGTTTGTCGTATGGGGAGATCAAGGCCCGCATGGACGGGTCCGTGGTGCTGATCCACGGCTATGGCCTGCGCCGCTTCCAGTCTACGGCGGACCTGCTGGACTGGGCATCCCGGGGGATGATACCCGAAACGAGGTGTTCACAGCCACCATGCAGAGCCTGGTCTCGGAGAAGATCCAGAACGAACTGCGCAACCACGCGGTACGGGTGGGGACTGTGTGCCGCGATGAGGGGGCGGCCGAAGCCTTATTGTGTTTACCAGGATGTATGTCCTGTAAAAAAGTAAAAACGAAACCAGTTAGAGCATTGGGATTTTCGCAAGAAGAGTTTGGTGGTGCCAAGAGGAGAATAAACAGCCAAAACCTCCGAGAAACGGGAAATAATTTACACAGGAAGCTACCATGCGTTCCGTCAAACATGCAGTTGGGAAGAAGTTACCAGTGCGGGGCGATATTCGTATTGGTACAGCAACGGCTGGTTCATCACTACAGAGCAGAAATGAGGAAGAAAAATACTCAAAGTCAAAAAAACAATCAAAATGAAGAGAGAAAAAACAACTGGATATTTCTTTGTCTTCTCTTTAACACATTTTATCCGCAAATTGCAAAGCCTAAAAGTTGACCTTGGGTATACTCCTACCCTTTCTTATTTTCAGAGGAGACATTAATTGATTAAGATACTTAACTAATAATCGATATATTAGGTCGAAAAATGGGAAAAATTACTTGACAAACGAAAAACATTGTTATATTATGGATTTAATTAGTTAAGTAAGTGAACTAATAGGTTGAGATTATGAACCGGAAATCTATTAAACAAACTTCAATAAGGGAAATTAACCTTTCTTCCACCCTTTATTGCTTAAAAAATAATGCGCCATTAAGCAGGGCAGATTTGGCAAAATTTCTGGATTTAAGTAAGGCTTCAGTTTCAAATATAGTAAATGACCTAATTGAAAAAGAGCTGCTCTTTGAGGTCGGCTTATTAATTACTGGTTCTGGTAATCCCGCCAAACTCCTGGAAATTAATCCTCGTGCTGGGGACATAATTGGTTTAGAAATTAGTTATGATTTTATCAGGGTTGTTCGCTGTGATTTTTCAGGAAATATTATCTGGCAAAAAAGTGCTGATATTGAATCTTTAGATTCTCCTGATGAAATATTACATAGGTCACTTAATTTAGTAGTTGAAGCTCGTTCTATTCAGAGATCTCTGGATACTAAATTGCTTGGTCTTGGAATCTCGGTGTCTGGCCTTGTCGATTACGAACAAGGCAAGGTCGTTTCTTCATCAAACACCAAGTTAAATAATTTGTCAATTAAAAATTTCTTCTCAGAAAAATTAGATTTTGAGGTTTTCCTTGAAAACAATTCTAACGCATCTGCTCTTGGAGAACATTTTTTCGGAGCCGCTCAAGATACGAACAATTTTGTATTTGTTTCATTAAGTAGGGTGGTTCGGGGGGGGGTATTTCTTAACGGGGAAATATACAGGGGAGGTCATGGATATGCAGGGGAAATCGGTCATGTTCCATATAGTCTTCAAGGTGGAAAAAAATGCAGGTGTGGCAATTTTGGTTGTTGGGAGACTGAATGTAACGAGTACTCATTAATTGAACGAATGAATTCTCGGGTCAAAATTAACCCTAAAAGTTTGATGAATATAAACAAAAAAACTAGCAATGAAAAATCAAAGCTTCAAACAATCATCAATGCCGCAGATGAAAACGATGTGGAGGCCATGGACATCCTAATAGAAACAGGAACTGTTATTGGCGTAGGCGTCTCGAGTTTACTTAACATATTTGATCCTGAAATGGTTGTTCTCGGGGGGAGCGTGAGTTATGCGAGTAAATTCCTTATTAAGGGAATAAAGATGTCTCTCGAAAAGCATACGCATTTTGAAATAAGAAAACACATGAATCTTGTACTTTCACAACTTAATGCAGATGCATCTGTTTTGGGTGCTGTAGCTATGGTTGCAAAAGATGTGTTTGATAGTCCGAGTAAATATTTTTAACTTATCAATATAAGGAGGTGTTTATATTACATAAATTAATTTGCTAGGTACATTGATTAGCATGGATTAACATGTGAGGTCTAATCCTGTTCAATTGTGACCCTATAAGGAGAAAAAATGCATAGAAAAATATTTTCAGTGTTGTTGTTGATGGTGTTGCTTCTTTCAGCATGTACGCCGACAGACAGTGCGGATACAGAAACTGAAGTAGAAGTTGTTGAAAGTGAAAAACCAACGATCGGCCTAGTCATGAAATCCCTCGGCGCGGAATTCTTCAAAGCGATGGAGGAAGGCGCAATCGCACATGCTGAAGAACGAGGCGACTTGGAGTTAATTGCCCTAGGCACCCAGAGTCAGAGCGAACTTGACCAACAAATTTCTATCGTTGAAAACCTCACATCGCAAGGTGTTGATGCCATCGTCATCGCTCCGATGGATTCT
This sequence comes from Anaerolineales bacterium, assembly GCA_046483045.1. Taxonomy (GTDB): domain Bacteria; phylum Chloroflexota; class Anaerolineae; order Anaerolineales; family UBA11858; genus B10-G9. Next base: position 399 of record JAWODY010000052.1, on the reverse strand, counting down.
AAGGCCCTTGTTGCGCCGATTGCCAAAGCTATCGAAGCTGGCATTGAGGTTATCAATATCGATGTTCCTCTGGACGCTGACGCAATGGAAGAAGCTGGCATCGATTTGGCTTTTGTTGGCCCGGATAACGTTGGCGCGGCCAAGATGGTGGGCGATGTTTTAGGCGAAGAATTGGGTGAAGGTGGAAAGGTCATCATCATTGAGGGCCTGCCTGGTGCGGAGAACGCTCAGCAGCGCAAAGAAGGTTTCATGCAGTCTGTTGAAGAGTATGGCCTTGAAGTGCTGGCTTCGCAAACCGCGAATTGGGAAGCTGAAGAAGCGAACACTGTTTTCACCAACCTGTTGACAGCGAATCCTGATGTTGAGGGTGTCATGTGTGCTAATGATGCAATGGCATTA
>JAWODY010000040.1:0-45209 GCA_046483045.1 Anaerolineales bacterium | reverse complement strand
TTGGTAGTGTCAACCAGTTTTGACATTTGAATTTGAATACACCATCTCGGCTTGAACTTTAACAGAGAACTTGAACGAATATTCTTCTTGCGGCTGGTCCCAGATATCCTGCCATCGCTGGTCATCATATCGGCGACTCAGGTCCAAGCTAATCATATTTTTCACACCGGGAATACTCCAACGAGAACCGTTGTCGGTACGGCGATTGACCTCTCTCATCTCTCGCTCCAGAGGACTGGTGGCCAATGGAGCCTGAGAATTCTTGGTCGAGGAGCGTTCCGAGAAAACGCCCTCTGGGTACTTGCGGAATGTAAACACATTTTTCTGTGCTTCCTGGAGATGTTTGGCACCATGCTTCAGGCCCTCCAGACGAAGTTCATCCACCAGTGCCTGGTAAGCCCTTTTCGCTTGATCGAGATCCGGGCTGTCCATGAGCAGGTAGTTTAACCGCGATCGGATTGGGTCGCTCATGACTTTTCCCAACCCGTCTCTCAGAAGATGAAAATACATCTGATGGGACAGGTGCCAAAGACAGCGCTGCTTTCGGGTTTTTGGCCAGACTGTGTCCAGTAGGTTTCTGAACGCCATTCCACCATCGAAGATGGTTCGTTCGGGTTGAGAAGATTCCAAGGGAGCCAGGATGTCTTTCCAATCCTCATCAACACCAAAAGCAACGGGATGCTTGTCCAAATGGGGTCGATAACCCTTTGTAGAGCGTCCTGTGAGGGCGAAACCAAGCTTGAGGGGCGCGCCGCGCTCTTTTTCCCCAGCCTTCACCTTGGTGCTGTCCAGGATCACGGTTTGGTTTTCGGCTTTTTGGGCTTGGAAAGAGACCCGGTTTCCTGCTTCTTGGACCCAGTTATGGATGGCAGTTGCCGATATGGAAGATGTTAATGTACCACTGCTGACCATGTTCGCGCTTCGTCGATATGAGAGCTGGCAAGCGGTTTCAACAGCCCGAGCCTGGAACTCCGGAGTACTTGTTTGATACGGGTCAATAGAGAGTTCCTCGGAAAACGGCGCGAAGGTTTTTCCACACCTGCGGCAAGTCACCTGGAAAAGCTGGAACTCAATTTGCCCCAGGCTGGTTTTTTGAAGCATGCGAGGACGGCTGCCCCGGCGATTGAAACCACGATGGGATCCACACTCAGGGCAATTCCACCCTGCTTCTTTCTGGGGCTCATCGGACCAGCGAGGGCCTAAGCGGTGGTCCAGCCTTGCTTCTTGGTAGGTTTCCAGGCATAAAGTTACCATTTGCGGAACCAGTTGAACTAGAATTTTTTTGAAAATTATGATGAGCGCATTGACAGTTACATTTTCTAACGGTATCGTTAATTCTAGGCGAATTTTCGCCTCAGGCATAGGATCACCTCCTCTGGAGAGAGATGGTGTATCTTATGCCTGTTTTCATTCAAATGTCAAGACTTGTTTATACTACTAAAATGTTAAGACATTTCGCCTTGGTTGACTTTCTAATAATTTCAGCGTATACTGAGTATACATTGGAGGTAAAGCCATTATGCGATTCGTGAACTCCAAAAGAATATTCACTTGTAAGCCAAGCACGCCTGCGAAAGTTGCGTGCTTTTTTGTTATCTGACTAACTGTGGAGGTAGAGGCATGGATTCAGGGATGATCGGAAAAATCCAAAAATCGAAGCAGTACGCAACGGAACGCGATCGTATTCAGATTGATGGTTTATCGGTTACTTTTGAGGGTACAAATAACTCTCATAAGGTATCATTTCAGGATGGTAGGTGGCAGTGTGATTGTGATTTCTTTAAAACTCGAGAACGGTGCAGCCATACCATGGCGCTGGAACGCATTCTCGTTCAGGATGCAAACCTGACCTTTGCTGATCCCCTATAAAGTCTAAAATTCCAGCGTTTCAGAAGGGAAACTCCGCAGGGTCTTCTTTGCGGAGTTTCCCTTTTTAAGGGTCTGCTCATCTTTCCGGAGACTGCTTGACTGCTGCGGTCAGGAGGAGATACAATGTCAGCTATGAAGTATTACATTTGGACGTCTGGTTGTCAAATGAACGTCGCTGACTCTCGCCGGGTGGCTTCAGCGTTAGAACGGCTTGATTATCTTCCCACCTCACGGGCGGAGGATGCTGATGTTGTTGTTCTTAACACCTGCGTTGTCCGGAGGAGTGCAGAGGAAAGCGCCAAAGGGAGGATAGGGTCTCTGCGAGGGGTTAAAGAAAAGAATCCGGATGTGGTGATCAACGTTATGGGCTGTTTGGTAGGGGTGAATGGGTATGGAGAGTTGGCAAAAGAATATCCATATGTGGATGTCTTCTCTCCTCCCTCTGATCCAGGTCCGTTGCTGGCTTATTTGACCCAGGATAAGACAAAGGAATACCAAAGAGAAGCGACCTCGCGGCGCTTTGCGTTCATGGACGGTGACTTAGCGCTGCCAGCCGGTGATCAGTCCCGGTTGGTTTCAGCCTTCGTCCCCGTCGTTTTGGGGTGTTCCCATGCCTGTACGTACTGTATCATTCCTTACCGGCGGGGGGTTGAACGCAGTCGGCCTCTGGAAGATGTCTTGAATGAAGTCTGCTCTCTCGTTTCTCAGGGCGTGAAAGAAGTCACGTTTTTAGGTCAAATCGTGGACCGTTATGGCCTGGACTTACCCCAAAAGACGCATTTGACAAACTTGCTGCAAAAAGCTCACAGCATTCAGGGGCTGGAGCGGATCCGGTTTTTGACGTCGCACCCGACCTGGTTTGACCGGGATTTGATGGAAGCTGTGGCGGCGCTGCCAAAGGTCATGCCCCATATCGAAGTCCCCAACCAATCAGGGGATGATGAGATATTAAAGGCAATGAGGCGGGGATATACAGCGGATGAGTATCGTTCGTTGATACGTGAAATCCGGGACCGCATTCCGGAGGTCAGCATTGCCACCGATCTTATCGTAGGGTTTCCTGGGGAAACGAAAGAGCAGTTTCAAAATACATATCGGCTTATGAAGGAGCTTCGACTGGATGTGACTCATATCGCCCGATACTCCGTGCGACCTCAGACGGTCGCCAGTCGCAAGATGGTTGATGATGTCGATCCGGAAGAGAAATGGCGCCGTTTCCGTCTTCTGGAGAGCTTGCAAGAGGAAATCAGTTCGGAAATCACCGCAGAATACCAAGGGAAAAGGGTGGAGGTCCTTTTTGAAGGGCGGGACAGGAAAGGTCGGTGGCGGGGTCGAACGCCAAATTATAAACTGGTGTTTGTAGATGCCGAACGAAATCTGCGCGGGAAAACCCTTCCTGTGCGTATTAGCTGGGCTGGTCCTTGGTCAATGCAGGGTCGTCTGATATCTGATCAACATCGGACTTCGACCCCTGCAGCGAGAAAACGAGAGCTGTGATCCCCTGAGAAATGCATGTGTTTGAATAGGGAGCATTGGTGGGAAAAAAGAATCTGGATATAGACCAGGAATACCCCGAACCAACTGTTGGAGGGTTGATATTCAACCCTGAGGGACAGCTGTTAATTGTGAAATCGCATAAATGGCAGGGGAAATACACCATTCCAGGGGGACATGTGGAAGTCGGGGAAGCGTTGAAAGAAGCCTTGTACAGGGAAATCAAAGAAGAAACTGGACTGGAGGTACACGATCGCCAGTTCCTCTGTTTTCAAGAATACATCCGTGGAGGCAGCTTCTGGGAAGAACGACATTTCATTTTTTTTGACTATACATGTCAAAGCGATCAGTTGGAGGTGGTGCTGAACGATGAAGCGGAAGAGTACCTCTGGTTGGATCCTGATGAAGCTCTCCAATATCCCATTGACGATTACCTGCGGCATTCCATCCGTCTTTACCTGGACCAAAAACCGGAAATTCCTTGAGGCGTGTGAGACTTTTGGGGGGAGACAGGGACGGGTTCGGGTTTCCTTTGAGCAGGATGGGCCGTATATAGGGAACGAAAAACTATTGCATACTTTCTTAATTTGTGGGTACAATGTGTTTGGAATATGGCTGCATTGATTCCCCAGATGAGGTTTAAATGTTCAGGAAAACCGTAGAAAAATTAGCCTATGTAGGGGTGATCCTGTCTTTATGGATCTCTGCTTGTAATATGCCCCGGGGGACATCGACCCCAATGGGTTCCACAGGAGCGGTGTACACAGCAGCTGCCCAAACTGTGTCGGCTCAACTGACAAAGGCAGCCGGAGGTGACCTGGAGCCCATCAATACACCTTCTCCAGACCAAACAACCATCTCTACGGGGACTCCCTTCTCGACTCTCACGCCAGAATCCACCACGCCGGTTTCGGGCACAACCACTCCAGCCACCGAGGCGGCGTGTGATAGGATGTCCTTTATCAAGGATGTGAATTTTCCAGACGGCACGGATTTGCTTCCCGGTGAAGATTTCACGAAAACTTGGCAGATCAAGAATACGGGCTCTTGCACCTGGACTCCGGGATATTCTCTGGTCTTTGACCGAGGGGACGCAATGGGGGGTCCTGCTTCAAAACGGTTGGCGGAGGAGAATGTTGAGCCGGGGGAGACGATCGATATCTCTGTCGACCTTCAGGCACCTGAGGAGACCGGGACGTACCAGGGTTTTTGGAAACTCCGGAACGCTTCCGGTCAAGTTTTTGGTACAGGTGAAGATTCCTCAAAAGCCTTTTGGGTCAAAATTGAGGTTGTGAAAGGTTCCGGGGTGATGTTTGACTTCAACTTGTTCGCGGACGATGCTGCTTGGGGAAGCGGGACTCTGCCGATTGATTATGAAAGTCCCGGGGATAGTATGCTTGTCTACGGAAGCGCGGGGGACCCTGGGGATCCCTTCGTGGATGTAAAGACGGAGCAAAAATTGGAGGGTGGGCGGATATCTGACTTCCTTTTGGTCACATATCCTCCTGTCGGGGAGGACCGATATATCATTGGACGCTACCCGGATTACAATGTCAATCCCGGGGATGCTCTCATTGGGAGGGTGGGTCTGATTAAGAATCCGGATGACACCTGTGGCAGTGGGGATGTAACCTATAAGATCAGCTACACGATCAATGGAGATCTAACTACGGTAAAAGAACTTTGGAAGTGGAATGAGATTTGTGATGGAGAAACCAAATCCATCAGGTTAGAATTGGAAGACTTAGAGGGTAAAAACGTACAATTCTATTTGATCGTGATCGCCAATACTGGATCAGAAGATAATTACGCCGTTTGGGATTCTCTAGCGATTAAACGGTAGGATTGTGAGAGGGATGACAGATTCGCTATCTATCGTAAAATACGGTAAAATAATTAAACCTTGTGATGATATATTGCGGTGACCATTTGGTAAGGGTCTTGAAGCCGCTCTTGATGGGGACGAGGAAAGGATGAAAGGGATACGTGTATGAGTGATAAAGAGTCAGCCAAGGATGTAATTGATAGCTACCGAAAGCGTCAGGCGCGGTCCTGGCAAACGACACTGTTGTTTGTAGGGATTGCTCTGTTGATCATCTTGGGGGCAGCTTTTCTGATTTTTTGGCTTACGGGAGCGCGGTTTGACCCGCGAGCGGTATTTGCTACCAAAACACCCACCATTACCCAAACTTTAACCCCCACGCCGGTCCCCCCCACAAATACGATCACACCGACGCCCACGGAAGCGCCTCCTACGGACACACCAGCTCCCAGCATGACTCCGACCCGGTCCGGAGCGGTGATGTACGTCGCTCAGGAAGGGGACAGCCTGTATTCCATCGCGGAAAAATTTGACGTCGATTTGCTTACCCTGGTCGTCCGGAATCGTGAAAGGGAAGATTTTGAATTGGATCTGGTCAATCCCAATATCTACGTTGGCAATGAAGTCCTCATTCCCGCTCCCGGCGATTCCATTCCAACTCCTACCCCGGTTGTCGATGCGCCGCGCGGGATGCCGGTAGAATATACCGTCCGTCCGGGCGATTCCGTGGAGTTGATTGCCAGAAAACTCAACAGCACAGAGGAAGATATCCTTTTCCGGAATGAGTTCATTGAAGAAGAGCAGGACGGCGTTATCTATACCGGACAGGTGTTAAATGTGCGCGTCAACCTGGTTACGCCGGTTCCAACAGAAGAAGATCAAGGTGAATCTCAAAAGACACCGGGCTCCATCTCGACCCTGACTCCGACCCCATAAATGCAGTCGATTTTAAAGGAAACCCCTGCAGCCGGACCTCACAGTCCGGCTGTTTGTCTTGACAGCGGGGGAGTGCTTGGTAAAATGGATGTGCTGTATGATAATGATTATCAATATCAATTAGGGGACACAATGAGCCAAAATCCAGGAAAACAAAGGCTGCGAATCTGGAAACAAACCTTTCAAGAATACGACCTGCGACTCACCCCGGCCCGGAAGGCTGTGATGGAAATCCTGACCGGGTGCGATAGGCCCCTCACCGCACAGGAAATCCATGACCACGCTCGGGATCATGGACATTCGCTGGGCATAGCCAGCGTGTACCGCACCCTGGAAACGCTTTCCGACTTGGACTTAATCCAGCGCATTCACCACCCGCAGGGCTGCGAGGCGTACGGCCCCGCGTTGGCTGGACATAAACATTTCCTGATCTGCACGGAATGTGAGCGTATGGTGGCTTTTCCCGGGTGGGATGAGCTGGATGACTATTTCAGAGCGGAGGGAGAAAAGCGTGGCTACCAGGTGAAGGATCACTGGCTGCAGTTGTTTGGTGTGTGCCCCGATTGCAAGTAATCCCGAAACGACCAAGTGTTCTTCAAATGGAGTTGTTTAAATGGATAGAAAACGTAATGTATATTTCGTGCCCCTGGTTTTTCTGCTTTCCCTGTTTTGCTTATCTGCTTGCGCGCCAGCGGGGACATCTTATCGGGCTGATGTTGATGGGAAGCTAAAGGTGGTGGCCACCACCACCTTTGTGGGGGATGTGGTTTCTCGCATTGGTGGTGAAGGGATCCACCTTACCGTGCTGCTACCCTATGGGGCGAACCCGCACTCCTTCCAGCCCTCACCGCAGGATGTGGCAGCTGTCAGCCAGGCAGATGTCGTCTTCGCCAACGGCGTGGGGTTGGAGGTGTTCCTGGAGGATTTGATCGAAAACGCAGGTGGAGATGCGGAGGTCGTTCACGTATCAGAGGGGATTGACCTACGGTCATTCCATTCCCAAACGGAAGGTGGCCATGATCATGGGGAGGGAGAAGATCAGGCGCATGACGAAGGGACGTCCCATGAAGACGAGGGTAGCGATGGTCATTACCATGATCCCGGAGGGGCTGATCCCCATGTGTGGTTTGATCCTACAAACGTCATGGTCTGGGTGGACAACATCCAGGAAACACTGGTCCGGCTTGATCCCGCGAATGAGGATTGCTATCAGGAAAATGCGCAAACCTACCGCGCCCAGTTAGAAGATTTGGACAGCTGGATCCAGGACCAGGTTTCTCAAATTCCACAGGATAACCGGTATATCGTCACGGATCACACGGTGTTTGGATACTTTGCTGAGGAGTACGGTTTCCAGCAGGTGGGAGCAGTCATACCTTCCCCCACCACAGAGGCCCAACCCTCCGGAAAACACCTGGCGGAGCTTTCCGATACCATCCAGGAATACGCTGTAAAAGCCATCTTTGTAGGGAAAGATTTCGATCCCAGCCTGTCCCAGCGCATCGCGGAGGACACGGGCGTAAAACTGGTCCAGCTGTACTTCGGTTCCCTGACCGAAGACGATGGTCCAGCCGGGACGTACATCGAGTTTATGCGATACAATGTAAAGATGATTGTGGAGGTGCTTAGATAAAGCGTTTTCCACTTATGTAGTCCGTGGCAGCGATCACTTTCTTAAAGCAGCGGACCGGAGCGGGAAGCAAGACTCAAGAACGTAATCTGCTAGCAGCACTGATCGGGGGGACCCTATTCATGAAATCATTGATTGATAATGTTCGTAAGCGTACATTTTCCCGGCGGCACGCACCCCACCATCCGGATGCACCCATTCTGGCAATGAAAGACGTCACCGTCCGGTATGAGAGTGGGGTAGGGCTGGATGATGTCTCTTTTAATCTCATGGAAGGGGAGCGTGTAGCCGTGGTCGGCCCCAACGGGGCTGGGAAGAGCACCCTTTTTAAGGTCATTGCGGGTGTGATTGACCCTGTTGAAGGTGCGGTGGAGGTGTACGGGCATGAACCGGGGGGGCATGTTTGCATTTCTTACATCCCTCAGCGCAGCCAGGTGGATTGGAGCTTCCCGGTCACAGTGGCAGATGTGGTCATGATGGGGAGGATCAGCAAAATCGGGCCCTTCCGCATCCCCTCTCCTGATGATTGGGAGGAAGTGGAAGAGGCTCTGCGCTTGGTGGAGATGGCTGATTTGGCAAAGCGTCAAATTGGTGAATTGTCCGGAGGTCAGCAGCAGCGGATGTTCGTCGCTCGCTCCGTGGTTCAGGAAGCGGAACTGATGTTGATGGACGAGCCTTTGACCGGCTTGGATGTCCCCTCTCGTGAAAATGTGATGCGGGCCTTGAATGCTTTGTCTGCCAAGGGGGTTACATTGATGGTCTCCATGCACGACCTCCAGCTTGCTGCAGAACATTATGACCGGATAATGCTGCTGAACAAAAGCTTGATCACATTCGGTCCGCCTGAGCAAGTGTTCAAAAAAGAGTATCTTGCAGAAGCCTATGAAGGTCGGATTCATTTTATTGAAGGGGAAATGGATCAGATGTTTGTAGAAGACAGCTGCTGCAAAGGAGAACGGGATGAAATGGCTTGATTACCTTGTAGAGCCATTCCGTTATCCTTTCATGCTGCGGGGATTGATCGCCAGCGTGCTGACGGGAATTGTCAGCGCCACCGTGGGGACCTATGTCGTGCTGCGGGGGATGGCGTTCTTTGGGTCAGCCCTGGCTCATTCCATTCTCCCCGGCGTTGCGGTGGGGTATTTGCTGACTGGAGGGGCAAAGGGGCCTCTTTTTTGGTGGGGGACGGGGACAGCGATCGCAGCCGCTTTTGGGATTGGAGCTATCAGCAAAGGGGCTGAGGTCAAAGAGGACACGGCGATTTCGATTATCTTTTCAGGGATGTTCGCTTTGGGAATCGCTATCATTTCTACGGTTCAAAGTTATACGGTGGATTTGACCCACTTCCTTTTTGGAGATGTTCTGGGTGTCTCATCCCAGCAGGTATGGTTGATCGCGGGCTTTGGTTTTTTGATTGTTTTTTTGGTCCTGGCTTTTTATAAAGAATTTTTAGTACTGACGTTTGACCCGGTGCTGGCTACCACTCTGCGCATCCCGAAAACGTTCTTCGAATATCTGCAGCTTGTGCTCATCGCCCTGACTATTGCGGTCTCTTTACAGACAGTGGGAGTGGCGTTGATGGTGGCCATGCTCGTCACACCGGCGGCTTCCGCATACCTGCTGACAAGGCGCCTGCCGGTGATGATGGCTTTGGGGGCGACCATGGCCTCCGTCTCGGGATTGGTCGGTCTTTACCTGTCTTATTATCTCAATGTGGCCTCCGGTCCGGCCATTGTCCTTACCGCGACCGCTTTTTTTGGTTTGAGTTGGGGGATCCGCTCTCTGTGGGGTCGAGCCGCCCGATTGGAATGAGAACTACTTACCTGAAATCGTTTAATCCATCTTCAACCTCCAGGTTTGAAGGCAGGTGTTGTTTCTTTGAACGTGAAAATGGGGGATAGCTCAGGTGTGCAGAGCGCTTTTAATTTCCCTTCGGACCCCCTGATCTTCTTCTTCACCGAGCGCTTTCTGGAGCCTTTCTTGGGCCAGTTCCCCTCCGATTTGTCCCAAGGCCCAGGCAGCATGTCCCCGCACTGTGGCATCCCGATCTTGAAGGGCTGCGGTCAAGGACTTTGGGGACCTTTTTAGCCCTTGATTTCCCAGGGCGACAGCAACATTTCTGAGGTAACCGCCCCGTTTGGTTCTTTTCACAGGACTGTTTCGAAACTTCTCTCTGAAATCTTCCTCAGACAAAGTGATTTCCTCCTGGAGGTCGATCTGGGTGGATTCCGGACGGGGGTGAAAGGCTTCAATGATTTCCTCCTTCCCGGCGAATCTCTGGTTCCAGGGGCAGACCTGCTGGCAGATATCACAGCCGAAGACCCACTGGTCCATTTTTTGACGCAGCTCTTTGGGGAGGGACCCTTTCATCTCAATGGTCAGATACGAGATGCAGCGTTTGGCGTCTAGCAAGTAGGGTTCTTTAAAGCTCCCGGTGGGGCAGGCATCCAGGCAGCGTGTGCAGGAACCGCAGTGTTCATTTTGAAAGGGAGGATCAGGTTCCAGGGCGATGTCCAGAAATAATTCTGCTAAAAAGAAAAAGGAGCCTTGGTGAGGGTTGATGAGGGTGGTATTCTTCCCAAACCATCCCAATCCCGCCCGACGTGCCAGCTCCCGTTCCAGGATGGGCCCAGTATCTGTATACCAGCGGTTGGATACGGGTCTTCCTACTTGGTCTTCGAGAAATCGAACCAGCTCTTTCATCTTTTGGTTGAGCACGTCGTGGTAATCTTTGTTCCAGGCATAGGAGGATATCTTACCCCCGCCTCTCCTGTCCGCTGAGAAAGGATAGGGCATGCCTAAAACCAGGATGGATTGGCATTCGGGAAGGATGCGCTTGGGATCGGACCTTCGATGGAGGGCCCGTTCGGTGGCCATCCATCCCATATCAGCGTGATATCCCGCGGCGATCCAATCCTGATAGAAATCTAGGTGGTCCGGGGGATCCGGGAGCGTGACTCCTGCTAAGGAAAAACCCGCACGCCGGGCTTCTTTTTTTAGGGCTTCAGTGATCTGTTTGGTATCAGTCATGGATGTTATGGTATCCACTGCGGGTTGAAGGCGTTGATAATCAGGCGCGCATTCTGTGTTTGGGTGAGGTTCAAAAGCCAGATTTCGGGGGCTTCCGTGAGTTGGGCTTGATTGTATCTGACATAAGCCATTCGATCTCCATCCGGATGCCACGCGAAGGCGGTGTGATGGTAATCCCCTGCGTTTGTCACCGGATACGCTTCTCCTCCCCCTTTTTCCAGGATCCACAACTGTCGGCCTAGGCTCCATTTTTCGCGCAGGAGTGATTTGCGGCCGAAGGCGAGCCGTCCTTCTGAGGAGTAGGATGGGGTGGCATCTTCCCAGAAGCGATCTTTTGTCAGATCTGTTTTCGAACCGTTTGGAATCTGGTATCGATAAAGATGCCGGGGTGCGAGAGATTCGTTGATATCCAGAATTTCTGTGGTTACAAAATTCACGCCGTCCGGTGCCCAGGTCCCCTGCCCGCCGGTATCATTAGGAAATGTGACCATTTCCTTGTCTTGGAGGTGTTTGAATTGATAAACCCGCTCTGACCTGTTATAAAACGCCAGCCAACCTTGTGGGGACCAGGATGGGTTCTCAAGGTCTTGGCCCGTTTCCAGGATGGGCTCAGTATCTTGTGAGGTAATCTCAAGGAGATAAATGCCAGAGTTATTCTGAGGGTTTTGGGGAATGCGCTGATAGGCGATCAGATCCCCGCTGGGAGAGACTTGAGGATTTCTACACAGGGCCTCAGCACAGGTAAGGATTTCCTTTATCTCTCCACTTAAGCGATCCAGGGCAAACAAACCGCTGGATCCATCCTCCCTCCCCCGGCTGTAATAAAGGGTCAGTCCGTCCGGGCTGACATCATAATCCAGAACACCTTCAGGATGCTCTGTCAGGGGTTGATTCTCTCCGCTTTCCACACTCATGCTGTAAATGTTGCTCTTGCCATCCGCAGGATACAGGTACGTGAGCAGGTATGGGCTGATTTCAAACTGCCAGGTTTTTGGGTTGAGTAGAGGTAAGCGCTGTGTTGAACGGGGTCCGGCTGAAATTTGAACAGAGAGGGTCCGATCGCTGGGCCAGGCATCACGCGGGGTAAAGGTTAGTGATTTTTGAGACTCATCCCATTGGAAATCACCTTCTTGTCCGGGTCGGATGCTGAAATGTCGTTCCACGCTCTCTGCGTCCATGGATCTTGAGAAAGTGATCTGGATGGGCTGCCGTCCGTGAAGCGGCTGGTGGGGGTTAAACCCCTTTATCCGGGGTGAGAATACCCAGCCTGTGATCAAGAGCAGGGGAATGATCAGCCCGATAATCCCGAGGATTTTTTTCCAGTTCATATCGGATATTATAAACGATATTTGAACAGCCCATCCTGAGAGCGGCATAAGAGCATTTCTATTATGATTTCAGCCCCGGGCAATATTAACACCTAATAAAATGGAAAGCTTCCTTATCCTCTGTCTGGGGTCCTTCGTGGTAGAATGTGGCTCATGAAACGATGGAAGTTTTGGCTTGGTTTGCTCCTCAGTGCGGGGTTTTTGTATCTGGCCTTGCGCGGATTGGGCATTCAGGAGGTTTGGGAGCCTCTCCAAGAGGCAGAATATTGGTGGATTCTTCCCGGTGTTGTGGTCTATTTCATCGGCGTCTGGATCCGAGCCTGGCGCTGGCATTTTTTGCTGCGCCCTATTAAGCAGATCTCTGCCCCGGCGATGTTTCCCGTGGTCGCGATCGGCTACATGGGCAATAACATCTATCCCGTCCGGGCGGGGGAAGTGCTGGCGGCGGTCGTCCTCAAGCGCCGGGAGGATGTGCCCATTTCCGCATCCCTGGCGACCATCATTGTCGAACGCGTATTTGACGGCGTGGTCATGTTAACCTTTATTTTTCTCAATTTGCCCCGGCTGGCTGGTATGACCACCTCCTCCGGGTTTGTGGGCAATATTCAAACTCTGGCTTTATGGGGTTCGGGAGCCTTTTTTGGGGCGTTAACTGTGTTTTTAACCGCGGCCATGTTTCCCCGGAAAGCTGAAAGGATTCTGAGCTGGTTGGTAGAACACCTGCTTCCTGAGAGGTATCAAGAAAAGGTAATGGGGATCATAATCCGTTTTCTGCAGGGGTTAGAATCCTTGCGCTCCCCCCATGAGGCGTTGATAGTTTTTTTGGTCTCGGTCGTGATCTGGCTTTTAGAAACGGGGAAGTACTGGTTTGTGATGCGGGCCTTTCCCATGGAGGTCAGTTTCTTCGCCTTAATGATGATGAATGGGATCGTCAACCTGGCTACCATGATTCCCTCCGCCCCAGGGTATGTGGGCACCTTCGACGCTCCCGGGATCGCGGTCCTGGTTGCCTATGGGGTAGCCCGGGGCACCGCGGCAGGTTATATCCTGGTCCTCCATATTGCGCTCTGGCTGCCGATCACGGCTCTGGGAGCGTATTATTTGATCAGAGAAGGCATCCGATGGCGGGAAGCCCAAGCGGAGGTCCGGGAGGAGGATCCAGGGTTGGATGAGGAAGGGTGAATTTGGCGTTATAATACTGGAGCAGGCTTCATTTAGATCGCGCGTGGCAAAGAGAGGTAAGCGCATGAGTCCCTCTAAACAAAAAGATGCCAAATATCGGGTTCTGATTGCGGATGACGTCCTTGAGACGCGGCGGAACACCCGCCTGATGCTGGCAGATAACCCTATGGTGGACATCGTGGCTATTGCCCATAACGGGCGGGAAGCCATTGAACTGGCCAAGAAACACCAGCCAGATATCGCGCTTCTGGATATCAATATGCCGGAGATGAACGGATTTGAGGCATTTGAAGAGATGCAGAAGATCTTTCCCACTATGGCCTGCATTATCATCTCAGCGGAAGATGACAACCGCTCGTTTCGTTCTGCTATGAATGTGGGAGCCCGGGAATATTTGGTCAAACCTTACACAGTTTACGAACTCAACAACGCGGTGAAACGAGTGGGGGATATCGTAAAGAACGAACGGGAAAAGGCGGAAGTCGCAGCTCGACTTCGCCGCCAGCGCGAATCTTATCTTAAACAATTGGCCCGGGAGTATTCCAGGACGCGCCGGACCGATGATGAGGCGCTGGAAGTCTTCGAGCAGTTGGCTGCCAACCCAAAATGTGACATACGATGGCTGCGGACGCTGGCCATGCTGTATATCATCCGCAGGAAATGGCGCAGGTTGGAGGTCTTGGCGGGTCGTCTGGTTCGACAAGATCGCAAGCAAAGATAAACATCAAGAAAGGTACTTGAAATGAAAATTGCTGTAATTGGCGCGGGGTATGCCGGAATGGCAGCCACGTATGATCTCATCCGCGCAGGTCATGAAGTCGTCTTGTATGAAGCGGGTGAAAAAACCGGGGGTCTGGCCCAGGGTTTCAAGGAACCTGAATGGGATTGGTCTGTGGAAGCGTATTATCACCATTGGTTTGCGTCGGATGAATCTGTCCTGGGTTTGATTGGGGAGCTTGGTCTGGCGGACAAGGTCCGTTTCCCGCGCCCCTATACTGTTCTCTATCATAAGGGGGAATGGTATCCCTTTGACTCCATTTTACAGGCCTTGAAATTTCCTGGTTTAGGGTGGGGCATTGACAAGATCCGGTTTGGTCTGGTGGGGCTTTATTTACGTTTGACCGAAAATTGGCGCCCTCTGGAAAAGACCACCGTGGACGCCTGGATGCGGAAATGGGCCGGGGATTGCGTCTATGAGGCCATGTGGGAGCCGATGTTAAAGGGAAAATTTGGCCCTCATTATAAAGATGTCAATATGGCCTGGATGTGGGCCAGAATCCACGCCAGGACCTCCAGGTTGGGAACGTACGAAGGCGGCTTTCAGGCGTTCGCTGATCAATTTATTGAGATTTTGAAGGACATGGGCCTGGTGATTCATCTTTCCACCCCGGTGAGTCATATTTCTCAGGATCTCACTGTCCAATCCACCCACGGTGAAGAGGCATTTGAGCGTGTTTTGGTCACCACATCCCCCCAGTTATTGAGCAGATTGGTGCCGGAGCTTCCGGACCAATATCATCAAGGTTTAAGGGACTTGAAGAGTATGGGTGCGATGGTTCTCACCCTATCCCTCAAACGCCAACTCTCCCCTCAGGGTTATTATTGGTACAACATTCCCAAAGAGAAAGGATTTCCCTTTTTGGCTGTGGTTGAACATACCAATTTTATTTCTCCTGATTATTTTGGGGGAGACCATATCGTGTATTGCGGGGACTACCTGGTGCCGGATCATGAGTATTTTGATTTGCCCAAAGAAGAGATCCTCTCCATCTATCTCCCGGGGTTGGCGCGGATCAACCCGGATTTCGATGAGACCTGGGTGAAAAATGCCTGGCTCTATCGCACGAGATATGCCCAGCCGGTGCCCGAATTGAATCATTCTCAAAACATCCCTGATATACGGACCCCATTTCCCGGCCTGTATTTTGCCAGTATGAGCCAGGTCTACCCCTGGGACCGGGGGACGAATTTTGCAGTGGAAATTGGCCGCCGTGCTGCGGATTTGATCCTCTCAGATTGATTTTATAAATTTCAGAAGGAGATACCCTGGCACCAAGGGTTCCCTTGGTGCTTTTCTATTGGGAAAAGACTATGAATCGAAAAAAACATCCATTGATCAGGTTATGGCATTATGCTCGCGGACACCGGCGGCGGATCGTTTTCGCCTCGCTGGGCTCGATCTTGAACAAAATATTTGATTTGGCTCCGCCTGCCTTGATTGGAGCTGCGGTGGATATCGTTGTTCAGAAAGAGGATTCCCTTATCGCCGGCTTGGGATTTCCAGATACGCGGACCCAGTTGCTGGTCCTGGCTGGGCTGACGCTCATCGTTTGGGCGCTGGAGTCCCTTTTCCAGTATTATTATGCTGTCCTGTGGAGGAATTTGGCGCAGACCCTGCAGCACGAGCTGCGTGTGGAAACCTACGGACATGTCCAATCGCTGGATCTCACTTATTTTGAGGACCGGAGCACCGGCGGGTTGATGTCCGTGCTCAATGATGACATCAACCAATTGGAGAGGTTTCTGGATATTGGTGCCAATCAGATCTTGCAAGTTGTGACCACCGTGATGGTGATCGGAGGGATATTCTTTTACCTTGCGCCTTCGGTAGCCTGGATGGCGGTCCTTCCCATGCCTTTCATTATCTGGGGATCCATCCGCTTTCAAAGATATCTGGCACCTCGTTACGCCAAAGTCCGGGAACTGGTGGGGTTGTTAAATGGGCAGCTGTCCAATAATTTGAGTGGGATTGCGACGATCAAGAGTTTCACCGCGGAGGATTACGAATTGGGGCGGATTGAAAAGGAAAGCGATCGTTACCGGGAAAGCAACCGCAAGGCAATTCGCCTCAGTTCAGCGTTTGTTCCCTTGATCCGAATGGTGATTGTGACAGGTTTTATCGGTATACTCATCTTTGGAGGCTACCTTGCCCTTGAAGGAAGCCTGGAAGTAGGTGCATACAGCGTGTTGGTTTTCATCACCCAGCGATTGCTTTGGCCGCTGACTCGCTTGGGCGAAACCTTAGATCTCTACCAGCGGGCGATGGCTTCCATTGACCGCATTTTTAATCTATTAGACACCGACCAGCACATTGTATCAGGGGAGAAATCCCTCCCGGTGGATGAGGTGGAAGGGGACATCCAATTTGGAAATGTGACTTTTGAATATGAGGATGGGAAAGGGCAATCTGTCCTGCATGACCTTTCCTTAACCATTCATGAGGGGGAAACAGTTGGGATTGTCGGCCCCACGGGCGCGGGAAAAAGCACGTTGGTGAAACTGCTGCTTCGTTTTTATGATGTCCAGAGAGGGAGGATTACCCTGGATGGTCATGACTTACGGAGCTTCAAACTGGAGGATCTCCGGAGGGCAATAGGTTTTGTCAGTCAGGATGTGTTTTTGTTCCGGGGTACGGTGTGGGAAAACATTACTTATGGGACATTCGAGGCCAGCCGGGAAGAGGTCCTGAGGGTAGCGAAGATATCTGAAGCCCATGACTTCATCATGTCTTTGCCCGGGGGATATAAGACGATGGTGGGGGAGCGGGGTCAGAAGTTGTCCGGAGGGCAGCGCCAGAGGATATCTTTGGCCCGCGTGATCCTCAAGGACCCTCCCATCTTGATCCTGGACGAAGCCACCTCATCGGTGGACAACGAAACGGAAGCTCTGATCCAGCGCTCTCTGCAGCGCATCACGCAGGGTCGGACCACCCTGGTTATAGCCCACCGCTTATCTACAGTGGTGAACACGGACCGAATTTTCGTGCTGGATGAAGGAAGGTTGTGCGAACACGGCAAACATGAAACTTTACTTGCCAAGGAGGGGGTCTATGCGGGCTTGTGGGCTGTTCAGACGGGTGCGGTGCGCGGAGTCCGGTGATCCAGGTCGGGTTTTCCTGGAAAGTGTGATGAATGTCTATACTTTCAAGAAGATAGCCACTATGAAAACCTCCGTTTTCTCATTAAATTAATTAACACTGCAGCTGTTCTTGTTTTTGCTGATCTGAAGATCCCCACGCCAAGGGAGTGAGACAGAGGAAACGACCTTCACATTCCATGTTCAGGCGAGGAATGTATGCCCGCATTGTTTGTAGATCATTTATCACTCATAGAAGATTTATCGGAAAAACAAATTGATCTCCTGAAGCCGTTGTTCAGGGAGGTTCAATTTGATGTTGATGAGGTTATTTTCTCCCAGGGTGAAGAGGCGAAATACATTTATTTTGTAGTGGAGGGAGAAGTGGCGATTCGCTTCAAGCCTGATGATGGCCCTTTGCTCACAGTCTCTATGGTCAAAAAGGGCGGAGTCTTTGGCTGGTCCTCTGCGGTGGGAAGCCACTCGTATACCTCCAGCGCAGTTTGCTCGAAAGGGGGGACCTTCTTACGCTTAGAGGGCCAGGACTTGAAAGATCTATGTGAAAAATATCCAGATACGGGTATACTTATATTAGATAGGTTAGCTGGTGTCATCGCGCAGCGGCTTCGTGGAACCCATATTCAGGTGATGGCATTACTCCGGAATGGGATCCATGATGGAACAGCGGGAGATTGAATATGAATGAAAACATGAAGGGACACACACGGGAAGAGCGCATGAGGGTTTTGATTTCCAATATCAGCGCATACATTGAGCAGTACCATGGTGGGTCTGCTGAGTTGGTTTCTTTTGAGGATGATATCGTCAGAGTGAAACTGGGTGGTGCTTGTAACGGCTGTCCGCTTTCCACTTACACCCTGAAGGGATGGGTGGAGGGGACGATCAAGCAGTTTTTCCCTGATGTGGTAGTTATGGCAGCTGATTGATCCGTTTTTTTTACAAAGGAGGAAGAGCAT
Source organism: Anaerolineales bacterium (assembly GCA_046483045.1). Classification (GTDB taxonomy): domain Bacteria; phylum Chloroflexota; class Anaerolineae; order Anaerolineales; family UBA11858; genus B10-G9. The sequence continues at coordinate 27,086 of JAWODY010000040.1, read as the reverse complement.
GACGACATTTGAGGACGTTTTGAGAATCTTGGGTATATTAGCCCGGGCGCTGGGTATGATCGCTTTTGGCATCACATCGGGTTGGTTCACATGGCAAGCCTTCAACCAATCAGAGGAAGGCTGGCAGTTAAAGGCGATTGTCTTCGCTGTCTTTTTCCTGTTTGTAGCTCTGCTTGCCCGGTATACATCCCCCGGTGGTTTAGGGGGGTACTTACTTGGTGCTGCAGGGGCCTTTCTTTTCTGGGGGATGATAGACAGGAAAGGAACGGATCAAGAAGAATAATCAGGACTGTTTTGGAAGAAAATTAATAAAAAAGGACGGGACGCACTGGATTGCGTCCCGTTTTGTTATGCGTGATCATCAGACCTAAACTTTCAGAGTCTTTTTTAACATCTCGGATACAGCTTGGTAGACGGGGGAATCAAGGCTGAGCTTGATGAGCGGCTTCCCGCTGAATTCAAAGTTTGTGAGGGTGTCGTCAGCAGGGATAGGGCCCAAGAAGGGGATTCCAATTTCATCAATCCTTTCCTGGAGAGCTGGAGGGATCGCTCCGGGTAAGCGGTTGAGAATGAGGTATGTGTTCTTCACTTCGATGTCCAGTTCATCTTTGAGTTTGGCAATCCTTTCGGCAGCGGTCATACCGCGTTGGGTCGGGTCGCTGATCACAAAAAGATGGTCCACGTCGTTTGTGGTTCGCCGGCTGAGATGTTCCATCCCGGCTTCGTTATCGACCACCACGTATTGGTAATTTTGACTCAGGTTGTCTATGATTTCACGTAAATTGTGATTCACGGCGCAGTAGCAGCCCGGGCCCTCGGAGCGTCCCATGGCGATGAGGTCAAAGCGTTCGCTCTCCACAAGGGAGGTGTGAATTTCGTAGTCCAGGTAGTCATGTTTAGACATGCCGCCGCTCACAGACCCCATGGCCGCTCCACCAGCGGACACCGATTGCTTGACTTTTTCCAGGAGGTTTTCTCGGATTTCTCCCACCGTCCACCCCAGTTCTAATCCTAAAACCATGTTTAAATTGGCGCTGGGATCGGCATCTATGGCCAGAATGGCTTCTTTCTGGTTTCTCATTAAGTACTTAATGACCATGGCGGCCACCGTGGTTTTCCCCGTCCCCCCTTTTCCAGCTAAAGCGATGGTTGTTGTCATCTTGCAATCTTCTCCTCAACAAAAAATCAAGTCCTATTCGTGAACCTCAGGATAAGGTCCCTCTAGTTTTTTCGCCATCTGATGAGCAGATTTCCTGAGCGAAGGGACGTGGTCGTAGACGGGAACACCCATACGGTCCGCGTCGAGGACCCCCAAGTCCAGAGGCAGGGTGCCCAGGAGCGGAAGCCCAGGAGATACAGATTTCAAAAACGCGACTTCGTCTTCTTTTCTGATTTTGTTTCCCACCAACCATAAGTTGGAGAGTCCGATGTCCAGGGCTAATTTTTTTATCTGTCTGGCTGTGCCCAGGCTGCGTCGGGTGGGTTCCACGACAATTAACATGGCGTCAACGAAATCGACAGTTGCCCTGCCCAGATGTTCCACGCCGGCATACATGTCCAGGATCAAAACATCATCATCCCGGAAAAGCAGATGGGTGAAAAGGGTGTGGAGCATGGCGCTTTCCGGACAGATACAGCCCGATCCTCCCAGATCCAGCCCTCCCAATTCCAGAAGACGGACCCCTCGGTACGTAAGGCTGAACCGCTCCGGGATGTCGTCCACCCTGGGATTGAGGGTGAAAAATCCGCCTGATGAACCTGGCTTGGCCCCTGTGCGTTCTTCGATCAAAGCGTCCATCTCAGCGATAGGGCGGAGTTGTTGACGGAGTTCTTCTGGAAAACCAAGCGCATCCGCAAGGCAGGGGGCGGGGTCTGCATCTGCGACCAATACCTGCCGGTCCTGGTCAGCGTACGTCTGGGCCAGTAAAGCGGCGAGCGTTGTCTTGCCAACGCCGCCTTTTCCACTGATTGCTATTTTCATAATTCGTGTCCTCGGGTTTTTTTCTTTTTCTTTTTTGAGCCCTTGAGTACCGGCGGCTCCTGTTCCCTCATAAGTTTAGAGGTGATCATACTGCCGAGGATGGCGCAAGCGTCCGTGGGGAGGTGGTACTTCACCGTATCCTGAAATAATATCCGATATGAAGGGGAGATATCTCGATCCCCCTTCCAGCAGGCGATGAGCGCACTCACCTTGGGCAGGATTGACACCTGGAAGGCAATCGAAGCGAAGGGGATAGCTTTTCCATTTATATTTTGTGCCGCTTGTTGGAATGCTTTGTAATCCCTCTGAAAATGCTGAAGGAGCTTTTTTGAGGTATACCCTTGAAAAGCGGAGGTGTAAAATTGGCCGTTAGGGAGTTCTGAAAATGAAATCCACCCTTTTGGCGTTCCTGAGCCCTTGGAATCCTGGAAATAATACAGGATCATCGCCTGGTGGATGGTGATCAGGACCTCTTTCGTAGCCCGATACCTGGCTATATAATCTCGTGTGGAAAGCAGGACCTCTTCCTCCCAATACGGGAATAGAAAGTTTCCGTAAGTGTCTGCTCCGGATTGATACGAGGTGTTCGTCTGCAGAGCAAGCTGCTCCGGCTGCCTGTCTTTCAGGGCGCCCCGAAGTTGTTCTACGCGTTTTTTAAGGGGGTGTACTTGTTGGGCCATCTTTGATTTTAATGGTCAATGAAGATCATAAAATGCTTCTATTTCAATGGTAGGGCTGAGCTACAATTGATATCTCTCTCGGTGGAATACTATCTTACCATGGAGATCCACTGCGTAGTTCTCCAAATGATGTGTAATTTGTTACCTTCAGTCCTTGTCTTAAATAAAGAAACCTGGACGGTCTTTTTACCGTCCAGGAATAGAGAGAGAAGATTGGGGGTTACGATCCAGCTTTTTTGAAAAGCGAGATCAGCGCTACCACCAGCATAGACCCGGAGACGAAAGCGACAATATAGCCCAGGATGTTGGTGACATACGAACCTACGAATGGAACCCCCTGGAAGGCGCTAGCAGAGACATTGAGGGCGATCGCTGCAATTAAAAACCCTTTGCTCTCTTCTTCAGCCACATTAAAGAAACCGACCACTAGTCCTAATACAGCCAGTACCCATGTCGTCCAAGCTGCTTGTAAAAATAAACCTGCGATGACAGCTACAATTAACCCTGCGATGAACAACCAACGTCCGATCTTATCCTTCATTTGAATCCTCCTTGTCTGAATCTATCTCAATGGTCTTTCGCCTTAATTAACAAGGAGTCCAAGGGATCGTTACGGGCCCTGTTTTGGAAAAGCAGGGTTTTATTGTCTGCCCCAGATCAGGAGGGGGTGCTGGTCTATTTAAATCCTCATTCGAAGAGGTCAAGATATTCCCCGTATCCTTCCTCTTCCATGTCTTCCTTGGGGATGAACCGCAGGGATGCGGAGTTGATGCAGTACCGTTTTCCAGTTGGTTGCGGTCCATCATTGAAAACATGGCCGAGATGGGAATCCGCTTTTTGGCTCCTGACCTCGATTCTGCGCATATCCAAGCTCTGGTCTTCTTTTTTAATGACCCCTTCTTCCTGGATCGGTTTTGTGAAGCTGGGCCAGCCGGATCCGGATTTGAATTTGTCCTTGGAGCTGAATAAAGGTTCGCCGGATACGACATCCACATATATCCCCTCCCTTTCATGATTCCAGTACTCGTTTTGAAATGCTTGCTCTGTGCCGTCTCTTTGAGTGACCTTAAACTGCAGCGGTGACAGTTTCTTTTTCAATTGTTCTTTAGAAGGTTTTTGGTATTCTTTCTCTTTTGTCATGACTTATTCTCCCCATCTTTCCTGGATGAATGTGTCCCGGCCCGAGTTTGATCGATATTGTTTATAATGGCCGGGGCTTTTTAAGTAAAAGTTTTGGTGGTAATCCTCAGCTTTATAAAATGTGGAAGCTTTTTTAATTTCTGTGAACACTGGTTTATCGAAACGTCCAGATTCTTCCAGCGCTTGTTTGGATTTCTCGGCCAGTTCTTTTTGTCTTGAATCGTGATAAAAAATGGCTGTCTTGTACTGGGACCCCCGATCGACAAAAGATCCCCCGGGGTCGGTGGGATCGATCTGTTTCCAGAAGATATCCAGTAATTCTTGATAGGAAATTTTATCAGGGTCATATGTGATCTGGACAGCTTCATAATGTCCCGTGGTTCCGGTACTCACTTCTTGATAGGTGGGGTCTTCGGTGCTTCCTCCGGTGTATCCGGAGATGACAGATTCTACCCCCTCCTTTTTGAAAGGTTTTTCCATGCACCAGAAGCAACCGCCTGCAAAAGTAGCTTTTGCATTTCCATGATTTTCATTCATTTTCATCCTCGTTTTTTATACCTGGTTCTTGTGTAATAGGTATTTTTTGCTCTTGAACAGATCTCTGGTTGATCTTTTCCATATCAATTTTAAGGTACCATGGAGAAATGTGAGCAAGATTAACATCGCATAAAAAGCATCTATACATTGGCGGGATCCCTTTTCAAATCTTTATGGTCCCAGCGTGGGTTATATTTCCAGCTTGGGCGTGTGGGGTATCGCACTCGCCCTCCTGCGTCACGCCTTTGTGAAGTTTTGTTAACATGGTAAGCCCAAGGTGGATGTAGGTTTGGATGCGGAGAACTTGACCGGAGTGCAAATTCGCCACCAGTATAATTTGTATGACAAAGAATTTGGCCCGGAAATGGAGATCAACGTTGCGGATTATGCTGCCCATTCTTGAATGTGCGATAAAATAGAACGGACAAGAGGATATGAGAGAATAGCGAGGAGCGTATGATTAAAGCGATCATTTTCGATTTGGGGGGTGTGCTGGTCAGAACGGAAGACCCACAACAGCGGAAAGCGTTGGGGGAAAGGTTGGGGATGAGTTACGAGGAGATCAGCGATCTGGTGTATCAGCGAGAAAGCTCCCTTTTAGCCACCCGGGGTGAGATCACCGCGGAGGAACACTGGCAGAACATCCAGGACGAATTGGGTCTGAATGACATGGAACTCGAAGAGTTCAAGGAAGAGTTTTGGGGAGGGGATGCCCTAGATGAAGTGCTCGTTGAATTTATCCGGGGTTTGGGTCTCCACTATACTACAGCTTTGTTAAGCAATGCCTGGGATGATCTGCGTGGGGTGCTGACGGAAGTTTGGGAGATAGATGATATTTTCGACCGGATTTTCATCTCTGCGGAAATTGGTATGGCGAAACCCGAGGATGAAATCTTCACACACGTCATCGAGGAACTTGGATATCAGCCGGGGGAAATGGTCTTCATTGATGATTTCCCGGAGAACGTGCAGGCGGCACGGGAAAACGGGATCAATGCCATACACTTCCGGAGCCGGGAACAAACTTTGGGGGAGCTTCGAGAGCTGCTGGATAATCCCCTGTATTTATAATTCTCTTTGGTCAGTGGGTTCGGAAACAAAAGCTAGGTGAGGTCTTCCCTTTTTGACCGGAGAGTTGAGTTTTGTGGAGGTTAATGATCACAACTGGCTGTTCCTTTTTATCACGACTGTTTTTTGTGGAGCTGTGATATTCATCCTCAGGGATGGGGTACCCTGTGGGAAAGGTGGAGGTCAACTGGAGCCGCAAGACGGTCCCTTATTGTGATGTTCAAGAAGATATTCTTTTACCTGCAATACTTATTTTTTGATCCACCGTGGGACACCGGGATCTCTCCTCCAGAATTACTGGATTTTATTGAGGAGCGTGAGCCAGGAAGGGCCATAGACCTGGGTTGTGGAACGGGCACAAATGTCATCACGTTGGCCCAGCACGGCTGGGAGGTGGTGGGCGTTGATTACGTTCCCCAGGCCATTTTTTCAGCGCGCCACAAAGCGAAAAAAGCTGGCGTGAAGGAAATGGTTGAATTCATGGTGGGGGATGTGCTTACCTTGGACCCGTTCAGGGAAGCTTTTGATCTAGTCTTGGATATCGGCTGTTTCCACAGCTTCTCAGGTGGGGATGTGGAGCGCTATGCGGAGGTCGTCCAGCGCCTGACCGCAGCGGACGGTTTCCTGCTTTTATATGCGCATTTGAAACAAGAACCCGCGTACCGCCAGGGGTCTTCGGAGGAAGACCTTCAGGTTTTGGGGGAGAAAATGAGGTTGGTTCACCGCCAGGATGGCACAGAGGGGGAGTCCCGCCCCTCGACGTGGCTGCTTTTCAGAAAGAAAACCTGAAACCTATCTGAGGGAATTAAATTTGGATTGATTTCACGGATAGGATCTGAACAACCCGGTCCTTGAATGCTTCTGGATCGTTGAGAGTCAAGAGGGTTTTCCGCTCGGTCCGGGAAAGATGGTAGGGGGCAAGATATTTAGCTGCGAATTTTCGGAACAAGATTAAGCCCTCCCGCTCTCCGTAGAAGGAGAGGGAAGAATCCAGGTGAGCAAACATGGTTTTAATCACCTCATCAGGCGGCACCTGGTCCCGATTCAGCCTGGAGAAAATCCAGGGATTTCCCCTGGCAGCCCTGCCGATCATCACTCCATCGCATCCCGTATGCTGCTTCATTTTTTGGATGTCTTTCACCGTTTTTACCCCTCCATTTCCAATCACGGGGATGGAAACGATTTGCTTGACTTCGGCAATAGCGTCTAAGTCAACCATTCCGCTGTGCCTGTCCTCTTTTGTCCTGCCGTGGACAGCGATTAATGCTCCCCCGTTTTCCTCTATAATCCTGGCAATCAGGGCGTAATTTCGACAATCTTCCCACCCCAGGCGAATTTTCCCTGTCACCGGGATACTTAAGTGGTTGGTAAGCAATTTAATAATACGGGCTACGGCAAGGGGTCGGCGCATTAAACCTGCTCCCGCTCCCCGCTGTGCTACAGCGCTGATCGGGCAGCCCATATTGATATCAATGGCATCTGGTCCCCTTTCTTCCAGGACTAGAGCAGCTTCCAGCAGGCGGGTAGGGTCATGGCCGTAGAGTTGGTAAACGACTGGTCGTTCCTTTTCACTGTAAACCAGCTTTTTTTCAATGTAGGCTGGCCGGGTGAGCATATCTTGATCCTGAATGAACTCTGAATAGCTCATCGCTGACCCAAATTTTCGGCACAAAGATCGAAAGGGAGCATCCGAGTAGCCGTCCATGGGGGCGAGGATGAGGTCTCCATGGATGGGGATGGGTCCAAGTCTGAAGTGCGGTTCTTGTTCTGGCATGGGTTATGTGGTTAATGCATGTTCCAGGCCCTGGCGTAAGGAGCGCGCTTCGACTACCTGGATCCCTTCCGGCCAGGACATATCCCCCTTGCGAAGACGGTGAGGGACTATCGCTGTCTTAAATCCCAGTTTAGCTGCTTCCTGCAGGCGGTCGCTGACCCGGCTCGACATGCGCAGTTCGCCGGAGAGTCCGATCTCGCCTACTAAAATGGTGTCCGCTTTGACGGGGGTGTCCCGGACCGAAGAGGCAATGGCCGCGGCGACGGCAAGATCTGCAGCCGGCTCGCTGATCTTCAACCCACCCACAACGTTGACGAAAATATCTTGTTCAGTAAGCTGGATACCCGTCCGCCGGCTGAGCACGGCCGCGATCAACAGCAGGCGATTAAATTCGATCCCGTTTGCTGTCCGGCGCGGGTTTCCAAAGGAGGTGGGGTTGGTTAATCCTTGAATTTCCACCAGGATGGGGCGGGTCCCTTCCATGGTCACAGCGATGGCAGACCCTGGAGCATTGACCATGCGTTCGGCTAAAAAGGCTTGGGAGGGATTGGTGACTTCCATCATGCCCCTTTCCTGCATCTCAAAGACACCCACTTCTGATGTGGCACCAAAACGGTTCTTCACCGAGCGCAGCAGACGGTACGCTTGATAGCGGTCTCCTTCAAGATAGAGTACGGTGTCTACGATATGTTCCAACACACGCGGTCCGGCGATGGTCCCCTTTTTGGTCACATGGCCGATCAGAAAGACGCTTGTTCCCGTGGATTTGGCGTATTCCCGGAGTTGGGAAGCGCTTTCTCGCACCTGTGAAATGGACCCCGCGGAAGACTCGAGTTGATCTGTGTAACTGGTCTGTATGGAGTCGACGATCAACAAGAGGGGTTGGATCTCTTGGGCATGATCCAGGATGGTAAAGATATTGGTCTCCGTGACAAGATAAAGGTTTTCAGGAAGGGGTAAGGGATCTCCTCTTGATCCTCGCCGCAGACGGTTGGCGCGCATCTTGATTTGCTGTTCTGACTCTTCCCCGGATACATAAAGCACATTCCCCTTTTCAGAAAGTTCCATGGCAATTTGCAAGAGCAGGGTAGATTTTCCGATCCCTGGATCCCCCCCGATCAAATTGATGGAACCTGGTACCAACCCTCCACCCAGTACACGGGTAAATTCCTGGATCCGAAAGGGGATCCGGTCTTCTCTATCGCTCTTGATCGCTGTGATAGGTTTTGGTGTGGAGGCCGGTTTGGTACCCTGGTTGGGAGCACCCTTTTTCTTTCCCCCTCGGTCGACGATTTCTTCCACCATTGTATCCCAGGCATGGCAGCCGGGGCAGCGGCCCATGTATCGGGGGGAGGTCCTTCCACATTCTTGACAGACGTAACGTGTGTAATTTTTTGCCATGGATGTATTATAAGTCGTTCCTGTCCTTCCTGCACCATGCAGGATTTTCAGGTGTGTCAATGGGGGATCGTATACATTGAATTTGGAGCAGTGTTTTCAATATATCCGAGGTTTAAATTATCCCAATATCTTGCACACCGTCAAACTTTTTGTTATAATCTAAATAGAACAAATGTTCTGTGCTAGCTCTTGTCATAGGGATGGACTGTTGAGCAGGTGGGGAGGGACTCGTGGATATTGGCATGTTGTGGTTTGACAAAGATCAATCGACAAGTTTTCCCGCCAAGGTGAAGCGGGTGAGTGAATATTATCAAAAGAAATACGGCAAAGGCCCAAACATTTGCTTCGTTCATCCCGCGACGGTGGATCATGGTCTTGGACGGGATGTCGGGAGCGAAGGGGATATCAAGGTGGAGGATGTACGCGTTCAAATCACAGAAAGGGTCCTGCCCCATCATTTTTGGATTGGTGTCAGTAATGGGAAGACCTAAGTCAGTTGGGATGGGTGATGTAAATCTGGTAGCTTCCTGGGTAAGGATCGCCGTCATCTGGTGTGCATTCTGGGATGACCACTTCAGGAAACACCAAACCGCTTCCCGGCATCTCAATGGTATATGTAACCCCCATGTCTGCTTCAAAATCTGCATATCCCTTATCTACTTCTGGTTTTAAACCCGTAAAAAAGGTCTCCTGGCGGTCAGGAGACCAGGAGATCTTGATTTCCACCCCGGGTATGCCCTCTCCGTCCGCATTGGTGGCGAAAACCTGTATGAGTGGGTTCGTTAGAGCGGGATCGCAAAGTATTCCTTCATCCTCTTTGACGAAAGGGGGAGCGTTGGTAGCGGTAGGTGTGGGCGAGGGAATTTCGGTCTGGGTTCTGTTTGCATCTGACCCTTCCGGTGTTCCAGTTTGATTCGAGGAACCCGGTGAAGGAGTGGAAATTTCCGCTGTTTTGTTTTCCGGGATGAGGGTCTGGGTTGGGGGAGAGGGGGTGGTTTCTGGAGAAGGGGTGCGTTGGAGAGCTGCAGAAAGGTTGACAAGGATCCTGGCCATTTCCTGGTCTCCCTCCTCTGCAAGGCTTCTCTGTGCTTGGGCAGCAAGGGCTTGGGCGGGATTATCGTCCCCTAATAGGGAAATACGAGCTTCTGCCCGTTGCAGATTTTTATTGGCCTGGTATGCCCTGGCGATCAAAGAACGGTAAAGGTCCTTGTAATCGGCATGCAAATTTTTGGGTTGTGTGTTCTCCAAACTCACCGGGGCGATGACCCAGGAGATGAGAAGGCCTAAACCTACCCCGAGGACCAGCGCTGTGATCAGATACCAGTGACCGCGGTCAGAGTTCATTCCCTTATTTACTCTCCTCTAGAGCGTTTTTAAGGTCCCGGAGCAGATACAGGTCTGGGAGAGTGTATCCCGCTTTGGAGGCGAAAGTCAGCGCTTTTTCGAGACATACCGTGGGAGAAGAGAATCCCAGCAAATCCAGGCGGTTCATGGCCCATGTGATGTCTTGGTTTTCTTTATATACTTCAGCGACCATCAAAGTGTAATCCGTTTTATAATCCATGCGCAAGGTTTTGAGGGAAGTTGCCTCATATTCAACGGGGTTGATCACCCATCCGTAATATAGGCCAGCACCCAAGCTGATGATCATAACTAAAAAAAACAAAGTCCAGCGTGTCATGGTCGCTCCAGCCGCTTTTTTGTTATCGATCCTCAAGTATTGTGCCATAGAGAGGCTCTGAGGACAACCCTAGGAAGGGATGGAAACTAAAAAGGATTCCTGAAAAAGGGTGCTAAGCGGGAAAGGGAGGCAGGTTAAGGGGGATTTAGAGAGGGTCTCCAGCGCTTGACGTCCACATCTGAGGATGTTATCCTTTGCCCTGGAGGATAATTGGCCTATGAACCTGGAAGACCATCGTCAACAGAAAAACACTCAAAAAGTGGGGGATAACCCCTTTCTAAGCAGAATACTGGATATTCTATCGTTTTCTGAGCTGGGGAAACCAGCCCGCCGTGTGGCAACATTCGGCAGCATTTTGATCGCGGTGGTTCTGGTCGTATTTGGAATGCGGGCTTTTTACCTTAACGCAGGGCGATTTGCTTCCCAAGCACAGGTTTCGGAAGAGAACCCCCCCCTTTCGACCTCTCCTTCAGCGGAAAGGGGCGGCAGCGGCGGTTACATGATGCCGTCCTTTGAGGTTTCCAGGGTGTCTTTTGATGGTTTAGAGCGATCTCCGGTCCTCCACACGTCGATCCCATCCCGCCCCCGGGTAGATGTTGTCACTTATACGGTAAAACAGGGAGATTACATCTTCGGGATCGCGGAAAAGTTTGGTTTGAAACCGGAAACGATCCTCTGGGGAAATTATGAAACTTTGAGAGACAACCCCCACCTGCTCAGGCCCGGTCAGGAGTTAAATATCCTGCCCGTGAACGGCACCTATCACAAATGGCGGGAGGGCGAAAGCCTCATCAAGGTGGCGGAATACTACGGGGTGGACCCCATGGATATCGTTGAGTGGCCGGGAAACCCCATCGATATTTACGATTTTGACATTGAAAATCCTGACATTGAGCCGGGGACCATGCTCATCGTTCCCGGTGGGCAGCGAGAGTTGGTGGATTATGGGCCCCCAACCATCACGCGGAACAATCCGGCCAGGGCGAAGACGTACGGGCCGGGCCACTGCGGGACCGTTTATGAAGGTCCTGTGGGTGTGGGTGTATTCATTTGGCCCACTGGAGCTCGTTACCTTTCAGGATATGATTACAATCCCTCTGCGAACCACCCTGCCATCGATATTGCTGGGGATATTGGGAATCCTGTCTGGGCCTCTGACAACGGTGTAGTGGTCTATTCTGGTTGGAGCATTTATGGGTACGGCAACCTTGTGGTCATTGATCACGGGAATGGCTGGCAAACGTTATATGCCCACTTGAACTCGATTAGCGTGGTCTGCGGCCAGGGGGTGAACCAGGGACAGACGATCGGCGGCTTAGGGACCACGGGTAAATCCACCGGTCCCCACCTGCACTTTGAGATGATCTACAATGGGTCGAAAGTGAATCCCTGGAATTTCCTGCAGTGAGATAGTTCCTCGATAGGGTACAATTCAGCGGGGATAGAGCATATTTTTTCAAATCCAAAAGCGTTTGTATTGAGGCAAGGTTCCCTTGCCTCAATCTATTTAAAGGGGGAGGGTCAGGAAGGGGACAGTCATTTCTTGATTGGAGAGTCCTCCATGCCTGCCCATCATGTCGTTTTCATCGCGCGCCCACCACAGGTAGGCGTCGTTTTTTGCGATCAACGTCAAATCCCCCACCCGGCTGGGCCAGCGGGGATGATATGGTCCTGGTCCAAACAACCCTGCTTTGCTCAGGTCCTCAGAAGGGTAACAGTGGAATTGATCCGGCCAATGTTCCTCTATGCAGTCCTTTGTGTTCTGGATATCCCCGGGACGGACGTGAAAGTAGGCCAGACGGTTCTCCCCTGTGGGCATGATATGGAGCATATCTGTCAGATCAGGATAATTTATGAGGTGGAAATCGGGGTTGGCAGGGGTTGAGATTTGTCCGTGGTCCGCGGTGAGAATGAGGAGTGTATCCTCTTTAGTCGCGGGGCCGAGTTTTTCCAGGCATTGGGATTGGAGATGATTAGTAAAACTCTCAAATTCAACCGCTGCCCTTTCATCCTCCGTACCAAAGCGGTGGAAATAGCCATCCACTGCGCCCCAGTAGGCGGTGACGAACATCCGTTTGCCAGGTTGGGATTCTAAGAGGTCGCGTAAGCTGATCCACATGTCCGCCGGGGTGTTGATTCCGTGCAAGGTAACGTCATGCAGAAAGGTCTGGGAGAGACCAGATTTGAGGATGGAATAGTGCTGAAAGGCATGGGCTGCGATGTCGTGCGCTTTTAAATGGGTTCCCAGGGTGGGAAGGGGGAGAAAAGTTTCAGGGTCGAATCCGGTTTGTCTCAGGGACCCCCCACCTTTGTGAAATGTGGTTGGACCGTGGACGATCATATTTACAGCCATGTTATATTCCTTCATCCACATCTCGTATCCGGAGACGCCGTGGCGGCAGGCAGGCTGCCCCGTCCAGATGGAGGACATGGCTGCGCAGGTGGTGCTGGGGCAGATGGAGGTGATGGGGGACAGATGTCCCGAACGCAGCAGCGGCTTCCAGAAAGCAGGTTTGCGCTCCTGGGTCCAGCGCTGGAAATGCTGGTACGAAACAGCGTCCACGATGACCAGCACCACACGTTTTAGAGGAGCAGATATGGGGGAAATGTACGAATCCTGCAGCGGTCCTACGCCAAATGTGGGGATATCAAACCAGCGGCAGATGCTGTCAGGGATATTGACGATGGATTTCCCTCCATATTGGGGAAGAGTGAAACCCGGTCCGAGATGGGACTCCAAGATTTCACCTGTTATGTCCGAATGTCCTTCTGACCGGCTTTGGATGGTCATTTTTTTATCCTTAATTCATCAAAAGAGGTATGTTCTTTGTTATAATAGTCAGCGACGAAGAGAATGAAAAGGAGGCTTTCATTGAACTTGAACTTTCTCTCCGGACGGCAAATTCGGAAGATTCGGGAATATGTCACCGCTTATCTGATGATTGCCCCGGCGACCTTATTGATCTTCCTTTTTGGTATCTTTCCTGTCGGTTTTGCACTCTATGTTAGTTTACACAAATGGCGCATAAAACAAGGAAATTATCTTGGGCTAACGCATTATCGTAAGGCCCTCGGTAATTTAGCCCATGTCCTCCTCTTCGGGGTAGCCGCGGCAGCCTTACTGGGCGGCTATTTGTTATTACGAAGGATTGTTAAAAACATCAAGGAGGAAGGGGATCGGAAGGACTGGTTATTGCTCTTCCCTGGGGCCTTATTCAGCGCCACCGTCCTGGCATTTGTACGTTGGACCATTCTCCTTCTTCCTGAAATCCTTGCCATCGCTGATAAAATCTGGGGCAAAGAGAAAACACGAGAATTGTTCACACGGCTGTTGAGGGAGGCGTTCATTACGCCGGGCGTGCAGGGGGCTTGGCGATTGTTTCTGTTGCTTTTCGCAGTCTCCATTCTCCTTTTGATCCTTCTCCTGTTCTTGATTCGCTCCAGCAGACGCTTTTCCCAGATCCTGCATTTTACGCTTATCTGGATTATTGTACCAGTTGGTTTGGGGTTGTTATGGGTCAATGCCCAGAGCATCCAGTCTGTATACCGGGAGGCGGTGGCAGCTGGAGAGGATCCGGGTATCTGGGTTCAAGTGATCACCCTCACAGCAGGTGTGCTGCTCCTGGTTGCATCCTGGTTTCTGTGGAAAAGCGCGACCCATCAGACCAAGAACTTCTCATTTGTGTGGAGGATTCTGGCAGCCATTAGCCTGATGATTGGGGCCTGGCTGCTGATTGGTGAGCTGCCTACTGTGATCGCTGCGGGTGATGAAGATATGTGGACCGGGCTCAAGGTGACCGTATTCTATTCTTTTGGCACAGTCCCTTTCCAGTTGGCGTTTTCTATGTTCCTGGCTATCTTATTATTTCAAAACTTGTGGGGTTCAGATATCTTCCGGATGCTGTATTTCCTGCCTTATGTGACACCAACCGTGGCCAGCGCAGCCATTTTCCGGCAGCTGTTTTCCAACCGCTACCAGGCGCCCATGAATCAATTGTTCTTGAAGCTGGGTATGGAACCCCAGCAGTGGATCCGGGAACCCCAAGGGGTTTTTTCCATGCTGGGCGAAGCGTTGGGTGTGACTCTGCCTCCCTGGGCTGGGGGACCGAGCCTGGCCTTGGTGGTGATCATGATTTATTCCATCTGGACCTATGTTGGCTACGATACGGTGATCTACCTGGCCGGTTTGGGGAATATATCCACTCCCCTGATTGAAGCGGCGGAGATCGACGGGGCAGGGCCGTGGGAGAAATTTCGGTTTATTATCTTCCCTCTGCTCTCTCCCACGACGTATTTCCTCTCCCTGATTGCCATCATCGGAACGTTTAAAGCCTTCAGCCACATCTGGGTGATGAGGGAAGCGTCCGCTTTGGGGACAACGGATACCTTCAGTGTGGTCATCTTCAGTGAATTTTTCGAAAAGCTGCGCTATGGGTACGCTTCCGCGTTAGCTTTTGTGCTTTTTGCGATCATTTTGAGTCTGACATTCATAAACCAGCGGGTCCAAGGGTCAAGGGTTTTTTATGGCTAAAGTCAAGTTATTTCGCGCGTCAAAAACAGATTCGGCAGCGACGTTTTTCGATCGCTTCCGGGATGTCATCCAAAAATTGATCACGTACTTGTTTTTACTGCTGGGGGTTGTGATCGCCATCACGCCCTTTGTGTGGATGATTTCCACCTCCCTGATGAGTCTGGGGGAGTCTATGAGCATCCGCTGGTTTCCCTCCTCGCTGCATTTTGAAAATTATCTCAACGCCTGGCGGGAAGCCCAATTCTCTGAATACTTCATTAACAGCGTGATCATCACAAGCATTACCCTGGTTGGCCAGGTCACGTTCAGCGTCCTGGCAGCCTACGCCTTTGCGCGGATCGATTTCCCGGGCCGGGACCTGATTTTCACGGTCATGTTGAGCACAATGATGATCCCGGCCATGGTGATCATCATCCCCAATTTCCTGACGGTGACCTGGTTGGGGCGGATTGGGCCTATCAAATGGATCAACAATTGGCCGGCCCTGACCATCCCCTTCATGGGCAACGTCTTTTCTATTTTCCTTTTGAAACAGTTCTTTGCCCAGATTCCGGATGAGCTCTGGGATTCCGCCCGCATCGACGGGGCAGGACATCTGCGCTTCCTTTGGACGGTGGTTCTGCCGCTTTCCACAGCGCCCCTGATGGTCATCGTTGTCCTATCCTTTATTGGCTCCTGGAACGCTTTAGCCTGGCCCCTGCTGGTCACCAACTCTCCGGAATGGCGGCCGATTGCTGTAGGTCTAAACAATTTCGTGGATGAAGCGGGGCAGGAATTGAATCTGATGATGGCTGGGGCATTCATCACTATAATCCCTATCTTGATCATTTACTTTTTCACGCAGAAGCAGTTCACAGAGAGCATTGCCCGCAGCGGTTTAAAGGGATAGTTTCTGATTGAGTTATTATCTATGGCAGACATGATATGATTGGTATAAGGAGGTGAAAGACACAGAGAAGAATCTTGGCACGAATTGCCTTTTCCTGTATTTTCCCGTATCGAGGAGAAAAAACGCGGGGAAGCTTAACAACACATTACTTAACAAGGAGTGAAGACACATGTCTAAAAAGACCCTATCTATCTTGATGCTCGTCGTCCTTGTGTTCTCCATGGCGCTGACGGCCTGCCAGCCAGCAGCCGAGGAGCCCACGGAAGAACCCATGGAGGAGCCCACGGAAGAACCCATGGAGGAGCCCACCGAAGAAACAATGGATGAGCCCGAAGCCATGGGGGTAAAGCTCTCTGATCTGGACGGTACCACCGTAAAGTTCTGGCATGTCTGGGGATCTGATGAGCCAGCAGAAGGGATCAAGACGGTTGTGGATGAGTTCAATGCCACCAATGAGTGGGGGATCACGGTGGAGGCCTTGGACCAGGGCGGCTACAGCGAAGTGGAAGATGCCATGAATGCAGCCATCCAATCCGGTGATGTCCCTGATCTGGTCGTAGGATACGCCAACGCTTTTGCTGCCTGGTATGACGTGGACGCGATCGTCGACCTCAAACCTTACATGGAAGATGAAACGGTAGGCATGAGCGAAGAGGCGATGGGAGATTTCTTTGAAGGGCCCTTCGAAACGGGATTAACTCCCGAGGGGGCCAGAATCTCTTTGCCGTTCCAACAGTCCGCCAACGTGCTTTTCTACAATGAAGACTGGGCCCAAGACCTGGGATTCGACAGCCCACCTGCCAATATATCTGAGTTCAAAGAGCAGGCCTGCGCGGCTGCAGAAGCTAACGCCAATGATGATGACCCGGATAATGACGGCACGGGCGGCCTGGTGATCTACACCGGGGCCTCCAATGTCATGGCCTGGGTTTTCGCGTACGGCGGTGACGTCTTCAACGCGGAAGAAAAAGCGTATGACTTCACATCTGACGCAGTAGTAGGTGTGGCGGAATTGTGGAAATCCATGTGGGATGACGGCTGTGCCTTTGAGACGGAAAGCTATCCTAACCCCCAATTTGCATCTCGAGAAGCACTGTTCACCATGAGTTCCACGGCGGGACTGCCCTACCAGATCGCAGCCTTTGAGGACGAGGACGCTACGGATGACGAATGGACACTGATCCCTTATGTGGGACCTGATGGGAACAAAGCTGTCAACGCCTACGTCCAATCCCTGGGGATCGTGAACTCCACGCCCGAGAAGAAACTCGCTGCCTGGTTGTTCCTGAAGTACTTTACCTCCCCTGAAGCTCAGGCCACATGGGTCGAATACAGCAGGTATTACCCCGGAAGGCAGAGCGCCAGTGAACAGCTGGGAGACTTTATGGCTGAAAACGAGAAGTGGGCCAAAGGTTTAGATCTTCTCCAATACGGCCGCTCTGAACCAGCAGTTGCTTCCTGGAGTTCAGTACGTCGTGCTGTGGGAGACACCTTTGCGGAAATCCTGCAGAGTTCACCTGAGGACATCCCGGCGATCCTCGAAGACTTGAATGAAACCGCGGCGGAACTGGTCGCCGAGATGCAGTAAAGAGACCGGTTTTTAGTTAGAAGGATCATGAGGGCGGGTGAGAGAGCATTTTTCACCCGCTCTTTCTTTTTTCAATGAAACATGTTTGGAAGGTCATGTGGACATCTGACCCACACTTGAGTATCATTATTCCATGCACAGCCCAAAATTAACTCATAAGCTTATTTTTTCTATATTGATCATACTCACCCTTTTTACCTTGGTGGGTTCAGCGTGCCGCTCAATGGAGGAGAAGGATCCCCGTCTCACGCCCACTGCAACCGGTACGGCACCTGTGATTAAAACAGGAGAAATCGTGCCTGCGTCAGCGACTCCTACCCTGATAGCGGAGGTTATGGGGGTAAAGATAGCTGACCTGGAAGGTGTGGAACTCGTCTTCTGGCATGCGTGGGATGGTAAGCAGGCATCGGAAGGGATCCAGGCTGTTGTTGACGAATTCACCGCCCAGAACGATTGGGATATCACAGTGAATGTTGTGGGTTACGAGAGTTATGTTGCCTTAGAGGACGCGATGGGCGCTGCCGTGCAATCAGACGACCTCCCGGATGTCGTGGTTGGATACGCCAATACACATAAATCCTGGTATGGTGCGGAGGTGATCGCCGATCTCACCCCCTATCTCGAGAACGAGATGGTGGGGCTCAGTGACCAGGCCCAGGCGGATTTCTTCCCGGAAGCCCTTCAGAACGTGAGGATGGCCGATGAGACGATGGTGGGGGTCCCCTTGCAGCAGACCGCCATGGTCCTCTTTTATAATCGAACGTGGGCTCAAGAGCTCGGTTTTGAAAGCGCGCCTTCCCATTCTCAAGCGGTGAAAGAACAGGCTTGCGCGGCGGCGAAAGCCGGTCATGGTGACGATGAACCTGGAAATGACGGCACGGGCGGATTGGCTCTTGACCCCAGTCCCTCCCATGCCATGGCCTGGATCTTTGCGTATGGGGGGGATGTTCTCGATGAGGAAAAGGGAGAGTATGATTTTACGACTCAACCGGTGGTGGATGCTGCCGAATTTTGGAAAAATTTATGGGAAGAAGAATGTGCCTTTGAAATGGAAGGGTACCTTTATCCGGAAACGCTTCTTGAAAATGTGTTTTCCAGCAGGAGAGCGCTCTTTGCGGTGGGGCCCACCTCTATACTTGTGGAACAACCGGAGATGTTTGACGGAAACAATCCAGAAATGGATGAATGGGCAGCGATGCCCTTTTTGGGAGAAGATGGCAGCGGTGCGGTGAACACTTATATCACATCATTGGCGGTCATCGACTCCACGCCTGTGAAGAAACTTGCTTCTTGGCTGTTCGTCAAAGACATGCTTTATCCAGAGAAACAGGCGGCCTGGGTAATGTACAGCGATACTTATCCTGTGCGGCGGCGTGCCGTGAGTAAGTTGGAAAGATACCAAGCGGAAAACCCAGCCTGGGCACTGGGATGGGATCTGCTGGAGGTCGGAAAAACGGAACCCACAACCCCCTCCTGGAAAATTGTCCGGTGGGCTGTAGGCGATGCATTTGCGGGTATTCTCCAGGGTTCCTCCGAGGATGTCCAGGATATCCTTGAAGATCTCAACGACCTGAGTGAGGAGTTAGCAGCCTTAGAAAAATAACATCAGGCATGTCTTGTGGGTTTAATTACGTTATACTTATCTAGAGGTTTTTGTTCTAAACATTTGTGAGAGGGTTATGTCAAAACGGCCTCATGTTGAGATTTACACGGATGGCGCCTGCTCCGGGAATCCCGGTCCCGGGGGATGGGCAGTCCTCCTTCGCTACGGCAAGCATGAAAAAGAACTAAGCGGTGGAGAGAAAAAGACGACCAATAACCGCATGGAACTCACAGCTGCCATCCAAGCCCTCCAGACTTTGAAAGAATCCTGCCGTGTGGACCTTTTCACCGATTCGGAGTACTTAAAACGGGGGGTCACGGAGTGGATGGATGGGTGGAAAGAGTTGGGTTGGAGGAGGGGTAAACCTGGCAAGACAAAGAAACTGGCCAACGCGGATTTATGGCAAGCCCTGGATCGCGTGGTGGAGGACCATCATGTCAAGTGGCACTGGGTCCAGGCTCATGCAGGAAATCAAGAGAATGAAAGGGTGGATACACTGGCGAGAAAAGCCATACCATCTTGAGGCAAGTTGGATAGTTTCCAGGTTTTTTAATCGTGGAAGGAAGGGGGAGCTGCAGGGAGGAACACCTTCTCTGTTTCAACTTCAATTTTTATGAAGCCTGGTATTCTACAAATTATCCCTTTTGTTGACCGGGGTATTTTTCGCCTTCACGATCTTGGGGTGTGGATTCTACCCCTTAGGGTATAATTTTCGCATGGAAAATGCTAAGAATTGGCAGAAACAAGTTCAGCGGGAGTTGGCCAGGGCTTACCGGGCCAGGGAGGAGGGGAATGAGGGGAGAGCCCGCGTGTGTGCCCGGCGGGCAGCGGGATTTGCTGTTGCGGCGTTCTTCCAGCAGCGCGGGATTGAACCTCCTGCCCAAAGCGTGTTTAACCTCCTGGAGAAGTTGAGTTCAGAATTTACGCTACCGGAGCCTGTCCTGGAGACCCTCAACCGGTTAACGTTACGTGTGGATCAGGAGTTTAACCTTCCACCCGAAGTGGATCTGATTCAAGAATCAAAAAAACTGATCAGGGTGTTCTTCCCTGAGGCAGAGATATCCCCTCAGTCCGATGAGCTGATTTCGCAGGAATAATAAGCTGTGATGGCATCAGGGATAATGGTTTGGAGATGTGATGGGACGACAATAATGATTAAGCGCTGGAGCAGACTTTTTTGGGTGATTTTGTTGGTGGGGGGCCTTGCGGGCTGTTCAACGCGTGTGACCGCTGTGCCAGGTTCACCCACACCCTCCTCTGCTGCATTTCCTTCTTTGACCCCCACAGTTGAACCTACTGACATCGTACCCATAACGACGGAGACCCCGCTTCCCACCTCCCCACCTACCCCGACTCCCCAAGTGAAGCTTCCGCAGTATCAGATCTCGGCCCAGTTGGATTATGCTGCATTGCAGGTAAGCGTAACGGAAACGATTACCATTCAAAATCCGACCCAACAAGAACTTGCCAGCCTCTC
The DNA here is from genome assembly GCA_046483045.1 of Anaerolineales bacterium. Taxonomy (GTDB): domain Bacteria; phylum Chloroflexota; class Anaerolineae; order Anaerolineales; family UBA11858; genus B10-G9. Next base: position 6,736 of record JAWODY010000040.1, on the reverse strand, counting down.
CCTGGTCGTGCCGCCCAATACCCCTTGGTGGCCGAACGTTTTTCTCCTTGAAGAGTTGTCCTGGCAGGATGGAGAGAAGATCACGGAGTATTCGCTGGAAGGCGTGCGTTTGAACATCCCCATCCGGGAAGCCTGGAACCCGGGCCAGAGCAGGGACCTGACGATCGCATACGCCCTCTCCCTTCCGGAGATGAATAAAGTAGCGGGGGTGGGCCCCAGCCCTTTTGGATATTCAAGGACAAAGGATAACACTTTGGTGAAACAGGTCAACCTGGTGGATTGGTATCCTTTCTTGCCGCCTTACCAGGAGGGCAAAGGGTGGATCATACACGACCCGCAGGTTTATGGGGAATATCTGGTGTACCCCCAGGCGGATTTCGATGTTTCCATCCGGGTCCTGAATGGGCCAAAAGACCTGATTATTGCCGCCAGTTCGTTGGACAAGGGCCAGGAAGGGAGCCACCGCTACCAACTTAAGAAGGGGCGCAACTTCGTGCTCTCGCTCAGCCCTTATTATCAGGTTCGGAAGGTAGAGGTGAATGGGACCCAGGTGTTGGGGTACCATTTTCCTTTTTATGAGAATGCCGGAGAAGCCGCGTTTCAAACAACGATCGATGCCCTTCAGCTTTACGCTGATCTGTATGCCCCCTATCCGCAGTCCAGCCTGACCATGGTTCAGGCTGATTTTGACCACGGCATGGAGTATGAAGGCTTATATTTTTTGAACAGGTCATTTTTTAACGGTTACAATGACTCGCCTTCCAGTATGCTTGTGGCCATCGCCGCTCATGAGACCGCCCACCAGTGGTGGTATGGTTCCGTGGCCAACGATCAGGCCCTGGAACCCTGGTTGGACGAAGCTTTATGCACGTACCACGAGAAAATATTCTTAGAAACTTATTATCCCGAAGCTGTAGCATGGTGGTGGGACAACCGGGTAGATGTGTATCAACCCCAGGGGGTAATCGACCGTTCTATTTACGAGACGCAAAGCTACTTGGATTACCGGGATGCCACCTACCTGCATGGTGCCCACTTCATGGAAGACCTGCGAAACACGATCGGGGATGAAGCTTTCTTTTCTTTCCTGAAAGCCTATGCGGAGGCTTACGCGGGAAAGATTGCTACGGGGGATGATTTCTTTAACTTGCTTGAAACGTATGCTGAAGTAGATCTGCGATCCCTGGTGGACAAGTACTTTCAAGATAGCCCCTGATCCTTTTCTTGAGAAATGCACCTCGATAGTCTAAAAAGAAATCAACAAATATCCCAGAATTTGTGCTGTTATCAAGGTGTGTTATACTTCGCAATGAGCTCGTACCGATACATGTCAAGGAGATGGCAAGGATGGCGGAACAAGAAAAACGGAGGATTACAGCCGAAGACCTATACAAGTTTCAACTTGTTACTGAGGCGGAGATTTCACCAGATGGTACCTATGTGGCGTATTCCGTCCAGAGGGTGGATGAGGGGGACGAGAAGAAGTATGCCAATTTGTGGATCGTTCCCACTGAGGGTGGGGATCCCATCCGGTTTACGGTAGGAGATCATGTGGACAGCATGCCGCGCTGGTCTCCCGATGGAAGCCAGATCGCTTTCCTTTCCAACCGCGATGATGAGAAGCAGTCCCAGATCTACTTGATTCCTTTTCAAGGGGGAGAAGCCCGTAAATTGACGGATGTAAAAGGGCAGTTTGGTTCCTTGGATTGGTCCCCGGATGGGGATAAGATCCTTTGCCATTTCCGGAAAAAAGATCAAGAAGCCAAAGAGCGTGAGAAAGATGAGGTAAAGAAAAAACTGGGCGTGGTCGCCCGACATGTGACGCGTGTGTTCTATAAACGGGACGGGGAGGGATATCTCCCTGAGGAGCGCTGGCACCTTTGGGTTGTCGATGTCCCTTCGGGTGAGACACAACAGCTCACGGAAGGGGATGTCTACGACGAGGTCAGCCCCCGCTGGTCTCCTGATGGAGAGCAGATTGTCTATCTCTCCAACCATGCCGACGAGCCGGATCTGGAACCGGATCTGGTGGACCTGTTCATCATCCCCGCGGCGGGTGGGGAGTCCCGGAAAATTGAGACCCCGGTCGGCCCCAAACAGACGCCGACCTTCTCCCCGGATGGGAAGAAAATCGCCTACCTGGGGAAAGAAGGGATAGGGGAGGGTTGGAAAAATGTTTCCTTATGGGTGATTCCCTCTGATGGAGAAGGGGAGGCCCGGAACTTGACGGAATCCTATGACGTTGAAATATCCAACCCCACGATCAACGACTTGCCAGGTGGATTGCCCATGTCAGTCCCCACATGGTCTGGGGACGGCTCCCGCATCTTTATTCAGGTAGCGGAACACGGCAAAACCGAGATCAAGTCTCTTGACATTGACAATACGCAAAGTGGTCTGGAAACGGTGGTGGGCGGAAAAGGGACAGTGGGTTCGTTTACAGTGGATAAGGATCGTTCCCGGATTTCCTACCTGTACGCTGACTTTAAGCGTCCGGCTGAGGTATGGGTTCAAGATCTGGGAGGGGGAGAATCCCGGAGATTAACGGGGGTCAATGATGGGTTGATGTCCGAGCTGGACCTGGGTGAAATCGAGGAAATCTGGTTTGAGAGCGCGGATGGAACGGAGATTCAGGGCTGGATCCTGACCCCACCTGGTTTTGATGGGTCCAAAACTTACCCCTCTATCCTGGAGATTCACGGGGGGCCAAGGACGCAGTACGGTTATTTATTCATGCATGAGTTTTATTACCTGGCCGCCCATGACTATGTGGTCTATTTCTGCAACCCGCGCGGCAGCCGGGGTTACGGTGAGGAATTCGCAAGAGCGATCGTCAATGACTGGGGCACGGTGGATTACACGGACTTGATGGAATGGGTGGATATTGTGGAGGAGAAAGCGTATATCGATCCGGAACGAATGGGCATCACGGGAGGCAGTTATGGAGGGTATATGACGGTGTGGTCCATTGGCCACACGGACCGCTTTCAGGCTGCTGTTACCATGCGTTGTGTGAGCAACTGGATCAGCATGTTCGGATCCAGTGACGTCAACTGGGCTTTCCAGCGCGAATTCGGTGACGAATCACCTTGGGAAAACTTTGAGAATTATTGGCGTCTTTCGCCCATCAAGTACATTGGGAATGCCAGTACGCCCACGCTGGTGATCCACAGTGAGAATGATTACCGCTGTCCCATCGAGCAGGGCGAGCAGGTTTTTGTCTCCCTGAAGAAACTGGGTGTGGATACCGAGATGGTCCGTTTCCCCAAGGAGCCCCACGGCCTCTCCCGGGGCGGGCGCACTGACCGCCGTGTGGTGCGTTTAGAACACGTCCTGCGCTGGTTTGACCGCTACCTATAAGGGGAAAAAGACCATGATGAGGGGAGGTTACCCTGATGACTTGTAGGCCAAGGTTTCTATAAGCCCTAATTTTGGAATATGGAAATACAACCCCAGCTTTCTTAACTGGAGCCGGGGTTTTCTTTTGTTTGATTCTGGCTGGATGTATTCTTATCTCCCGCTTAACTTCGCTCAGTATAATGTTTTCCAATGAAGTTTAAATGGACTGATGCAAAGCGTGTTTAAAACGGCCGCATGGGTCAGCAGCCCACCACGAACTTTTAAGCTTGTCGCTGGTTAGTTATCCATTTGCAGATATGATTAGAGGTTTTAAGATGAATAATGAGAGAAAAAACGGTTTCCAGAAGATTGTTTGGTTTTTAGGCGCACTGTTGATCCTGGAGCTGGGGGCCTGTGCCCCGCAAGCGGATCAGGAGGTCTCTCCGACTCCTACCCTTTCGGTTACTGCCGCTGACGTGAGTACAGATACACCGCTTCCCACTGCCACCTACACCAAGGAACCCACGTTGACACCGACAGCTGTGAGTACTCCTACGGTATCAGAGGTTTCAACGTTTCCCAACCCAGAAGAATATGAATGGTCCCCGGTCGCGAAAGGGCTTAACAAGCCCATAGGGTTGTCCACCGCGGGAGATGGTTCAGGACGCCTTTTCATCATCGAACAGCCGGGACGGATCATGATCATCGAGGCGGGACAGATCCTTGAGGCTCCATTTTTAGATATCAGGGATCGCGTTGGGGATAAAGGCAATGAACAGGGGTTGTTGGGGTTGGCTTTTCATCCCGACTATGAGGAGAATGGCTTCTTCTATGTCAATTACACCGACAAGAATGGGAACACGATGGTCTCACGGTTCACCGTTTCTGAAGATCCAAATCGGGCTGACCCAGCATCGGAATCCAAAGTGCTGACCATCAGCCAACCTTTTGCGAATCACAATGGTGGGCATGTACTGTTTGGGCCTCAAGGCTATTTGTGGATCAGCACCGGCGACGGCGGTTCGGGGGGGGATCCCCAAGGGAACGCTCAAAACCTGGACAATCTCCTCGGCGCTTTGCTGCGCATTGATGTCAATCAGGAACCCTATGCTATTCCCGAGGACAACCCTTTTGGGAATGAGATCTGGGCCTTCGGCCTGCGGAATCCATGGCGTTTCCGGTTTGATCCGGCAACAGGCGATTTGTATATTGCAGATGTGGGGCAGAGCGCATGGGAAGAAGTTGACTATCTTCCAGCAGGAGCGCCCGGCGGGGCAAATTTTGGCTGGGATTATCGTGAAGGCAGTCACCCCTTTGAAGGGGACCCACCTCAGGATGCCAGCTTAATAGACCCGGTCGCAGAATACAACCAGAGTTCTGGAGATTGTTCTGTGTCTGGAGGGGCGGTGTACCGCGGTGCCTTGCCTTCCTGGCAAGGGGTATATCTTTACGGGGATTTTTGTTCAGGTGCTGTACGCGGGTTGCTTCAAGTGGAGGATGGCAGCTGGGTGAGCGAAGTGCTATTCCAGACGGGATACCGGATTGTCGCCATCAGCCAGGATGAAGCGGGAGAAGTCTATTTAATCGATATCCGGGGCGGAGTGTATCGACTGAGCAAGAAATAATCACCACGCGAAGGGTTCCTTTTTGATTTGAAGGGGGAGACTTTGTGTCCTTTGAAAGCCGGCTGGAAAGGCATCCCTTTCCAGCCGGGAAATCATGCGTGGGCTGAGTAGTTTGGGTTGCAGGTTCCGTATTCTCTCCCCTTGGTACAACAGGGTCATCCTCGAATCGCGCAGATGACGGCTTAAAAATCATCATGGATGTATATTATCACGACCTGTTCACGTTTCCCCTCCCCCCGAAACATCGCTTTCCGATCCAAAAATATAAACTGCTGCGGCAGCGATTGGTGAGCGAAGGGATCATCCCTGTAGGGGACCTCCATATTCCTGAACCAGCCAGTGATGAACAACTCATGATGGTTCATACCAGAGGATATTTACAACAAATTGAGCAGGGGGAATTGACGGATAAAGAGATCCGGCGCATGGGGTTTCCGTGGTCCCCGGACCTGGTGGAGCGTTCCCGCCGCTCCGTGGGAAGCACCATCGCTGCTTGCAGGTCTGCCATAAAAGATGGGATCGCGGTGAACCTGGCGGGGGGAACCCATCACGCTTATCCCGACCATGGCCAGGGTTTTTGTGTGTTTAATGACGTGGCTGTGGCTGTAAAAGTGGTGCAGCGAGAAAAGAGAGCAGATCGGATCTTGATTGTGGACTGTGATGTGCATCAGGGGAATGGGACAGCAGCGATTTTTAAGGATGAGCCCCGGGTTTTTGCTCTTTCAATTCACGGCGCGAAGAATTTTCCATTTCACAAAGAAAAATCAGATCTGGATATTCCACTGCCTGATGGTACGGAGGATAAGGAATATCTGAAGGCTCTGGAGAAAGGATTGTCGGAAGCGATAAAAAGGTTTTCTGCGGACCTGGCCATCTATCTCGCTGGCGCGGATCCCCACCAGAGGGATCGGCTGGGGCGGTTGTCGCTCACGAAAGAAGGTTTGGACCGGCGGGACAGGTTGGTGTTAGGTAGATGCCGCCAGGAAGGATTGCCGGTCGTCGTAGTCATGTCCGGGGGGTATGGGGAGGATGTGCGTGACACGATTGACATTCACTTCCAAACTGTAAGGTTCGCTGCAGAAATGACCCGGAACTCTGTTGAATAACACCTCTCAAGAGTGAAGAAAACAACTGTTTTCTGTGTCTGGTTAAAAAATATTTGATTGAGGGTGGATTGGGGATTTGGGCAGCGGGATATGTTTTGTACAAGAGGCGACGATGGGATTCGAACCCATGATAAAGGTTTTGCAGACCTCTGCCTTACCACTTGGCTACGTCGCCCTGATTAAGAACGGCTGATGGTCAATGGCTGTCGCATATCAGCCATTTGCCACCAGCCATTGCTTCGTTCAGGAGCGGGCGACGGGATTCGAACCCGTGATCTTCTCCTTGGCAAGGAGACATTCTACCACTGAACCACGCCCGCCTGTCAGTGCCGAGAGCCAGAATCGAACTGGCGACACCGTGATTTTCAGTCACGTGCTCTACCAACTGAGCTATCTCGGCTGTAAACTTTTCCCTCCCAGTGCATCGCCCATTGTACACTTTGGGGAAATCCTTGTCAAGCTCCGGGGTTTTCAGTGTCATTTGAAATTGAAAAGTGGACTATTTTCAATTGAAAGCTGGACTGGTTTTCAGTTGAAAACTGGACTCCTATAATAGGTTCCCTCACTATATCAAGGAGGGAGCTATGGCACAGCTTCACAAACGGTTTTCCGATGAGCAGGTCATCTTTCTATTTCAAGCTTACGAACAGAGCCTGATGACACGAG
>JAWODY010000072.1:0-6433 GCA_046483045.1 Anaerolineales bacterium | reverse complement strand
TCCAAGCCCCATTTTCTGCGAATCTCTATGGGTATTGTCACCAGGCCGTTTTGCTGGACTTTCGAAACTTTCGGGGACATATGCCTCCTCCGGATAAGGCCTTACACACAAAATTCATTGTTCGTTTAACGTGCTCCCCTCAAGACCTATTACAAAACTCTTTCTGATCAGGATAATGAACCCTCCCCGCAACAAGCTGCGGGGAAAGGTCCTCTTTTGATTCTATCCAATTTAACAGTGTTTTCAACCCTATATAATGATATGTTATTTAAACTTCAAAAGTGGACAGTTTATGCTTGAAAAGTGGACACCTTGTTTTGACAGAAATCCCGGAATAATTTACGATTTCCCCTCCAATCTAGAACTGGAGGGTCCAATGTCGCAGCTTCACAAACGTTTCACAGATGAGCAGATCAAGCTTCTATTCCAGAGCTATTGCCAGGGTCAGGTTAGCAGAGCTGACCTTCAAGAGATGCTGGGAATTGGCAAGTCACGCTTCTTCGTGTTGTTGAAAGAATATCGAAACGATCCAGATCGTTTTACAATTGCCTATCAACGAAAAACGCACCCCAGGATCTCACCTGCAGCAGAAACAGAGATCGAGAAAGCCTTGCTGCAGGAGAAGGCTGTCGTCGAAGATCCTGACCTGCCAATCTCAGGGTATAACTACTCAGCAATGAAGGATCGATTGAAAGCCAAAGGCATTCAGGTATCTGTGACAACCATCATAAATCGGGCTAAAAAACTTGACTGCCACAAACCACGAAAAAAGAGAAGGACTCATGATCGGGAAGTATTAACATCATCCATAGGCGCGCTGATCCAGCACGATGCTTCCACCCATAAATGGTCCCCTTTTGCGAAGGAGAAGTGGACTTTGATCACATCGATTGATGACTTCAGCCGCAAGCTGCTGTACGCTGATTTCGTGTCCAGCGAGACGACCTGGGCCCATATTCAGGCGACCCAGGCCTTGAGCCAGCAATATGGGCTTCCCTTGCGGTACTATGTTGATTCCTTACGCGTGTTTCGTTTTGTTCAAGGCAGAGACAGTGTCTGGCGCAAACATGTGCTTGAAACCGATGATGTGGACACGCAATGGCGAAAAATGATGCGCCTGCTGGGTGTGGATGTCATTTATGCGCTCTCCCCACACTAGCAAAGCTGTCCACCGGAGGCAAAAGGAAAAGTTGAAAGGCCTTATCGATGGCTGCAGGATCGCATCGTACGTACCTGTGTTTACGAAAAACTATCCGAGAGGGATGAGGTACGCAGTGTCTTGAAAGCTGAACTTGACCGCTACAACAACCACCAGGTGCATTCAACCACCGGTGAAATCCCTCAGATCCGTTTCGAAAAAGCCAGGACATCTGGAAACAGCCTCTTCCGCAAGCTAACCTTGCCCCCGCCCTATACTTCGCCGAAAGATGTATTCTGCCTTAGAGAAAAACGCCGGGTCAATAGTTATCGTCGAATTTCGCTGTTCAAAAATATTTTTGAAGTACCTAACGTCCCCTTACTAAAATATGTTGATGTCCATTTGGTTCCTAACGAAGGGAAGGATCTTATGGACATCCGCATCTGGTGGAACAGGAAATTGGTTCATTCTGTTTCCCTTCCTTTGCAGGGATTCAGTGTCCACTTTTGAACTTTATAGGTGTCCAGTTTTCATCTTTGCCTAACACCCTATATAATGATAAGATGATATAAAGAAATTTCCCAAGTACAGTCGGGACAGCGAATACCTCAACCCGCCAACAAGAGGCCCCTCCATGAATAATGAAATGAAAGCCCTACCTCAAAAGAAAGGATCCTGGTACCTGGCAGTGCGGACCATGGACATGTGGATCACCCCTCCCGGTGAAGTACCGTACCAGCCGGATGGGATCTGGATTTACAACCTCGACAGAGACTTGATCCAATCCATCCAGATCACGGACCCGCATCCCGCCCCCGAGGAGATCCTTGCTAACCTGAGCCAGGCCATGCAGGAACCCACCCCGGGCACATCCGATCCTCCTCACCGCCCCGCCCATCTATTTCTGGAAGACGCGGGCCTCCTACCCGATCTTTCACCCGTCATGGAAAAGCTGGGCGTCAAGGTTTCCCATCAGCCGATGAGGGGGGTACTGGATGAGGTGATCGATGATTTTTCCCAGGAATTTGCAGCCTTTCGAGGAAAAGAGCCCCTGCCCGGGCTGCTGTCCCGGGAAGGGGTGACGCCCTGGATGATCCGCGATCTGTTCAAGGCTGCAGCTGCCTTTTACCTCGCTTCTCCATGGGACTACCTCGACAATTTGCAGGTGCTGCGGATTGAGGTCCCGCCGGAATCTCAACCCCGCTGCGCGATTGTCCTGGGCTTTGCTGGGATGGAGTACGGGCTCAACATTTTTCAATCCTGGGAAGACTTTGAATCCTTTCTTTCCCCTACCGACACAGAATTGGAAAAATTCCCGGAAAACGGACTGCTCGCCCTGCTCTTCAACGACGCCAGCTATCTGCCGTCCGACGACCTGGATGCCGTTAAAAAATATCGTTGGCAGGTGATTAATAAACAAAGCTACCCCACCCCCATCATCATATACCCGGATGGAAGCCTGGAGCGCCCGCCGCGCCAAGACTTGCTCTTCCTGGAGATCGCAATGAGGGCGATTCCGATATTTCTGGAGGAGCACATGGAACCAGACGGACGCGGGGACTTCCGGCCCGCCCAGGCCACATTTTCCATACCCACGCATGACGGAGACATGGACCTCACCATCGCCTATCCCGCCGGAGAACTTTCCCCGGAAGTCCTAGCCAGCGCTCCCATGAGCCAGGGCTGGGAGGATGAGGGCAACGAGGCTTTTGAGTACTCTGTTCCCGTTGACCGGCGCGCCCTGGAGGGCACCCTGCGGCTGTTTGGTGGGGAAGCGGCGAACCCTGACCTGAACCGGGCCCAGGATTTGATGTATCAGGCCTGGGATGAACCCAACCCGGCGAAGCGTATCATCCTGGCCCACGAAGCCCTCTCTATCTCCGAAGACTGCGCCGACGCGTATGTTCTGCTGGCAGAAGAGGAATCCGACACCATGGAACGCGCCCTGGCTCTGTACCAGAAAGGCGTCGAGGCCGGGGAGCGCGCTCTGGGTCAGGATTTCTTTGAAGAGAATGAGGGGCACTTCTGGGGCCTGCTGGAGACCCGCCCTTACATGCGGGCCCGGCAAGGGCTGGCAAGGATGTTGTGGGAGCTGGGCCGGCGGGAGGAAGCTGCCTCCCACTACCGGGACATGCTCCGCCTCAACCCCGGGGACAACCAGGGCAACCGCTACCTTCTCCTTCTTTTGCTCCTTGAGCTCGGCCGCGGTGAGGAAGTGGACGCCCATCTTGCCGAGCATGCAGAGGATTGGTCCGCCGAATGGACCTATACCAGTGCACTGAGATTGTTTCAAAAAGAGGGGACATCCGGGGCGGCTGACCGGGCCCTGGCGGACGCGCTGGAGCACAACCCCCACGTCCCTCTCTACCTCCTGGGCCAGAAACGCATCCCCTTAACTCTGCCGGAGGCCATCGCCATCGGGGGGGAGAGCGAAGCAGTAAGCTACTCGGCCGCTTACCTGCACATCTGGCGGCAAACGCCGGGCGCGCTTGACTGGCTCAAGGACCAGGCAGGCTCCTGACATCCCCACTCCGGACATCGAACGCCCTCCCCCACATGCTGACAATCTTCGTCAGCAAGCTCCCGAGACAATTCTCGTGCGGTTGTCTGTAGGGATCGATCACTGCTTCTTCCTTTTTTATAACCGGGCAGAGTCATCCTCTTTTCGCAAGCTCATCCACAACCTGGTCCTGTATGACAGAAAGTTCGACAACGAAAGCCTCTGGCTGTCTCACTCTGGTGGCGGGGAGCGATCCAATCCGAGATCAATCTCCATGTACGCAAGCGGTTTCAATCCCAGCAACACGGTATTCAATTGTCTTACCCAACAATGGAAACTTCTGCTTATTGCCTTAGGGATACAGACTGGTCCGCAACGTTCCCCCGCGAGGTGCCGTTTTACCCTTACTTCACACCAAAGCCTTTCCTATATCTCGATGGCCCCCCTGGCGAGCCTGGCGGAGAAAAGGAGTGTCCCCTTCCTGCCAGTTTTCCCGGTCGACAAACAAACGGCTGACAGAGAGGCTGTACTTCAACGACAAATCGCTGGCAATTTCTCCCGTGCGATCAATCTCAGCTCTCTTGTTTTCTGATCTTTCTGTCGTTCAACAATCTCGCCTGTAAGTATGATACTTTCAACATCTAATATCGAAAGACTATCTGTGGTCAGCTCTGTTATTTGCAGGTTGCAGCCAGAGACCGAAGGTGACAATCAGCGATTTCGTGCCGTTCTAGACATCTGGTTTGGTAGGCTGAAGGTATGCCTTAGAAGCCTGCTCTCTCCGTAGGCGCACACCGTTCAACAAAAGGACCATCTTATACTGCCCAAAATTGACAGTAGGCACCACAAAAACACCGAATTAGCCAATGAGTTGGCATCTGTAAAAAGTAGCACCATTTTTGGTCGACGGCATTGAGGACAACAAGTAATGTCAGACATACTGAAGAAAACAAGAAAATGGTGGCGTTTTGTTGCCGCGGACCTCGATGCGGTCCAGCTCCCTCCGATCTTCAGGGGTGACCTGGGCGCACCGCTCCTGATCATCAGCCAGGCACAGGGTCTGACGGAACACGAACAAAAGTCCCCCTTCGTTGGCCCGAGCGGAAAGCGGTTGTTTTCCTGGCTGCAGCAGGTTGGCCTTGAAGAGTCCTGGGTAAGGGAGCACGCTTTCATCTTTCAGCGCCACCTCTGCTATCCAGCAAAGCGCCCTGACGGATATGGCGATCGTCGACCCAACTCCGAGCAGCTGGAGCTCTGCCCCCCGCCTGTCCAGTGAGCTTTCTCTGATGGCTGGTTAAAACCTTAAGCTGATCATCCCTGTCGGAAAGCTTGCCATCGATGCCTTTTACGAACCCTCAAAAACGTTGGAAGAAATAGTGAGGATCCAGATGGGGTACACCGGCGCGCAGGTTATCCCCCTACCCCACCCCAGCGGGATTTCTCGCTGGTACCAAAACCAAGAACATATAGATCATTGATGGGTCGGGCGCGTGAGTTCACTTATTCCTCTTTATCATACCCCAGGAAAAGATCGGCAGCACCTTTTCGTCGCTGATAAGACAGGATAGAATATAATTGCTACAAAACAACCAGCCTGACTGCTGTATACATTCAACTGACAGATTAAAAGACCTGTCCGGCTTATTTTTAGATGTTATGGAGTGATTTATTATGTTCAATTTGGCAGACTTCGAGCCTTGGTGGCGATTTGGGTTTGCCCTGCTAATTGGAGCCCTAATCGGGTTAGAAAGAGAATTTTACCAGCAACAAAAGGAAACCCCTGACTTTGCCGGCATCCGAACTTTCTCCCTGATCACCCTGCTGGGGTCTGTGTCTGCATTTTTAGCAGACGATTACGGTTTGGTCCTGGCAGCTTTAGCTTTGGGGGGATTGGTATTAATGACGACCGTCAGCTACTCGGGCGCACTGGAGAGGACACAATCCGAACCGGGCATCACAACCGAGGTGGCTGCGATATTAACCTTTTTGTTTGGCGTGCTGGTCATGGGAGAACATGCCACTGTAGCCATCGCCCTGGCTGTGATCACCTCGTTGCTGCTGGCCTTGAAAGGCAGGCTGCACGGTGCGATTCGCAACATGAGCACAGAAGATATCCATGTGGCCCTACAGTTTGCCCTCGTTGCTGCTGTAATTCTCCCTTTGCTGCCTGATCGCACGATCGATCCTTTTGGCCTGCTGAACCCCTTCCAAATCTGGTTGATGGTCGTTTTCATCTCAGGCATCGGCTTCACCGGGTATGTGCTGATGAAAATCCTGGGCCCTTCGCAAGGGATTACGTTGATGGGAATACTGGGAGGGTTGGCCAGCAGCACCGCTACGACGATCAGTTTTTCATCCGCCAGCCAGGAGAACCCCGAGATGGCCCCTCATTACGCTCGGGCCGTGATCATGGCGTCCACGGTGATGTTCCCCCGGGTGTTGTTTCTGGTTCTTGTCATCCATCCCCCGCTGATGCTTAGAGTCATTGTTCCTCTCAGCACAATGTTAATAGTTGGGCTTTTGATTATCTTTGTTTTCAACAAAGGCACGTTAGTTGACCGCAGCTCTCCTCCCCCATCATTTAAAATCGGCAACCCGCTTAAGTTGTCGACAGCGATTAAATTCGGGCTTCTGTTTGCTTTTGTATTAATGTTCGTTGAGTTCGCCCAGGATTTCCTTGGATCAACCGGGGTTTACCTGACCAGTTTTCTAACCGGCCTAACCGATGTCGATGCCATCACCCTCAGTGTGACCCGGCTGGCAGCCAACGAAAAATTAGCCCAGCAAGTAGCGGG
>JAWODY010000063.1:0-56858 GCA_046483045.1 Anaerolineales bacterium | reverse complement strand
TACCGATTATACACTTGAGCAAACGTTTCGTCATGGACATGGATAATCTCCGCTTCCGCCACATAAGAGATCTCATATCCTTCTTCCCTGACCCAGCTGCTCCAGGCGATATCCTCCAATCCGGTTAAACTTTCGTCATAAGGATGCTGTTCCCATAAAGCCCGCCGTATCGCGGCATTAGCATTGTGTGTGTATGGTTGACCTTGTTTTGGTTGGCTGTTGTTTGGAAAATAACGCTGGAAAAATTGCAGTTCGGAGTAGTGATTACTCTCTCCCCCCCGTTGTTTGCCATATGTTACCCCGATACTGGGATCGCTAAAAGGGGCGGTCAATAGCTCCAGCCAATCAGGATACACCGGATAACAATGAGCGCTGATAATGACGATGATCTCTCCACGGGCGTGTTCAATGCCCAGATTCAAAGAGCGGCCGAAGGTGAAATCATCCGGGGAAATATCCACGATTCTCGTTGGATATCGAGATGCAATGGCCCGGGTGGCATCTGTGGAACCTGAATCCACAAGGATGATCTCCCAATCATCCGTGGTTTGCTTCATGATCCCCTCCAACAAGCGGCTGATGTGCTCCTCCTCATTAAAGGCGCGGATGACGATGGAACACTTTGGGGAGGTGTCGTTTTTCTCAAGTTTGATCATGAATTTTCACCAAATGACTCCACAAATATTTATAAAAGCAAATTTTCCGGTCACATGGTCACCAGTTCTTCTGCATGTTGACCATGATCCTCCCTTACGCATTCTTACAACAAAGTTGATCTTCAAAACAGGAAGGATGATGATTACCTAAATGTCATCCAAGGAATACCTCTTCAGAGAACATCCGCAAATGCATCAAATATTGGGGCAAACTTCTGATTCAGATAATCAATCGTCTCCAGCTGCAGCTTATCTGCATAGTCGCCCGGTTCACCTTTGCGGATATGTTTAAATTTATTTTCACCTTTTGGTTGAACGCTTTGATTATATTCAATGAGTTCAGATAATAATTGGTCGCTAACGTCTAACTCACAGGCATTCAGTAATCCCGTCAACCAGCCTTTAAAGTCAGAAGTCATTTTTTCATAGGAGGTTAGGTGAATTTCCGGGTATGGTTCACACAAAGAATTTTTATACCGGTTGAAAATATTAAAGACACGATCACTCTGAGAAATGACATGTTCATCGATCGTCATTTTTTGTGCAGAAGCTCTATGGTCGATATATTCTTGATGCCTGTTACTAGTCTGAGGGGGAATAGAATGACTGAAAGCGATGGAATAATACCATGAAACTAAGATATCCCTTGGATCTCTCACCATGAGAATGACTTTATACTTCTCTAAATCCATAATTCCCGGGACATATCCTCCAAATGCAGAATACATATAGCCTTTTGGTTTGAAGATGTGTGCATAATCAAACATTTCCTTTTCATCCATGCCTGTCAGGTAAGGAAATTTTGTGAAAAAGGCATATTCATTGATGTGAACAGGGACCATACCATTTTCAATAGCTGCTTTTTTCAAGACCTTTTTTGTAAATTGCGTTGCTGCTTTATTTAGTGAAAAATGAATGATACTGGGGTGTTTATTATCATTGTGGTGATCCCCTGCGATTAACTTCTGCTCCACACCAAATCGCCTATTTAAAAAAATGGAAAAAAGGAATGGATTCCTAAAGACGATAGAACTCGCAAAAGCCTTCGCCTTTGAAAGAATGGATTCCAAATTCATAGTCAATCGCCTACCCTCGCTGCATATGATTTTACTTTCTTTTCATTCTATTCAACTAAATTGCCCCCTTGAAACGGCTCAAAACTCCTTAGGTTTGCCATCGAGCACAAACGGTTCACCATGCAGGATACCTTTCAGCAAGGTTTTTATCGTCGGAGATTTTTCCGGTTTCAGCTTTTTTATAGGGAATTTTTCCAACTGCACATAACTCGGGGCAGGATGTGTGATCAAGTATTCATCAAATGGTAAAGATACCTTAAATAATTGATAATACAAAAAACGACGGGCGTTTTCAGAGAATTCTTCAGGTACTTCAATTTGCGTAGATTCCAGAAGGTTGCTTGCTTTCTGAAGATAGTCTTTCTTAGAATCAGGATAAAACACAATTGGATACTGGGTATAGCGTGCTTTACCCCCGCACAAGACCGGCGCCCCTAACAAACTCGCTTCTAGGCCAATAGATGAATTATATACCATCACAAATTTCGACCTGCGGATTAATTCATAAGAGGAAAGGAGTTGATTAGGACCAATAAAAATCACATTATCCCTTTCATCAAGCCTGTTGGATTTCACCCAGGCCTCTACTGTCTGCTTACTTTCTTTACCCTCTCTCAACTCGTCCGGGTGTGCCCTGATTACAAACAAGCTTTCAGGGTGATCTTTTATGATCCCCGATAGGGTATCCAACCAATCAAACATACTGGAAAAAATCGTGTTCGCAAAAGCCTGGCTTGTGTCAAAAACTACGTTTGTGAATATTGGGATTACCTGTTTATATTCCCCAATCTTTTTTATAATTTCATCATCCAGGGATCTCATTTCAGGCCAAAATTGTATGCCGGCCATGGTGAAATTCCCCTCAAACCTGTTTTCCAAATAGGCATCTAATCGCTCATTCTGCTCCTCAGATAACTGAAACGCATCCGGGAAGTGAATCGGATACGCGGTTGCATCTCCATCTGTAAAAAACGCGGAATAAGGACGGAGTCCTACTTCAAATGTAATAACCCGGCTCCCGTGCTGTTGGGCCACCCATCGTACCGTGGCCTCTGGATACTGCAAGCCATTGAAAACAATGACCGACTGGGGTTGCTCCCTCTGCAAGACCTGACGGAAATTTTCTGCGATATTATGAGCGGATATTATATAGGAAGAAAGCAAGTATCTCGTGATTTGATCGTCTTTTAGATCGTGCCGGCGGAGTGCCCAACGTAAACTTGGAACTGCTAAAGGTCCCAGTGGTCGATCTTGATAATGGAAATCTTTGAGCTCTGAGACACACAAACCATCTAACTTCGATTTTAACTCCTGATTTTCATGGTAATCAAACCATGCGGTAAAAGCTGATTCAGTGAATCGCCTGGTATCCGCAACACATCCCCGGCACGGAGGGGGATCGTCAGGGTCTCCCAAAATTGTTCCCAGCACACAGTGACTCATTCCTGCCCGACACGCGAAATGAACTACAGGAACCCCCGCCAATTGCACTGCCCAAGCTGTAATTAGGGAAAAAGCGGCATTTTGACTTAATCCCCGCAACCGGGCGGAAGCATTAAAGAAAATCACAGGTTTCTTTTCAGTGTCCGGTTGGGAATGAGCCAAAATCTTTCGATTGGTTCTCCTTACCCGCTTGAGAAGACAAAACCTTATCAATTCTCGCTTAATCTTACTGAAAATTCTTGTTAACATCCTCTCCTACTAATTCATTTATGTTGACTTGTTAAATGCTTTTCGCCTTCTTTTACTTTACGCTTCAATGTTGCTAATTCATTTGAATAACGTTTCAAAATTACCAGGAAGGCTAAAGATCCTTTTTATATCGACCCCGGACAGGCAACGTGTCTTTTCTTCGTAATTTCTCAAGGCTTGGGATTTCACTTTCATAGACCGTTTTTACCCCATCTCCCAAGGCCTCTTCCACTACACGAATGTACTTGACAAGTTTGCGGACACCGCCCGGTTCTACCGAGGCAGCCTGATCAGAACCCCACATCGCTCGATCCAGCGTGATATGGCGTTCCACAAGGGAAGCCCCCAAAGTCACAGCAGCAACGGTCGTGGGGAGTCCAACCTCATGACCTGAATATCCAATCGGACAGGGATACATATCCCGTAAGGTTTCAATCATACGCAAGTTTAATTGATTCGGAGGACAGGGATAGGTGCTTGTGCAGTGAGCTATCACCAGGTTTTCCATATCTAAAATATCAACAGCTGCCTGGATTTGTTCCATCTCAGACATCCCTGTCGACAAAATGATGGGTTTGCCCTGCTCCCTAAGCTTTTTTAATAATGCGGAATCAGTCAGTAAAGCAGAGGGGACCTTATGAGCGACGAGATCAAATTGCTCCAGAAAATCAACGGAAGGCTTGTCCCAGGAGGACGCAAACCATTCAATGCCTTTCAAATCACAGTAGTCCGCGATCTCCTCGAATTCCTCCAGGCCAAATTCCACCCGATCCCTGTATTCCATATACGTAATATAACCCCAGGGAGTATGCCGCATCTTATCCTGCTGTTCCTCCGGCACACAAAGCTCTGGTGTTCGTTTTTGAAACTTTACCGCATCACACCCCGCATCTACCGCAGCGTCGATCAACTGTTTCGCGATATCGATATCCCCATTGTGATTAATCCCGATTTCCGCGATAATATATGCCGGGTGACCCTCTCCAACCCAACGATTTCCCAGCTTTATTTCACGTTTCATATAGGATACCTCCATACACCTTCAATTTTCCTTCTTTTTTTGCTTGATGATTAAATCAGCTAACTCCCGAACTGCCCCTTCCCCCCCTTTCTTACTCAAAAGTAAATCAGCTTTCTCCACCACTTTTGGATGGGCATCTGCCACCGCAGCCGCTTTCCCAACGATGGGGAAACACGGTAAATCATTGATATCATTCCCCAGGTATACAACCTCACGGGAAGGTATGTGTTTTTTTGTTAAGAGAGATTTCAAGGCAGCTCCTTTATCCTTGATCCTCTGCTGCACTGGAACATTAAGTTTTCTCGCGCGGGCAGAAACAACAGGGTTTTCTTCTGTGGAAAGGATAATCACCTCAACACCCGATTCTTTTAATAACGCAATCCCCATCCCGTCCCCTCTATGAGCTGCTACGGTCTCTTCTCCCACCTGATTCACGTAAACACGATTATCGGTCAGCACCCCATCAAAATCTAAGACTACCAAGCTGACATCCCGCAGAGTGGTTCCGCCAGCTCCAGCAGGAGAGACGATATCTCCACCTAGTTTTTGCAAACGCCATTCAGCCAGTTTCCAATCCAATGGGGAATCCAGGTCTACACTGAAGCGAGGCTTGATGTGATAAGGAAAAATCTTGGCTCCACTCATGGAACCTTTCAGGATGGTTTCAGATCTGATCACATCAATATGTCCGGTCTGCCAATATGTATCAGGAAGGTCCTGGCGCGGCATATTAAATGGTTCCTCAAAATCCGTCTCAAGCAGGGGGATCATGCAGCCACCTTGACCGATCTTCCACATCTTAAATGGGTTCTGTTTGGAGGGCACAACCCCCCGGACCGAAGACGCTTGCGGATGATCAAGGATCACCTGCACCGCCCCATCCACCAACCCTGGAGGACGAAAAGGGCTTGTGGGGCGCAGCTGCACGACGACCTCCGGCCGGTAACTTTCCGCATCTGTAAGCCACCTAAGTGCGTGCTGGAAAACCGGCAGGTCCATGGTGTCATCCTGAGCAAACTTTGCAGGCCTGAGAAACGGGGCTTCAGCGCCGTAGGAAACAGCGATCTCCGCGATTTCTTGATCATCTGTAGAAACCACCGTCCTGTTCACGAATGAGGACTGCAAGGCCGCTTCAATACTATACGCAATAAGGGGGTGACCTCCCATGAGTTTTATATTCTTGCGGGGGATGCTTTTCGATCCTCCACGGGCTGGAATTAAAGCCAGGACCTCTACCATGCTGTCCACCCTCCATCCACCACTAAATTTGCCCCTGTCATATAGCTGGAAGCGTCCGACGCTAAAAAGACGACCGCACCTTTTAACTCATGTGGATACGCCATTCTTCCCAGGACGGTCCTGCTCGCATATGCCTCCTTAAATGCCGGGTCATGCTCTCGTTCAACTCCACCCGGCGTGAGCGCATTGCAGCGAATCTCCGTACCTGCATAATATGTGGCAACATAGCGTGTCAGACCTAACACCCCGGCTTTGCTGACCGTGTAATAAACCGGTTTATATTTCCTAGGTTTCCCAAGCGACTCATATAAACGCTGATCAGGTCCTGTGATGCCGTAGGTGGAACAAAGGTTAATCAGCGAGCCTTTACCATTTTCTTTCATGATTTTGGCAGCCGCCTGGCAGGTCAGAAAAATCCCAGTCAGATTAACATCCATAGCCTCCCGCCAGGATTGCAGGGGAAATTCCTCAAAAGACGTTACGTGCTGGGAAGCGCTCCCCCCTTCAAATTTGGGGTCTAAAGCCGCAGAATTGACCAGGATATCTAAGTGGCCAAATTGATCTACGGTGAAATTCACCATCTCCCGGACTGATTCCGGATCTGTGATATCGACGCCTATCCCCGCTGCAGTTCTTTGCCTGCGGTTCAGTTCATCAGCGAATCGAACCGCCGCTTCTCGATCAATATCTGCCACAACTACATCGGCGCCAGCCTCAGATAAAGCTTCGCAAAATTGTTCCCCCAGAAATCCGGCCCCTCCGGTGACTAAGGCTATTCGACCTGAAAGGTCAAACAATTCATCAACCTCTTTCATGTAGGACTCCTGTTCCTTTTTGAAGCAGTGGAAATAGGATGCCGCATCACAATCTTGCTGCCGTGCATCCATCCCCCTTGATCAATCAGTAAGAGTGGTCGTAAACCCGTCAGGTTTCAAAAACCCGTGTTCTTCCAGGTAATCTACAATCTCTTCCGCGCATTCTTTGGGTGTTCTATCAACGGTATTGATGACGATTTCCGCGTTCTTCGGTTCTTCATAAGGATCATCAATTCCCGTGAAGCCTTTGATCTCACCACTGCGGGCCTTGGCGTACAACCCCTTGACATCTCTCTCTTCACAAACTTCCAGAGGGGTACTAACATACACTTCAACGAACTTATCCACCCCTACCATCTTCCTGGCTTCGTTCCGGGTTTTGCTGTAAGGGCTGATAGCAGCGCAAATGACAGATCCATTGTGCCGAGCGATCTCCCCTGCCACAAATCCAATACGAAGGATATTCGTATCTCGATCCTCTTTGCTGAACCCCAACCCTTTTGAAAGGTGGGTTCGAACGACATCACCATCAAGTGTGGTCGCTTGTCGTCCCCGTTCCAGGAGCATAGGGGTCAATGCGTTGGCAATGGTGGATTTCCCGGATCCACTCAAGCCGGTAAACCAGATACAAAGCCCTTGTTTATGCCGCGGGGGATACGTTTCCCGAAGGATATCAGCTGTTTCTTGGCGGGTGAACCAAGAAGGGAGTTCTTTGCCGTTGGCAAGATATTCTTCCCGGACTTGTGTCCCAGATATGTAAACTGCTTTTGCATCCTCCGGAGCTTCTTCACTGGAGATATATCGATCTTCTTTTTCGAGATAAACCAATTCACCAAATTTTACAGCGGTAACACCGATCTCATCCCGGTACTGATCCATCATTGTCTGTGCCTCATATGGACCATAAAACGGTTTCCCGTTGCTGTCCTCACCGGGTCCTGCGTGATCGCGTCCGACGATGAAATGATCCGCGCCGTAATTCCTGCGGATAATGGCATGCCACAAAGCTTCCCGCGGACCTGCCATGCGCATCGCCAAAGGCAGTAAACTCAACACCGTGTTGTCTTCATAATAACTTTCTACCAAAGCTTTATAGACACGAACGCGAGTGAAATGGTCCACATCACCAGGTTTTGTCATTCCCACCACAGGGTGGATCAAAAGGCTCCCTCCCACACGCTCCTGGGCTCTTTTTGTTAATGCCTCATGGACGCGGTGCATTGGATTTCTAGTTTGAAATGCAGTGACATGTTCATTTCCAATATTTTCAAGTAAAGATCGAACCTCACTTGGTGAATGCCGAATATCTAAAAAATCATAATAAATTGGCATCTGGATTACGTTTAATTCCCCAGAGATACACAGGTCTCCCCAGTGCTCCATTTCAGAAACCAGGGGGTGGCGGGGATCGGTGGAGCCTAACACCAAACGCGCCTCCCGCTTGGGGTCCCAACGGAAAACCTGCTCTATACGCATCACAGCGATGATATAGTTTCGGGAGTCTCGAAGTGTAATCCACTCCCCTCGTGTAGGAAGCTCCTCCTTATTAATCGTCAATGTAATGGGAATTGGAAATAGGGTCCCATCCTCCAAACGCATTTCTGTCAGCACACGTTGGTAATCATTCTCTCCCATAAACCGATCTAAAGGTGAAAAGCCGCCGACCGCAAGAAGCTCCAAATCGTGCAAAGCGCGGTCTGTGAGCTGGAGAGATGGATATTGGTTCGCTCGTTCAATCCACCGATCACGTTCCTCATCTGATACCGACAAATTCACTAGTTCCCCACCATAGGGGCTTGTTATTTTTCCATCTTTGCTCATAATTCTCTAAGAGCTCCTTATCTATTTAAAGCACTGCCTTTTACCATTTAAAAATATTTTTATTTCCTATCAAATATCGACTGCACATCATAACACAAACCAGTCTTTTTTCAAACATCCATCACCTTATGCCAAGCCTTATCTTTAGAAACAAGGGAACGATCTCCAATCACTAACACCGACAACTTGATCGGATCCGTCCGCACGATTTGAAGCGCTTTAATGCTTTCCCAGCATGTAAATATGCTGTTGCAGACAGAGATCGTGATACAAACAACCACATTAGCCAGATCGATGATTCCCTTTGCTTGGAGGATTTCAATGACCAAAGCTCCATGTTCCACCCCAGCGACAATCTGGAACACCGGAAAGCATCAGCTCAATGAGCAATTTCTGGAATAGAACATAGGCTAGTTTCTCATAACACTATCCTCTAGGACAGCTTTCTTACCAGGAACTCTAACCGCTTGCGAACAGGCCACGTAACTAAGCGCATCTTTGTCTTAACATCCAAAGAGTATGTGCAATCATAATTGAATTGCTTCATGACCTTTTCTGATTTAACCATAATGATGTTCGCTTCCAAAGTAGAAAGTCTATCACACCAACGACCAACTGGATCGTCACTGATCTCTTGGAATTTATCATCAAACATTGAGTTTCCCAACCAAGATTTCCCTACCCGAGTTGGTTTTAATAAAGATTCGTGAAATTCGATAGATAAAAAATCTATCATACTGTTTATTGTCTTCTCGGGTTCTGTTACCAGGTCTTCATATCGTATGATGAGATAACGATTTGCCCCTAATTTCCTTTGGTTAGCTAAACCTAGCTTTGCAAAACGGATCCAATTTTCTGAAAAAAATTCTGGGGACCATTCTGGATGCTTACGACGATAAGAAAGATAATTATCACGCGGATCTCTGGTGATATGAATGCACTTAGCATGCGGCCAAAAGGAAAACATCTTCTCAACATACAGTTCATTATATGGCGTCTTTTCTACCCAGTATTTCGAGTTCTCACTTAATTGACCACTAACTTTCCCAAATGCCAATACTGCAGAGCTAAGAAAATCAGCCTCACTTGATCCTCTTTTCTCGGGCAAGTAATCATACATAACCTTCCGAATATGAGGAAAATGTATTTCGGAGTAATCACGGCCTGGAAAACCATTCTGGGAAATTGGAGGGGAATCTTTATTCCACTTGAACATGTGAATTAAAACACGTTCAGCTAATTTGGTTTTTTCCTCAAAACCAGCTCCCCTAGTCGCAGGTAGAAAATCCCGAAAGAAATAGCTTTCTTCAGGATAAACGATTAACTGGGGGTGAGAATCGAATATCCCCTGGACGAGTGTCGTCCCAGATTTTGGATGGCCACAGAGAAATATTGGATGACTTTGAATTTGAGTAATCCTTTCTTTATCCAAAAAACTGTATCCTCCCTGACTCAGTTGAACTTTTTATGCCTTTTATTATCTCTTGGACACGCATTCCATCATCCAAAGAACATACCGGATCAATTTCATGACATATGATGTCAATAAAATGTTCCATTTCATCTAAAAATAAATCATTACGATAAAAACCATTTTTCGGCGGATAATTATGCCAACAACCATCAACAGAATCATAAACCTTTATACCCCCCTCATCATATCTCCATTGGATTGTCCCTTGAGATCCTACAATTTCCAACCAATGCGAGGGAGGACGTTGCGTGTAATTTAAGTGCACACTTCCAATGCAATCATTCTTAAACCGCAATCCAATTTCCGCTGTATCCTCAACGTTCACTTCTAAGGCACTGCTTGATTCCGTGAATGCCCACACAGCACTCACTTCTCCCAACAACCACCGCAAATAATCAAAGGGGTGGGACAATGTTAAGATCACCCCCCCACCCAGATCTGCTCTGGCGCTGTATCCCTGACGGTAGTCCTCCCAGGGATGCCAGCCAGGTAAATATTCACCCCAATGAGCTCGCATGGAAAGAGGTCGGCCGATACGACCATTCTCCAAAAATTCCTTTATTTTCCTCAACCCAGGATGGAATCGGAATTGGAAACCAACTAAAACCCGGCAATGATTATTATTCACCAATCGTTTAAATTCTTCAATCCTTTCCATATTGTGAGAGACTGGTTTTTCGAGCAGAATGTCACATCCCGCTCTTGCTGCTGGAATGGCAACATCCAGGTGGAAAGCCGTGGGATTAGAGACGATTACCGCATCCGGATTATGGGCTAAAGCTTTGTCCAAATCCGTTTCCACAATGAAATTCGATAACTCATCATCATCCAATGTGCTCTTATGGGTGCGATAAAAGATGATATCTCCCTGACCCAATTCCAGTAAATTTCTGAAATGTCGGCGTCCTATAGAACCAAAACCAGCAATTAAGAACCTCATTATCCTCTTACTCCAGATGATTTAATATCTTAAACAACCAGTGATAAAGAGGTTGCAAAATTCGACCACTCCCCGGGATTTTCAACAACCAATGTTTCCTCTTTGTGATCTTATGCGGAGATTTAATTGTTAATCCCAAACGCTCAGCTTCCTTTCCTAATTCCGGATCAATCATATTGCCAATATGTCGGGTTACCCTATCCGGTGTAGAGAGACGTAAAAAGCCCATCGCATCTACTTTATGATCCATCTCGACTACTCCCCCCATCAGATTGCCATCCCATACAGAGGGCAATGCTTTTTGGATGACCTCTTTTGGAGCCACAAATTGAAAATGGGTGGCTGAATTTATTGCTTTGACCCCCCGATAGGATAATACATCATGAAGAGAATCTTGGATCGCGCGGAGATGCTCCTGCTCATCCCTTCCTGTACTTCTCGCCCAGTCCGCCTCCCATTTGTCAACTCGTTCTCTCTGGGAAATTTCTAGCCCAGGCACATTTTTCAGAATAAACTTTTCAAACGCCTGATCCGCTGTCTCTGATGAAAATCCCGTTGGGGTTCCGCTGACCATACCCACGTTTGGATAAGCACGAATGATCGCCATGTGCTCCTCCAACCAACCTGGGTAATAGAAAACATCATCATTGGAATATGCGAGATAAGACCCCATCACTGCATGGGATAAAAAATTTAACGCTCCTTCCACACCGAGATTATGATTAGAGAGGAAAAGATAGTCGATTTTTTTATCCCTAAATAATCCTCTAAGATAAGCCAGCACCGGTTTACAGGATCCGTTGTCAAAAACGACGATATCGCAAGGAGATTTCGTATTCTCAATCAAACTGGTCAGGGAAAGCTTCAACACATCCAGACGATGCTGAAAATACCCCTGCAGACTGGGGATATAGGTAAGCAGGGCTACTGTCACCTCTTCTGGTCGGTAAGAAGTTTTCGTTTTTCTGGCTGGATTCATACCTATCCGGCTCATTTAATTATCCTCCAGACATTTCCCCTGCCAATTTCTCAATTGACGAACAAATCTCCAGCGCCAACCTGACTTCTCCTCCGGTATAATCCAGCGTTCTAACTTCCGTAAAGTTCGGGGGAGGGATAAGGGTACCCTTTTCACTCGGCCTTCAACAAATGCATAATCCACGTCCAACAAATCGTAAACGGTGCGAAATCCTCCCCCCATACTTACATTTTTAAAGGATTCCTCCAAACCGTAGTGCGGCTTTCCATCCGGCAGGTGACCGTAATCATGTTCTTGGTGAATGACCATCAAAGAGGGGGTGATATCGATAACTTTCCATCCTTTCGTTTTCGCCTCATAAATCATCCAATTGTCCCAACCCGCTCGGCCAATGGCAAAGGGTGGGACCTCCACAAACACATCCCGAGGAAAAATGAAAAAATCAATACCAGCCAACCCATGAAGTTTTCCCTTTCTATCTACCTCAGATTGTAATTCCTCCACCCACTCATCATGAAATTTGATCTCTTTTTTGATCTCCATATCCCACCGCCTGCCAACAATCAGAAATTGATCCTCCAGCCTACATACTTCCCGAGCCACATCTATCAAATCTGGGGGGAGGATGATATCTGCATTGACATAAGCCAAAATTTGATTGTCACTTACCTTCCTGGCAAGCTGAAAGATCGAGTCTACCTGTGGCGTTCCCCATTCATTTCGATCCACTCCGGGAAGATGAGTAACCTGGTACTCTTCAGCAACTTCTGCCAAACCCGCTTCCTCTCCAATTAAGATAATATCCGCTTCTTTGCCAAGCTGAAGCCAGGATCGGATGGCGTTCCTCTGGATGAGATCTATGTGCGGATTTGTAAAAGGTTTTGGTGCTGTAAATATGGTGATTTTCCTTGCCATTAACTATCTCTCTTCCCGAAAGGATATTATTTTCAAACGATTATGTCAGTGCCGGGTCATAATCATCTTCTGCAGCATCTGTGGATAACCCTGTTGATAACGAGTATAAAACTCATCAAGACCTGTGGATAACGGGGGCGGCTCCTGTTTTGTATCTCGAACAAGCTTCCGGTTATTCAACCGTAAATCTTTTGACCGTTCAGCTAACAAATCCCCCTCCTCCACAGATAAGGGTTGAATTAAGTCAGGGTCAAATCCAAATTTTTCTGCGATCAGTCGACCAAATTCAAACTTACTCAAACAAGAAGAACCCGCCACGTGGTACAAGCCCCGAAAATCTCCCTCGAGTAAACTATGGAGAATGGACCCCAAATGGTTCACAAATAAGGGACAAAACACAACATCTGTAAAGCCGTGAACCAATTTTTCTTGTTTGAGATGATTGAAAAAGAATTCCGCTAAAGATCTCTCCCCTGAAGGACTCCATCCAAAAAGGCTAACCCGCGCGATGATCGCATCAGGATCCTGTCTTAACACCGCTTTTTCTCCCTCCAGCTTCGTCTTCGCATACACGGATAATGGGTTGGGGGAATCATTTTCTGAATAAGGGCCATCTTTGCCATCAAATACCGTGGCGGTAGATATATGCAGTAGTTTTATCTTCAGCTGAGAAGTGAATTCAGCCACTTTTTTAGGTAAATTGGCATTCAAAAGAAAAGCTTTTTCTGGTTGACGCTCACATTGGTCAATTTTCGTCAAGCCCGCACAATGAATGATAATTTGAGGTTGAACCCGGGTAATCACGTCCTTCAAAACACTCTCTTGTAACAAGTTCCCCTGCAAAACGCAAAATCGCTCTGTGTCAAGCACTCGCTTATTCACCAGCCCAAACACAAGATCTTGATTTGAAAAATCAAGTGCTAAATTTGAGCCCAGTAAACCGCTTGCGCCTGTAATTAATACTCGAGAAATGGTAACGTCCTTTGTGTAATCTGCCTGATCACTTGTACTTTATGTATTCCGACCCCAATAAACACATCATTTATGCTGCACCACTTTCTTGATGTTCGCGATACCAAGAGATCGTGCGCTTCAAACCCTCTTCAAAAGGGATCTCTGCTTTAAAGCCAAAATACTCTTTGGCCCTTGACACATCCAGGGCCCTGCGAGGTTGTCCGTTGGGTTTGCTGGTATCCCAGACAATTTCCCCCGAATACCCTGTTAATTTAGCAATCAAACCCGCCAGGCCCCTGATGCTGATTTCCATCCCAGCCCCAAGGTTAACGGGATTCCGCCCATTGTAACGTTCTGCCCCAAGGACAATTCCCCGCGCAGCATCTCCAGCGTAGAAAAATTCACGGGTGGGTGAGCCATCTCCCCATAAGACCACTTTTGAATCACCACGGCTTTTCGCTTCGATCATTTTTCTTATCAACGCAGGGATGACGTGGGACGTTTCCAAGTCAAAATCATCCCGAGGGCCGTACAAATTTACAGGTAATAAATAGATGGAATTGAAATCATACTGGTCTCGATACGCCTGGGATTGAACAAGGAGCATCTTTTTCGCTAACCCATAGGGAGCGTTGGTTTCCTCAGGATATCCATTCCATAAATCATTTTCACTGAATGGGATCGGCGTGTACTTAGGATACGCGCATATCGTGCCTATGGCCACGAATTTCTGAACGCCAAATTTCCAAGCCTCATGTAAAAGAAGTACACCCATCATCAAGTTCTGGTAGAAGAATTCTGCTGGACGGGCCCGATTCGCACCAATGCCACCCGCCAAGGCAGCGAGATGAATTATTATATCCGGCTGGGCATCCTCTAACATGCGCTGGATATCTTCAAACTGTGTGAGGTCATACTCCTCACTTCGGGGGATAAATAAGTCATCTGCCCCTCGTTCTCGTAACGCTTCTTGGACAAAGGACCCTAAAAAACCCGCTCCTCCAGTGATACACACCCGCCGGTCAGCCCAAAATTTTTCTGGATCGGGAAACGTTTTATTCATAGTTTACTGTCCCATACTCACAACTTGATCTTCCCAAGTATGCCAGTCCCCAAACGCACTGGTCACGATCTCTTTCCCCAAACCTGGGGATTCCAGACCAACAAGTTCCAAATCGGCATCCATCATTATCCTTACCAGGTCATGGTATTTCACCTTGGGATCCCAATCAATGATCTTTTTCGCCTTTCTAATATCCGCTTCCAGATAATCGACCTCCGTGGGGCGGAAATAACGCGGGTCAATCTTTACATAATCACGATAATCAAGGTCCACATACCCAAAAGCTTCATCCACAAAATCTCGCACGGTATGGGCTTCCCCCGTGCCAATCACGATATCATATGGTTCATTTTGTTGGAGCATATCCCACATCGCTTCCACATACTCTGGAGCATAACCCCAATCGCGTTTTGCTTCCAGATTTCCAAGGTAAAGATTATCCTGAAGGCCCGCTTTGATCCGCGCCACGGCCCGGGTGATCTTGCGGGTCACAAAGGTTTCCCCCCGCCGGGGGGATTCGTGATTGAAAAGAATCCCATTACAAGCAAACATGCCATAACCCTGGGAATAATTCCTTGTCATCCAGAAGGCGTATAATTTCGCAGCTGCGTAAGGACTTTGGGGCTTGAAAGATGTTTCCTCATCTTGGGGGGGAGAAGCGCTCCCAAATAACTCACTGGTAGATGCTTGGTAAAACCGGGTTTCAATACCCGACCTGCGGACAGCTTCCAAAAGGCGGACCGTGCCTAAACCTGTGACATCCGCCGTATATTCAGGCATATCAAAACTCACCCTGACATGACTTTGTGCGCCGAGGTTATAAACCTCTTCCGGGACCACGTCATGAATGACACGTTCTAAACTATCGGAACTGGCAAGGTCCCCGTAGTGTAAATACAGACGTACATCCTCTCCATTATGTGGATCCCGATACAGATGATCAATGCGCCGGGTGTTAAATGTGCTCGCCCGGCGGATGACACCATGCACTTCATAGCCTTTGTGCAGCAGCAACTCTGCCAGATAGGATCCATCTTGCCCGGTTATACCAGTGATTAACGCTTTCTTCATCTTATTTTCCTTTGCTAAATCACGCTACATGAAACCAAGGATATCAACCGGAGACAGATGTCTTTCTCACCCCATTATTATCCTGGGGAATCTCTAAAAAAACCTCATATCCTTGGACGGATAAAACAGGAACATCCCCTTTTTCCACAACTTCAAAACCCTGCTCAAGACACGTAAGTTGGCAAACATCTGCAATCTCACTATCCCCCTCAATCTTTACGGCGGAATACCCAGATACCTGGACCTCTTCCAAAAATTCCTTCACGTGTTGACGGGTTGTTCTATATAATCGCATCTGGTTTTCCACATACTTTACCGTCAATTTCGCCCGCAAAGCCAGCCCTTCTGGAGTAATTATGTACCGGAGCTTTTTCCGTTGAGCGCGTTTCGCTTTTACATATCCTTTTGAAATCAGCCGTTTCAAATGCCAGTTTACTGTCCCTACAGCCACACCAAGCTTTTCCGCCAAATTAGCCTGCGTGATATCTGGATCCTCTTCAATCTCCTCTAAAAGGATTAATTCTCGCGTTTCTTGGGTTTCATCCAATGCCATATGCTCCACTTTTCTCTAAAATTCAGCAGTTGAATTATAACTGAACCTTTTCCTGGGTCAAGGGTAGGATGTCAAAATCAAGCGTACGAATCAGCACGTAAGAAATGATTAAATCCTACTAAAAGAGCGAAGTATGACAATATTGATATTCACCCGCAATGTCAGCTGTGTTTTCCTTGAAGGATCTCTTGATACAGGCGGATATATTCATTGGTCTGAGCATCGATATCAAAATCGCGGATCGCTTTTCGCCTGCAGTTTTCCCCCATTTCGGTGATCACATGCGGTTGGTTGATGATCTTTTGCAATACTTTCCCCAAGGACTCAGACGTGATTTCATTCGCAAGAAAGCCGCGTTTTCCAAGGCCGATAAGGTCCGCCATGGGACCGACATCGAACCCCACCAGAGGTGTACCACAGGCCATGGACTCCAACGCAGTCTGGGGCTGAGCATCAGCGAGGGTAGTGCACAGAAAAAGGTCCGCTGCTGCAAATATCTTGGCTTGCCTTTCTTTCCCTCTCACAAACCCGAAATGATGGATTGATGTGGATAGGAATTTCTCCATTTTTATACCCTTCGCATTTCCCATGGTAATTAGGATCGGGGGGGGGTGCATTTTGTGCACCAGTTTTTCTACCGCTTTTTTGGCATAGATATATCCTTTCCGAAGGTTCTTTAAATCCGCAGCCGCAAAAAGGAGAATTTTCCGATCCAGCGGCAGATCTAACTCCCGGCGCACCTCATCCTTCTCATAAGGATGGTAAACCTCTAAATCCACACCGTTAGAAATCACATTGATAGATATCGCATTCCCCAGAATGCTCTTTTCCACATTAGCTTTCATCCACGAAGTCGTCACAACAATATGAAGCTTCGACCTTGAATATATATCTTTTTTTGCTCTCCAGACACGTTTTGTCCCATCCCAACGGGTGGGGGGGGGCTCAACGATCTTTCTGCCTTCTTCAGTGAGCAGAGGGCAATCATAGCATCCAGTAATCCAACGTTGACAATCATAGGGATAGGCACAATGGCCCGTCAACGCCCACATGTCGGGCAGCCGCCAAACTACAGGCTTATTCCTGCTTAATTCAGGCAAAACCCACAGATTAATATAACCTCCAAACAAATTCCGAAGATCGATGAGCTGGGCCCACTTATAAATTTCAGCGTGAGGAAGTTTAAGTGTGGGGCGATATGCCCAGGAATGGATCCCCCAAAGATCATCAAATCGATTCCCAAAACGAGACATTAAACTTTCCCAAATGGTTCCATATTCAGAAATGACATCCCCTATAAAATTGACAAGGGGAGGGTTCGCCTGTCCGGGCCGACCAATTAGGAACTTTGACTCATGGCCCTTCGCAAGCAACTGGTCATGCAAACGCTGCATGGCACGCGCAGCGCCTCCACCCCGATATTTTGTATTTATGTGTAAGACTTTCATAAGTTCTTTAGTTCCGAGATCGTTTCCCGAATCACACCTACCATGTAATTGAGTTCTTCCGATTTCATTTGCGGATACATCGGAAGGGTGACAATCTCCCCCATCACTTCTTCCGTCACAGAAAGATCTCCTTTTCGATAGCGATCGACCTGATAGGGGGGCATGAGGTGTACAGGAGGATAAAAATGGACCGATGCTCCGACCCCTTTATCATTCAATGCTTTTACAAAGTTATCCCGATCAACTCCTCCTCGAACACGGACGGTATACATCTGATAGACATGTTTATTATCTGGTCTTTCTACTGGAAGGGAAAGCTCAGAAATCTCACTTAAAGCCTCAGATAATTCCCGGGCCAGCTGGCGGCGTCTTTTATTCATCCCTTCCAGTTTTTTCAACTGCTCCACACCTATGGCAGCCAAAATATTACTCATCCGAAAATTGTAACCCACGTAACTGGCTGATCGATACCAGGATTTTTCCCTGTTCTCGCGTTCATAAGTGGTTTTATCGATACCATGAGCTAATAAAGCCTTCACTTTTATTGCCAGTTCATGATCATTGGTGGTCAGAATCCCCCCTTCTCCAGTGGTCATGTTCTTGGTGGGATAAAAGGAAAAACAACCCACGCCAAATGTACCCGCCTTCTGTCCATGATGTTCACCACCTATGGTCTCCGCAGAATCCTCTATAACAAGCAGATCATGTTTCTCAGCGATCTTCATGATCGCATGCATATCTGCACTTTGTCCCCCGTAGTGGACAGGCATGATCGCTTCGGTATTGGGCCCGATTAATTTTTTGATAGACTCAGGGTCGATGCAGCAGGTATCTTCTTCGATATCCGCGAAGACTGGCTCTGCACCTCCTGTAATTACTGCGTTGGCAGAAGCTACAAAAGTAAAGCTGGGTAAAATCACCTCTCCGGTAATCCCTAATCCCTCAATGGCCAGATGGATGCATGAGGTGCAGGAATTCATTGTTAAGGCGTGATCCACGCCTAAATATTTCGCAAAATTTTCTTCTAATTCACGATTTTTAGGACCGTGAGCATACCAACCTGAATCAATCACCTCACTGACCGCTTGTTTCTCCTCTTCACCTGTAAAAGGAATACATAAAGGAATCTCTCTCATGATTTACTCCAAGGATGCATATCTATAAACCAGCTCAATTATTCATTGTTATTAAATACTTCAAGGTCCTTGTACACTTCAATGTACCGTTTCAAACCTTCTTCAAGTGAAATCTGAGGGTCATATCCCACCATTTTCTGGGCCTTCTCTATTGCCAGGGCTCCTCGTTTGGGTCGAAACACATCCTGATCCTGGACAATATTCACTTCTAAATCCGGGAAGAAACCTTTTAATATCTTAGCGAACTCACGCAGCGTGTAGCCTCTCCCGTACGTGATGTTGAATGCTTCTCCATTCGCCTCTTCATGGAATAAGACCTTGATGATACCCGATGCGGTGTCCTCAACAAAAGTAAAGTCCAGCGCTTGATGCCCTCCCCCAAAAAGGGTAATAGGTTTCCCCAACAACGCGTTTTCAACAAAAATTTGACTCACCCGCCGGTTCACATCATATGGGCCATAAACCGCGGAGGGGCGGACAATGCTGTAAGGGATACCATACCGGCGCCCAAATGTTTCCGTCATCACCTCTCCCGCATACTTTGTCCCCCCGTACACATCTTTTGGCCTTTTAGGATGATCCTCAGGGGCAGGGATCTCTTCAAAATCTCCATAAATCATGCTGGAAGAGATGTAAAGGAATCTGTCCACAAAATCAACATCCCGGAGCACTTCCAGCACATTCACAGCGCCTTCCAAAATACTGGTTAAAGCCTCCTCAGAGTGAGTGTTGGAAAGATCCGCAATTGGTAAAGCAGCCAGATGCAATATCCGATCCGGTTTTGTTTCCATAATAACCCGGCGTAAATGGGCTTTATCACGGGTATCCCCCCTCCGGAAGTCAATCTCATCCTCGACCCCTTCAAACCGGAGTTCAAGGTAATCTTTTAGCAAACTCTGCATGGGGGGGATATAGTTTACAAACGCATCGTACACAACCACGTCATGCCCTTGTTCCAATAATTGACGACAAACATACGAGCCAATAAAACCTGCTCCGCCGGTAATAAAAATCTTACTCATATACTTTCCTCATTTATATTCAAAATTAGCCTAAATCATCACCAAGATCAAAGAAATCTTCAGGGATCACTGATTGTCCTTCGACAGAAATTTCTTCCACCTGCAAACCTCGGTTTTTCGTAAGGACGACCACACCCCCATTTCTAAACATGGGTACTCTGCCGGGAATACCACGCATCGTTTTTTTAAGAAGCGAGGTCTTCTCAATTTCAACCTTCGTCTCACCTCGATAGGTAAACGCTGAGGGATATGGACCGTGCATCGCCCGGACAAGATTGTGGACCTGGACATCGGTCATATCTCGCCAGTGAATCTTGCTGTCGCGTGGGTACCGCCTTGTATGATAACAACCCTTAAGAGGATTTTGGGGAGTGACGGACACATTTCCGGATTGGATGTCCTCCAAGACCTTGACGAGCAAGGGAGGAAAGATATTCAATGTCTTCTCCAACACGCTGGCATGGGTATCTTCAGGCAGAATGCGGTAATATTCCTGGCGGATAATATCCCCTGTGTCGATGCCCTCATCAATATAGATGATCGCACATCCGCCAATCGTTTCACCATGAATAATCTGCCAGTTGATGGGGGCTGCCCCGCGGTATTCGGGCAAACGGCCTCCATGCAAGTTGATCGTCCCTAAAGGGGGGATATCGAAGATGATCGACCGCAGGATCTTATTGTAGCCGCTGAGGACGAATAGGTCGGGGTCCAACCCCTTTAATTTTCCAGCGATCTCTTCAGTATTTACACGGTCAGGTATCAAGATGGGAATTTGATGTTCTTTTGCTAAAGCAGTTAATTTTGGCTCTTCTTGGACAGCAACAATTGCTTTCACAAAGTAATTCTTGGCCAGCATAAAATCCAAACATCGAAAACCCCTCGAACCCTTAGAGAAATAAACAATTTTCATTATAAGTATATTCCCGTTTCAAAATATGAAAAACAACCCGGAGGTAATATATTAAAAAAATCTATAAATCATTCAGGATGGAACTCTTGCCTGAAAATTTTTTAACTTGCCAATTTAGATCAGGGCGAATATGCCCATCAAAAGCACTTTTTGAGTAACGGTATCGATCTGAGGTGTCGATTACGTTGAATTCCAGGTAATCTTTTCCAGATATAAACACTTTGTGCTTTGGGGAATCAAATCCTACATAAACCCTATATGTTATATCATTAAGTAAATTGGACGGAATCTCACAAACAGCAGAAAAGTATCCTTTTGTAATCGTCTTTCCTTCAAGAATACTGCTGTCTTCGAATGTCGTAAATACAGTCTCGCCCAAGGTTGTTCTTAATCGCAGATATAAACGCAAGTTCTTGATTTCCCGCTTGATGCGGTAATGTACCTTGATCGAAATCCTTTCATCAATATGGAAATTTGTCTTTGGTTCTCCATCCTCTGATAAAACGTCTATTCCTAGCAAATCCACTTCTTTCGATTCCGGATGGTTTCCTTTTGGCCAACGGATCCTGCCCACACTAGAAACTTCATTATCGTGAAGATACGTATTAATAGTATTTTCAGGAAGGTCATCTTTTACTAAGCTCCCTCCTTCTAGAA
This sequence comes from Anaerolineales bacterium, assembly GCA_046483045.1. GTDB lineage: Bacteria > Chloroflexota > Anaerolineae > Anaerolineales > UBA11858 > B10-G9. The sequence goes on along the minus strand of JAWODY010000063.1, from coordinate 35,413 downwards.
GTATCGCCCTGGAACATAATGACCGAACAGCTCCCATATTATGGCTGACGAATAAAACCGTTCTACCCTGTTGAGAAACTTCTTCCATCTTGCCCAAAGATTTTTGTTGGAAAGCAGCATCCCCAACGGATAATACCTCATCCACCAACAGGATTTCAGGCTCTAAATGCGCTGCGACAGAAAAAGCTAACCGAACCCTCATACCACTTGAATACCGTTTTACCGGGGTATCAATAAACTTTTTCACCCCTGAGAAGTCAATAATCTCATCAAACTTGCGGTCAATCTCTTTTTTGGTCATCCCAAGAATAGTCCCATTGAGGTAAATATTCTCACGACCCGTCAACTCAGGATGGAATCCAGTTCCAACCTCCAATAAACTGGACACCCTACCTTGCAGCTCAACCCGACCAGAAGTTGGATATGTAATTTTACTTAACACCTTTAATAATGTGCTCTTTCCAGCACCATTCCGACCAATGACGCCCACTACTTCCCCGGGTTCCACCTCTAAGGAAACATCCTTTAATGCCCAGATTACATCTTCCCTGCTGCTTACCTTATTATTTTCAAATTGTGTCAGTTGCCTGAGTTGTCTAAAATTCCGTATGGGACGACCCACCCAATCAATCACAGCCTCAACCAAAGAATTATGGGCTTTTTCTTGTAAGCCAATACGATAGCGCTTAGATAGATTTTCTACTTTTATCGCAAGATCTTCCATGAATTCCCACTCTAATTTCCTTGAAAACCTAATACATCATCAATTAATTACCGATTTCTGAAGGCCAATCTCATATCAAGCTACGTCTGCAAAGAACCGTTCCATTCTTCGGTAGTACAAGGCTCCAGTGACAAAAAATAAAATCGCCATACTTGTTCCAATGCCTAAGTATTCCCAGGGCATGGATCGTGTGCCTAATAATGCCGCCCGAAAACCTTCAATCACGCCCACCATGGGATTCAAAGCATATACAAATTGATATTTTTCAGGGATACTGCTTGTAGCATAGATGACCGGGGAAGCATACATCAACAACTGCACAAAAAAATTTATCCCGTAACGAATATCCCGATATTGAATAGCCAATGCAGTAAGCCACATTCCAACCCCGGCAGATGTGAAGAGCATCAGTAAAACTAACAATGGAACCATCAACCCCCAGACAGTAGGTATGATGCCAAACCATAGCATCAAACCCAACAAGATAATAAAAGATATCGCAAAATCGATCAGGGTTGCAAGGACCGGTGCAATAGGGATGACAAGCCGTGGAAAGTAGACCTTAGTGATCATATTTTTCGAGGTCACTAAACTGCTGCTTGCACTCGTCAATGAGTTCGCAAAAAACGTCCAGGGGACTAAGGCAGTAAAACTGAATATTGCATAGGGTACACCTTCAGAATTAACTTCAGCTAAGTTTCCAAAAACAATTGTAAACACGATCATGCTGAAAACCGGTTGAATGATAGCCCACCCCACACCAAGGATAGACTGAGCATATCGGGTCTTAATGTCCCTCCAAACTAAAAACCAGAAGAGATCCCGATATCTCCATAATTCATGCCAATCGATTAGTTTCCTATATCCCCTGTCAGGATCTATTCTTGTGATCTCTTTTGCCAATTGACCGTTGTTTTTCACCATACTCCAAGTCTTAGATATTAATTCCAGGATTAAGTTCGGAATGCGAGTATAATCCAATTAAACACATAACACAAGTTATATACACAATATGAAACACGAAAACCCTTTCCTAAAGGAGTTAGTGCACAATTTCTTTCATCCATCTAAATTTCTGTCGTATATGATATTATATACCCCTGTTAGATCTCATTTCATATCAAATGATTTTCTCTCTCTAATATGAAATAATGAAAAAGGTAAGAATTATGTTAGCAGTAAAGAAATTTATCATCAGAGTAGTAAGAAAGATATTACTTCATTTCGGATATGATCTAAAATGGATCAGAGATGATGGTAACAAAAAATACCCGCAGGATTTTTCAGAAGAAAATATAAAAATCATTGAAGAAGTTAAAACAAAAACAAAAACAAATCAAAATCGAATCAACGCCCTTATTAATGCGGTGAAATATTTAAGTGAAAATCAAATCCCAGGAGCAATGGTTGAATGCGGTGTTTGGAAAGGGGGATCCATTATGGCCATGGCTTTAACACTGAATTTAGTCAAAGAACAAACCCGTGAGATCTACTTGTACGATACATTTTCGGGGATGACTGAACCTGGAGAAAATGATATTTGTTCTTTGACAGGTAATAGTGTTCGAAAGAAGTATCAAAATTCGAAAATCTCAAAAAACTTATCCAAATGGAGTTATTCCCCTCTAGAAGAAGTACATGAAAACGTTTATAGCACCAAATATCCAAAAACCCTCTTCAATTTTGTACAAGGGAAGGTGGAGGAAACAATCCCAGAAACCGTCCCTGCCAAAATAGCCTTACTGAGACTTGATACGGATTGGTATGAATCAACAAAGCATGAACTAGAACATTTATATCCGTTACTCGCGGAAAATGGGGTATTAATCATTGACGATTACGGACACTACGAGGGTGCGAAATTAGCGGTGGATGAGTATATAGCAGAAAACAATTTATGCATTTTTCTCAACAGAGTTGATTATTCATGCCGGTTAGCCATTAAAACAAAAAAATAAAAAATCATTCTCTGAGAAAGAGATTGATATTGTCTGACCGATAAATGATTTCATATTCGTGAATAAACTCAACATCCTCAGGAAGTTCTTTTGTCGCAATGACCAGATCAGGCAGCACAAAGGGATCATGCATTAATTCCCTTGTCTCATTATCAACCCAGACATGAATAAAACGAGGCTCTTTATTTATCGCATGCTTCTCCAATAACACCCATAGAGGATACTCCCAATCATTACTGCCTAAATGCAAACCCAGGACATCCACTTTGCGATTTTCAACTTCTTTCATAGCATTTACATAATCCTCATAATAGTTGAATTGACTCATAAAATAAAGCTTCTGTCTTTCAGTGATGAATACAGATCTTCCCTTATAAAACGGGGACAGAGCTGAAGAAAGGTGATTATACAACTTGGGACGGCCAGAAAAATAGTTTTTGACTTGATTCGTTCGAAGGATTGATTCTTTCTCAAAAAACGGAACCAGAGGACGATTATCATTCAAGAAGAGAAAGGGTAAACTGTACACAAATAAAACACCAACAATTATTAATGAGAACATATCAGATAACCTTATCCTATCAAAAATATATACTATTATTGGCATACCAATTAGAAAAACAGGTAGATGCAGCCGGCTTCCCCACTGCTGCCATTTGATCGTAATACAATACAGGAGACCCATTAATAACAAAGCAAAAAAATAATGAAATTCTTTTATATTTTCATTCTTAGGAATCCAAATCATTGCGAATATTGAAAAAAACAGAATAAAAATATGGAAAAGATTCCCAGAATAATCCTCACTGATATAGAATGAAATTTTAAATTCGTTACCTAAAAAAGTTGAGGAAGGATCATTAACAATATTCCCTAGAATGTTGTAAATTACTTCTGTTACTTTTTCATTCATTGGTTTATAGGGAACACCAAGATGAATGGCAGTATTTCTTATAAAATTTGCGGCCGTGTTCCCAAAAGAAATACGATCCACTGTAATCCTGCTGTTCGCCGTTGAAAGGGGGTGATTATACAGGTTAAAATTCCTCACATAATGCCCGCTGTTAATAAACAATCCGCCCAGGATTATCAGAATGAAAAGTCCAATTAAAACTTTCTTTTGTCTGCCTCGATCAGAAAACAAAAGTGCTCCCCCACCAATACCCAAACCTATCCCGGCACAATAGATATAGGCTGTGCCTTTGGTAAGCAATGCCAATCCCATGGATAACGAAGCAAATAGTGCATCAACCAGATTCAACGTCTTAGTGGTTCGCATGAGAAAATATGCAAAGATCGAACAAAACACACCAACCACAAGGTCATTTTGAGTGCTTGAGCTTTGCAAGATCGCCATTGGTAAAGTAGCAACTAAGACACTAGCAAATATTTGCCCACTCCTAGAAACATTTAATTCTTTCGCAATCGATGAAACCACCACAATCGAAATCAAAAAACTCGCCCACTGCACTAAATTGGCAAAACGGTCTGATTTACTCAATAATTGCAGGTGAAGAATAGCATATTCAGCCAAAGGCATGGCATGGTTTTGTCTGGGAATAGATGTTGAAAAAAAACGAATACTCTGATGTTGAATCCACTCTGCTACTCTGGCCATATGGTACGTCATGGAGTCAAAGTTGTTTGGTGGAGACAAAACCGCGATTAATAAGGTCAAAGACAAAATAATGCCTATGAAGATGATCCCTATCCATTCATACAAAGAAAAACCCTGTATCTTTCTCCATGCACCTAAAATTTGGTCAAAAAAAACTTCACTCCCCCTAACCTCAATAATTCCCACTAACAGTAGGATACAGAAACACCAAAATACAGCAATAGCCGTATAGTTAAGAAGATGATTTATTGAAAGAAATTCTGTCGATAAGGTTATTAAAAAGAAAAAAAACACGAATGCCCTTACCAACGCCTCGCGGGAAAAGATTCCCTTGTTCTTGATAAAAAATATTAGCAATAGGATTAAGGCCAGGGGTAATAATATAACCATGGATACATTAACTTCAGCTTATAAACAAATAGTATAGATTCGATCCAACGATCAACAAATCAATCAAAACAACTATATTTGCACTGTCAAGCAGAAAAATTCGTTTACAGTAAAGTAATGTTTTACAAGCAATAAAAAGAAGAGCTCTTTGCTTCCCCTGAGTGGATAGATTTTCTGTGGCCTACTACCCCGTATCAATTTCTTTTGCCCAAGAGCGTTCAGCTTCATACCAATCCACCATGCGTTGGATCCCCTCTTGCAAGGAAACCTCAGGCTCCCAGCCCAGCAACTTTTTTGCTTTACTGACATCCGCCTGGTTTGTCAGCACATCTGCGGGATGGCGAGGATAACGCTCGATCTTCGCCTTCTTGCCAATCTTATTTTCCAGGATTTCAATCAACCGATTGATAGTGATCACCTCATGACCCCCGAGATTGAGGATCTGGTAACCGAGGGGTTTGAGTGCAGCGATGGTCCCCCGGGCGATATCATCCACATAGGTGAAACCCCGGGATTGCTCTCCATCCCCATTTAATCGCAAAGGCTTTCCCTCACGGATCCACTGATTGAAACGGAACATGACCATATCTGGCCGCCCCGCGGGGCCGTAAACTGTAAAGTAGCGGACCACGGAGACGTCAATATCAAAGAGATAATGATAAGCGTGCGCCATAGCCTCTGCCCCTTTTTTGCTCGCTGCATAGGATTGCAGTGGATGATCGCTGTCAGCTGTTTCGGGTGTCGGATGAGGTACATCGTTTCCATAAATGCTTGATGTGGAAGCCAGGATAAACTTAGAAATTTCCTCCCGTTTACAAAGCTCAAGTAAGTTTAACGTCCCCGTGGTGTTCGTTTCCAGGTAAACCCATGGATCCTCAAGACTGGCCCGAACGCCAGCCCGGGCGGCCAGGTTGATCACAGCTGCGAATTCCCGATCAAGAAAAGCTTGATTCTCCAAGATGGAGCGGTCACTGATATCTAAACGGTGGAATTCAAAGGAATCATATGCCTGTAATCGATCCAGGCGATATTCTTTCATCCGCACATCGTAGGCCTGGTTCAAATTATCAAGACCCACTACACTGTGACCATCTTCTAGAAGTAATTCACATACACGGGAAGCGATAAAACCCGCTGCACCTGTTATCAAGTATTTAGCCATTCAAACCTCAGAATATAGTTTCTTTAAAGGACATGCACTTTAGGATGATCCCGACCTAATTCTCCCAATGCATTTCTAGCGTCCATTATGCATTGAGCATGATCCAGAATTTGAGCATAATCATAGGTGCTGTGATTTGTGATGATTGCCACACAATCGGCTGACTCCAATTCAGGGATCAAGTTCTCCACACACTGCAACTCAAATCCCTTATCTGAAACTTCAGTTATAAAAGGGTCATGATAGACAACATTTGCACCTTTGTTCTGCAACAAACCGATAATGTCCAAGGCTGGTGATTCCCGGAGATCATTGATATCTGGCTTATAGGCGACACCTAAAACCAAGATTCTACTATCCTTAACCGGTTTACCCTCTTTGTTTAAGGCATCTTGAATTTTTTCCACCACATGCCGGGGCATATTAGTATTGATCTCAGAAGCCAAATCAATAAATCGAGCTGTATAATTCAAGGATCTCAATTTCCAGGACAGGAAAAGGGGGTCAATGGGAATACAATGCCCTCCCAAACCCGGACCAGGAGTGAATTTCATAAAACCAAATGGTTTGGTCGCCGCCGCCTCAATCACTTCCCAGATGTCAATATCCATGCGATCGCACATCAATGCCATTTCATTGACCAACCCGATATTGACCATACGAAAAGTATTTTCAAGCAGCTTGCTCATCTCCGCTACTTCAGCGCTGGTAACGGGGACAACAGTGTCCATTGCTTGCTGATAATAGACCTGAACCACTTCGGTGCATGCCGAGGTAATTCCCCCCACCACCTTGGGTGTGTTAATCGTCGTCCAATCTTCACGGCCCGGATCAACCCGCTCAGGTGAGAACCCCAAAAAAAAGTCTTTCCCCACCTTCAACTGCCCATCTTGACTTAGTTTAGGGAGTAAAAGTTCTCTCGTCGTTCCCGGGTATGTGGTGGATTCTAAAACCACAACCATTTCTGGATGAATATAAGGTTTGATTTCATCTGAAACCGTGAGAATGTATGAAAGATCAGGGTCCCGGGTTTTTCTGAGGGGTGTTGGGACACAGATGCTGACCGCATCCGCTTCTCGAACAACAGAGAAATCAGTGGTGGCCTTGAATTTATCCTTCTCAATCAAATCATTAATTTTTTCTGAGGAAACATCAGGGATGTAACTGTAACCCTGGTTTATCTTCTCCACTTTTTCATCATCGACATCAACACCCGTAACCGTATATCCAGCATCTGCCAGAACCGCTGCTAACGGCAATCCAACATATCCCAAACCTAAAACAGCGGCATGCAAATCGCATGATCTCATTTTATTTAATAACGTGTCTTTACTCATCAATTACCACACACCCTCAAAACATACTCAACTGTTCAGCCTGATCGTTCTTGTCAACCACCTCTAACTTTTCAAAAATGGGAGCTGCTTCCGCGTTTTGGATCAATTCCGGCAACTTCGCAAAATCTTCCTCAACGACCGGGCGTAAGGAAGGGCGGTGAAGAGCTGCCGCTGGATGATAAAAGGGAACCACTAACATGCCGTGAACCTTGATCGGCTGCCCGTGTATTTCGCTGATTTTAGCGTGAGGGATATAACGGGCCATGGAAAACCGGCCCAGGGTAACGATCACCTTGGGTTTGATAGCCTGGAGCTGGCGGTCTAAATAAGGACTGCAGGCCTTTAACTCTTCAGGCGCAGGATCGCGATTCCCAGGGGGGCGGCATTTGACGACATTCGTGATAAAGACATCCTCCCGAGTCATTCCTATTGTGCCCAATAATTCCTCCAGAAATTCCCCTGCAGGACCTACAAAAGGCCGCCCCTGCATATTCTCATGAAACCCCGGACCCTCACCGATAAAGACAATCTCCGCCTCGGAAGGACCTTCCCCAGGAACCCCCTTCTTCCGAGAAAACTGTAAATCACATTTCTCACACACCGAGACCTCGTGGGCGACCTTTTCCAAAACCTGTTCTGGATCCATAAAAATGCTTCTCTCCTCTTTTTCCCCTACTCAAGAATTGGGGATCGGCTGATCACGGTGCAGGTAAATAGGTGACAAGGTCGAGGGGTCATCCCGTTCTCCATCCTGCCACGCATTCCAAGCTAAAAAAGCCAAAAATGCCGGGTTTCGCAAGGAATGAACCGGCGAAGCTAAGATCACTTCCGGTATCATTTGCAGGGTTTCACGCGCTTCCTCAGATAACTCACCTGCCACCTGGGTCGTTTCTGTGATCCTTCCCGCTAACTCTTCCAATGTCAAGTTTTCCAGGTCCCCTCTGGGAACCCAGGCCTCTTGTTCTGTCCGGTACCAACCTGCTGCAAATCGCTCCCTCCCCGCTTCCAAAACAGTTACCAGATGTTCACACCTAAGGGGTTGAGCGGCAGCAACCACATCTAAAGAAGGAATGCCCAGCAGGGGGATTTGCTGATGGAAAGCAATCCCTTTCATGAAAGCCAACCCAATTCTTAAACCAGTAAATGAACCAGGACCTAAGGCAACGCCTAAAGCGTCTAGGTCATCCGTTCCCAACCGGACACGATTCAATATGCTTTCAACAGCTTCTGCAAGTTCGATGGTGTGGTGATGCTGGGTGACCCAGGACTCCTGCCCGATCACTTCAACCCCATCAAAAATGGCAATCCCCATCATCCGGGTAGATGTGTCTACAGCAAGAATCATCAGACCACTCCATACACCTCTTCGCGAAAACGCCCGAGCAATGCTTCATAGCGAGCCCCATTCGCGAAGATGGTGAAATCCCGTTGTTCCTCCGCAATCCAGCGCATGCTGATCCACAACCGCTGTGGTGGAAGGGCCCTTTCGATCCGATCCGCCCATTCCACCACCAAAGGCCCTTCTTCTAACATGGCGGTGATATCGAGGCCAGAAGCTTCCTCCGGTCCTGATAAACGATAGGCATCCAGGTGAAACAACATCCCTTTATCCAACCTGCGATACACCTTTACAAGCACATAAGATGGGCTGGAAACAGGATCCAGGGATCCCCAACCTGAAGCCAGTCCCTGGATAAACGTCGTTTTTCCCGTGCCCAGATCCCCCTCCATCCCAATTACATCCCCCACCTGGAGCAGTTCACCAAGGCGCATCCCCACACGTCTGGTTTGCTCCGGACTGCGGCTGATCACTTCAAAAGACCCTCGGTCGATAACTGCCATAATTGATATTTGGAAATGAATAGGGAACGCTAACAGGTATTTTACCATTCCCACCTAATTCTGAGCCTCCAGGTTTGCCAAGGAGGCAATCACCTTTTTCATACCCACACTGTCAAAATAAATATCCAAAACCTCGTCTTCATCCTGGATTTTGCTGTTGAGGATGATCCCCTTCCCCCATTTTGGGTGTTTCACTTTCTCACCGGGATCATATACCCGCTCCGTTTTTTTCCGCTCAACTTCAGGCGAATCATCTTGATCCCAGGGCTTGAAAATTTGGGATGAGCGTCGGCTTGATTTCTGATATGCGCTCCCCCCCTCTTCCATTCTCAAGTCGCGAGGAATGTCCCGGTAATACCGGGAAGGCTCAGTGGGCTCCATATAACCGTAGGTATAACGGTTGAGCGCATGTGTCAAATACAAACGGTCCTCCGTTCTGGTTATTCCCACATAAAATAGGCGCCTTTCCTCTTGCATTGCCTCCGGGTCATCGAACGATCGCCGATGAGGTAAAACACCTTCATTGAGGCCGACAATAAATACGCGGGGGAACTCCAGCCCTTTGGCAGCATGCAGTGTCAGAAGGGTAGGAGCATCCACACCTTCCTCCAGGGTGTCTTGGTCGGATACCAAGGCCACGTCCTCGAGGAATTCTCTCAAGCCTACCGTGTGGTACTCTGAGGCCAATCGCCGCAACTCAGTCACATTTTCCCAGCGATCTTTCCCTTCTTCTGTTCCATCTTCGATATAGGTCCGATAATCCGTATCCTCTAAAACTTGATCAACGACTTCCACTGGAGGAACCTGGTCATGAATCTCCCTCCATCTCGCTAATAAACTACCAAATGAGGATAAAACCCGGGCCGCGCGGCTGGAGAATCGATCCAGGTAAGGAGATTCTTCAGGCGCCAATTTCAATAATAATTCACCCGGCGATAATCCAAGCTGCTGCGCTTTGGTGCGCAGCTGAGCGTACGTCTTTGTCCCAATCCCGCGGGGTGGCGTGCCAATGACTCTAGCCAGACTGACGATATCTTCGGGGTTCCAGATTACTCTTAGATAGGCAATGATGTCTTTCACTTCCCGACGGCCGTAAAATCGTTGAGCGCCTACCAGCTTATAGGGCATGTTCGCGGACAGGAACGCTTCCTCCAAAAGCCGTGATTGGGCATTTGTCCGGTACATGACCGCAAAATCAGCTGGTTTCGCCTGTTTGGTATCCACCTGTTTTCTGATGGTGTCCACCACATACCCCGCTTGTTCACGCTCATCATAGAGCTCTTTTACAACAATTTTCTGCCCGGAACCGCGATCCGTAAATAACCGTTTCGGGGTCCGATGGGGATTGCGATCAATGACGGACATGGCCACATCGAGTATGGTTTGTTTCGAACGGTAATTTTTTTCAAGCAGAATCACTTCCGCTTCTGGAAAATCATGCTCAAAGCGCATCACGTTGCGGTAGTCCGCTCCCCGCCAGCGGTAAATGGATTGGTCTGAATCCCCCACCACAAAGATATTCCGGTGGTAAGATGCGAGCAGTTTCAACAGGGTATATTGCGCCATGTTCGTATCTTGAAATTCATCCACAAGGATGTGTTCAAAACGACGGGCATACTTTTCACGAATCCGAAGATGATCGGAAAGGAGGGTTGCCATCCATAAAAGAAGGTCATCAAAATCAAAAGCATTGCTGGTCAGGAGCATATTTTGATAACCCTCATAAACGCGGGCGACAACCTCGTCTCGATAAGAATCAATGGGATATTCCTCGGGCAGAAAAAGTTCGTTCTTCGCCCCTGAGATAGCCCCGTGTACTGCCCGGGGCTTGTAGCGCTTGTCGTCGATGTTGTGGTCTTTTATGACCTGTTTGATCACGCTCAGCTGGTCATCCTGATCATAAATCACATAATTTGAATCCACAGGGAGATATTCAGCTTCCACACGGAGAATGCGGGCGCAGGTCGCATGAAACGTCCCCAGGGTGAGGCCGTGAGTCTGCCGTCCCAGCAGTTCCGAAACCCGGTCCCCCATCTCTGCGGCTGCCTTATTGGTGAATGTCACCGCCATCACATGATACGGCTGGATACCGCGTTCACCAATCAAGTAGGCCGCGCGCTGGGTCAGTACCCGTGTTTTGCCAGACCCCGGTCCGGCTAAAACCAAAACCGGCCCGTCTCCTGTGGTCACAGCTTCTCTTTGTTGAGGGTTTAAATCGCGAAGTAGATCCATACTGGGCTAATTCTACTGTCTGGCCAAAGGCATGTCAACAACGTTGCAGAAACAGGGTCCATGACTTAAAATCATTTCATGGATTGGAATATGATTGGCCACCAGTGGGCTGTAAATTTATTAAACACACATATCAAGAAAGACTTCATTCGACACGCTTACCTTTTTACAGGACCCAAAGCCATCGGCAGAAGAACATTGGCTCTCCGGTTCACACAGGCGATAACCTGTCCAGACGTGGGAAAGGGTGGTTCGCCTTGTTTATCCTGCCACACCTGTCAAAGAATTGAGAACATGGAACACCCTGATCTCTTCCCCGTCAGATCGGGGGAAGACAGCATGGTCATCAAGGTTGACCAGATACGGGACATCATTCATAACCTTTCCTTAACCCCTTACGAAGCCCCATACCGGGTGGCACTCTTGATGGACTTCGAGGAAGCGACCGAAGCCGCATCAAATGCCCTTCTAAAAACGCTGGAAGAGCCGCCGGGGAATGTCATCCTTATTATAACGGCCGAAAGTGCAGACAGCCTTCTGGAAACAATCGTCTCCCGCTGTGAGGAAATCCGGCTTCGTCCTGTCCCTCTGCAAACGATCCAGGAAGGGTTAAAAACCCTTTACCAAATACCGCCTACCAAGGCCGATCTCTTAGCCCACATCGCAGGAGGGAGGCCCGGGTATGCCCTCCAACTTCACGAAAACCCCGAGAGGGAATCCCAACGAAAACAATGGCTGGATGACCACACTCAGCTCTTGCAAGCTAATCGAGTGGAACGCTTTACATACGTAAAAAACAACAAGCAAGACAGCGATTCCCTGCAGCAGATGATAAAGGTCTGGACATCCGTATGGCGAGATATCCTGTTAACTGCTGCCCATTCTCAAACCCCTTTGCATAATCTAGACAGAGAAAAGGAAGTTAAGGAGATTGCCGAAAAGTTTCAACCTAAAGAAGCACGTGAAATCATTGCCAGCCTAGAGCACGCACATTATTCACTGACAAAGTATGCCAACACCCAACTGACCACAGAAGTGCTTATGCTGGACCTTCCTTACGTGTGATTTCCCTAAAAAATATCACAGAAAAATAGGGGGCAACCTAATGACGCCAGATCGTCCGCTGAACAACACCAGCAGAATCAAATGTGCTATACTCTACCTATGATGGAAACAGTCCCCAGCTACTTCTCATTTTTAGAATGTCCGGTCTGCCAGGAACAATTTAACCCCGAAGAAATTCAAACCTTTTGTGATACTTGCCAATCGCCCCTGCTTTCCGCGTATGATCTCGAAAAAATGAAAAAAGACATACCGAAAAGCTCCCTAAGTGACCGCCGGACTCGAGGTGTATGGCGGTGGCACGAATTGCTTCCTGTAAAAAACCCCGAAAACCAGTTCTCTTTGGGAGAAGGGGATACACCTTTCCTCCCTTTGAATCGAATAACCGCACCTTTAGGCCTCAACCATGTATTTGTAAAAAATGAATCCCAAAATCCAACCGGGACCTTCAAGGCACGGGGCCTGGCGGTTGCTGTAAGCAAAGCCTACGAATTGGGACTCCACTCCCTGGTTCTCCCCACAGCTGGAAATGCGGGCGGAGCGTTGGCCGCCTACGCAGCCCGGGCAGGAATGGAAGCCCACATCTACATGCCCCAAGATGCCCCTCGCGTCAACCGGGAAGAAGTAACTATTACGAGAGCGAATCTTAACCTTGTAGATGGATTGATCAGCGACGCAGCTGAGAAGGCTGCTGAAGACGCAAGCTCACAGGATTGGTTTTCCATGTCCACTTTCAAAGAGCCATACCGCCTGGAAGGAAAGAAGACGCTGGGTTTTGAACTTGCAGAACAAAATGATTGGAATCTCCCTGACGTTATCATCTATCCAACCGGTGGGGGTACAGGGTTGGTAGGAATGTGGAAGGCCTTTAACGAACTGGAAAAACTAGGTTGGATTGATTCCCAAAGACCGCGCATGGTAGGCGTACAAGCTGCTGGTTGTGCCCCCATTGTCAAAGCCATGTCAGAGGATGCCCCTGACATCCAACCCTGGGAAAACGCACATACCATCGCTGACGGGTTGTGCGTACCAGACGTCTTTGCAGAAAAATTAATATTATCCACATTGAGAGAAAGTAAGGGGACAGCCATCTCCGTCACAGATCAAGAAATCAAACGCGCGCAAGCACTACTCGGCGAATATGAGGGTTTGTTCACATCGCCTGAAGGAGCTGCAACCCTGGCAGCAGCCATCAAGTTATCAAAAGAGGTCTGGCTCTCCCCCGAAGAACAAATCGTGCTCTTTAACACAGGCAGCGGGTTAAAATATGTCCATTAGGTTAACGCCATGAATATGAATTCCCAACCAGAAAATCATACCTCAGAGAGCACAAAAGCGTCGTTAGAACTACTCTATCGTGTGAGTCGTGAATTAGCAACGGCCTTAGACCTGCCTACCGTGCTTCAACGTATTTTATCTTTATCCATTGACACGATTGGAGCCATCAGCGGGAGCATCATCATCTTTGATGAAAAAGAGCAGCCTGTAGAATCGGCGATCATCTATGAGGATCAGGTCCAGCACCACATCACAGAAAAATTAAAATCCACATTGGAAAAAGGCTTAGCTGGTTGGGTCGCCAAAAATAAAGAAGCTGTCTATATAGCTGATACCAGGGAGGATGACCGCTGGTTGCTACGCCCGCATGACGAGGAGTCTGAGACGGGTGCAAAATCTGTTGTTGCTGTGCCCATCACCGCCAGAGAAAACCTTGTCGGTGTGATAACCGTCGCCCACCCCATCCCGAATTATCTTAACGAAGACCACCTCGCTTTGGTCCAAGCTATCGCTGACCAGGCTGGAGTCGCTGTCATTAACGCTCGACTGTATGACGAGGTCAAAAGCCAGGCCCGTGTCATGACTGCCTTAGCGAACAGCGCAAAAATGATCACCTCCACGTTGAACCTGGACACTGTTTTGGAAAACATCCTCATCCAAATCAATAAAGCACTCCAGGTGGAAGCTGTTGCTTTAGCGCTGATCAATCCGGAAAAGAATGAATTGGAGTATAAGGCGATCAATTACGATGATCCATCTCTAGAAGTTGATCTGGTCGGCCGGCAGGTACAAATTGGGGAAGGGTTGATCGGTTGGGTGGCGAGAAATGGAAAGGGGAAAACCATCAATGATCTGAAAAATGACCCTCATTACGAGTCCATTTCCAATCTGCATCCGAAAATTGACCTGAAAGCAATCGCCTGCGCACCAATCCGTTTCCATGGAAACATCATTGGCGTCTTAGAAGTCATTAACCCCCGGGGGGATGGATTTGAAGAGGATGCTCTCCTCGTTCTCAGCGGGATTGGCAGCCTCGCTGGTTCCTCCATTCAAAATGCTCAATTTTTTGAAGACTTGAAAGCTGCCCACAACCGCTACCATGACCTTTTCGAAAACAGCGCTGATCCGATTATCATTTCAGATTTCAAAGGGAATATCCTGGAAAGCAATTACAAAACTATTAAAACCACCGGATATACAAATAAACAACTCCATTCCTTGACCATAAAGGACATCCACAATATCAACTGGGAATCCGTGGGGAGGAACTTTGATGATTTAGCGACAGGGAAAACCTGCAGGTATGAATCCTCCCTGGTCACATCTGACCAGACAAACATCCCCATTCAGGTTAACGTTCACCCTATCAACATCGCTGGACAACCAAGATTGGAATGGATTTTACAGGATATAACAGAAAGAAAGAAACTAGACCAATTAAGAGACGATCTGACCTCGATGGTTTATCACGATTTGCGCTCTCCTCTTTCCAATGTCGTCTCCAGCTTAAATGTGATGGAAGCCCTTCTCCCGATGGAAAAAGATCAGGAAATCAAATCCCTCTTTGAGATCGCAACTCGATCAACCCAAAGGATACAACGCCTTACTAAATCACTTCTGGATATAAACAGACTTGAAAAGGGCCAACCAATCACCGAACAAGAACCTGTGGATCCCTACCTGTTAGCGAAAAATGCTTATCAGGCGATGATTCCACACGCGGAAAACAAAGATCAGGAACTATCCCTCCTTGTACCCAAAGACTTACCCGCTGTGATGGCTGACCAGGACATGATCGAACGCGTCCTCATTAATTTACTTCAGAACGCGATCAAATTTACCCCTTCCAGAGGAAAGATCGAAATTGGGAGCAAGGTGGAAAAAGAAAACGTTCGCTTCTGGGTTCACGACACCGGTCCCGGTATTGACCCAGATCAAATGGACAGAATTTTTGACAAATTTACGCGTGCAAACACCGATAAAAGAGCCAAAGGCTTAGGCTTAGGGTTGGCTTTTTGCCGTTTGGCAGTGGAAGGACACGGTGGTGAGATCTCCGTCGAAACCCCACCAGAGGGAGGTTCGCTCTTTACGTTCACGATACCTTTAGCACCCCCTCCTGAACAGAGTTAGTTTTCCATCTCAAGGAGTCAGAATGCAGGAAGTAAAACCTGGAATTTATTACGAAAACACATATCCAGGATCCACCCTGGGAGCTATTCTTCTTCCTCGGGGGATGCTTTTCATAGATACCCCTCTTCGTCCGGAAGACGCCCATACCTGGAAAACCACATTATTAAATCGAAGCAGTGGGACAATCCACAAGATGTTGATTTGTCTGGATGATCATCCAGACAGGACCATTGGAGCCAATGGATTGGAATGCTCCATCTTAGCACATAAAGAAGCTACAGACACCCTGAAAGAATATTCCACCATCTTCCGGGGGCAACTTCCAGAAAGCGGGTCTATTTGGGAAAAATACCCCGAAACAACGGGACTGCAATGGGTTGTCCCAGATATTTGTTACAACCAGCAAATCAAATTTCATTGGGGTGAACCTACCGTGATTGTTGAACACCATCCCGGTCCGAGACCGGGGGCTAGTTGGGTGCTTATCCCTGACCAGAAAGTAGCCTTCATCGGGGATGCTGCGGTCGTTAAAGGGCCCCCATTTTTAGGAAAAGCAAATTTAGAAACCTGGATCGAGACCCTTGACCATCTCCTCTCAAGTGAATTCAAGGATTACACCCTCATCAGCGGACGGGGAGGAGAAATTTCTCAGGCGAAAATTAAAGATCAAAGAAAAACTCTCCGGAAGATACATAAACGGGTAGAAAAACTTGCAAGCAAGGAAGCTTCCCCTGATGACGTCGCTGAACTCGCCACGAATTTCCTGGACGATTTCAAAACCTTAAAAGAAGACCAGGAGTTCTACAAACAACGGCTGAAACATGGTCTGTACCAATACTATATGAATAATTATTTCCACAATCCGGAAGAAAAGAAATAACGCCCTTCCTTTTCAATCCTTAAACCTTTTGGCCTGGATCCTCTTGCACCGAATCCAGGCCAAGCATATTATGATGAGGCAACCTTGCTCATGGATGAAATCACCTACAACCCAATTTACCAATTCTTAAGAGGAAAGATCCCAGAATCCATTCACTATGGGGCTGTTGCGGTGGTGAACGCAGCGGGGGACCTTATTGCATCTCACGGAGACCCCCATGTCACAACCTTCCTCAGATCTACTGCAAAACCTTTCCAGGCTCTCCCCTTCATCGCCCGAAAAGGGGATAAAAGGTACGACCTCACGGACCAAGAAATCGCCCTGATATGTTCTTCCCACTCTGGGACCGATAAACACGTTCAGGTACTGCAAGAGCTACAGGGGAAGATAGGGATTACAGAAGCCGATTTGATGTGTGGTTCCCACCCCCCATACCATAAAACCACCCGAGAAAAACTGGAAGAACGCGGGGAACGCCCGACCTCTAATCGGCATAACTGCTCTGGAAAACATACGGGGATGATCGCTCACGCTAAAATGAGTGGCCTAGCTTTAAACACATATTTAGAACTTGATCATCCAGTCCAACAGAGAATTCTCCAATCCCTCAGCGATATGTGTGCATTAAAAGTGGATCAGATCATTCTGGGAACAGACGGTTGTTCCGTTCCCACTTTCGCCCTACCGCTCTACAACGCAGCGCTCGCATGGGCCAGGCTGGTAGACCCCTCAGATCTCCCCCCAGACAGGAAACGGGCCTGTCGGACGATCACCCGGGCCATGACCTCCCACCCCTTTATGGTGGCTGGACCTGACCGCCTAGATACAAAATTAATGGATACCGCAAAGGGGAAAGTCGTCGCCAAATCCGGCGCGGAGGCTTTCCAAGGTTTGGGTATTCCCCCGGGTCTTTTGGGTGAAGGATCCCAGGCTCTGGGAATCGCCCTTAAAATATCAGACGGAGACCGGGGAAAACGCGTAAAAGGCCCTGTGGTTTTAGAAGTGCTAAAGCAGTTATCGGTCCTTTCTGATGAAGAGGTGGAAGAATTATCGGAATATGGGCCGGAAAAACCACTTATCAACTACCGCAATATCGTTGTAGGACAGGGAAAACCTATCTTTAAGTTGATTTGAGATATGAAACCAAAAACTCTAGCTGATAAGATTTATAAACGACTGCTCGACTTTTACGGACCCCCAGATTGGCGCCCGCATTTATCACCTATAGCTGAGCTTGTGTCCACCATACTCAGTCAAAATACGAATGACACCAATCGGGATCGCGCATTTAATAAACTTAGAAAACGTTTTCCCACCTGGGAAGAAGTGCGAGACGCTCCCGCAGAAGATATCATTCAAGAGATAAAGACTGCAGGTCTTGCCAATCAAAAAGGGCCCCGGATTAAACGTGCTCTGCAAAAAATTACAGAACGAGAAGATGGCATAAGCCTGGATTCTCTCAAATCGATGGGCGTAGAAAAAGCCAAAAAATGGCTTACAGATATAAAGGGAGTGGGTCCTAAAACAGCTGCCATTGTGCTTCTTTTTGCCCTAGAAATGCCAGCATTCCCGGTAGATACGCACATTCATCGCGTGACAGGACGCGTAGGTCTCCGTCCATCAAACATGAACGCCTCAAAATCTCATTCGTTTCTGGAGAAAGTATTTTCGCCAGACGAATACTATGCTGCCCACCTGAACCTAATCAAACTCGGACGCGAGATTTGTAAATCCCGGAAGCCCGAGTGTCCTGTATGTCCTTTAAATGATTTTTGTTCCTATTATCAGGAAAAGGTGGAATAGATTATGAACGGTCATAGATCTCTAAAAGCCCCCTTCTTTTTCCTCCTGGCGTTCTTACTATCCAGCTGCGCTGCAATCATGAAAACACAACCCCAGGACACTGCCATTCCCACACAAACACCTCCAGCAAAAACAACCGAGTCTACAAACCAACCCAGCCCATCCCCCCAGCTAAAATCAACCCCCACCTCCACACTCCTCCCCACCCCCTCTCCTACACCTGAGACCTCTTCCACGACTCTTTACGCGGTTGTAGGAGTCACGGACGACGATGTCCTCAATATCCGGGAGAGTCCAGGGGCAGAGAATGACATCATGGCGACCATACCTCCCCACAGCACTGACATACAAACCACAGGAGAAGGGGTAGACGTGGATGGCTCAAAATGGGTTCCCATAGAATACCTGGGGGAGAAAGGGTGGGTGAACGCATATTTCCTGGCGGAACAAGTTGGAAAAGGGGATCCTGATCTTTTTGAAAAAAGCAACCAGGTCCTTCAAGCCCTGAAAGAAAAAGATTTCAAGACATTATCCAATTTTGTCCACCCTGAAAAATGCCTTTGTTTTTCACCCTATCCCACCCTGCATCCCGAGGATTTAGTCTTTTGCCCCGCGCAAATCAAAACCCTTGCAGCCGACCAGACAAAATATGAATGGGGCCAGTTTGATGGTACGGGAAAGCCAATTAACATGACCTTTTCCGAGTATTATGAACAGTTTATTTATGATGTGGACTTTGCTCACGCGGATCTGGTTGGATTCAATGAAATCATCGGCACAGGAAACGCTATCAACAACATTCAGGAATACTTTCCTCAGGCTGTATTCATAGAGTATCATTTTCCTGAATTTGATCCACAATACGTCGGCATGGACTGGAGAAGTATAAGGCTCGTGTTTGAAAAACAAAATCAAGAATGGTACCTTGTCTGCATCGTCCATGGCGAGTGGACCATATAAGAATTTTCTTGGACTGTGTCTTATCGCTTTCCTTGAGACCGCATTCCATAGTAAAATAGGATGCGATTGAAGCAGGGTTGAAACATACCGTCAATGACGACCTCAACCTTTAACCGCATCTTCCCCCTGTAAAAATGACATCCAGAAGTGAGCATTCTTTTCCAGAGATCGTTGTTCACAACTTAAAGCACTGAAACCAAGACCAACCTTTATAAAAAATATCATGAAAAATAAATCTTACCGGTTTGTTATCCTTTTCCTTGCCTTTAGCACCATTGCTTTAGGGATTACGTACCTTCTCATCCATCCAAATCCCTCTCAACCCCTCCCCCAAACCCGGGAAACGCTTTCCCCGACTCTGCTGCCCACGTTTACACCACGACCCACGTCCACACCCATCGTTCCCCCTTCACAGAGTCAAATCCCAGGGGATCGATATTATTTTTATGGAGATTGGGAATCAGCGATCAACGCGTACAATGAAACCCTGGAAACGACAAATTCCCGGGAAGAAAAAAGTAGATCTCTTCTGGGCCTAGGAAAAACTCATTTTCAGCAGGAAAATTATTCGCAAGCCTTGGGATGGTTGCAAAACCTGATTTCCTCCTACCCAAATTCGCCTTATCTTCCTGAGGCCCAATTCTTCCTCGCTGAAACCTTCCTGAATTTAGGGCAGAATATCGAGGCTGCAGAAGCATACGCTGCATACCTTGATCTTCGCCCTGGAGTGATTGACAGGTATATCCAAGAAAAGCGAGGGGACGCCCTGTCCGCAGCCGGACAAGATGTATCAGCCATTGAAGCATATCAAGCGGCGATAGCGGCACCCGGCGGGAATGAAAAAACCAATTTAAAACTAAAAATTGGGCAAAGGTACCAAGCCCTGGGGGATCATGATTCAGCTCTGGTGGTCTTTCAAGAAGTATATAACCTGACAACTAATGACTACACAAAAGCCAGAGCTGATTATTTGCTGGGGCAAACCTTTACTGAACTCAACCAAGAGGACCAGGCCCAAAAAGCATACCTTGATGCTGTCACCCGTTTTCCCCTTTCATATGATTCCTATCTGGCTCTGGTTAAGCTCGTTGAACAGGGTTACCCGGTCAACGAGCTCGACCGGGGGATTGTAGATTATTATGCAGGGCAATATTATGTGGCCATTGACGCCTTTAACCGTTATCTTTCCAATCCTGAACCGGAAGACCCCGGTACAGCATACTATTACCTCGGTTTCTCGGAATATAAAATCGGAGCCGATCATTATCAAGTGAAAGAGTATCAAAAGGCAAACGACAGATTTCAAAACGCGATCGACGCCTGGTCCGTTATTATCGAAAATTATCCCCAGCACCCCTTCTGGGATGAAGCCTGGGAATTTACAGCTTACACGCAGTGGTACTACTTGAACCAATACCAGGATGGCGTTCAAACCCTGCTTGAATTTGTGGGAACTACCCCTTTTCATGACCGCGCTCCAGAATTTCTCTTTGACGCCGCCAAGGTCAGCGAAAGATCTAAAAAATTCGACCGTGCTGCGTCTTTATGGGACCGCGTTTTCAATGAATATCCCACTTCCCCCTACGCGAACAGGGCTCTCTTTTTAGAAGGCATCATGTACTTCCGGTTAGATTCTTATCCGGATGCCCTGACCACTTTCAACCTATACCAAAATGCCTCCCGGAACATCGAAGAAGAAGCCCAGGCATATTTCTGGATTGGGAAAACCCACCAGGCCATGGAAAATAACGAGGCAGCTCAAGCCGCCTGGAGCAAAGCGGTAAATTCAGATCCCACGGGGTATTACAGTGAACGTGCCCGTGATCTCCTTCAGGAGAGGGAACCGTTTCACCCCCCTCAAGATTACGATTTTGGTTATGACATAGAAGAGGAAAAACGTGAAGCGGAAGAATGGATGCGCGCCACATTCCCCATCCCCAAAGAAGTCAACCTTTCTTCGTTGGGAGCACTGGGAGATGACCCCCGTTTGATAAGAGGAACAGAACTCTGGAATTTAAATCAATTTGGGGAAGCTCGAAAAGAATTTGAGACGTTGCGAAAAGAAGTAAGCTTCGATCCGGTGAGCAACTACCGTTTGGCGAATTATCTCAGGGAACTTGGATTATATCGCTCTGCTATCTATGCAGCCCGCCAGGTGCTTAACAACGCCGACATGAACAACGCAGAGACCATGAATGCCCCGAGGTATTTTAACCATATCCGCTTTGGAAATTATTACAATGAATTAGTGATCCCGGCAAGCCAGGCCTACGACCTTCACCCCCTCTTTTTGCTCAGCGTAATGCGCCAAGAAAGCCTGTTCGAAGGATTCGTCCGCTCTTCGGCCGGGGCGCGGGGATTGATGCAAATCATCCCTTCTACGGGAGCTGAGGTCGCTGAAAAGGAAGGATTGCCGCCGAATTACTCTGCAGAAGATCTGTACCGCCCCAAAGTCAGCATCACTCTCGGCGCCAGCTATTTAGCGTACCAACGCAAAACCTTTGACGGAAACCTTTACGCAGCGCTTGCCGCTTACAATGCAGGGGCAGGGAATGCCTCCCTGTGGCTGGACATCTCCGAAGGCGACTATGACTTGTTTTTAGAATCGATTCGATTTGAGGAGACCAGGGAGTATATCAAAGGAATCAGGGAAATATTCTCCATTTACCGCCGGCTTTATCAACTGACACCTTAACAAAAAACAGCCCCTGGATGAGGCTGTTTTCAGATAATGATCCTGTGGTGGATTTAATACCGCAATAAAGCGCCTATACCCCCATGACTCTCTAAGGCTTCGTTGGAATCCAGAACTTCCACACTCCCCCTAGCCTGTAGCACTTCGCGAACCGCCATTTCAACAGCATCATCTATCCTCTGAAATGTGTCTGAACAGAAAGGACATGATCCTAATTCCTGGGTGGTGATATAACCACAACCGTCACATTGGTATCCCGGTTGGATAAACCCCTCCTGAACGAGAAGGGTTTGAACCCGACCCTCCCTGACCGCACTCAAAATTTCATCAAATCGAAGCAACCCATTTCGCCCTTTGGCCGCTTCTGTGACCACAGTCTCGACTAATTTCTGCTTTCGTTTCTCTTCCGCTTCCTTTCCAATCTTCAAGGCTCGTTTTTGAACTTCACTGTAACTGGCACTCATGTCCATAGGGAATGTGCCCACAATTAAACTCTGCCAAGATTTTGTTAGGTATTCACGGAAAGATGAAATATTCTTTTCCGTTCCCCCAATCAACACCCGCCGGACATCATGTTTTTTCAGGAACCTATTAGCGTGTTTTGAAGCTTCTCGCAGGTTCCGATCACTGACAGTGTCAGCGTACTCAGCGTCACCAGCGTCACCACTTCTTCTACCTGTCGTTTGAGAACCACCGCCGTGCTTCTGGCGTTGAACATCTTGCCCAGAAAATTCTTCCTCCCCCTCTAAATCTCCCAGGTGAAATGAGAAAAAACGTGCCCTTTGTTGATCCACTAAAATCACACCATAGCCTGAAAAAGAGTCAAATAAACTGGCGAGGGGTTTAATATAGGGTTGATCTTCCACATAAGCCTGGTTTCTGACATCGACAGCTAAGGGGATAGATTGAAAAAAATCTTTCTGGGCGCAGGAAAAGACGACAGCACTTCGATGACCCATCCAATCGTATTCATATTCAAAATACTCCCTGACAGCCTCCACATCATCCGACAAATCAATGTCTTTCAACAGGGAGCGAAGTTGGAGTTTATAATCATCCACTGTGCGTTCTGCCGGATTCGTATTCAGATAAACGCTGAGTACTGGGGCTTGAGGACGATAATCCAGCAACGACTCTAAATCCTCTCTTGTAAACATGGATCGCTCCTTTTCAATGATAGATACAAGAACCCAGGATGTTTCAAGATTCCTTTATTCGGGCCGACTTCCAAGCGCTAAGTTAAGTTCTATCTCCTCCCCATCGCGAATGACTTTCAATTCAATCATATCACCAGGATCTTTGTATGCCAACAGATAGCCCATAAAATCCTCAAAATTTTCAACTTTTTGGTCATCGATCCCAACAATAAGGTCTCCCCCCTGATAATCTTCAGGGGTGATTTGTTCCTCTCTCAGCAGCCCTTCAGAGTCATCCAGGGCCCCGATCAAACCCGCTTCATCGGCCGGACTACCTTCCGTGACCTCAATCACATACACGCCCGTAGATTGTGGAAGATCGAGTTCTTCCTGCATGAAAAGCGAAATCTCACCTTGAACGCGAATACCAACATATGGGGATTCATGTTCCCCCTTCGTGATCAGATCAGGTACAACGTTCTTGGCTTGATCTATGGAGATGGCAAAACCTAAACCTGAATTTACAGGCTGACCACTCAGGTCAATGCTGTTCGTCCTAATGGCCGAGTTGATACCAATCACCCTTCCACTTAAATCGAGCAGAGGCCCACCCGAATTTCCCGGATTGATAGCAGCGTCTGTCTGGATAATATTCCCAGTCGCAAATACGCCCCCACCCGGCGCTTCCTGGAGCGAATCAAGGGTTCGACCTAGGGCCGAAACAATACCGAACGTCATCGTCCCCGACAAACCCCGGGGGTTGCCGATAGCGACTACGGCTTGACCCACTTCCAACTCCCTACTTGACCCCAAATCAAGAGGTGTGAGTGTAGAAGGTTTAGTTTCCAGCTCTAACACAGCAAGATCCGAGTTTGGATCCGTACCAATTACGTTCGCTCTGGTTTTGAATCCCGAGGGAAAATCGACTTCCAAATCTGTGGCATTTCGCACCACATGGTAATTCGTGACAATATGACCTTCCGCATCCCACACAAACCCAGTGCCTAAACCACCGGCTTGAAAACTGCCCTGGCCTTCCCGAACCGTTCGCACAGATACCACACCGGGATTGACCATTTCATACAAAGCCGTCAGATTCCCATTCTGAGCAATTGGCGATACAATATCGACATTGACCGTTTCCGTCGCCTGTACTTGCGTTTGAGTAGGGACGCTCGTGAGTTCACTTAATTGAGATGTGATTATACAAGAGGAACCTACCAACGTTACAATGACCACTAAACCTAAGAGTCGTAATCTTTTTTTCATATTCATCCCTACCAGTTTTAATTTTCTACACTCAATGAATGCCTTCTCTTTTGATTTCCTTCTCAAAGGTCGACAAAGGCTTATTTAACAATGGAATGCCAGATTCATAACCTTCGCTGAAGTTAGCTGAATCACATTATAAGTCGAAACGGCTTTACCCCCTTCCCTTTTTATAATTTGTTAATGATTGCCCTGCTCAATACACTTAATAGGAATTTTATCAGCTCCCCTTCTCTCCCCTCATATTAAAACAAAAAGCTCCATGTCCTTCCTCTCAAACCCAGCCCGGGAGAATGAAGAGGAACAGCCGGAAAACATGATATGATTTAATCACAGAGAAAGATTAACCTTTCTGGGAGACGACCAACATGGAATACCATCAAGCGAACATCCTGGTTGTCGCGGAAAACCCCAATACACAAGAACAGATTGCAACTCAGATTTTGAAACCTCTTGGCTATCAGGTTCATTCCACACCTGATGCAACAGAGGGTATTTTTCAGGCAGTGAATATCAATCCTGATGTCATCATTGCAGACATAAATTTATCTGGACTGAGCGGGAAAGACATGCTGGTCGCGCTTTCAGCTCAGGGAGTAGAAGCTCCCGTGATCATCCTGGCAGAAGAGGGGATGGAAAATGAAGCTATACAGGCTTTCCGATTGGGAGCTGTGGATTTTTTAAAACTGCCTTTAAAAGAAACTGAAGTCATTTCAGCCGTGGAAAGGGTATTGAAAACAAAAAGGCCCCTTAAAAAGGACGAAATCCCAGCTGACGAAGCTCAAGAGAAAATCCGATACCTCGAAGATAGGATAAAAGACCTTACCAAAGCCATCAGTCTGGCTAAAACTCTAACTTCAACCAAAAACCTAAAGGATTTGTTTAAAATCATTGTAGATGGCGCCGTATATCTGTCCCATGCTGATCGTGGCTGGTTGATGCTCAGAGAGTATGATGACAAAAAAATGACTCTGAGATATTACAACAATCTCCCAAATTCATTCTCGACAGTTATCAACAAACCCTGGGATGATGCAATCAGCAGCTTGATCATCGAGGCAAAAGAAACATTGAACCTGCAAGGTCTTACAAGCAAGAGAAAAGAGATTTCAAAATTAGGAAATGCCATCCTCGGTGTTCCCATTTTTGATCGTGGAAAGATGTTGGGTGCCATCATCTTGATCAGAAAAGAATCTCGACCCTTTGAGAAAAGCACACAAAAAATCATGGAAACAATTTCTGAATTTTTTTCCATTGCCCTTGTAAACGCTGGGCTTTTCAAGATAACCAAAGAGTGAAGAACAGAATGGGACTTGAAAACACTCGACATTGGATTCCTGGGCGCGCTTCAGAATGTTCCCTTCAGCGAAAAGTGAATTTTGTTTACACACTTTGAGTTAAAAGAGAAAGCCCCCGCCAAATCAGTGAGGGCTGATTTACGGAGGCATTCGCCAAAGGAGGAAACAGTGATAAATTGGGAGTAATTTATCTCCCGTCTCTAAGCAATATGATAACAACGGATCTCCTTTTTTAGCACGGTACATCCTCACTCAGATCGGGTGATATTTATCACAAAGGTAGCCCACCCCAAAAGGTTTATCGTATGCTGGGCTTGCATCTCAATCCCCACATGGGAGGGCGAGAGAAGGCTTTCTTGCAGGCTGTCTTCAGCGATCTTGGTTTCCCGTTTCCAGACACTTACCTCACAGACCATTTTTCTCTGACCATTGTTTTTTCCTGGGCTTTATTGTAAAATCTTCCCACATGAATGCCTGCCCTCGTAGCTCAGTGGATTAGAGCACTTGCTTGCGGAGTAAGGGGTCGCGTGTTCGAATCACGCCGAGGGTGCTGATTGAGGAGCGGATCAATCCGCTCCTTTTTTGTGATAAGATGGGTGAAATATTTCCAGTCGGGTCCTTCAGGAGGCCCAACAACCATGAAAAAGGTGAAAGTTCTCACAGATAGTACTGCGTACCTTCCTCAGACCTTCATTGATCAATATCAGATCACGGTCATCCCGCTGGTTCTGATATGGGAAGATGAAATGTATCGCGATGGTGTGGATATCACTCCCGAGGAATTCTACACTCGATTGGCGAACAGCGAATCTCTGCCCAGCACATCCCAACCACCGGTGATGAGTTTCAGGCAGGCTTTCGAAAGATTGGTCGATCAGGGACACGATGTAATAGCGATTCTGATTTCCTCCCAGATTTCAGGGACTGTGGACACAGCGATTCAAGCCAAACAAAAACTTGGTAAAGGCAAGATAGAAATTATTGATTCTGAGTCATCGGGGATGGCAATGGGTCTCCAGATTCTGGAAGTCGCTCAAGCCGCGTCCCAAGGCGCCAGTTTGGCGGAATGCACATCCATTGCAGAAAAAGCCAAAAAGCACTCGGATGTAATCTTTGCGGTTGACACACTGGAATTCCTCCACCGGGGAGGTCGGATAGGGGGTGCAAAACGGTTTTTAGGGTCAATGCTGAATATCAAACCCATTCTGGAGATGAAAGACGGTCGCATTGAAGCCGTCGAACAGGTCCGCACCCAACAAAGGGCAACATCACGCCTCATCCAGCTCATGAAAAACAGAGTAAACGAAGAAAAACCCCTTAGAATTGCGGTCATGCATTCCAAAGCACCCAAAAGGGCAAGAATGCTGCTAGACAGGGCGGAACGCGAATTCCATACGGAACAAAGCATTCTGGCAGAATTAAGCCCGGTCATTGGAACCCATGTTGGGCCAGGTACCCTGGCTCTTGCTTGTATTCATAGCCTGTAAATCACTGAACATACATACTCCCGCCTTTCTGATTACTTAGAAAATTTCGTAACGAAAAAAAAGAATCTGTGTTTTAGTAGTAGATCACTGCCACTCACAGACCAGGGAGTTGACTCATGTCTAAAGTAGCTATTGTCACGGACAGTTCACCCAATATTCCCCAAGAATATATTGATCAATACCAGATTCACATCGTCCCCCTGAATGTAATTTGGGATGATGAAACCTACACAGACGGCGTAGATATCACAGCGAGTGAGTTCTACAAACGCCTGAGTGAAAGCGAAACGATGCCCAGCACTTCTCAACCTTCAGCTGCCATCTTCAAAGAGACATTCAAAAGGCTTCACGAAGAAGGATATCAAATATTAGCTATTTTGATCGCGGATAAATTATCTGGGACCATCGCCTCGGCCATGCAAGCCAGGGAGGAATTAGCAGAAGCAGAGATTGAGATCGTAGACTCCCTAAGCACTTCCATGGCTACCGGCCTTCAGGTGCTTGTTGCCGCAAGAGCGGCGCAAAACGGTAACTCCCTCTCACAATGCACGAAAATCGCCCGCCAAGCGCGGTACAAATCAGGCGTCATTTTTATCTTGGATACCTTAGAATTCCTTCATCGCGGCGGCCGGATTGGGGGAGCGAAACGCTTTGTGGGCACACTTTTGGCCGTTAAACCAATCTTGGCCATCGAAGATGGGGAAGTCATATCGATCGACCAAGTCAGGACCCACAAAAGGGCTTTGGCTAAAATCGTGGATATCCTGGCAAAAAGAACAAAAAGCGCCACATCTCTCCGCATAGCTTGCCTGCACGCGAATGACAAAGAAACCGCTTACAAGATCATGAAAAAAGCAAAAGAGAGCTTATCCCCCCAACAAACTATCTTTGCGGAGCTCAGCCCCGTGCTAGGGACCCATGCTGGGCCAGGTGCTGTGGGGTTAGCCTACTTAACAGATATGTAATTGCCTGGAAAATTTTCCCATTTCCCCCCTTACAAAAAGGTCCGAAAGGTAATTTTTCGGACCTTTTTGTTTTGATAATGGTACACTAAGAAAAGGTATCTATGCAGGTCTGTAATTGAAATTGGAACCTCATTTCTTATCCATCTACCTGTTAAAAAACCAGGGAGAGTGCACGCTGAGAGCAAACGCTTTTTATCTTGATGAGCAGCTTCCAGATGAACCTGCTAAGAAAGTACACTGGCTGGAGAGGCCATCCATCAGCATCATAGAGAAGTCCTTTGTGATCCCACAATGAGAGAATTTCCTTCCGATTTTACAGAACGAATGAAACGCTTCCTAGGAAACGAGTCCCCTTCCTTTTGGGATGCGATACGAAACCAACCCCCTGAAAGAGGACTGCGGGTGAACACCTTAAAAATAAAGATTAAGGATTACAAATCATTAGCAGGCGGTAATCTTTTCCCTTTACCCTGGACAGATCTCGGATTCAAGGTGGTGGATGAAAACTTGGGAAGCCACCCGTACCACGCAGCCGGTCTTTATTACCTGCAAGAACCATCAGCGATGGCGGTATCTGAAATCCTCAATCCTCAACCCGGTGAAGCCATCCTTGATATTGCTGCAGCGCCGGGGGGAAAAACCACCCATCTGGCAACATTAATGAAAAATCAAGGAGTATTGATCGCCAATGACCCGCACGGCAGAAGGACTCAAGCTTTGGCACGAAACTTGGAACGTTGGGGAGCGCACAACACCGTCTTGACCCAGGAGAGCCCCAAACGACTGGCGGAACATTTTGGATCAATCTTTGATCGGGTTCTCGTCGATGCCCCCTGCTCCGGGGAAGGAACCTTTCGGAAAGATCCAGGTGAGATGAAGAATTGGTCAGTGAAATATATCCAGCGCTGTGCCTCCCTACAAAATGAAATCCTGTGGTACGCAGCTCAACTGGTCCGCCCCGGAGGCCATCTGGTGTATTCCACCTGCACTTTTTCGCCTGAAGAAAACGAGGGCAGTGTGAAACGCTTATTAAACGCCCGGCCGGATTTCAAGGTACTGCCCATCACTGGGAGACCCGGGTTCGCACCGGGAAATCCAGATTGGGTTGAAGGTCCCCCATCGTTGATGAACACAGTGCGCATCTGGCCCCATAAAGCACCCGGAGAAGGCCATTTCATCGCCCATTTAACAAACACAACCGAAACGGATGCAGATGGAAACAAACCCCTCCATTTCCCAGAGCTCTCTCCTCAATACAGAACGATATATCAAAAATTTGTGGATTTGACATTAGAAGTTGAGCACCTCCCCCACCCGGCAGCGCCAGAGAATCAAAACCTGGTGAAATATGGAGATCGGCTGTATGCAGTCCCAAAAGGGGCTCCCCCATTAAAAGGACTACGAGTTCAGCATTGGGGGTGGTGGCTGGGCACCTTCAACCACGATCGGTTCCACCCATCACATGCTCTCGCTATGGGATTAACCGCGTTATCCTTTAAGAATCGCTTGGATTTCAACCCCCAGGACCCCCAAGTCATGAGATATATCAGGGGATTAACGATAAAATCAAACGGGAAAGGTCATTGGGTAGGGATCACTGTAAATGGCCATCCGCTTGGTTGGGGTGAAAGGAAAAAGGACAAAGTTCATAGTTTGTCACCCCGCTGGTTAAGTCACATCTAAGTATTTGAAGAAACGAATTATGAAGAATGATAATCGCACCTCCCCACCATCTTCAAAATTCATAACGATCCCCCTTATCCAGGTATACATTTTCCTGGCTCTTACTCTGTTCTTATTAATCTTCCTATCCTGGCCTCGCATACAAAAGAATCTGCCTTACTTTCACACGCCAACTTCGACCAGCACCCAAACCAACACTCCCAGCCCGAGCCCATCACCCACGATATCCCCTACTGATACACCTTCCCCTTCCTCTACCTCTTCTCCTTCACCCACTTCAACCCCTTACGCCTTTCATTTTGCACCTGATTTTGGCACATTGATTCTGGCCATTCAAGAAGGGTTGGATACGCACCTTTTCGCCTATCAGCCTGTCCTCAGACAAGACAACAATCAATTCAAAGCACTGCCTCTCATCCGGCTGACAAGCGGTAACCACCAAGACATCACTCCTGCCCTCCATCCAGAGGGATCGAAATTAGCCTTTGCATCCAACCGGAGCGGGGTATGGGATATTTACATCCTCAACCTTAAGGATGGTGAAATCACCCAATTCACAGATTCGGATGCCTATGAAGCCCATCCCACTTGGTCTCCTGATGGGAACTGGCTGGCGTTTGAAGCCTATCAAAATGGCAATCTTGAGATCATCATCCGGGATGCAGGTAAAGAAAAAGCCCCCATCAATCTCACCAATCACCCCGGAACGGATCATTCCCCAAGTTGGTCAGGAGAGGGTAGAAGGATAAGCTTTATCTCCATGCGAAATGGTCAATCTCAAATTTGGGTGGCAGATCTGGACACAACAAAGGATGGGGAAACATTCTCTCCCATAAACTACCCTGCACAACGTGTCAAACATCCCAACTGGTCAGCAGACGGCCGGTATTTAACATGGGGAGCTGTCACACCCACAGGCTTACACCAATTATTCACCTGGGACAGTGAAAATCCAACTTCAGAACCAAAATTGACGGGCACCGGAGACTGGCCCTTATGGGCCGGAGGTGGAGAAATCATATTCACTGTCATACAAACCCCAGAAGGACACTTCCTCACAGCATACCCAACACCAAAACAGGAAATTCAAACCATGATCCCTGCACTTAAAATGCCGGGGATCGTGAAAGGCATGACATGGGGGAAAGACGTGAATCTGGATAACATATTGGGCCCTGCTGCGGAGATCACACCCACACCTCTCTGGTCTCCAGACCCCTCTTCCAGCGCTGATCTTCCCAAGGGTCGCGTTGATTTAGCTCCCCTGGAGGACGTCCGGGCTCCCGTCCCTGAGTTGAACGAAAAGGTGATCACTTCTTTCAATAAACTTCGAGGCACCACAGCCCGAAAAGCCGGATGGGATTTTCTGGCTTTCTTGGAAAACGCTTTTCTCCCTCTCACCTCCCCATTTGAACCATCACTGGAAAAAGATTGGTTGTACACAGGACGAGGGTTTGCGGTCAGCTCCTTGCCTTTTGAAGCTGATTGGATGGTTGCTGTCAGAGAAGATTTTGGCGCCCAGACGTATTGGCGGCTGTATGTCCGCACCCTTTCGCAGCAGGGGTCCCAGGGTCAACCCCTCCACGATCTTCCTTGGAATTTTGAAGCCCAGTTTTCTGGATCCGCTCAAAACTTTGAACGAGGGGGGGCACCTGCAGAATCAGTACCCGAAGGGTATTGGATCGACTTTACAGAATTAGCCAGAGCCTATGAATGGAAACGTTTTCCGGCGCTACCTTCCTGGCGAACTTTTTATTCCTCCACCCGGTTTCAAGAATTTGCCCTCACCAATGGAAAAAGCTGGCGTTCCGCTATGTTAGAAATCTATCCCCCAGAAGCTTTATATACACCTACACCGAATCCGACCCGTTACCCATGATAGAGGGACGAATGGCTACCTCACAATCCCGATTTCACAAGCAATTCATCCTTCTCATATTCCTCCTCCTGACGGTTACCATAAGCGCTTGCAGTGGCGGGCCGACCGCAGTAGCCACCACGCTTTCCCCCACTTCAACCAGGATCCTACCCACAAAAACAGCCGCACCTACTCACACCCCATCCAAATCCCCCTCCTTCGCGGAGAAGTTACCGACGGTCACGATGACCCCCACCCCTGTTCACTCGCCAACGCTCACGCTTACCCCCAAAGCTCCTCAATTCTCTCTACCTTCAGCCCAAAAAACTGCTTTTCCTACCTGGCGCCCTCCCATCTATCCTGTTCCCTGGGCACCAAATCCATATGATCACTTCTATTTTCATCGGCCCGTTAAAGCCAGTGACATCGATTATCCGCGGTCAGAATATGGATACGGAGCTGTTTTTTTTGAAAATGTCGTTCACGCTGGATTTGACATTCCCGGCGATATTGGAACCCCTATCCTGGCAGCAGGCGATGGAAGGGTGATTTGGGCTGGATATGGTTTCTACCGGGGTGGTTCAGGACACCCAGACGACCCCTATGGAAATGCGGTTGTCATTAAACATGATTTCGGATATAAAAATCAGCCCTTATACACCGTGTATGCTCACTTAAGTGAAGTCACAATTAAGAAAGGGCAGATTGTGAAGGCAGGAGATCAAGTTGGGTTGATGGGGGAAACGGGCCACACAACAGGCCCCCACCTCCATTTTGAGGTCCGTCTGGGTGAAAACAATTACTATGTAACTCGCAACCCCGGATTATGGCTTTCTCCACCCCAGGGGTGGGGCGTGCTGGTGGGTCAAGTCCGCAATTGGGACGGCAGATTTTTAGAAAATCGCCGCATCAATATCCTCAGATATCCCGGTTCGGATGGCCAGGAAACAGATCCCTATCTCTTTATTCCCGCGGAAACGTATAATAATCAAATCGTCAAACAAGATCCTTACTACCAGGAAAATTTTGTCGTCCCTGATTTGCCAGCTGGACATTATATAATCAAGATTTTCTTTATGGAGGAATTCAACAGGGTCTTCAGCCACAAGATAGAAATCCATCCCGGACAGGTCACATACTTCACGTTTCAACTTTGGGATGGTTTCACCGATGGGCCTCCCCCCACACCTGAGGTCCAATTTACACCTGCCCCTTGACGTTTAGAACATTTGTGCTAGACTAAAATCAAACCACTGTTAGACATGTTCCAATAATTGACCATGGGAGGTGCAAGATGGCAGAGGATCCTCGTAAAGCAGCCTTAGATAAAACGCTAAAAGACATCACCAAGCGCTTCGGAGAAGGAGCGATCATGAAATTGGGAGAGGCAAAAAGTTTAGAAGTAGATGCGATTCCCACCGGAACCCTTTCACTCGACCTCGCTCTGGGCGTGGGGGGAATCCCCAGGGGTCGGGTGACCGAAATTTACGGGCCGGAAGCATCCGGGAAAACCACGATTTGCCAGCATATCGTTGCCGAAGCTCAAAAAAACGGGGGGACCGCAGCTTTCATTGATATGGAACACGCCCTCGACCCCCAATATGCTGCCCAGACAGGCGTGGATATTGACAACTTGCTCATCTCCCAGCCTGACACAGGCGAACAAGCCTTGGAGATCGCTGAATCTCTCATCCGCTCTGGTGCTGTGGATGTGATCGTGATTGACTCGGTAGCTGCCCTGGTCCCCCGCGCAGAAATCGAAGGGGACATGGGAGACGCCCACATGGGTTTAATGGCCCGCTTGATGTCCCAGGCACTCAGGAAACTATCCGGTGCCATCAAACAAACCAACACCTCCCTGATCTTCACCAACCAGCTTCGAGAGAAAATAGGCGTGGTTTTCGGCAACCCTGAGACAACCCCAGGGGGGCGGGCGCTTAAATTTTATTGTTCTGTTCGCCTGGATTGCCGGCGCATTCAATCCATAAAATCTGGTTCGGATATCATCGGCAGCCGGGTCCGCGTCCGCGTGGTCAAAAACAAAGTTGCCCCTCCTTTTCGAACGGCAGAGTTTGACATCATGCATGATGAGGGAATCTCCCGCACAGGAGACCTCTTAGATCTCGGTGTTGACATGGAGGTCATTGATAAACGGGGTTCCTATTACTATTACGGTGAGGATTTGCGCTTAGCACAAGGCCGCGAAAACGCCAAGGATTTTCTCAAAGAAAACCCTGATATCACAAACGAGATTGAAGAAGAAATCCGGGGTTTGGCTTTCGAAGTTAAAGAAGAAGAAAAGGCGGAAAGTGAGGAAGAAGATGAAGAGGGAGAGGAAGCCTAACCTCTTCCGGCCTTTCATCCCATTAGTATTGTTGGCATATAGCCTGGCAGGATGTGGAGGGAATGAGGATTTATCCTCCACCCTGGAAGCAGGTGCATTTAAACCCCCCGCATCTGAGCCCACTTCAGCTCCCAGCCCACAGCCCCTTCCCAGCCCCACCCCTACCCAACAAGAAGAATGCACGAACCTGCTCCGATTCGAAAAGGACCTCTCCGTCTCCGATGGGACCCGGGTCAGCCCAGGCCAGTCGATCCAAAAGCAGTGGTTGGTAACCAATGCCGGCACATGTAATTGGGATAAGGAATACGCTGTAAAACACATCGCAGGTCCCGACCTCGGCGCTCCTCAGAATCAAGATTTGTACCCTGCTCGGAACGGACAGCAGGTGATCCTGCAAATGATGTTTACAGCACCTGTAAACCCGGGCATATATATCAGCACCTGGCAAGCGTTTGACCCCCAGGGAAACAAGTTTGGAGACCCTTTCTTCATCAATATCCAAGTGATAGGAGATTAAGTTCTCCCCTTGGGAAGGGAACCTATCATGGAAAACAAGACCAGCGCTGAGCGAGTTCGCCATGCCTTGCAAAAATCAGGATTAGACGGACAAGTAGTAGAGCTCCCAGAAAGCACCCGCACAGCTGTGGATGCAGCCCATGCTGTCCATTGCGAGGTTAAACAAATTGCGAAATCTCTGATTTTCAAAACCCGAGAAAGCGGTCAGGCGATTCTCGTCATCACCAGTGGAGCCAATCGCGTCAATGAAAAAGTTGTGGGTTCCATCGTTGGGGAAGAGATTGCCGTTGCCAATGCAAACTTCGTCCGCGAACAAACAGGGTTTGCTATTGGCGGTGTATCGCCCGTGGGCCTCATTCAAAAGATACCCATCTTCATCGACCAAGATTTGCTTCAAGTGGATGAAATCTGGGCAGCTGCCGGCACTCCTCGATCCGTCTTTAAGGTTTTACCAGCGCAGTTATTGGAGATAACCGAAGGTAAAGTCATCTCCGTGAAATAGGCCGCACCCCAAAGTATGTCTTCCCGGAAAGAAAATGGCTTACAGATAACATCAGCTCCCCCATTCTCCCCCGAACAACTCTCTTCTTGACCTCTAATTCTTTGGTAATGGAAGGTTGTGGTGGCAAATTTCAGGCATTACAATTAGCTAAACAATACTTAGAAAAGCACTATCCAAACCTGGAGGCGACATCATGAACATCGATCTTCATGCCAACGCTACCACAACTCCCGCACAACGAAAATACATTCAAGAATCAGACAAAACCATCAAAGAGCTCGCGG
>JAWODY010000032.1:0-67528 GCA_046483045.1 Anaerolineales bacterium | reverse complement strand
ACGCTGATTATAACGCCTCCAAGAACATTGGTCTCAACTACTGTACCCAGAAGCAAAAGTCTTCTGGGGTTGGGCTACCCTGTCAACTAGCCCTAAAGACTGGGACGCTGACGCCAAAGGGCGACTTTCAGTCGCCAATTGAGGCTGAGTCCACGGTCAAGCCTTCGGCTTTAGCCGAAGGTGGTTGACTTTTTCTCCCATTTGATTAAGGTTGCTGGGGTTCATTGTAAATTGTTAGCTTGTGTTCATGAATAGCTTTTTCCGCCCGTGTTTCATTTCCCACCATCCTTTTCCAATATGGCCTCGACGAATGCCTTAAACAGAGGATGGGGGCGATTAGGTCGAGATAGGAATTCTGGGTGAAATTGAGTCCCGATCATGAAAGGATGGTTTTCCAGTTCCGCGATCTCGACCAGGCGTCCTTCAGGTGAAAGTCCGGAATAAATCATGCCTGCGTTTTTGAGGATGTCCCGGTAGGCATTGTTAAATTCGAATCGATGTCTGTGGCGTTCTTTGACGAGGTCTTGTTGGTAGGCGTCCGCTGCCCGTGTGTTTTTCTGAAGCTGGCAGGGGTAAAGACCCAGACGCATGGTGCCCCCCATATCCGTGATATCCCGCTGGTCGGGCATGAGGTCAATGACAGGATGTGGCGTAGAAGGGTCAAATTCTGTTGAGTTCGGTTGTTCATCGTCAAGCACGTGCCGAGCGAATTCAACTACCATCAACTGCATGCCCAGGCAGAGGCCCAGATATGGAATGTGGTTTTCACGGGCGTATTTTATGGCAGCGATCTTTCCCTCAATGCCCCGTTCCCCGAATCCGCCCGGGACGATGATCCCTTGAACTTCCTCTAGCTGTTGAAGTTTACCTTCTTTTTCTAACTCTGCGGAGTGGACCCAGGCGATCTCGATATCGATACCATTTGCGTTCCCGGCGTGGTGAAGGGCTTCTTTTACACTCATATATGCGTCGTGGAGCTCAACATATTTACCTACAATGGCGACTTTCAGGCTGGGTTTCTCCTGCCGCATGTTTTGGACCATGCTTTCCCACTCATCCCAAACCGGTTTCTTGCGGATATCCAATCCCATGCGTTGGGTGATGAAATCGCCCACGGAGGCTTTTTCTAACGTAAGCGGGATCTGGTAAAGGATATCGGTCGTCACCATGGGCACGACGGCGTGTTTGTCAACATCACAGAAGAGGGCGATTTTGTCCTGGATCTCCTCGTCTACAGGGTAGTCCGACCGGGCAATGATCATATCGGGAGCGATACCAATGGAGCGCAGCTCGCGGACGGAGTGTTGGGTCGGTTTCGTTTTTAATTCTCCGGTGGCGCCGATGTGGGGAAGCCAGGTGACATGGATGTAGAAACTATTTTTTCTCCCTACATCGCTGCGCATCTGGCGCAGGGATTCCAAAAACGGAAGGGATTCGATGTCTCCCACCGTCCCTCCGACTTCGACAAGGACGATTTCTGCCCCGGTGGTCTTGGCGACCAAGCCGATTCTCCTTTTGATTTCGTTCGTGATATGGGGAATGACCTGAATCGTGCCTCCTAAATAATCCCCGCGTCGTTCCTTGGTGATCACTTCTTCATACACCTGTCCGGTGGTCACATTGCAAACCTGGTTCAGGCTGTTGTCGATAAAGCGTTCATAATGTCCCAAATCCAGATCCGTTTCTGCGCCGTCGTCCAAAACGAATACTTCGCCATGCTGGTAAGGACTCATCGTGCCGGGGTCGACGTTAATATAGGGGTCCAGTTTCTGGATCGCTATTTTAAAATCACGTTCTTTCAGCAGGCGTCCCAAGGCAGCTGCTGTCACGCCTTTCCCTACAGAACTGAGAACACCGCCGGTAAGAAAGATGTATTTTGTCTTCATCGTTCTCCTCACTCGTTTTGTCCTTAAGGATGAGGCTTGCAATCCACCCGTACCGCATTAACCGCTGGTAAAGAGAGAGGGGAGGATGAAAGGTTCCCATCCTCCCCGATAAAGTTCAATTAATCTGTGCTGATGCTTATTCATCCGATGTATTCACTGAGGTCTTCGGCTGCTCGACGCATTTCTAAGAATATCAATCCCAGCTTTGCTTCCTCTCGGGCCAGCGCGGTCAAGACAGCGTCTTCACCAATGGAGGAGAGGATGACGTAACCATTGTCCCCCCGGATATACACTTGATCCAATGTCCCACGTTTGAGTTCAGAGGCTATTCGTTCTCCTAAACTGAGCATGGCTGCGGACATAGCAGAAACCCTGTCTTCCTCAACATCTGCGGGCAGAGCAGAAGCGATGGTAAGACCATCTACTGAGACCACAGCGGAGGCTTCAATCTCTGGTGTCGCTGCTTGCATTTCTCGCAAACGCTTAACCATTTCATCCGCTCTTGATTTGGCCATAAACCCATCTCCTTCGTCAAAGCTGGTTATGGTTAGAGTTTACCATAACTTGGTGGGTGAGGAAAAGAATGACAAAGATGAGGTCATCCCCTTCTTCTCTGGATATGACATCTCGCGGAAGACCTTTCTTGATACCATCGCTGGTTCAGCAGAGGCTGGGATCTTGGAGCAGGTGTCGCTTGCAATGGATGGGGTGTTGTTGTGAGAGAGTGTCTGCCATGGATATCTTGCTGCATTATAACATGGTATAGTGATAGAGATTTGAGGCTTGCATATCGATCAAACGGGTAAGAATGGGGTGCAGGATGGGGGCTTTTCGTTGACCACCTCTGTACCTCATGTTACACTAGGAAGCCGCTATGCGCCTTTCATTATCTGCTTTTTTGGGTATTTTTTTGGTTTTGAGCTTCGCTTTCCCGGGGATGGCCTCTGACGTCGCTCAGGCCCCCACCATCTCACCTGAAGTGGTGATAAGCAAACCTCGGGCAGGTGAAGCGCTGCAGGGCGTGATGATTGTCGAAGGCCGAATTCGGGGAGATTCCTTGTCCTCGGCGCGGTTGATGTTCCGGTTTGCCTCAGAAACTTCCAGCACTTGGTTTTATATTTCCGAGGTAGATTTTGAGGATGAGGGAAGTTCTCAACAAGAGTTCCGCCTGGAATGGGATACCACGACAGTGTCGGACGGGAATTACGACCTGCGGGTCATTGCGGTTTATAAAGGAGGACAGGAGGTGGGGGCGACGGTCTCAAATCTGCGGATCAGGAATTATTCTCCTATTGAAACTTCAACACCCCGGACCCAGGGGACGACAAGCCCGACCCAGGCGATACCGGAAACCCCTGAACGGACCCCTGTTCCTACTCCGACCCCTTTTCCCCCGAATGCAGTCACCTTGCAAAGAGG
This sequence comes from Anaerolineales bacterium, assembly GCA_046483045.1. GTDB lineage: Bacteria > Chloroflexota > Anaerolineae > Anaerolineales > UBA11858 > B10-G9. The sequence continues at coordinate 64,223 of JAWODY010000032.1, read as the reverse complement.
AGAAATCATAAACGCTTTGGAAAAAGGGTTAGCGGCCGCGGGAGGGCTCTTTTTGGCCCTTGGCGTGTACCATGTGGTTAAGAAATGGCGGCGTTAATCGTCCCCGGGAAAGTGAATGGATGTGATCATGTCTGAGAAAAATCGCCCGTACCTGATTGTGGGGCTGGGAAATCCAGGCCCGGATTATGAAAACAACCGCCACAATGTGGGCTTTATGGTGCTCGATCGTCTGGCAGAGGAATTGAGCGTTTCGTTTTCGAAGATGAAAATGGAGGCTTTTTTCACCCGGGCCCGGTACAAAGGCCAGAGAGTGATCCTGGCTAAACCCCAGACCTATATGAATCAGTCCGGGCGGGCTGTCAGGTCGCTGCTTCGTTTTTATAAGATTCCCCTTGAGAGGATGCTGGTCGTCTATGATGATGTTGATTTGCCATTGGACAGCCTGCGCCTGCGTCCCAACGGGAGCGCAGGGGGGCAAAAAGGGGTGAAGTCGGTCATTGAAAATCTGGGTACGGAAGAATTTGCGCGATTAAGGGTGGGCGTTGGACGACCTCCTGGAAGAATGACAGTTTCCTCCTATGTCCTGAAAGATTTCTCTACCGAAGAGCGGGATGTACTGCCTTTTATCTTGGGGGATGCCGTTCAGGCGGCCCTGACATTCATCGCTGAGGGCATTCATCAGGCGATGACCCAGTTTAATCGAACCCCTACCTAGTGACAATCATGCAAGATTATGTGAAAAGAAGGCTGCAAGAACAGCCCGCCTTCCTGGAGCTTGTTAAATCGATCCGGCAGGAAAAAATCCCCTCCGAACATGTCGGGTTTCCCCAGGCTGTCCGGATGCCGGTTTCCGCAGCCATTCGTGATCAAATACATGTCCCTGTCTTGCTTTTGACGGGTCGAACGAGTCGGGCCTTTGTGCTCCGGGACGAGTTTTCCTTCTGGGCGCCGGAGGAGGAACCTTTCTTTTTTCCCGAACCGGACCCACTCTATTATGAGAAAGTCTCTTGGAGCAGGAAAACCCGTCAAAACCGGATCAGAGTGCTCAGTACACTGGCTGCGTCTATGATCCCTGGGGTTAAAAGTGAAAAGAAACCGGTGATCATAGCACCAGCTCGAGCTGCGATGACCAGGACCCTGCCGCGGAGGAGTTTCCTGACCTTCACACGACTGCTCCGAACGGGTCAAAAAATCTCTCTGACCAAACTTGTCCGCTCTTGGGTTAGAAAGGGTTACGAAGGGGCTTCCATTGTCATCGCCCCCGGTCAATTTGCCCGCCGCGGTGGTATTCTTGATGTCTGGCCGCACGGTGACTCGTTTCCAACCCGGATTGAATTTTTTGGGGATGAGATTGATATGCTCCGTAAATTTGATCCCGATACCCAGCGGACCATTGAGATCGTTGAGGAAGTGAAAATCACCCCGGCCAGGGAATACCTTCTCCCCGGAGGGGAGAATTGGGTTGAAGATGAAACTTCGGAATATCATATCCCCTTATTTCACCCGGAACGATCTACATTCTTAAGTTTCCTTCCCCCTTCCACGCTGATCATCGTGGACGATTGGGACATGCTGCGTGGAGCAGCGTTGGACATAGAAAAGCAAGCTTCCTCCTTGCGGATGCGATACATTGAAGATGAATCTCTACCTGAGGAGTATCCTCTCCCTTACTTGCCCTGGGAGGATTTCAGCGCTCGCTTGAAGGATAGATCCCCCCTGATCCTGGGCCCGGTTTCTGGCCTGGATCCGGATTCCCTCTCCGGCATGTTTCAGCCCAACCGCCGCTTTGGGGGAGAATTGAAACCGTTTATCTCCCATGTCAGTCAGCTTCAAAAGGGTGGAGCAAAGGCGATCATCGTTTCCCGGCAAGTCCCCCGTCTGGAAAATATCTGGCAGGAGCGCGTCCCTATCCCTCCCTCTCCCATCTTTGTGAAGGGGAATCTGGACGATGGCTGGAGGATGAGGGCGGAAAAAGGTCCTGATGTGTATCTCTTTTCAGATGGTGAAATCTTTGGTTGGGAGCGCGTGCAACCTCGCCGACGACCATTCCAGCAGGCCCATCCACCTGAGGTCGATTTCAGCGATCTTGACATGGGGGAATGGGTGGTCCATTTTGACCATGGGATTGGCAAATTCGTTGGCCTGGTGCACAGGACTTTAGGGGGTGTGAAAGGGGAGTATCTGGCCGTTGAATATGCCGAAGGGGACAAACTCTACGTTCCAGCAACCCAGGCTGATCGACTCAGTCGATATGTCGGTCCGGATCCCAGCGAACCGCGGATTACGAGGTTGGGAAGCGTCCGTTGGAGTCAGGTGAAGTCTCAGGTTCGGGAAGAAGTGGAAAAAATCGCCGGTGATCTCCTGGAGCTCTACGCTCGCCGCGAGGTGGTAGAGGGCCATGCTTTCAGTCCCGATACACCCTGGCAGCGGGCGTTGGAAGCCAGTTTCCCCTATGTGGAGACGGAAGATCAACTCCGGGTCCTGGAAGCGGTCAAGCACGACATGGAACAGCCCAAGCCTATGGACCGGTTGATTTGCGGGGATGTCGGTTACGGGAAGACGGAGATCGCCCTCCGAGCGGCTTTCAAAGCGGTCATGGATGGTAAACAGGTCGCCTTTCTGGTGCCTACGACTGTCCTCGCTCAACAGCATTATGATACCTTCCTGGAGCGGATGTCCGCCTTTCCGGTTGAGATTCGCATGCTGTCCCGCTTCCGCACTCGCAAGGAACAGGGCCTGATCCTGCAGAGTTTGGCTCAGGGCGGCGTGGACATTGTGATCGGCACCCATCGTTTGTTATCATCAGATGTCGTTTTTCATGATTTGGGGCTTCTGGTGGTAGATGAGGAACAGCGGTTTGGCGTAGCGCATAAAGAGAAGATCAAGAAGATGAGGGCGCATATCGACGTCTTGACGCTGACTGCCACACCGATCCCACGGACCATGTATATGGCCCTTAGCGGTGTGCGGGATATATCACGTATTGATACCCCTCCCGAAGAGCGTTTACCCGTGGTCACGCATGTCAGTGCCTATGACCCCGAACTGGTTCAGAAAGCGATCTGGCGGGAATTAGAACGAGGAGGGCAGGTTTTCTTTGTTCACAACCGGGTGAAAACGATTTCAGCTATGGAAAGCCACCTCAAGGGTTTAGTTCCTGAAGCTAGGATCACCATCGCACACGGGCAGATGCCGGAGACTGACCTCGCGAAACGGATGCGGGAGTTTACAAACGGTCGAGTGGACGTTTTATTGTCCACATCGATCATCGAATCTGGGTTGGATATCCCAAACGCCAACACGTTGATCGTGGATCGAGCGGATATGTTTGGCCTGGCCCAGCTCTACCAACTGCGAGGGCGGGTGGGCCGGGGAGCGCAGCGGGCCTTCGCTTATTTTTTTAAGCAGCGTCAGAAGTCACCTACCCCCGAAGGGCAGCTGCGTTTAGAAACCATTGCTGAACATTCACAGCTTGGGACCGGGTATTCAATCGCTATGCGGGATTTAGAAATCCGTGGGGCGGGGGACCTTTTAGGGACGAGGCAGCATGGTCATATTGCTGCAGTTGGCTTTCATCTTTACACACGCTTACTGGCAGATGCTGTGCGCTGTTTGCAGGAGGAAGGAGGCGAGTGGGTTGAAGACAAAGTTGGTGATTTCCAGCCGTTCCGCCCCCTTGTAAAAATTGACCTACCCCTCCCAACGGGGATCCCCAGTGGTTATATCCGAGATCGCTCGGTGCGGTTGAGTTTGTATCGCCGCATGGCAGAACTTGAGGGTGTTGATGAGATCAACGCGCTGCGGCAGGAATTCCGGGACCGCTTTGGGCCAATTCCTGAAACCGTAGAGAATATGTTCCAACAATTACAGATTAAACTTCTCGCTGGAGAGGTGGGGCTGGAAACGGTATCGATCCAGAACGACCAAATCACCCTGCAGTATCCAGAAGGGCACCCCTTACCCCAACCCTGGGAGGTGGGACCTGAGGCACGCATCGGGGAAAGCACTTTGTGGTTGAACTTCAACCTGGAGGAGAGAGACTGGTTCGAAAGATTGGTGGAGCTGCTGCAGGGTTTGATTTATCAAGAGGGGCGCTGAGTAAATTCCCTTGCTTTGACAATTAATTAGCTGGGCGGTATAATTTAGGCTTGTTGGTATACGAATTGTATTGTGGAAGGTGTGTTATGGCGAAAGATGAAAACGTAGGTCCGCAGTCTCTTGAGGACCTTGAAGAAAAAATGAAAGTCACAGGCAGGGTGATGAAAACCTCGTTGGCGGGTGCGATTGTCGATATCGGTGTGGGGGTTCCTGGTGTGATCCATATTTCAAAACTGAAGAAAGGTTCGGTGACCCGGGTCTCGGATGTCTTGAAAAAGGGACAGGAAGTGGATGTCTGGGTTCAGAAAGTTCATCCGGAAAAAAAGAAAATTGAACTGACGATGGTCGAACCCCTGGATCTTGAATGGAGAGAGATCAAAGAAGGCACGGAGATGACGGGAGAAGTAACCCGGATTGAAAAGTATGGTGTCTTCGTTGACCTGGGCGCGGAACGCCCCGGCCTGGTTCACATCAGTGAAATGGCCCATGGTTATGTGGAAAAACCAACGGATCTGGTGCAGAAGGGAGATGAAATTGAGGTAAAAGTGCTCAAAGTGAACCGCCGTAAAAAGCAGATTAAATTGAGCATGAAAGCCTTGGAAAAACCGCCCAAAGAAAGCTACCAGAGAGAAGAAGAGGAAGAAAAACTGAATGAACCTACCCCCACTGCAATAGAGGCAGCATTGAAGAAAGCTTTTGGAGCTAACGGGGATGAGGAGTCCTTGGCCGATTTGCTTGGTCAAGAGAAAAAATAGCCCCCTCAGATTATACGAGTTCTCTGTCCTGCGAGAGGAATCCCGCAGGATTTTCATTTAAGGAGTTGATTATAATGGACGTAGTGCTTCGCGGAGAGTAGGAGATAGGTGTTCATTTTGCATCTGTGGGGGATATCCTTTCAGGGAGCGTGATTCTGATGATCAATAAAAAAACCATTGGAGTTGGTTTTCTCGCTTTGGCAACGTTAATTTTTGAAACCACGCTGACCCGTTTTTTAGGGGTGGCCCAGTTTTATCATTTTGCCTTTTTGGTCGTCAGTTTGGCGTTATTGGGATTGGGTGCCAGTGGGACAATCTTATCGGTTTTTCCGTCCCTAAGGGATGTGGATGTTTCCCGTTTTCTGATGTGGACTGGATTGGGGTTTTCCTTGAGTGTGGGTCTGGCATATGGGGGCGTGAACTGGATTCCCTTTGACTCCTACAGCATAGCCTGGGAGAGGGTCCAGATTGTGTATTTTAGCCTTTATTATTTTGTACTCTCCCTGCCTTTTCTGATCAGCGGGTTGGGGGTGGGGGTCGTCCTCTCTGTTAAGAGCGAGAACCACCATTTTATCTATGCAGCCAATCTTGTCGGGTCTGCCCTGGGAGCGTTACTCACCCCCCTGGCTTTGGAGTTGTCAGGAGTGCCTGGAGCAGTCCTGTTGAGTATTTTATGCGGATTGGGTGCATACTTAATAAACAGAGATCAGCAGGAAGAGGGCCAATTTCTCAAAACCCTGGTCAACTTATTTATGGGTTTGGCGCTGCTTATCTTCCTGGGTTTATCCATCACGAATTCCCTGGGGTTTTCTCCTCTGTTATTGCGAGTTTCCCCTTATAAGGGACTGGCGCAGGCCCGTCGTTACCCGGACTCCGAGTCCCAATTTGGGGCTTGGAACGCGGTATCCAGGGTGGATGTCTTTTCTCAGGCAGGCACGCATAGGCTGCCGGGCTTGAGTTATCAATTTCAAGGAAACTCCCCGGATCAAATGGGTATGTCTATCGATGCAGGCCCTCTGCAGCCCTTGACGCAAACTTCCCCTGAATCTTTTCAGGCGGCGGGATGGATGCCTGAAAGCCTGGCTTTTTCCCTGTCCTCCAATGGGGATGTCTTGGTTCTCAAGCCGGGTGGAGGGTTGGGCGTGCTGCAGGCTTTGGCGGGAGGGGCGAAGCAGGTCACCGCTGTGGTGGAAAACCCGCTGATCTTGCAGGCTGCTGCAACATCTTGTCAGGAATGCGATGCCTACCAGCACCCTCGCGTCCAGGTTGAAGTCCGCAATGACCGGACGTATCTCCAGCGTGTAAGTCGCAGGTTCGATCTCATTTACTATCCTCTTACTGACGCCTACCGCCCCGTCACCAGCGGGGCATTCAGCCTGGCAGAGGATTACACATTGACGATGGAGGGTTTCCGGGATGCCCTGCAGGCGGTCCAACCTGAAGGATTTTTGGTCATCACCCGCTGGCTGCAAAACCCACCCAGTGAAAGCATTCGACTGGTAGCCACCTTGCTCGAAGCGGGGGAGAGGGCGGGGTTGGAGAATATGCCTGAGAAGATCGTTGCCTATCGAAGTGTGCAGACGATGACAGTTTTAATAAAACCTCAGGATTGGCATGCCGCTGAGTTGCAGGAGGTGCGTTCATTTCTCGAGAGCCGCCGGTTTGATCTGGTTTGGGCTCCGGATATCAAGAGTGCTGAACTCAACCGATTTAACCAACTCCCTGAGCCGCAGTATTACCAAGATCTGAAAGGCTTGATGCAGAGCTCAAATCGTGATTCTTACTTGGCAGGCTATCCGTTTCAGATTTTTCCTCCCCGCGACCACCGACCATTTTTCTTTCATTATTTCACCTGGGAGCAAACTCCGCAGGTGGTTTCTACCCTGGGACGGACTTGGCAGCCGTTTGGGGGAGGCGGCTATTTTATCCTGCTCGCCTTGCTTGCTTTGATGCTCATCTTGAGTTTGGTATTAATTCTTCTCCCCCTCTTTTTTTCAAAGCACCTTTTAGAAACTTTGGGGAAGATGCGCGGCTTACCCATCCTGCTTTATTTCGGGCTTCTGGGCCTGGGATTTATGTTGATCGAAATACCTCTCATCCAACGTTGGATTCTCTTTTTGGGTTTCCCGATTTATTCTTTCGCTGTGGTCGTGGGGTCGATTTTATTTTTTTCCGGTTTGGGCAGCATGGCTTCCCGGCGGGATTGGGGGCTGGGATATTGGGGATGGGGGCTGATCATCCTGTGTGCGCTTGGGTTCCCCCTCTTCAGTTCTTTGTTTCCGGAAGTGGTATTAGGTTGGCCTTGGTTGGGAAGATTAGCAGCAGCTGTGTTCGGGCTGGCTCCCATTGGTTTTCTGATGGGGATTCCTTTTCCAACGGGATTGACATGGATTAAGGCTCGACTCCCCGAGATCGCGCCCTGGGCCTGGGCGGTGAACGGTTTCACCTCTGTGGTGGCTTCAGTGATCGCCTCTCTCCTGGCGCTGCGTTTTGGGTATGGGGTGGTGTTTTTGACTGGGATGGGAGCGTACCTGCTGGCAGGGATCACTTACTGGATCCTTCCGGATTAGTGTTCTCCCGTGAGGGGGACGAAACGGACATCTCCCAGGTTTTTGGCTTGGATTTCCCCCTCGATTTTTTCATACAGCCAAAGGGTTTGCACGGCGCCAATGGGACCAATAGGAATCACCAAACGCCCTCCCTCTTTCAATTGCTGGATGAGGGGCTGGGGGAGGTGATCAGGCGCGGCGGTGACTATTATTTTCTCGTAAGGCGCGTTCTCTTCCCAGCCATAATATCCATCCCCGTTTTTCACTTTGACATCCGTGTAACCCACCTGTTTCAATTGTTCTCGAGCTTGGTCTGCTAATTCCGGGATGATCTCCACGGTGTAGACCTCGGCCTGCATTTCTGCCAGCACGGCCGCTTGGTATCCGCTTCCTGTGCCCACTTCTAAGACTCGATCCCCAGGTTGTACTTCCAATGCTTCTGTCATCAGAGCCACAATATAAGGTTGGGAGATGGTTTGGCCGAATCCAATGGGAAGAGGATGATCTGCATAAGCCCGATCTAAGTGTTTGTCCGGGACAAATTCGTGGCGGGGTACTTCACGCATGGCCTCCAGCACAGCTGTGTCCTGGATGCCTCTGGCCTGGATTTGTAGCTTAACCATGTTTTTTCTGGCATTTGTGAAGCCTTCGCTTGGGGTTTGTGAGGGGAAGGAGGTGGAGGCAGGCAGGTCTGTTGTGGCTTCAGGAGATGTCTGTTGGCATCCAGCAGAAAGACCGACGATGGATAATAAGAAGAGAATCAGGGTAATCTGAATGGATGTGTTTTTGACCACAGCAGCCTCCTTGTCAAACCTGGAATGGTTTCCTGTATATGAATGGTACGGGCAAAGTGGATTCATGTCAAATCTGTTTTGAGCCCTTGGTATAGTAAAATACCTTTCGTCAACCTGATTCGTGCGGGAAGGAGAATAACATGGCCGGGAAACTTGTGCTTGTGGCGGGGAATATTGGGACCGGTAAGACATCCCTGACCGAACGTTTGGGAAATCGATTGGGGTGGAGGACAGCCTTTGAGTCTGTGATCGACAATCCTTACCTGAGTGATTTTTACCAAGATATGGATGCCTGGTCATTTCATTTGCAAGTCTTTTTCTTGGGTCACCGGGCGGAGCAGCACCTGGAGTTGGTTGAGGATGAGCGTTCTGCTATTGCGGATCGCAGTATCTATGAAGACGCCAAGATATTCGCCCGGGCGTTGTATCATCAGGGCAGCTTATCAGAGCGGGATTACATGGCGTACCGACGTGTGTTTCAGATGGTGGTTTCCAATCTGCCTGAGCCGGATCTGTTAATTTACCTCACCGCTGCGCCTGAAGTGCTTATGGAACGCATAAAAGAACGGGGGAGAAGAATGGAATCGGGGATTACCCACGACTACCTTGCCCTTCTGGACTCGTATTATCAGGATTGGATGGAAACGTTTGATTTATGCCCTGTGTTAACTATTCGTTCCGATGGTCTTGATTTTGTGCATAAATTGAGCCATTTGGATATTGTGGTTGACCGCATCCATAATAAGTTAACGGGCAAAGAGGAAGTTATCTTCCCTGATCAAAAAGGGCAAGAGGCCTCGTGAGTGCCCCATAAGCTTATAATCCACCAAGCTCTCATCTCAAGCCTACGAAAGAATCCATTCTGAATTTCATCTGATAGACCTACCGCCTCAATATTTTCTCGGTTGACATTTTACAGCGATTTTACATCTCCCTTTTTCTCATTTTACACAGCCCGGGTATCCTGTGTGTGTAGTGCTAACACCAATTAGTTTTTTGGAGGTAATACCCATGCTAAAGAAAATCATCTTATCTGCGCTAATAGCGGTGCTAGCAGTTGGCTCGGTGAGCGGACTTGCTCTGGCAGCAGCCCCTGAAAGCGTAGGGGCGAGAAAGAACCCTCGCTTTGTTTATGGAGAGGTAATTTCCGTGGATGAAGAAGGGTTCCAGGTGATGTCCCAACAAGGGGAAGAGATTTCCTTCCGGGTCAATGGGGGAACCCGGTACCGGAATGGGTCCTTCGCTACTATCCAGCCGGGAGTGAAAGTGGCAGTTGCTTCCCGCGGTGAGGAACATGTGGCTAAAGTGGTGGCGATCCTTCCCCCTGACTTTGAATCGGGTGGAAACTTTGCCATCCGGGCCCAGGGTGAGGTGACGGCGGTGGATCTGGGTGCAGGAAAGTTCCGCATCCAAGAGCCGGATGGAAAGGTGCTGACCTTCTTTGTGGACGAAAAGACCCGATACGGGGGCCAGCTTGAGGACCTGTCTGATATGCAGGTGGGCTGGAAAGCAGCTGTAGCAGCCAGGGAATCGGAGGAAGGAAAAGCGGTTGTCACGCTTGTGGTGGCCGGTGAACGACCGGAGTTGAACAAGATACGGGGCAAGGTGAAGGCTGTGGATAGCCAGGCCGGGAAATTCCGCATTGAAACCAAAGAAGGCGAGGTTGTCACTTTCTTCGTGGATGAAAACACCCGCTATCGTGGCCAGCTTGAGGACCTGTCTGACATGCAGGTCGGTTGGCCCGCGGGTGTGGGAGCCAAGGAAGGGGAAGATGGGCAGTGGATCGCCGCAGTTGTGATCGCCGGGGAACCAAGAGATTTCATCAAGGCGCGGGGCGAGATCACAGCCCTTGATGCGGGTTTAGGTAAGTTCCGGTTGGAGAAAGCGGATGGCATGGTGCTGACTTTCTTTGTGGATGAATCCACTCGGTACAGGGGTCAGGCGCAGGGTTTTGAGGATTTGCAGGTGGGCTGGAAGGCAGGTGTAGCGGCGAGGGAAGGGGAAGATGGAAAGCTGGTTGCACGTCTGGTCATCGCCGGCGAACCCCGCGTTGAGAGGCCGCCTGTGGGAATATGGGAAGCCCCTCCGGTTGTTCAACCTGAAGGGTAATCCGTCAGGTTAGGTTTGATTATTCCCTCCTTGGGATAACTGTCCCCAAGGAGGATTTTTGATTCTTACCAGTCTGCTAAAGTTTTTGAGGGTCATAGGGGAATAGCTGTTTTATAAATTACCGGAGAATAGATCAGGTCGATGTTATAATGGCAGGGCGATGGAGAGCTTTAGTCTGCAAAGAGAGGAAAGAGATGCCAAAACAATGGAGTCATCCCCCAGAGATGAGGATTGACGATCAAAAAACGTACTATGCAAACATGCAAACCGAAAAAGGGGAGATTCAACTCGAGCTTTACCCCCAACATGCACCGAAAACGGTGAATAATTTTGTTTTTCTGGCTGAGAACGGATTTTATGACGGCATCACGTTCCACCGTGTGATTGAGAATTTTATGATCCAGGGCGGTGACCCGTCAGGGACAGGTAGGGGAGGCCCTGGGTATCAATTCGAAGATGAGCTGGATGGAAATCCCCTCAAACATGAGAAAGGTGTGTTATCTATGGCCAACGCGGGGCCAAATACGAACGGATCCCAATTCTTCATCACCCATTCTCCGCAGCCCCACTTGGATGGGAAACACACTGTGTTTGGTAAGGTGGTGGCGGGCCAGGAAGTTGTGGATAAGATTCAGGAAGGGGATACGATCCGGGCAGTAATTATTGAAGAAGGCGAGTAGGCTTGCCATCCTGATGTTCCTTTAGTAAGATAAGGTCCTTGAAGGAAACTGAGTTTGTCAGAAGAAGGATAAATCGTCAGAGAGAGAGTTTGATAGGAGGTGAGCAGGAAAATCATGGTTTGAGGGAAAATAGCGCAAGGCCCTGTGAGTCAGGGTGACGAGGATGAGGGTTCCTCCCGGACAGGGAGGTTAACTGGCTGGGGGAGGATAAAAGTCAGGAAAATCGATGGATCAGCGGAAGCCCTCCGGGGTAGTCACACCCCGCCTTTTCCCTCCACGATGAAATGAGTGCACAAAAGGGTTGGGCAACCAATTCAACAAAAGCACCTTGGTGACGAGTTTTGGTTCTGAATGAGTCCCCCATGATAGAAGGATGGACAACATATCCTCTGTTAAGAGGGAATAAACTTATTGTCCGGGTTGTCTGTGGGGCAGTTTCTTTGAGCTGAGAGGGTTTATCTTATGTGTGGAATCGTTGGGTATATTGGATCGAAAAATGCGACTCCTGTCGTCATGGAAGGTTTGAAACGACTTGAATATCGGGGATATGACTCTGCTGGTATCGCTGTCCTTGATGATGGGGAGATTCAGGTGCGGCGCGATGCAGGAAAGATCGCCCATTTAGAGTCTTTGGTGCGCGAAAATCCCATCCAGGGCCAGGTTGGGATTGGCCACACACGCTGGGCGACCCACGGCGAACCAAACATGCGCAATGCCCACCCTCACCTGGGAATGACAGGAGATGTTGTGATTGTCCATAATGGGATCGTGGAGAACTATCTGGCGATGCGGGAGGAGTTGAGGTCGGAAGGCGCTATTTTCAAGTCAGAAACGGATACCGAAGTCATTATCCATTTAATTGAGCGGTATCTCGCTGCCGGTCATTCCCTTGATAAAGCGGTGCGAATGGCACTGCGCCAGTTAGAGGGCGCGCATGGCGTCGTTGTCCTGTCTAAGAATGAGCCCGATAAGATCATCGCTGCCCGGATTGGGAACGCGGGCGGTGTGGTGATCGGCCTGGGGAAGGATGAAATGTACATCGCCTCGGATCTTCCCGCCATTCTGGAGCACACCCGGGAGATGGTATTTTTGGAATCCCGACAAATGGCGGTCATTCAGCGATCCAGTCTCCAAATCTCATCACTGGATGGCGAGTCTGTTTCCTTTGAGGTCCAAAATGTACCCTGGGATCCGGTTTCCGCGGAAAAAGGGGAATACCGTCATTTCATGCACAAGGAAATCCACGAACAGGTTCGGTCCCTGACGGACACGATTGGCAGCCGGGTGGATTTTGATCAAGGATTCGTCCGGATTCCGACATTAGAGATCTCCGAAGAACAGGCGAAACGGATTAAACGGATGTACATTACCGCTTGCGGGACGGCTGCGTATGCAGGTATGGTGGGGAAGGTTTTAATCGAGCGGATTGCGCGCATCCCGGTAGAGGTCGAGATCGGTTCTGAATTCCGGTACCGGGATCCCATTGTCGATGAGAACACGGTTGTCCTGGTCATCAGCCAGTCCGGGGAGACAGCGGACACATTGGCTGCTATGGAGGAAGGTCGTCAAAAGGGGGCCACGCTGTGGTCTATTGTCAATGTCATAGGATCCCAAGCTATGCGCACAGCGGATGGATATATTTCCATGCAGGTAGGTCCGGAGATCGGTGTAGCCTCCACGAAAGCCTACACCGCACCCCTTGTGGATGTGTATATGTTAGCCATTCTTTTGGGGGAGTTAAGGGGGACGATTAACGAGGAAGAACGGAAAAAGTTGGTCACTGATCTGCGTTTGATCCCCGATTTAGCAGGGAAGTGCCTGGATCGTGAGCAAGAAGTAGAGGTTGTCGCTGAACAATTGATGGAAGCTGAGAACGCGCTTTATTTGGGTCGGGGTATCAACATGCCCACTGCCTATGAAGGGGCGCTGAAGCTGAAAGAAATCTCCTATATCCATGCCGAGGGATATCCGGCGGGGGAAATGAAGCACGGCCCGATCGCATTGATTGAGGGAGATTTGCCCGTGGTGGCCATTGCCCCCAAAGATCCCTGGTATGAGAAGATGTTCAGCCAGATCGAACAAGCCAAGGCCCGGGGCGGCCGGGTGATCGCTGTGGCCACGGATGGGGATGAACAGATCCCTCCGGTTGCGGATCATGTGCTCTGGGTCCCGGAGACTCCTTGGAGGCTGAGCCCTGTGACCACGGTGATCCCTCTGCAGCTTCTGGCGTATCACATCGCTGCTCTGCGCGGTTTGGATGTGGACCAACCCCGTAATTTGGCGAAATCAGTCACCGTGGAGTAGGCGGACGGTTCCATTTCAGGGGGGTGGATATCCAAAGATATCTCAAAAATTTGTGCCTTGAATTCACTACTTGGGTTACAGGTCCATTTCTGAAAAGAGCCCAGCTAGGGATATCCACCGTTTCCAGTTTGGACTTTGCTCCTTGTAACTCCACCAGGCAGATAAGACGGTTTGTGAAAACCCCCACTTAAGCATCCGTAAAGGATCAAGAGTAAGTGTTTCTGAGAAGATTTCCAGGCGCTGTTTGGTTAAAGCCTGGAAGTCAGTTGTTTGAAAAATATGGGGAATGGGATTACGGAGGAAAGCCCCTATTTCATACGCAGGTTCTCCCACCACGCCTTTAGGATCAATGACCAACCAGGGTTCTCGTTGGGCTTGCAAGATGTTGCGGTGATGTAAATCCCCGTGGAGGAGAACGGGATCCCCCATGGAGGATAGCAGGTCATAAAAGGTCTTTTCTGCTTTATTCACCAACTTAACTGGAAAAGGCCCTGTGCTTACCTGAAACGCCTTCCGCAGCCGGTGAAATCCTTCCCCCCAATCTTCTACGGTGGGGAATGTATGATCGAGTGGGGGAGTTTGCCAGATTTTTTCACACTGACCTGCCGCAGCTTGGGCGGCGTGTTGATTTTCAGCAATCCGAATCAGCGCTGTTCCGGGTTTAATGGCCTCTAAAAGCAGCCCCCCTCTTTTTTTGTCAGCAGAGAGAAGTTGAACTGCACCTTTTCCATTATATAGGCGGAGGGCTTCAGTCTCGCTGCGTAACTCACGGTTGGGGACGCCAAGTTTGAGGATGGCATCCTGGCCTTGGGGGGTCTGGCAAGGTATGAGGATGTGATAAGAAGGGTGGAGGGGAGGGCCGCTGAAGGTTAGAGACCATGTTCCCTGGAAATAGTCCAGGAGGTCAGGGAGTTGGTCCATCCATTTTTGACCCTTTTGTCCAAATGTCCCTCGGATCCGAGTGGTAAATCTTGTAGGCAGGTCCATTGATTCAGGTGTGTGGAATATTATCAGAGAGAGGAAAGACGATTTTGCTTGGGGCTCGCTCTCAAAGGATAGATAGCTTATTGTTAGGTTTCTACCGTTCTTTTTCCCATTGGCGGGCTTTGACGACTGTGTCCTGAATGTAACCTGATTTTCCTTCTGTATAATCTCCACTCCTGCTTGGAAAACGAGCTGCCAGTTCCTCTTTTAGTTTTTCGTATTTTTTGGCTTCCTGCGGATGGGCTGCCAGATAATCCCGGAAGACTATATGTCGACTGATTTCAGAATTGTTTTCCTGGAAGGCATGCACATGATGGCTTCGGGTCCCATTGGTGTCCTTGGAAAAAAAACGTCTTCCAGGGATCCCTCGTTCGCCCTTTGCTGTGTAACCCAAGGATTCCATCTCATGAGAGTTTCTATCTAATGACTCTAAGTCAGGTACGACGAGAACGAAATCCAGGATAGGTTTCGCTTTGATACTGGGAATGGCTGTACTTCCAATATGATGAATGGCAATGACCTCAATGGACAGGGCTTCTTTGATTTGTTCTGCTTCCTGTTGAGCAAGGGTGGACCATTCTGGTTGATGGGGGACAAGGATGACTTCCCTTTGTTCAGGTGTAAAGTCTTTTTGAGGCATAAAATGCACTTCCCAAGGATAATGGCGTGTTGAAGTATTCAACAATTGTAACTTGAATATGAAACTCTTAGATGGCTTGCAAGGAATTATTTATATAATATTCAAGCTGTTGTTGACCTTTTGAACAGTTTAAATCCTATTACCCTATTATATAGGAGAAGAACTTAGGATGTATCCGAATTCAGTATGTATTCTAAGAATATATGACAATGTTTCTCTGAGCTGGAGGAATTGGAGGGTGATTAAAATGTCTAGGGGATGAGGTGAGAGCAGGAACCTTCTTTACTGCATATAATTCTCTTTCTAAATGAACCCACATTCCTTCAACGGGGTTCGTATACAGCAGGGGGGTTTAGAAAGGGGAACCCCTTTGACTGCGGCTCGTTGTTGAAAAATATGCAAGTAGTGCTGTTGGGAAATCTTTATCCTTAAGGGTGATGGATGGTGTCTGCTACTTGTTAATCCTGGTGTGTGACAACATCTTCAATGAGGCTGTGTCCAGCTGCTACTTCATCGATGGAATGGATGGCTGCCCCGTTCTTTTCGATGAGATCTTTTAATTCTTGATATGCTAAACCATTTCCTTCCACTGTCACTTTCGCGTTTTCAACATGGTGATCAATTTCATAAAGTGTGATGTTCACCCCTTCTACCCCGTTCATCTCTGCAACTTCTTGAGCCATTTCTACGATATTTGGTTCGTGGGGCTTCAGGACATCAAGGACAATTCTCCGTAAGTTCTCTAGCAAAAATTCGTCTCCTTTTCCTTCTTTTTTGTATTCAATACCTTTCTTTTTCCCCGGGTCAAAAGACCTAGTTCGAGGCCACTGCCAAAGATTGTGTACAGCCTGCACATTGTATCACTTTTTTTGAAAAATACGATTGGTTGTTAGATGATGATCAGAGTACGACTTACCTTATTTCCGAATCCGATAGGTTTGGTTTATAAAAGCTTTTCTTTGCATGTATAGAACATCTGCAAGAACCGGTCAAATGGGGGTTATATCTTTTCCCAGGCAGCGGTATCGCCGGGCACGATAACAAAGGATGGGTGAGGTTTGGGCGCTTTGACGGCTTTCAGCGTTTGATATCGGTCTTTGTCGCGGTCCTGGAGTTTCTGCATCAGATGAGAGTATTCGTATTTCAGCTGACCTGTGGAAACTGGAATGACTTTCCAGGGTTGGTGGCTGAGAATTTTTTTCCGGTTGAATTGATACCCTCGCCGATCTGCCTCGTTTGCGACGTGAGATAAATAATGTCCAATAGCCGTTAAGGGGTCTTCCTGGGATTTGAATCTGATCAGTTGGGGATGGTGTCTGTATCCTTCCGTTTTTCCAGCGATTACGCTCTGGGCCAGCAGGCCCTCACGCCACAAACCTAGTAACCCCATCCGATCTAAGTAAACAGGGGAAAGCGACCAAAGCCTCATCGTTTTTGTTTGATAAATTTGCTCAGGATGGATTTTAACATCGGCATGATTCTAATAGAAATTTGAGATTTCTGGAACCCTACCGTGTTAAAATAAGCATACTAATCCAATATGAATGATGTACTTATGGTTCCGTTAACACTGAAGGAATATTATGTCTGCTAAAAAAATAACCAAAGATGATGTCATGAAAGCCTTGGGAACGGTCATGGATCCCGAACTGAACCGGGACCTGGTTAGTTTAGGGATGATAAAGGATGTGGAGATAACTGATGCGAAGGTGACCTTTCGCCTGACATTGACCACCCCCGCCTGCCCCTTGAGAGATAAAATCAGAAAGGACGCTTATGAAGCCGTGAGCGCCCTGAAGGGCGTGGAAAATGTGGAGATCGAGATGGACGCCGAGGTCCCCGTGGGGCAGAAGAAATCAAAGCACGAGGGAATTCGGAATGTGATAGCCGTCGCTTCCGGAAAAGGCGGTGTGGGGAAAAGCACTGTGGCCGCGAATGTGGCGGTCGCTCTGGCAGAGATGGGCTCGAAAGTGGGTTTGCTGGACGCAGATATTTACGGCCCAAATATTCCTACCATGATGGGTGTGGACAGGATTGGGGGCACAAAGGAAAAAATGATCCTTCCAGCTCAAGCCCATGGTGTGAAATTGATGTCCATCGGGTTTTTGGTTGAACCCCAGCAGGCGCTCATTTGGCGGGGTCCCATGCTTCACGGCGCGATCAAACAGTTTATCAGTGATGTCGAATGGGGAGAATTGGATTACTTGATCGTTGATCTCCCCCCTGGAACGGGAGATGTCCAACTCAGCTTGACTCAAACGCTTGAAATTCAAGGGGGTGTGATCGTCACCTTACCCCAGAGAGTTTCCTTGGATGATGCCCGCCGCGGGTTGACTATGTTCGGTGAATTGGGTGTGCCTGTTTTCGGAGTGGTCGAAAATATGAGTTCTTTTGTGACCCCTGGAGGGGAAGAGGTAGATATCTTCGGCTCGGGTGGGGGACAGAGGTTGGCAGATGAATTTAATGTACCTTACATGGGTTCGATTCCGATTGACCCGGAGGTCCGGAAGGGTGGGGATGAAGGCGTTCCCGTGGTGATCTCAGAACCGGATGCCGAGGTTTCGGTTGCCTTGTGTCAAGTGGCGGAGAAAATCGCCGGTCAAGCAAGTAAGGAAGCTTACCAAGAGACGTAGATTTTACCAAGGGCTGAGTTTTCGTTTCCATCGGGATTCCAAGGGGAGTGGTTAGAAGGGGTCCATTATTGTCCTTTGAATCCGGGCAGAAAGCATCTTGGTCTGATTATTTATATTGTGCGGGATTATATTTGGTAAAATACCTATATGACATCCTTAATCGTTGGTATTCGCTTCCATGAAGGGGGAAAGACATATCATTTCGATGCTTCCGGTTTCTCTGATTTGGAGATCGGCGATTTTGTTGTCGTAGAGACAACGCGTGGAAAACAATTAGGCAGGATTGTGGTTTTTGTCGACCCTGAGGGGGCAAAAGGAGATCAGAACTGGAAGTCCATCCTCCGGAAAGCTACTCCACGAGATTTGGTTTTACGCCAAATATTGGAGGACAAAGAAGCACAGGCTCTGGACTATGTTCAGAGCTTGATCCGAGATACATCTTTGCAGGGGGTGAAATTCGTTTCTGCTGAATTCAGTTTGGATGCCGAAGACCTGATCTTTTTATATGCCTATGAAGGGAAAAGGGATCCAGAACTCCAGGGCATCTTAAACGATTTGCGGGACCGATACCCAGAAAATCATGTTGAATTGCGCCGGATCGGGCCTCGCGATGCTGCCAAGATTATCGGCGGTATGGGGGCGTGTGGAAAAGGTATTCGCTGCTGCACGGAACACATGACTGAATTTACGCCAATCTCGATAAAAATGGCCAAAGAGCAGGGTGTTTCCCTGGCGCCTTCTGAAATTACGGGCATGTGTGGCAGGCTGCGCTGTTGTTTGATGTACGAACATGAACAGTACATCGCTGCTAAAGAAGACCTGCCCGAACGTGGGAAGAGAGTGAGGACCCCCCGGGGTGAAGGAAAAGTCGTGCGATTGAATCCTTTGCGCCAGGAGGTTCTTGTCGATTTAGGGGAGTCGGGCGTGCAGAGGTTTGATGAACAAGATATCGAATAGGTGACCGATGACAGAGTTTCTGACGTCAGCTAGAGATATATTCCCATATACGCAAGAACTCCGTCGAGATTTTCATCGCCACCCTGAACTTGGGTTTCGGGAAACAAGAACGGCGCAGGTGATTACTCGTGAGTTGAAGAAGTTAGATCATCTGGATCTGAAGACGGGGATCGCGGAAACCGGCATTTCCGCATTTCTGGAAGGGGACCCCTCCGGCCCCGTCATCCTCCTTCGTTTCGACATGGATGCTCTTCCCATTCAGGAAGAAAACGAGGAGGAGTATGCTTCGGAAAACAAAGGGGTGATGCATGCCTGTGGGCATGACGGCCATATGGCCATCGGGTTGTCTGCAGCCCGATTGCTTCATGGGCAGCGGGAGCAGCTCTCGGGGAGCGTTAAGTTCATCTTCCAACCAGCAGAAGAAGGATTAGGGGGAGCGCAGCGCATGATCAAGGAAGGAATTTTGGAGGATCCCGCTCCAGATATCGTTTTGGCCCTTCACCTCTGGAATGAAAAACCTCTGGGCTGGTTTGGGATCAGCGATGGTCCCATGATGGCAGCTTCTGAGATCTTTCAAGTTCGGATCGTGGGAAAAGGGGGGCATGGGGCAAACCCTCATGAAGCGATCGATCCCATCCTGGCCGCCTCCCAGATTGTGACGAGTATGCAGTCCATTGTTTCCCGGGAATTATCACCCCTGGAACCCGGGGTGATCAGCGTGGGAAGTATACATGGGGGGAGCGCGCATAATGTGATCCCCTCTGAGGTCCAATTGGAAGGCACCATCCGAACCTTCAACCCCCAAACGCGGGAATATGTTTTGGAGCGGTTTGAAGAAATTGTCTCCGGGATCGCAGAATCCCACGGCTGCTGGTCTGAAATCAGAGTAGAAAAACTTTCTCCCGCGGTCAGCAACGATCCGGAGATCGCTGGAGAGGTGAGAGGTGTTGTGTCCCGGTTGTTTCCGGATGCAAGACTTGATGAGATATACCGGACCATGACCTCAGAGGACATGGCGTTAATCATGGAAGGGTTTAAAAGCTGTTACCTGCTGGTGGGTTCCGCCAATAAGGCCCTGGGACTGGATGCCAAACATCATCATCCTCGCTTTGATTTTGACGAACGGGCGCTGATTCAGGGCACAGCGGTGATTACAACAGCTGCTCTTTCTCTGCTGGATCGCTGAATGAGAGTCTTATGCCAGGGGGTCGGGTTGAGTTCAATGGCTCAACCTTTTTGTTTTTAAACCTCCTTAAGCTTATCAAAACTGGCTTAAAAAGGCTTTGTTGACGACTTTTTCAGAATTTGCTACAATGCATCAGCAAAATTAAACTTATTTATCATATTAATAGGATGAAATGATCGACACCTACCCTTTATCCGAGTTTTTAATCTATTTATCCGAACGAGCGAGTGAGGGTGATCATTCCTGTTCCCTTCCCTCCCTTTCCGGGTTGAGTGAGCAAATGGATATCAGTGTCACCCGACTCCGTGAGCAATTGGAGGTCGCGAAAGCGCTGGGTCTCGTCGAGGTTCGCCCGCGGGTGGGCATCCGCAGCCTGCCTTACAAGTTTACACCCTCCGTCCAACAGAGTTTGTTTTTTGCTATCAAACTGGATCATAAGTATTTCGAAGATTTTTTGGATTTGCGCCGTCATGTGGAATATGCATACCTGCCACAGGCAGTGGAAGCTCTGACAATAAAGGATAAAGAGGCCCTCCAGGAATTAATTCAGCGTGCTTGGGAAAAACTGAAAGGACGGCCTGTACGCATCCCTCATGAAGAGCATCGGAAATTTCACTTAACAATTTTCCAGCGCTTGGAGAATGTCTTTGTGACCGGGTTGTTGGAGGCCTATTGGGACGCATATGAAGCAGTGGGCCTCGATGTCTACGCGGATATGAAGTACCTGGAAAAAGTGTGGAATTATCATGAGAGGCTCGTGGAAGCCATTGTCAGGGATGAATTTGAGGATGCTCTTCCGTTGTTAAAGGACCATTTCGATTTGCTCATGGATCGCTTGGTTTGCTGAGCAAGGTGGTGTGATTTGCAAGGTAATGGGAGGGGCGGCGAAGAATGTGTATTTGGATATAGTAAATGAGGAGAAGTATGACGGTATCAGATACCGCATTGGCGGAGCAAGAATATCGAGAACAAGTTAGGAATGATTTTTCGATCACCATCGGGACGGTGAACGGTTCGGGAAGTCAAACATCGAATTTGACGATTATCCGGTCTATTTTCAAAATGGGCATCCCTGTCTCAGGTAAAAATATATATCCTTCGAATATCCAGGGTATGCCAACCTGGTATTCCATCCGGGTCAGTAAGGATGGGTATCTGGCCCGCGTTCCAGAACCTGATATTGTAGTGGCTATGTGCCCTGAAAGTTTTCAGGAGGATGTGGATAGGCTTCCGCCTGGGGGTATGCTGATCTATGATCAAGGGATACGGACGGAAGTGGAGCGGGAGGACATCTTTTCTTATCCGCTTCCCGTTCAAAAACTCGTTCGTGCTTCAGACGCGCCCAGAAACCTCCAAGACTATGTAGCGAATATGGTGTATGTGGGTGCTTTTGTTGCCTTATTGGAACTTGAGATCGATAAAGTGCATCAGGCCCTAGACTTTCACTTCAGCGGCAGAGAAAAGCCTGTTGATTTAAATTACCGAATCATTCAGTCCGCAGCGGAATGGTGCTCTGAAAACCTGGAGAAAGTGGACCCCTACCACTTGGAACCCATGGAAGCCACAAAGAACGTGAAGCTCGTGAGTGGCAATGAGGCTGCTGCTATCGGGGCTGCTTTTGGGGGTGTGCAGTTTATGGGATGGTATCCGATCACGCCAGCAACCGGTTTGGCAGACATGTTGAAAGTATATCTGCCCAAATTGAGAAAAGATCCCGAAACGGGAAAGAATACTTATGCTGTCGTCCAGGCAGAGGATGAGCTGGCTGCTATCGGCATGGCCGTCGGCGCTGGTTGGGGCGGCTTGCGGGCCATGACCTCGACATCAGGACCTGGTTTGAGCTTGATGACGGAATTTGCGGGACTAGCTTATTTTTCTGAAACTCCGCTTGTGATTTGGGATGTGCAGCGGGTGGGGCCAAGCACAGGTTTGCCGACCAGGACTTCACAGGGAGATGTGATCATGGCTCATTATTTGGGTCATGGAGATACACAAAACATCCTCCTATTCCCAGGCTCAACCTATGAATGTTTTGAATTTGGTTGGAAATCGTTTGATATCGCGGAAAGGCTGCAAACGCCTGTATACGTTCTCAGCGACCTTGATTTAGGTGTCAATCAGTGGATCACGGAAGAATTTAAGTATCCTGAGGTTGAGATGGATCGTGGGAAAGTGATCTGGGAAGATGATTTAGAAGCATTTGAAGGGGATTGGGGGCGTTACGTTGATGTGGACGGGGATGGGATTCCCTACCGGACGGTCCCGGGGAATAAACACCGGGAAAGCGCTTGGTTTGCGCGCGGGACGGGTCATGACGAGTACGCCCGGTACAGTGAAGACCCTGAAGATTTCCTGGAAAACATGGAACGTCTGCGCAAAAAGTTTGAGACGGCTCGCTCGCTTATGCCTGAACCGGTGCTCGATGAGATGGAGGGAGCGGAGGTTGGAATCCTTGCTTATGGGTCCACCGATCCTGCCGTTCAGGAGGCCAGGGATCATTTACGCGACAGAGGAATCCCCACAGATTCTCTTCGACTGCGCGCTATCCCCTTCACCTCTATGGTTCATGAGTTCATCAAGGCGCGCCGCCAGATTTATGTGGTGGAGATGAACAGGGATGGTCAGGTCCATAAACTGCTTTCCTTAGAGGTCCCTGAGGAGACGGGCAAGATGGTCTCTGTGGCCAAAGTGGACGGCTTACCTTTGACAGCGGAATGGATTGTGGATCAGAT
The DNA here is from genome assembly GCA_046483045.1 of Anaerolineales bacterium. GTDB lineage: Bacteria > Chloroflexota > Anaerolineae > Anaerolineales > UBA11858 > B10-G9. The sequence goes on along the minus strand of JAWODY010000032.1, from coordinate 41,802 downwards.
TGAAAGCATGGAGGAGAAGTAACCATGGCAAAAAGAGGTGGAAACGGAAAGAATGAAATCGGTTTGACGAAGGATGAATATCGAGGTGCACCGAGTACGCTGTGTAAGGGATGCGGCCATCAGTCCATCGCAAATCAGGTTATATCTGTGGTCTATGAGATGGACTTCTTGCCAGAGAATATCATGAAGTTTAGCGGTATTGGGTGTTCCAGCAAAAGCCCCGCATATTTTTTAAGTCGGTCTTTTGCGTTCAACGGCCTGCACGGCCGGATGCCTTCTCTGGCTACTGGAGCGGTCTTTGCTGATCATACCCTGAAAGCGATGGGGTTCAGTGGCGATGGCGATACGGCCAGCATTGGTATGGGACAGTTCAAACATATTATGCGGCGCAATGTTCCCTTGCTATACATAGTGGAAAACAACGGGGTGTATGGGTTAACGAAGGGTCAATTTTCTGCCACAGCGGACCAGGGATTGGAGCTAAAAAAGCAAGGCCTGAACCCCTATATGCCGGTGGATATCGTCCGCGAGGCGTTGGCCAGCAATGCTACCTTTGTAGCCCGGGCTTTTTCCGGGGATGTCAAGCAGTTGCGAGAGATCTTGAAAGCCGCATTAAGCCATAAGGGAATTGCGATCGTCGACATCATCAGTCCCTGTGTCTCCTTTAATAATCAGGACGATGCACACCATTCTTATTCCTGGGGTCGTGATCACGAGGTGGCCATTCACGATTTGGCCTACGTTCCCCCCCGGGAAGAGATTGAAGTAGACTATGATGAAGAGGTGATGAAGAAAGTTACCATGCATGACGGGTCAAAAATCGTCTTGCAGAAGATTGGAGAAGAACATGATATTTCGAAGCGCGTGAATGCTGTGAACTTATTGGATAAGGCAGATGAGGAGGGAATCCTCCTGACGGGTTTGTTCTATATCGATACTGAACAGCCGTCTCTGATTGATATCAAAGGTATCACCGAGGAACCGTTGAATCGTTTAACCAATGATCGAATTCGTCCTTCCCGAGAGGACCTTCAAGACGTGAACGAGATGCTGTTCTAAAGGATGGATGGCTGAACCTCTGTAGTGCATAATGTGAACCCTAGGGTCTCATTCCCTTTGAATGGGGCTTTCTTTCTGGGAGGAAGGAAATAAAAACGGCACCAGATTGAATTCTGGTGCCGCCAGGTTTTGCTTTTAGGTCTTATGATTCAGATCAGGGTTCGGGTGTGGCGGTTTCCTCCGCCGGGGCTTCCCCGGTCCAAGAGAAGACGCGGGGGTCGGATACCGCGCCTGCGCTCTCCCAGACTGGATTTCCATCCTCGTCGACGTCCACTTTGCGGACCGATGTGATAGTCCAACGGTAAACGTGCGGTGAATTGTCCCGGGGACGGAAAGAGCTGGGGACGATGAATTTGGTATCCGTTTCGTATTCCACGAGTTTCCTGCCTTCCCCTTCGGTGATATCCATGACGGTGATTTGATAGGCTTCGTTTTCGGAGATCAGGCCTACAGATGACCATTGGAGCGTCACCTGGTCCGTTTCAAGTGAGAACACGGAGCCGTCAGGGGGAAGGAGAAGATTCGGGGCAGGATAGGGGGGGGGCGGGGTCGGGGTGGGGGAAGGGCCAGGGGTAGCTGCGCGTTCGCAAAGGGGAATGATCAGAGTCATATCTTCATACACCGTTTTGCTGACCATGCCGTTGTATTCTTGTATGGCGCTTTCCGGGACATTGTAATCGAGGGATATGGTATTCAGGGTATCCCCCGATTCTACTTCATAGGTAACCTTTTCACAGGCAGCCTTGGTGGCTTCCAACCCGCTGAGGGTCGCCGTGGGGAAAGGGGTGGCAGTGGGGGTGGGATGCGGGATGAGCAGTTTTTGTCCCTCAAATAAGGTATTGCAGGAAGCAGGGATGTCGTTTAGCTGGACGATGGATTTGATCGAGACCTCAAATCTTGCGGCGATGGACAAGCAGGAATCACCTTGTGAAACCTGGTAGGTCAATGGGGTAGGAGTGGGTTGGGGGGTATTGGTTGGTTCAGGGGTTACAGGTGTGGGTGTCAGAGAAGGGGTTATGGTCTGGGTAGGGGTAGGTGTGTCGGTCGTTTCTATCGCTGGGCTCATTTGCTGCAAGGCTGCGTAAACGATCCCTGCGCCCACACTTAAGAAAAAGATGACCAGACCAACAGCCACGGGTAGCCCCAAGGTGAGTTTTGGCATCCGACTGCCCTGCACGACTTGAGATTCTCGGGACCTCGATAGGGAGCTTCCGCAAACAAGGCAGCGCTCGGCATCTTCTTTTACTTTACTGCCACAAGTAGGGCAAAGTTTTGTCTTGTCCTCATTGCTCATAGTCTTTCTCTCTTGGAAATTGAAATCGATAGGACGGCAGCAATTATACCAGAAGCGCTTTAAATTGAAAGTGTATTCTGGGGGATAGATCAAATGTTCGGGTTTTCCTATCGGTTTCCTTTTTAGATGATTACTTATCGCCTTTATTCCCCCAGCTCTCAGGTCTGGGTCATGGAATCTCCTCTGAAAAGTTCAGGGAACGATGCATCCCCGGGCTGACTTCCGAGTGCTTTCTTATCCCTTTCTTTTGATAAGTTTCTTTGCCAGCTCTTTAAGTGCCTCCCCCGCTTTCCCCTCTGGTTTTGCATGGAGGAGAGCGTCCAGAGCGCTTTTTGTGAGACGATCTGCTTCCTTTTGGGCGAAGGCCCGGGCTCCTTCTTCCTCCAGGAGTCGAGCTATGTCTGAAGCCTTTCCAGGATGGACGGTTCCTTCCTTCCAACGCTGGGAGAATGTCTGGCCCTGAGCCAGACCATATAATATCGGGAGCGTTTTTTTCCCTGTGACCAGGTCACTTGTATTGGATTTGCCGATGATTTCGGTTTCCCCCCAAATTCCCAGGATGTCATCCTGTACCTGGAAGGCCAAACCAAGCTGTAGCCCAAATTTACGAAAAGCTTTATTTCTAGCCCTGGAAACCTGGGCGCAGATGGACCCTAACTCCATGGCAGTTCCCAGGAGAGCGGCAGTTTTCCCACTGACCATTTCCCAATATTGATCCAGGGAGATCTGTTTTTTGTTTTCAAAGGCAAGGTCCAGATGTTGGCCTTTGGTTAATTGCAAGGTTGTCCTTTGAAACACAAGGCATGCCTGGAGGGTGATCCGGGGATTTAGAGACTTACTCAAGTCCAGGAGGGAGCGGTTGGCAAGGGCGAACATGGCGTCACCCGTGTTAATGGCTTGAGCTTTTCCCCAACGCTTCCACACGCTGGGTCGGCCTCGCCGGGTGGGGCTGTTGTCCTGGATGTCATCGTGGATCAGAGAGAAATTGTGGAGGAGTTCCACTGCGCTGGCAGCAGGGAGAGCATCCTGCCATTGGCCTCCCCCAGCCTTCATAGTCAGAAGGACCAGAAGGGGGCGGATCTGTTTCCCCTGTGCGCGAGGTCCAGCCCCTTCTCCCGTCCAGCCTAATTGGTAGGAGAGCATATCGGGAAGCTCACCGGTCTGAAATTCCGATCCAGCTTGGATGATAGAGCGCAAGTGATTTTGAAGGGCAGGCCGCATGATCCTGGATAGAGTTTCAAGTGGGGAAAGGGTGTTCTCCATGGTCAGGTTGTGGTCCGTAAGGTGATCTCTGCTAAACTGGTTAGATCGCTCGCGCCCGCTGCGAACATGGTCACCTGGATTTCTTTGATCATCCTCTGCATGACTTCCAGGGTGCGCTCCACCGAGTGGTTGGCTGCCTTCAGGAAGGGGCTGGCCAAGCCTCCCATCGTTGCACCCAGCCCAATACACTTGGCGATGTCGATGCCGGTCCGGAGACCTCCGGATGCGAAAAGGGGAATGTCAGGCGCGACCTCCCTGACCCTTTGAATGGATTCCGCAGTCGGGATACCCCAGTTGATAAAAGAGGCAGCTAACGCCCGCTGCTGGTCCGATTTCGCACGGTGCATTTCCACCTCAGACCAGGAAGTACCCCCAGCGCCAGCGACATCTACGGCCGAGACCCCTGCCTCTATCAGGGCTTGGGCCGCTTTCTGGGAAAGTCCCCATCCGACTTCTTTTACGATCACAGGGACGTCCAACGCTGTGCAAATGTGCCCTATTTTCTTTGTAAGGCCAGCAAAACGGATCTCACCCTCAGGTTGTAAAGCCTCTTGCAAGGGGTTCAGGTGCAGGATAAGGGCGTCCGCATCCACCATATCGAGCGCCTCTCGACATTCCTGTATTCCAAAGCCGTAGTTCAGCTGGACAGCACCAAGATTTGCAAAGATCAGTATATCCGGTGCGATGTCACGCAGTTGATATGTATCTCGGGACGAAGGGTCTTCCAGTGCAGCCCGCTGGGAACCCACGCCAATGGGGATTCCCAATTCCTGAGCGGCTTGTGCCAACCTGCGGTTGATTTCAGCTGCTTGGTGTGTACCTCCGGTCATAGAGGAAATGAAGAGGGGGGCGGGGAGGGTATGTCCGAAAAGTGTAAGGCTGAGATCGATCTCATTTAGATTCAACTCAGGTAGGGCCTGGTGGATGAAGGAGTACCTCTCTAATCCGGTGGTCAGCCCGGAACGTACGTCTTCTTCGATATTAATCCGGATATGATCTGATTTTCTTTTCCCTGTGGGTGAAGGTTCTGACATTGTCCCAATCCTTTGAGTATGCGTATGGTAACAGTCTGAGAAGGGCGTGTCAATGAAACCTGCTTCTTCCTTTTCTGGATTTCAAGGCATATTGTTCATTTATTTAATCTACTTTATCCTCTCCAGATAGGGCCTATTTGGAGGAGGAGATACGAAGGCTGATAATGCTTGACTTCTGCTTGGCCGGGATTACAATTAGCTCAATGCATCAACCCTTGCAATATCCCAAAGTATGATATGATTTTAGAGAACTTGTACCTTTCCTACATTTTAATCGAAGGAGGATATATTATGTCTGAGACATTTGAAAAAGTTCAGAAAATCATTGTAGACCTTTTAGCCATTGACCCCTCCCGGGTCACCCGTGAGGCCCGTTTCCGGGAGGATTTGGAAGCAGATTCCCTTGATTTAGTTGAGTTGATAATGGAGTTTGAGGACGAATTCGGTGGTGAGATCTCTGATGAAGACGCTCAGAAGATCACCACTGTGGGTGAAGCCGTTGAATTTATTGAAGAGAAAATGTAATTTGCCTGACCACTTATGTAGAGCTGAATAGTCTGCCCTAAGAGGGCAGATTATTTTTAATCTCAAGTTGTGAGTAAAGAAGGGATTTCTTCAGGGTGTTGGGCCACTCTCACATGGGCGTTTTTCAGGGCTTTGATTTTGTCTTCAGCCAAACCCGTTCCCCCTTGGACGATGGCTCCTGCATGTCCCATTCGTTTTCCGGGGGGAGCTGTTCGTCCGGCGACAAAGGCTGCCACAGGTTTGGTGATGTGCTTTGAGATGTATTTGGCTGCTTTCTCTTCATCCGTACCCCCGATCTCTCCAATCAGGACGATTTTGTCCGTCTGTGGGTCTTCTTCGAACATCCGCAGGGTGTCAATGAAGTTGGTCCCGTTGATTGGATCTCCTCCGATGCCCACACATGTGCTGACCCCGAAGTTCTGGTTCATCAAGGCGTAGAGCACTTCATAGGTAAGCGTCCCAGATCGCGATACGACACCTGTATGTCCAGGTTCGGCGATATTACCGGGGATGATACCAACTTTCGCTTCTCCCGGTGTGAGTACGCCGGGGCAATTGGGGCCCACGAGGCGGACCTTTCGCTGATCCAGATAATAACGGACGCGCATCATATCCTGGACAGGTACACCTTCCGTGATACATACAATGGTTTCGATGCCTGCGTCCGCGGCTTCCAGGATGGCATCCTCAGCAAAACGTGCCGGGACGAAGATCACAGATGTGTTTGCCCCCGTGGCTTTCTTGGCGATTTTCACGGAATCAAAAACGGGTATTTTCCCATCCAGCACCCACTCTCCACCTTTCCCGGGCGTCACGCCGGAGACGATGTTTGTCCCATAGCTGACCATTTTTTCCGTGTGGAAAAGGCCTTCATGGCCGGTGATTCCTTGGACTAATAAGCGGGTGTCTTTATCAACTAGAATACTCATCATTGTTCTCCACTTGACGGGTGATGGTTGCTTTCTATCCTTTTGCTGCGGCAACGGCCATTTTTGCTGCTTCCGCTAGTGTGTCTGCGGTTTTCATCTCCGCTTTTTTGAGCAATTCCCGGCCCTTACGAGCGTTGGTTCCCACCAGGCGGACGATCATGGGTACGTCCGTGTCTACTTCCTGTAGGGCGTCGAGGATGCCTTGGGCGACCAGATCACAGCGTGTGATGCCGCCGAAAATGTTAAATAAGACGGCTTTCACGTTTTGATCGGTCAGGATGATATTTAAGGCAGCAGATACTTTCTCGGCGCTGGCTCCACCTCCGATATCCAGGAAATTGGCGGGTTCTCCCCCGAACAACTTGATGATATCCATGGTGGTCATTGCTAAACCGGCTCCGTTGACCATGCAGCCGATGTCCCCATCCAGCTTGATGTAAGACAGGCCGTGCTTCCTGGCTTCGATCTCCGAGTCCGCTTCGAGGTCTAAATCTCGCAGTTCTTCAAGGTCAGAGTGGCGGAAAAGCGCATTGTCGTCAATGACCATTTTCCCGTCCACAGCGAGCAGTTTTTGGTCCGCGGTGACCACCAGAGGATTGATTTCTGCCAGTGTGGCATCGTTCTCCACATATACTTCCCAAAGCCTGTGCGTGATCTTTCCAAAACTTCGCCACAATTCACGGGAGAGATCGATCCCGGCCGCTAAATTGCGGGCCTGGTAATTCTGGATCCCCATCACAGGATCTATATGGCAATGGATGATCTTCTCTGGACTGCTTTCCGCGACCTCTTCAATATTGACCCCGCCCTCTGCGGAAGCCATCATGACGGGTTTTCGCGCTGCGCGGTCGTTCGTCACTCCCAGATAGAGTTCATCCTGGATGTGCACTGCCCTGTCAATCAAAACTTTTCTCACCGGCAGTCCTTTGATCTCCATGCCCAAGATTTCCTGAGCATGTTTTTGAGCCTCAGCAGGTGCCTCTGCCAGTCGGATCCCTCCTGCCTTTCCTCTTCCCCCCACCAGTACCTGCGACTTGACGATGCTCTGTCCGCCGATTTCTTCCGCGATCTGCTTTGCTTCACGTGGGCTTTTTGCGACCTTTCCCTCCGGGATAGGGATGCCATAATCCGCGAATATTCGTTTTGAAATGTATTCGTGAAGTTTCATAAAACCATCTTCTCCCGCCACACAAAATGGAAACGGATTTTCAATTTTTTGCGTATGAATTATACCATGGGGCGGTTTGAGTACTTTTTCTGGCTCTGGGATTTCATCAGGCTTGAAGGAAGCTCAGGGGGGAGGGTAAAGGTTGGCAGGCAAGCAGAAGCCCCCACCAGTTTCGAGGTGGGGGCTTGCGGTTGTCGTCCAGTTCGTGGCTCCTTTTACTCCTCCGGGGGAAGGAAATACATAAGCCGGTTGTTTTTGGTGTCACTAACCCATAATCCTCCTTTGGAGTCAGCAGCCAACCCGGTGGGCAGGTTAAATTGACTTTTTCCTGTCCCGAACGTACCCCAGTAATAAAGGAATTCACCTTGGGTGGAAAAGACTAAAATCCGGGATGCCTCAGGATCGCTGATGAAAACGAGGTCCTCCGCAATCGTGAGATAAGGTTTGTTATCCAGGGACTGTCCATACCACCCGTCGATCTCCCATTCCCTTTTGTATACGCTGGCTACCCCATTCTCGTCTTCTTCAAAGACTTGCACGCGCTGATTCCATGTGTCTGCCACATACAGGTTGCCATTTTCATCCAGAGCAAGACCAACTGGTTCATCCAATTGGCCTTCCCCTAAACCCGCTTCGCCGAATTCCTGCAGGAATTCTCCGTTATCGTCAAAGATGGCAATGCGTTTATTTCCGGTATCGCTGACATATACATGCCCGTCTGTGTCCACTGCCACATCTCGGGGGCCCCAAAATGTGTCCGATGTCTCTTGTTGGCCGAACTGTCCCCAACTGAGCAGGAAATCACCCTCGGCTGTGAATTTTTGGATGCGGTGATTCCATGTATCAGCCACGTACACAGATCCACCCGGTCCAACTGCGATTCCCCAGGGTTCATTGAAACGGGTCGTCTCGCTGGATTCGCCCTCTGAGCCGCTGGAGACACCCCAGGTATGGAGGACATCTCCCTCTGGTGAGAGGTGGATCACCCTGTGGTTCCTCGTATCGGCGATGTATATGGATCCGTCCCCCGCTGCTGCTACATTCCGGGGGGCATTAAGGGATAACTGTTCCACAGTATGTTCTGCGGTCAGCGTTTTTTCCTTTCCCTCATAAGGATCAGCGGTCAACTCGCTGATATCCTGGCCGGGCACCCCGAGATTCCAGACTTTCGCAGCGATGTCTTTGCGGACGTATAAACGCATTTCGTCCGCGGGGCTCCAATTTGCCAGACTCATTTCTTTATCTTTGACCTCCGCATATTTCGTGTAATCGCGATTGAGCCAAATCTGGAAGATGGCTTCACGCATGGCAGGATTTCTAAGGGCGTTTTTTATCCGTTCCCAGGTAAGATTGTAATAATCCTGGTTTGGCCAGACGATGCGCTTGTATTCGAATTTGTAATACGCTCTGCCTACCACAGGTTCAATTTTGCCGTAGTTATCGTTCCCGACCAGAATCACGGGGGACTCTCGCTGCTTGCGGGTAGGATTTTCACCGTAATAATCCTGATTTGTGTAATCCCTGAGATACCACCAGTAGGGATATGTCGTTTCATTGTCAAACGAGACCTGGACCGCTAAACCATCGCTGATCCGGCGGGATATCTCTTCGATCTGGTTGAGGGCAATTTTCACACCCCGGGCGCTGTGCGCGTAGACTAAATATTCCTCCGGGCTGTCATAGTTTATGTAGGAGGCCTGAACGGATGTGTGGGTGGTCAAAAACACCAGAATGAGAAGGACGGTGAGCCCCAGGGTGACCATAAACTGTTTCGCTTTCCAGGTTCTGAGCAAAAGATATATCCCGACCCCGCTTCCCACTGCGAAGATCAATTTTGTGAAGAAGGTTCCGGTTTGTCTGAGTTGTTGTAATTCTTGGCCCTGAAAAGGCAGATCGTTGGAGGCCAATGTCCCCACCACCCCGCTGAAGCTGATGAGGAAGATCAGGCAAAGTACAGCTACTTGGACCCCCCGGTTTTCTCTGAATGACGGGATGTCGAATCCGGAAACTAACTTTTGGAACCCCCACCCAGCAAGAAGGATCATAGGCCAGGTGATGTGCACGGTAAGCCAGGGCATTTTCTCCCCAGCGATGGGGTAGGCGATTAAGCTGGTTAGGACCCAAAAGCTGAGTATGGCGAACACAGGGGGCTGCTGGACCCCTTCAGCTTCCTCTTCAAGTTCTTCATCCTCTTTTGGGGTTTCCTTTATCTTCCCCTCCATAAATTGGGACTTCAACCGCTGGATCCCTGTACCGATCATGGCCGCGATAGCCCCGAGAGCAGGGAGGTACTCATAAATGGGAATTTGGATCAACCAATAGTAATACCAGGGTTGGCTGCCGCGTTCTACCCCTTGTTGCTCAAGCCAATAACCCAGCGATCCTACCAGGCCGGTAAAGAAACCCGACCCATTGGTGAACACGGTTGTGTACAGCACGCTGAAGGGAATGTAGAATATCCCCATGCAGATCAACCACACCCGCGAATTCCAGCTTAGACCAAAGGCTGCCGATATCAGGGTTAAGAGGATGATGAAACCCCCCGTTCGGATCATGCCCAATTGGCTGTAATCGAGAGGGTTCCAATCCAGCATGCGGACTGGAAAGGGGGCTAATTGGGGCAGGACCAGAGTTCCCAAAAGCAGCATCGCGCTGAAGGAAGGAAGACCTTTTAATTTTTTCCAGGTGTAGCCGCGGATGGCAATGACTAAGGCAGCGATCAGGATAAAGACACTCAGCCCCAGGGAAAGCAAGGTTCCATAAGGGAGAGTTTGATCGGTTCCTTCGGTTTCCGGTAAAGGTGGAGTTACCGTTTGGATGATAAAAGCTGTGGCGATGAATACCGCAGCGATGATCAACAGGATAAGGAACGTTTTCCGCAGCTGGGGTAGGACCCATTTTCTGTTTGAAATCCGGGAAATAAAGATGAGCCCTAAGAGGATCATGGCTTGGGCAGTGTAAATGAACGCCGTCTCTTTCGATGTGAAATGAAGCATGGTCGTTGCAGTTAACCAATACAGAAATCGAGGAGACCTTGTTTCCAAATAGCGGAGAATGGACCACAGGGTGACGACGCCAAAAAGGGCGACATAGGCCTCATTCCTGACATATCGGTTGTAGTAAAGCATGAAGGGGGAAATGAGCATCATCAGGGAAGCACCCAGCGTGCCCCACCGCCCCAGATATCGGCGGTATTTCCACAGGAATGCGATGGTCGCTATTCCAGCGAGGATGGTTGGGATGCGTGCACTAAAATCGCTTGCGCCAAAGATGAAATAAGTCAGGGCCAAAAGGTGAAATTGTAATGGACCGTGTGTTATGGGGTCATGGGAATAACCAAAACCCTTAAATAAACGCCAGGCATAATAGACATGTGAGGTTTCATCATGGCTGATGACGCGGGCGCCGACATTGTAAAATCGGGAGAGGACAGCCGCGGCTAAAATAAGACCAAAGATCAGGCTTTCCCACGAAACTGTTAGATTGGAAAGGACGGGTTTGTCAAGCCAGAGGGTGGTTTCCGTGGTCTTTTCATGTTTCATGGTCAAATCTCCCTGTCTTTATTTTTCTTTTAATTTCTTAATTTCTTCTTTCGTCAGGTGACGCCATACACCCGGTTTAAGATCATTTAGTTTTAGACTGGCGATCCGCGTGCGGATGATGCGTCTCACTGGTAAGCCGGTTTGATTCCCCATCCGACGGATTTGCCTTTTTTTTCCTTCTCGGAGTGTAACTCGCAGCCACGTTCCTTTTGCTGTCTTGGATTCAACGAGAACCTCAGCGGGTAATGTTAGCTCACCGTTTTCCAGTCGGATGCCATTTCGCCAGGCTGAAATGACTTCTGGCGAGGGTCGCTTGGCGACCAGAACCCGGTATTCCTTTTCGTGCTCAAATCGCGGATGCGTGAGACGATGGGTTAATTTCCCATCGTTGGTCATCATAATTAAGCCTTCACTGTCCACGTCCAGGCGCCCCACAGGATATAATCTGCCCGGAACCTGGACCAACTCCCGCACAGTGGGTCGGGTATCCCTGGTTTTGACTGTTGAAAGCACTCCTGGAGGTTTGTGAAGGGCGATATACTTGAAAGGTTCAGGTTTGGGAATGGGGTTTCCGTCTACCGTGATCTCGTCCTTTTCCCGATCTGCCTTGCTGCCCAGGGTTGGAATCTGACCGTTGACCTTAACCCGCCCGTCCTCAATCAAATCCTCACAGGTGCGTCGCGATCCGTATCCTGACCGGGCTAAAATTTTTTGTAGTCGTTTTTCCATAGCAAAATGATAGGATAACGTCTTCATCCACCAGAGATCAACTCGGGGTCTTAGTCTTTGAGTACTTTTGGATCCGTTAATTCTTCTCCCTCTAGACCTTCTAGATTCAGGGGGGGGAGTTCGTCAAAAGAAGATAACCCAAAATACTTCAGGAACTCTGTGGTGGCGCTGTATAGGATCGGTCTCCCAGGTCCTTCTGCACGGCCGATCTCCTCGATCAGGCCTTCACCTAAGAGTGTGCGCAGGACGCTGTCACTGTTGACACCGCGGATGGAATCGATTTGGGGCCGGGTTACCGGCTGCTGGTATGCGATGATGGAAAGGGTTTCCAGCGCTGCCTGGCTGAGCGAGTAGGTTGTTTCGATCTCAAGGAAGTGCTCGATGAGTTGGGCCGCTTCCGGCGCAGTGGTCAGTTGTACGGCTCCATTGTGCCGTTGCAAGCGGATCCCCCGACCCTCGTATTTTGCGCCTAACTCGTCTAGACAATGTTTGATCCTGCGGGTTGTGGTGTCAAGAATAGATCCCAACTGATAAGGGGTGATGGGGTCCGGGGAAACAAACAACAAAGCTTCCACTTTCGCAGTCAGGTTGAGTTTATGATTATCTGTGGGAGGTGAATTTTGGTCTGTCATGCTATAATTTTAGATCAGACGGTTTCTTAAAACGTTATCCGTTTCTCTTTGTCAAGGAAAAACGGTTGGGTTTGCGCTAGGATGAGATTATACCATTATTCCAAATACATCACGCTTATTTTCGTTCTCGCCATCTCGGGTGCTGGTTGTACACCCGCTTCGGTTTCTTCTCCCAATCAAGCGATTAATGTCGAGATCATGATTGGCCAGGAAAGCCAGTCTCTCAGCTTGCCTGCTGGTGCTACCGTGAGTGATGCTCTTGAGGAAGCTGGACTGGTCCTGGAAGGGAAAGATCGTGTTCAGCCTTCCTCCTCAACGGTGCTGGAAGAAGACAGCATATTGCGAGTGATTCGGGTGGAGGAGGAATATAAAACCGAAGAAGAAGTGATACCTTATGAAATCGTACGCCAACCTAGTGAGAGCTTGCCGGAAGGGGAGGAGCAGTTGCTGCAGGCGGGGAAAAATGGCCTGCGAAAGGTGACGCATGTCCGGGTCTTCGAAAATGGCGAGGAGGTCTCCTACGAGGAGGTGAACAGCGTCGTCGTAGAGGAACCTGTAAATGAAATCGTCCTTGTAGGGGTCCAATCCTCGGTATCTCCCTTGAATATACCTGGAAAGATGGTCTATCTATCTGACGGAAATGCCTGGATGATGGAAAAGACCACCTCCAACCGCAGGCTGGTGGTTGCCACAGGCGATTTGGATGGGCGTATTTTCACATTATCTGAGGACGGGGATTGGCTCTTGTTTACCCGCCAGGAAGAGGACGAGGATGTGATTAACTCCCTCTGGGCAGCGAATATCGTTGACCAGGAAGCTCAGCTTGTCGATTTAAAGGCGCGGAATATCATACATTATGCCTCATGGGTTCCCGGCTCGTCAAATGAAGTCATTTATTCAACAGTGGAACCGCGGATTTCTTCACCGGGGTGGCAGGCCAACAACGATTTGGTTATCACAAAATTTGACTTAAGTGGTTTCACAGAGAGTGAGACGCTGGTGGAAACGATCATCAGCGTTTATGGTTGGTGGGGCACTGACTTCGCATATTGGATAGAGGGGGAGAGTGTTATTTTCTCAAGTCCAGACAAATTAGGCCTGATCAACCGATCATCGGGGGAGAAGAAAACGCTCCTTGAAATCCTGCCGTATAAAACCCGGGGGGATTGGGCCTGGATGCCTGGGATCGGTATGGGAAGGAAGGGCCGGGTCTTATATACTGTGGATCATGCTCCCCTGGAGAGTGGAGGCATAGAAGAAGAGTCTCCGATATTCAACCTTATCGCCGTTCCCTTGAACGGAGGAGAGGCGGTCACGTTGGCCCAAGAGGCAGGCATGTTCGCCTATCCAATACCATCTCCGTTGAAGGAAAATCCGATCAGTGAGGAGTCTTATCGGGTTGCTTACCTGCAATCGATCTTTCCCCGGCAAAGTGAAACCAGTAATTACAGGGTGAAGTTGATGGATCGAGATGGTTCGAATAAAGAGGTCCTCTTTCCAGCTCTGGAAGATCCAGGACTGGAACCCAAGCGAGGTTGGGGAGTATGGGCCCCAGAAAAGATGCAGGGAGAGAATCATTATTTGTTAGCTGTGCTTTATCAGGGAAATATCTGGGTGGTGAACACGGAAACGGGTCAGTTTTGGCCAGCTACAGGGGATGGCCGCGTACAACGTGTGGATTGGTAATGTTGAGATCCCTTTGAAGTTCATTGTGAAATTTTGCTGTTTTTAGCGGAAAAGAGGTGGTTAATGAGAATTCTTGTCACAGGTGCTGCTGGATTTTTGGGGTCCCATTTATGTGATCGGTTAATTGGAGAAGGTCATCATGTGATTGGGATGGATAACTTCATCACCGGCAGACAGGAGAACCTGGCCCATTTAGTGGGGCAGGAGCGTTTTTCATTCATCCGTCATGATGTCTCCCAGTATATCTTTGTGCCCGGGGATACCTTAGACGCGGTGCTTCATTTTGCCTCTCCTGCCAGCCCCAATCCAAATTCACCCTATGGGTACGTCAACTTACCTATCCAGACTATGAAAGCGGGTGCCTTGGGCACGCACAACGGATTAGGTGTGGCTAGAGCTTTTGATGCCAGGTTCATGTTAGCTTCTACCAGTGAAATCTATGGAGATCCCAAGGTTCATCCCCAAGACGAAGATTATTGGGGCCATGTGAACCCTATTGGAGAACGATCCGTATATGATGAAGCGAAACGGTTTGCTGAAGCGCTGACCCTTGCTTACCATCGCTATCATGGGATTGACACGCGCATTGTGCGGATTTTTAACACCTACGGGCCCCGGATGAGGCTAGATGACGGGAGGGTGGTGCCGAATTTCATCAAGCAGGCCTTATCAAAAGAACCGCTCACGGTGTACGGCCAGGGCACACAGACACGCAGTTTTTGCTACGTGGATGATCTGATCGAAGGGATTTATCGCTTATTGCTAGCAGATGAATCCCGTCCAGTAAACATTGGTAACCCGGACGAAATCAGCATTTTAGGGTTGGCGGAAACGATCAACCGTATCCTGGATAATCCGGAGGGTGTGACCCGGTATCCTGAGAAAAGAGGAGAAGGTGATCCAGAGCAAAGGCGGCCGGATATCAGCCGGGCCCGGGAAGTGTTGGATTGGGAACCTGTGATTGACCTCGAGTCGGGGTTGGAAAAGACCCTCCCTTATTTTAAAGAAAACATATAGGAAAGTCATGACAATAACCAGCATCCTCAGGGATCAGAAAGAGAGAACCCGGTTTTTACGGTTCAGCGTGGTGGGAGCCATTGGCGCGGTTGTGGATTTTGGCAGTTTTCATGTATTGGAGAGCGTTGTGGGGGTGAAGGCAGTGTGGGCCAGCGTCTTTTCCTTCACAGCGGCTATTATAAGTAATTTCATTTGGAATCGATTCTGGACGTATCCTGACTCCCGGTCCAAGCCTATATATAATCAACTAGTGACATTTTTTTTCGTCAACATAATCGGTTTGGTCATTCGGACCCCTATTTTCGTTTTGCTTGAATCACCCCTGCGGGATCTCTTTGCCCGTTTGGAGTTTCTTCCCGTTGGCTTGATCAACGCGGATAGATTGGGGTATACTTTTGCGTTGGGTGTGGCAGTTGTGGTGGTCATGTTTTGGAATTTCTTTGTTAACCGGTATTGGACATATAACGACATAGAATGAAGGGATGAGTCCGCTTTGAAGTCATATTGACTACCCAGGTTTTAGGAAACCTGGGTAGTCTTTTTTGATTTTGATCCAGCTGACATCCCCGTCAGCTGGAGACATTTACAGGTATAATCCATCAAATCGGTCCAGAACCTGGCGCAAATGGGACGTAAGGCGTTCCCGGGTATTTCGGACGATCGAATCTGGGATCTCTCCGTAATAAGCCTGGGCAATGCCGCCGGCGATGCAGGCCAGTGTGTCGCTGTCTCCCCCTAAAGACACTGCCAATCGGACCGCGTTCTCGTAATCTTCAGAATCCAGAAAGGCCACCAGCGCCTCTGGGACGGAGCCCTGGCAGGAGACATCGAAGGTGTAGGTAGGTCGGATACTCATCACGGTGCGGTCCAGATCATACCCGAATCGACCGATGATTTCC
Organism: Anaerolineales bacterium; assembly: GCA_046483045.1. GTDB lineage: Bacteria > Chloroflexota > Anaerolineae > Anaerolineales > UBA11858 > B10-G9. Next base: position 26,025 of record JAWODY010000032.1, on the reverse strand, counting down.
TCCCGGATGACTTCTTTTTCTTCCCCTATTCTGGCTAAAAAAACAGCCAGGGCAGTCGCCTGGGCCCCCTTGATCCCTTCAGGGTGATTGTGGGAGACTTCCGCCGATTTTTCCGCTTCCCTGAGCACGCTCTCTTGCTCATCAAACGCGAACCCCACCGGGCTGACCCGCATGGCTGACCCATTCCCCCAGCTGTTATAAGGTTTTATTGGGTCTTGGAATATCCACTGGAAGAAGTGCCCCCCGTAGCCTGCACGAGGGTATTTGCGCCCGAAATCCTTCAAGGTTTGGCCGTATTCTTTGTCTTCCTGGATGGCATGGGCTACCGCCAGTGTGAGAACAGTGTCGTCCGTGAAGCGGGATCCCTCCTGAAAAAGAGGGAACTCAGTGGTCTTGATGGGGCTGCCTTCATAGACAGAACCAATGATATCCCCTGCGATAGCTCCGAGCATGGTGGTCTCCTTCTAGAAGGGTATGACCTTAAATATATGATATCAAATTGTTTTTATGGGGTATTGGGGGTTTGCAGATTCTTGATTCCCCTGCAGGGTGCTGATATTCAGTGTTGTTTACAGGTAATTTTGTAGGTGGAATCGCTTGGAAAAGTCACGGCCCATGGAATCGTGTTTTTTTTTAATGAGGGAAGGTGTTCTTGAAACACATTGCTGCAGGCGGGTAGCGCTTGATTTACAAGCCTTTAGTTTGGATTTCTGGCGCAATTGATAATTGGAAGGTGAATGCCATTTACGGTTATAATAGTTAACAAGAATTCAAACTGAAAAGCTGAGATCATGCTATGGAAAATGAACAAAAGAATCTCTCCCCCACTGAGGAACCCGAGCTGATTAAGAAAGTCGGTTCGCTCCAGGAACTTTTGAGGCGTGCTTCAGGTATGTCAGCCGTGTCGGAGATGGAACTGGAGGACGCGGGTATCGCTGAGAACATCCCCTTTCCGTTTCTCGCCTTGGTGGACCAGACGGAGATGAAGCTGGCCTTGCTGCTCTCCCTGATCAACCCTAATTTGGGGGGCGTATTGCTGGTCGGACCGCGAGGGACCGGGAAGACAACGGCGGTTAGAAGCTTGATCGATCTCCTGCCGAAAACCAAACGCAGTTTATGTTTTTACGGCTGCTTGGAAGAGGATGTCGAGGCCGGGGGGATGGACGCTGTCTGCCCGGATTGCGCGGAAAAATATGGACACGGAGAGCCGCTTTCAAGATTGGAAAAGGTTCGCCTTGTGGAGTTGCCGTTAAATTCCACAATGGAAGATGTTGTTGGCGGGCTGGATCCCAGGGCGGAAGTACATGATCGGATGCGTTTGAAAAGAGGGATTTTGTCCAGGGCAGATCGAAATTTGTTATACGTAGACGAGGTCAATATGCTGACGGACCAGGTGGTGGATGCCATTCTGGACGCCGCTGCGCAAGGCCAATACACAGTCCGCCGCGGCGCCATGTCCGCTACGTATCGGTCTGATTTTACGTTGATTGGCTCCATGAATCCTGAGGAAGGGCGTTTACGCCCCCAGATTATGGACCGCTTTGGACTGCGTGTTATTGTGGAGGGCTTGACGGAGAAAGAGGATCGGTTAAACGCGTATCAACGCTCCCGTGCTTATCAGGAGAATAAAAGGGCGTTTTGGGGGCGGTACTGGGAAGAAACGCACTTGCTGCGGGATGAGATCCAGGCCTGTCGAGATGATCTCAATGAAGTGGAACTTCCTGATCAGACCGCCCAAATAGGATTGGAACTGATTGAAGCGTTAGAAATCGACTCCCTCCGGGCGGAAATCACCTTGTTTGAATCTGCCCGGGCTCACGCGATCGCGGATACCCGGAAAGAAGTCACTCTAGAGGATGTCTGCACGGTGGCTCCCATGGCCCTGCGCCTTCGGCAATCCCCTTTTATTGAGGATTATCTCCATGATCAGAACAGCGAAACGGAATTGGTCTTGGATACTCTGGATGGCATGATTACCAGTTCCGTGGATGGAGAATGAGCGGAGAGAATGCCCATGGGTGAATTAAATGTGATCGGTGGAAAGGCAGGGGGTTTTAGTTTGAAGTCCGTACCGGGAAATATCACTCGCCCGATCATGGCCAAGGTCAAAAAAGCAGTTTTTGATATCGCCACCCCCTATGTTTATGATTCTTCTTGGTTGGATCTGTTTGCGGGAACAGGTAGTGTGGGTATCGAAGCTTTGAGCAGGGGTGCGCGTTTTGTCCGTTTTGTGGACATCCATCCCGCCGCTGTGAAAACCATTCATGAAAACCTGGCCCACACCGAGCTGGAGGAGGGGGCTCAGGTTTGGCATGGGAATGTATTTCAGGTTTTAGGAAGGGAAGCTGACCGACGTTTTGATTTTCTCTATATCGCACCTCCACAATATGAACGCCTGTGGGTCAAAACTTTGGAAATTCTGGACCGCAATACCGACTGGTTATATTATGATGCCTGGATATTCGTGCAAATAGACCCTGTAGAGATGGAACCGCTTTCCCTGGAGAACCTGAAGCTTTTTGATCGGCGTGAATATGGAAGCACGGCTTTGTTATTGTTTGTGCCTACGTTTGATGAAAGGGAAGAAGGACGAGAATGATCTGCTTGGGGTCGATTATGAGGTCAGCCTGCGAAGCTGATCAGGAGATGACCCTTCTCGTCAGCATCATAATGCGCTGAAAATGGAGGATCCCCTCGCTCTCTGTCCAACACCTTAGGGATCAAGGTGGGTAAGTCCTCTACGAGGGGGAATTCCGAGATCTCATCCACAGGAATCCAGGTAGCGGTGCCTTCCTCTGAAGGGAACAGTTTTCCCCCTTGGTATTCGCCTTGGAAGACGAAAAGCCCGATCCCGATTTCTTGGCCTGTATCGATCGTCACCGTGCCCACCAGTTTTAAGCTTTGATTATCTAATCCGGTCTCTTCCTCTAATTCCCGCTGGGCTGCGCTCAAAACGTCCTCGCCAGGCTCAATATGCCCCCCCACACCGTTGTATTGTTCTGACCAGTTTTTTTTCTCAGAGTCTCCCCTGAGCAGCAAAACATATTCCCCACGCGTGATGAATATCAACGTGCGGGGAATGATCGTATACCGGTTTTCGTCAGGTTTCTGGTTCAAGACAGACATCTTAATCTGCTAGATCTGAGGTGTCCTCTGGCGTCAAACCACCCAGCAGATATCCCTCCAGTTTCGGTTGGACTTTCACTGGTGCGACTTGTTCTTCAACGTATTTTCTGGTCCCAGCGATGCTGAGGCGCTCGAACAGGTTCCGGAATTGGGTTTCCCAGGCGGAATAGATTTCGTCTATATTCTCTTGGGGTAACCCCCAGATCTCGTTCTTGTAAACGCCCAAGGCCCGTTTCCTGTTGTTGTAATAAAACTGCTCGTCCGTCTGATCCGGTTTTTTGCGATCCGTGAAATGTTCGTCTAAATGGCTGTAGATCTCATCTACCAGATCATCGGGAAGATGATCGAACATGATATTCTGGAAATTTGTCGCCAGATGGACTTCCAAGGCTTCTGATTCCACAAATTTGTTGAACGCGCTCTCCGGGAGAGTTGAAGCGCCGTGTTGTACGGCTCCACCAAGTCCATAATCATCCCTGGCAATCTGGCTGAGGTGCTGCAAGGTTTCAAAGTCAACGGAAACGTCTTTGATGCTGCCGTCGGGGAGGACAACCCCACCGTGGGATGTCCCGGTCTGAATGCTGATCTTGCTCAAGCCCGTTGTGCCCGGAAATTCTTGAGCTATGACAGCGTTGAATCCATCCAAAAACGCGCGCAGTTCTTCTTCTGTGGAATTGTGACCGCCGACCTCACCGATCTCACCCCCGATGGATACAGTGACATCTTTGGGTTCTCGCTCCCGGATAAAATTCGTCAACTGGGTTGTGATGTCGATGTTTTCCACTTGTTGTTGGGGGACGGTGTCTTTGCTCAAATCGACAAGCGTGGAAGCATCCACATCGATATTAAAAAATCCGGCGTGGAGCGCTTCTGTAATCAATTCCCGGACGACATCCAATTCGCTTTCAGGATCCTCCTCGAAACGGGAAGGAGAAACCTGGTAATGGTCCCCTTGGATGAAAACAGGTCCAGTATACCCTTCAGCGATGGCTGCACCGAGCACATTGGAGGCGTATTCTGAGGGCCGTTGGTCTGTGTATCCGGTCTCAGAACGGGCGATTTCAAAAATGAATGCGCCGGCTTCGATTTCTTGGGCGATGCGGAAGATGATCCGGGCCGCGAAAAATGACAAGGCGCGCAAATTAATAGCGGGGGTAGTGAATGTGTTGGGAACATCCCCTCGACCTCGCGCAACGTACAAGTCATGAATGGAGGAGGGGATGATATCCATCGCATGGGCAATTTTCCGAATTAAGAATCGGGCCAGGTATCGCCGTTCTTCGTCTTCCGCCAAGACTGCTTCTCTGACAAGTGTTTCAATATGCCGTCGGACTTTTTGGGGATCTTTGATCGTGATCTGATCCTCTTCAAGGGTTACGCCTCCCTCAAAAAGCTTTATGAGTTGATTTTGTATGTTAGAAACCATATGTACTCCTATACGTTTACCTACCTGAATTTATTTTCCGTTGTCTGTATGCATTATAAACTGTCTTCGAAGGTTCGCAAGCAGATCATGATTTTCAGTTTTCAGAAAAGATGCTCATATCCGCATCTTTCCGTTTCCTGACCATTGGAATGATCTCCTGAATGGGGATTTATGCTGGATGGGATCCCCATTTGTTTTCTGGAGCAGGGTGATTTTAGGCAGTTTTCTCTCACATTTTTAGGGAGACCACGGTTCTTGTTGATTGTATTTTTGCCTGCACAAGGTATAATAAGAGGGTGAATGCGTGTTTTTAAGCAGGAGGAGGATCAAAATGAGTGATTTTCGAGAGGAAATTAAGTCCGACCGGGGAGGATTGAAACGGCTTTTAAGCGAAGTCCCGGGATTTAAAGGATATATCGAAGAAGAGGATCGGCGGACAGCTGATAAGTTAATGCGAGAAGCGGTTGCGGATCGTTATAATGAGCTCCTTGATTGGCTGTTTGCTATTCAACGGGAATTTGTGGATCAGGGAAAACTGGAGGTCCAGGACGATCTAGAATCGGTGGGTGTGAAACTGCGCACATTCGTTGATCGGATCAGAAAAGCTTCTTACGGTTACTCGGGTTTCTTTTCTGCAGTCAAGATTGATCGAGATCGATTGGATGAGTTATATGAGTACGACAACGCTTTGTTAGATGGTGTGGAAAAATTTGAGAAGATCCTCGAAGGGTTGGAAAATGCAGAAGAGGATGAAGAGTTGATGCGGAGAATCAAAGAGTTAGATAAACTTGCTCGAAAAGCAGTTCAATGGGCGAATCGTCGTAAAAACGTGATTGTAGGTGATGCTGAAGAGGAAGATAATACATAGGAGTTTGAAATATGGCCAGGATTTTTGATGTCATTGAGTATCCAAATGAGATGCAGGATGAACTCATTCACCGCTTTCCAGAAGGGGAATCGGGTGATTTTCGGATTGGATCCCAGGTGATCGTACGGGAATCACAAACAGCTGTCTTTTTCAGAGATGGCAAGGCATTAGATACATTTGGCCCTGGTCGACACACCATCACCACAGCCAACGTCCCCTTGCTGATCAGCGTGATTGAAAAAGCGTTTTCAGACAGGACTCCTTTTACAGCTGAAGTGTATTTCGTTTCTCGGAGGGAGTTTCCTGATCAAAAGTGGGGTACTCCTCAACCGATCATCGTCCGCAATCCGGGGATGGGGTTAGGGATCGCTTTATTGAAGGGGTTTGGCACCTACGGATATCAGATCTCTGAACCTCAGCAATTTGTCACGCAGCTTGTGGGCGCCCAAGGGGTGTTTCGTACGGATGACATAGAAGGGCGTCTCCGGCACATTCTGCTGATGGTTTTGACGGATCTCTTGGGGGAGACAGCCCGGGAACACGATGTAACCGATTTGACCTCCTTGGTCAATGAGTTGAGCGCCAGCGTGCGGGTGAAAGCTGCAGAGCAGTTTCAATCCTTGGGTTTGGATTTGAAGTCATTCCTCATCGCCAACCTGCGTCCCTCGGATGAGTCGATCCGCGAATTACGAGATATGGGTGTGCTGGACACCGAAACCTACACACGGCTGCAGGCTGCGGATGCTATGCTGGAGGCAGCTCAAAACCCAAGTGGAGGAGCTGGGTTAACAGCGGGCATTGGGGCAGGCATGGGTGTGGGAAATATTCTCAACCGCTCTTTACAGGACATGACGTCTGGTGGGGGAGGAGCAGGGGCGGGCGGATCCAGTGGGGGTGGGGGGATCCCAGAGGTGATGACTCCTTCGGAAGCGGCAGAAATCTTGAAAGTTTCTGAAGAAGATGTGATCGCGGCAATTGACGCCGGGGATTTAAAAGGCAAGAAACTTGGAAAAGCCTATCGCATCAGTCGTGAAGCGTTGAAAGCTTTTTTAAATGAATGAATGCTTTGGAAAGAGATGAGGAAACAGCCCAAGGTATCAACTTGGGCTGTTTTATTTTATCCAGGGGGGTATGTTATTTGTTTGGGTTTAAAGCGTCCTGCAGCGATTGGACAGTGGTCATGGAGAGCGACCGCTCTCCCTTTTCCTGTTTTCGAATAAACTTTTTTAGCTGCAGGGCGTGTAAGGTGGGATAGGGCGCGTCATCTGCTTCTACTTCCACTTCCTCGTGGGTGAAAATGAGCGCCGCGTGTATGGGGGGGATTTCGATTTCGGGGATCGTTTGCAGATAACTGCGCAATCTCTCTTTGGCAGCTGGAATCTCATGAGTGGGGCGCCCGATACTGTCCTGAGCGAAGAACTTCATGTAGATATTTCCCCCTTTGCGGTTCCATTTTTCCTTTTCATCATCGTACACGATTTTCCCTTTTTGATGATATGGGAAAATGATCCAAGTTCCAGCTGGACCAACGAGCAGGTGTTTCACAGGGGTTGTATAGTGATATAAAGTGTACCGGTCATCAAGTCCTTTTAAGGTGTCGTCAATCGCTTGGTCCGGACGGGGGTGGCTGCCAAATTGATTGGTGTAATAAATGCTGATTTGGGAAAGGATAAAACCAATCACAAGTGCAGCGAGGGAATACCAAACTTGCGTTTTATAGCGAAAGTTGAGATACATCCCACCCCCCAAAATGATCAGAGAGGCAATCCCTGCATACTTACCAATTTTTTCATTCCGGGCGATCATTTTCTCGTTTCTTTTTATTTTCATGTTCAAACTCACTCCTGCTATTCAGCGAATTTGGCTGCCTGGGCGGTGAATTGTTCCTGGATGGCAGTTTTGAGGTCGGTCAACAAGTCAGACTTCACAGATTGTTTGGCGAGTTTGAGGGCGCTCAGCAATGCCACATCATCCGACCTTCCGTGGGCAACGAAAACTAAGCCGTTGATGCCCAGCAAGGGAGCTGCCCCGATTTTCCGGGGGTCCAGAAGTTCCTTGACATTATTAAATGCTGGCATAGCTAAACCAGCGCCCACTTTTGTGCGCAGGCTGCTGGTAAGTTCTTCTTTCAGGATGTCTAAAAGGAGCTTGGAAACAGCTTCACTGGTCTTGATAAGCACGTTTCCTGAGAATCCGTCCGTGATGGCAACATCTACCTCTCCCCCAAATAATTCTTTCGGTTCCACGTTCCCGTAAAAATTCAAATCGCTGTCCTTGAAAAGGGGGAACGTTTCTTTAACCAATTGGTTCCCTTTTCCTTCTTCTTCGCCGTTTGATAATAAGCCTACTTGTGGGGAAGCAACCCCTAATACCTTTTCTGCATAGAGGGAACCCATGATGCCAAACTGGATCAGGAATAAGGGCTTGCAATCCGCGTTTGCTCCAATGTCTGCCATGACCGTGTGGCCCTGCCGGGTTGGAAGGACGGTAGTCAAAGCTGGACGTTTGACTCCCTTGATGCGGCCTAAACGAAAGAGGGCATTGACCATGGCCCCGCCTGTATTGCCGGCGGTCACAAAAGCTTGGGCTCTTCCAGATTTAACCAAATCTAGGCCCACTGCCATGGAATTATTTGATTTTCGACGGGCGTTCCGGGCGGGTTTGTCCGTCATCTCCAGGACTTCCGGAGCGTGGACGAATTTAACCCGGGGATTGGGTCCCCGTTTTGCGATCAAGGGCTCAATTTTCTCTTCTTGCCCGACCAATGTGACAGTCAGGTTGAGCCGTTCGCTGGCTTGGTAAGCGGCTTCCAGTTCAGGTCCAGGGTGATCGTCACTTCCCATAGCGTCTAGAACGATATTCATGGAGGGAGTCTCCTTGGCTTTTCGCTCTTTTTAAGTGATCTTGACAATCTTCTGTAGGAGATTATAATACCACTGCTCACAGCGGGGTAGAGAAACCCTGAGGTGGGCTCACGAAAAATGTTACAAGCGCTGGTGCTGGAACTGGCAGACAGGTATGGTTGAGGGCCATATGCCTTTACGGGCGTGCGGGTTCGATTCCCGCCCAGCGCATTTTTCTAATGCCGCCTTCCGGCGGCTTTTTTGTTGATCAGGGCTTCTCTTTTCATCTTTCCCCCCTCAAGCCCTCTGGATAACTCCGAATACAGGACGGGTATCGCAGGCTCTGGTGGGCGGGCTGGTGAGGAACGTTTTTTAGATTCGGTGATATTTTTGACTCTTGAAAAACGCTGCATAGGATTTTTCTCTCCGGGGTTCATTGATTTCCAGCTGAATCTCTAGGGAAGGGGTTTAAATTGGGCTGTGAAGTGACGCATCAGTTCCGGCTGAAAGGTGATTTTAAAACCTGATATTTCTTTTTTTCTCTGAGCGACCTTGTTGAATATATCAACGACATAATCGAGATGGCTTTGCGTGTAGGTCCTGCGTGGGATTGCCAAACGGACCAACTCCATTTCAGGATAGACCATTTCCCCTGTGTCAGGATCAGGATGAGCAAAAGCTACTGAGCCTAATTCCACACCTCGTACTCCTCCTTCAATATAAAGAGCTGCCACCAGTGCTTGACCTGGAAATTTGGGTTGAGGGATGTGTGGAAGTAATTTTCCAGCATCGATGTACACCGCATGCCCGCCCGGAGGTTCGAGGATGGGGATACCTGCACTCTTCAGCTCGCCAGCTAGGTAAGCGGTCTGTTTCAAACGGTATCTTAAGTATTCTTCACTCAGACCTTCCCGGAGGCCAATGGCGATGGCATCCAGGTCTCGACCCGCTAGTCCCCCGTAGGTTAAAAACCCCTCTCTCAGGATGAGTTCATTACTGACTTGCTGGTAAAGCTCTTTGTCATTCAGGGCTAAAAATCCCCCAATGTTTACCAAGGCATCTTTCTTAGCGGACATCGTCGCTCCGTCTGCGATGGAGAAAATCTCCCGTGCGATCTCCAAAGGGCTTTTATCTTCATACCCTTCTTCTCGAAGCTTGATGAAAAAGGCGTTTTCTGCGAAACGACAGGCGTCGATAATAAATGGGATCTCGTGTTCGTGGTAGATGCTTGCGACCTGGCGTAGGTTCTCCATGGAGACGGGTTGTCCTCCGCCGGCGTTATTGGTGATGGTGATCATTCCAAAAGGGATCTGCTTTGGACCTATTTCTTTAATGAAATCCTGTAATTTTTCAACGTCCATGTTCCCCTTGAAGGGGTGAGGGTCAGCGTTTTGAAAGGCTTCCTGGATCACAAGGTTAGTGGGTCTTCCTCCACGGGCCCGTATATTTCCTTCTGTGGTGTCAAAGTGCATATTGGAAGGGACATACTGCCCTTTCTGGAGAGCGACCGCACAAAGGATGTTTTCTGCTGCTCTTCCCTGATGTGTGGGGACAAAATATTCAAAACCAAAGATTTCGTCGATCGCTGCAGCCAAGCGATGGTAGGAACGCGCTCCGGCGTAAGATTCATCCCCTTTCATCATACCCGCCCATTGGTTCTGGCTCATGGCGCCGGTGCCGGAATCCGTCAACAAATCAATGAAAATTTGATTTGCATTTAGTCCGAAAACGTTATAGCCAGCTTCCCGCAAAGCCTGTTCTCGCTCTTTGCGGTCGATGAGAGAGATGGGTTCGACCATTTTGATCCGAAAAGGTTCAGGTGGATGGTTTGTCATGGGTCCTCCAGCGAGCATAGGAATGGTCTCTCTCAAGTGTAGCATGGTACACATATCAGCCCAAGTGATAAAATACAGTCTCAGATGGTGTGATTGGAGGTGCAGAGGTTATGTTTGTAAAGGAACGCTATGCTGGAGATTGAAAGATTTATCCTGGGACCGGTTCAAACAAACTCATACCTGATCGCTGATCCCAGCGCTCAGATAGCAGTGGTGATTGACCCTGCCTGGGAAGGTTCTCGAATTGTAAAAGAAGCCAGGGAAAGGGGGTGGACGATGAAAGCTATTTGGCTTACTCATGCTCATTTTGATCACATTGGCGGGGTTGCTGGTGTGGTTGATGAAATCTCTTCCGGGAAGAGAGGTTCTCTTCCCATTGGTTTACACCAGGAAGACATGGAGATTTGGAAGAGAAAGGGGGGCGCCCTCATGTTTGGCATGGAGGTGGATCCCGGACCCCAACCGAATTTACTCTTTGAGCATGGTCAGAGGTTATCTTTGGGGTCCTTAAAATTTGAAGTTCGCTTTGCTCCCGGCCACACGCCGGGTCATGTTATATTTTATTGTTCAGAGGAAGAGGTTTTATTCAGCGGCGATGTTCTGTTCCAGGGCGGGATAGGCAGAACGGACCTGCCTGGTGGGAATCATCGAATCCTGCTCCATTCCATCCAGACCCAGGTCCTGTCCCTGCCCAATTCGACTAGGGTGTACAGCGGGCATGGGCCGCCGACGACTGTGGGGCGTGAACGGGAACGGAACCCATTTTTATAGATGTGCTCGCATATTTGAAAAAAACAGAACCCCGTCAGGCACGGATTTGCTGCCTAACGGGGTTGTTCTTTGTGTTCTTGCAGGGAGCTGGCGAGGATCCTCGCAATTTTACTTCGCGTAGTCTATGGATCGCGTTTCCCTGATGACGGTAACTTTGATCTTCCCGGGGTACTGCATGGTTTCTTCAATGTTCTTGGAGATTTCTCTTGCCAAACGGGTGGCAGCCAGATCGTCCACTTTCTTGGGCTTTACAAAGATCCGAACTTCGCGGCCGGCTTGGAGAGCGTATGATTTTTTTACTCCCTCGAAGGAATTCGCCACGTCTTCTAAGGCTCGAACCCTTTTTAAATATTGCTCAAGGCTTTCCCGTCGGGCTCCCGGCCTGGCGCCTGAAATGGCGTCAGCTGCTTCCACGATAATTGCTTCTACACTTTGCTGTTCGACTTCGTGGTGGTGGGAGGCAATGGCGTTGATCACAGCATCTGGCACACCATAACGTTCAGCAAATTCTGCCCCAATTTGGGCGTGGGTACCTTCTACGTTATGGTCCATGGCTTTACCCAGGTCGTGTAAAAGCCCTCCAGCTTTGGCAATTTCGATGTTAGCTCCGATTTCGGAGGACAGTACAGAGGCCAATTGTGCTGTTTCCACGGCATGGGATAGTTGATTTTGGCCGTAGGAGGTACGGAATTTCAAAGACCCCAATTTTTTGATGATCTCAGGGTGAAGTCCGGGAACACCGGCCTCGTAGGTCGCTTCTTCACCGGCCTCAGCGATTACTTTCTCGATATTCTCTTTTTCCTTCTCGACGATTTTTTCGATGTGTGCCGGATGAATGCGGCCGTCCAGGACAAGTTTTTTCATGGCTTGTTTGGCGATCTCGCGGCGGACGGAGTCAAAACAGGAGATGGTCACCGCTTCCGGGGTATCGTCAACGATCACATCTACACCAGCAGCTTTTTCAAAGGCCCGGATGTTTCGTCCGTTGCGTCCGATAATCCTACCTTTCATGTCGTCAGAAGGGAGGGAGACTGTCGAGGAAGTCACCTCGTCTACATGATCTGAGGCGACCCGCTGGATGGCATCGGCAATCAACTTGCGGGCCTTTCGCTCCCCTGTATCACGGGCCTCGGTTTCAATTTCACGGACGATCCGGGACATGTCATTTCGAGATTCCCTCTCAACGCGCTCAAAAAGGATCTCTTGGGCTTCTTCTTTAGTTAATTGACTGATGCGTTCCAATTCACGCGAAGCCTCTTGATAGATCTTTTTTGTCTCATTGGCCTTTTTATCAAGTGAGCTTTGGCGTTGGCTGAGAGAGTGTTCCCGGTCCTCAAGTTTTTCAGCCCGCCGATCTAACTGGTCGCTCCGCCGCTGCAGGCGTTCTTCATAGCGGTTGAGTTCAGTTCTTCTTCTGCTGGCTTCCTCTTCAGCTCCGCGGCTGATCTCTAGGGCCCGATCTTGAGCTTCCTTGATGATCTCTGTTGACTTCTCTTCCGCGTTCCTGAGGATGCGGTTGGCCTGTGTTTGCTTTTTCTCAGTTTGTTTGGATGTTATATAGTGTTTTAGAAAGTACCCCACGGCGATTCCTAAAACGAGGGTACTAAAACTGATGATCAGAGTGTTGATATTCATAGGTAAACCTCGTTTGTTTTCTGAACAGCTTTAAAGCTGATGTTTTGATTTGTGTAATGAAAATAACTCTATAAATAATGACTGATTTTTAGGTCTATCTTATGGTTCTTTGTTCAATTCACTCCATACTCTTTGAGCAGTCTCTTTGCATATGTTGTATGGAAAACCACGCCTACCCAAATAGCCGTATAATTTTCGTTCAAAATCGGGTCGGTCGAGTTTCTTGATCCGTCTCAGTTTATTTTGAGCGACTTCGTAAGCCATTTCGTGATCATTTACATCCTCAACGGCTTTCTCGATGATCTTCCTAGGTACACCTTTTTGTCTGAGTTCCGCTTTGATAGCCCATCGACTCCGGGGGTGAAATGCAGCCCGGTTTTCCACCCAGGTTTGGGCAAAGGCCAGGTCATCTACTAATCCATTCTCCGAGAGCCGTTTCAAAACTTTTTCGACCGCAGCCTCCGGGACCTCATGTTTTTGGAGGTTGCGCCTGACCTCTTCCTTAGACCGGGACCGATAACTGAGATAATGAAGGGCTCGCTTGTAGGCTCTCTCTATTTCATCTGCTTTTTTAAGTTCTTCGATCTTCTTAGGACTGAGTTGGTCTCCGACTTTTAGCCAGGGGGCTACAGCCCGGGCGATGCCGAAACCAAATTCCCCATCGAGGTAAACATTCAACCGCTGGGGGTCGTTTTTTTGTGGCTTGAGGTCGGTTATCTTTAACATCATACAGCCGTGTCTCTGCCTAGAGAGGCCACGGCTGATATTTTAATATTGATCCCTTAAATGCTTACGGACACTGCAAAGGAATGACGAATGTCAGGAAAATATTCAATTCAAAAGCTCAGGTAATTTATAGTCCACCTTGGTTCGTCAATTTCTTAAAGCCGAGTCTTGTTTTCGAATCCACATAATGTGGTTTTGAGATCAATATTTTTTACGCCGCAGCCGCTTTGAAAATGAAAAGTAGCGGCAGAGGATGTTTTAGGACAAGGGCTTCTTTGCTTTTGGGGTCATGGAGAGACGGATTGCTCGTATTTATTCTTATGCGATCTCCGTCTGGTGATGGAGAAACCCCTCTACAGCTCGTTGTCCTTGTCCAAGGTGATGGTTCCGGTACCAATAGTTAGAACCTTGTCGTGTGATTATCTTTTCTTTTAAACCCAGAGAAAGTAATTCTCTTATTACACCCCTATTATACACGATCTCTATGACTGTGCGCTTTTTTGGGGCAGAAAATCTGTTCTTATTAATTTCTGCCTGAATTTTCACCCCCGTGTTGTTTCCTTGATGGCGAATATGATCCTGAATCCTTAGTTCAATGCGCACAGTGGCGTGAAGCTTTACGGTCATCCCCCCGGGGTCGTCTCTGGTGTTCCGTACCCAGGTCGAATCCTGGTTCTCATCTGGTTGGTGCACACGAGTGTACTCTGTTTTTGATGGCAGATTCTTTCAATTTTTTGAAGGTAAAAGGATAATAGCCGATTCAGTTGCCCCAAGCCCTTTCCCTTACTCGAATCTCTTTTTCTGAAACGAGAGCAGCGAGGGAGTCGATGATGACCAGATCGATGTCTTTTGTGTGGAGAAGGAGACAGGACATCTCCAGGGCATCATCTCCGGTCCGGGGCCTGGCGAGGAGCATCCTTACCTCATCTACACCACAGCAGACTGCGTATGTGGGATTGAGTTCGTTCTCCACATCCATGTACATGCACCATAAGCCTCGTTTTTGGGCTTGGGCAACGATCTGGAGAGCCAGGGTAGATTTTCCCGCGGAGGGTGAGCCGTATATTTCCGCGATTTCGCCCCTGTGTATACCCCCCGTTCCCAGGGCAATATCCAATTTTATCGAACCGGTAGGGATCACATCCATCATTCTCATTTGAGTCCATTATGGCAAATGTTGAGCCGGATTGGAAGAAATGAGAAACAGGCCTTTTTCAGTGTATCCAAAGGCAGCGAGCCCTGCAAAAGGCTACTGATCGTAACTCAGAGGATGACAAGAAGCTGGGGTTGATGGTAGGATATACACTCATGGAGGTATATAAATGCGTATATGTTTTGTATGTTTGGGAAATATCGTTCGCAGTCCCTTAGCAGAGAACTTGTTTGCCCACGTGAGTGAAGAAAAAGGGGTCAGAGATGAGTATGAAGTGGATTCTGCGGGCACATCTGGCTATCATGTTGGGGAATCACCCGATGCCCGGATGCGTAAGGTGGCCCGTGAACATGGACTGAACTATTCAGGCCGTGCCCGCCAATTTCAACCTGAGGATTTTGATCACTTTGACTTGATCGTGGCTATGGATACCGAGAACCGCCGCGTATTGCAGCAGATGGCCTCCACACCTGACCAGGAAGAAAAAATCAGACTGATGAGGGAGTTTGACCCCCAAGGTGGGCCCAATCAGCCTGTTCCAGACCCTTATTATGGAGGGGTGGATGGTTTTAAAAATGTGTATAAAATTGTGGAACGTTCTGTGAGAGGGTTGTTGGAGGCTTTGGAAGGTGAAGAAGAAGTATAAACCGGTTCAAACGTGGTGCCGGGAACATGGATATGGCGACATGATTTCTGTAGAACAGGTGGGTGGGGGATGCATTAATCAAGGGGCGATCCTGCAGACCGAGAGCCAAAAATCGTTTTTTATCAAGACAAACCCCCATGCGCCTTCTGATATGTTTCCCCGGGAAGCGGAGGGGTTGAAAGCCCTAAGCGTTGAGAAGGGTCCTTATGTGCCGCAGGTGTATAAAGCGGAGGAAGGGTTTATCCTTCTAGAAAACCTTCAACCGGCTCCGCGGGCGAAAGATTATTGGCCCGACTTCGGGTGCCAGTTGGCTTCCCTTCACCAGCACACGAAGGATCGTTTTGGTTTCGATCATGATAATTACATTGGCAGCACTTCCCAAAAGAACCCTTGGACGCAGAACGGTTTCAGGTTCTTTGCCCAACATAGACTGCTCTTCCAGGCGGAGCTGGGCCGAAATCGAGGGCATTTATCTCGCCAAGATATGAAGAATATCGAATTTATCGCCCGCCAGCTCGAACAATGGATCCCTGTGCAGGAGGCTTCCCTGATTCATGGAGATTTGTGGAGCGGGAATGCCATCACAAATCAATCGGGGGAGCCCGCGATCATTGATCCTGCGGTCCATTATGGGTGGGGGGAAGCAGAACTGGCCATGACAAACCTGTTCGGGTCTTTTCCGGAAGAGTTCTACCAGGCATATCAGAAAGTACGGCCTTTGGAACCCGGTTTTCGAGAGCGTTTTCCCCTCTATAATCTGTATCATTTATTAAACCATCTCAATTTGTTCGGCGCAGGATACCTATCCCAGGTCCGATCCACGATAGCCTTGTATACTTGATGGTGTTGGTTTCACTTTGATTGGACTTGAATATGCTCGTTTGTTCAAGGAGAAAAGAGCGTGTTTATGAGGAGTGTTGTCCAGCGCACAAGTTCCAGAAAAAAGTTAACCTATTTCTTAGACTGTGTGGATAAAATTATCTGGGCACGTTTCACGAGAGGAGGAAGAAGGTAGATGGCGGTACCATACTGGGTGCAGGACGCGATTTTTTATCAGATCTTTCCCGATCGTTTTGCAAATGGCGATCTTGAAAATGACCCGCCTAATGTGCAAAAGTGGGGTGCGAAACCTACCATCTGGGGGTTTCAAGGTGGTGACCTGCGGGGTGTGATCCAAAAATTTGATTATCTCCTGGATTTGGGAGTCACCGCCTTGTATTTCAACCCGATTTTTCAGGCTACATCAAATCACCGATACAATATCAGCGATTATTATCATATAGATCGCAAACTGGGAGATAGGGATGATTTCCGGGCGCTGCTGGATGTCGCTCACCAGAATGGGGTTCGCGTTATCTTAGATGGCGTATTTAACCACTGTGGGAGAGGCTTTTTTGCCTTTAACGATGTCTTGGAAAATCATTCTCATTCCCCCTACATGGATTGGTTTCACCTAAATAACATCCCTCCCGATGCGTATTCACCGGGCGACGCGGATGATTATGAGGCCTGGTGGAAATTTAAGAGTTTGCCGAAATTCAATACTGACAACCCGGAGGTGCGGGAGTACATCTTTGATGTCGCCAAATACTGGATTCGCCAAGGGGCAGACGGCTGGCGTTTGGATGTGCCCAATGAGATCGATGATGGTGAGTTTTGGGCGGAATTCCGCCACGTAGTCAAATCCGTAAATCCGGATGCTTACCTGGTGGGTGAGATCTGGGATGGAAATCCGGAATGGGTGGGGGAGAAACGCTTTGACGGGTTGATGAATTATCCCTTCCGGGATGCCCTCTTGGCGTATTTGTTGGGCGAAAGTTCCCCCAAAGAATTTTCACAAAAGGTAGATCAAATGCTCAGCATCTACGAGCAAGATCATGCCCGTGCCATGTACCTCCCTCTAGGCTCCCATGATACTCGGCGGTTAGCAACGATCCTGGGAGGAGAGGTGAAGAAAGTGAAATTGGCTTTCCTCCTTCAATTCTCTTTTCTTGGAGCGCCCGCTATCTATTATGGGGATGAAATTGGTTTGCTTGGTGGCAAGGATCCAGACTGTCGTCGGGCCTTTCCGTGGCAGGAAGAGGATTGGGATATTGAATTGCGGAAGTATGTGAGGCGGCTAATCGACCTTCGAAAACGGAATCCTGTTCTCCGCCGGGGATCATACCATACCCTGTATGCCGGTGAAGAGGATAGGGTCATGGCTTTTGGGCGCGGATTGGGAGAGGAACGTATCCTTGTCATCCTTAATGCCAGCTCGTCCGGACGATATCTTCAGCTCGATGTGGGAAAATTGGGTTGGCAAGATGGTCGCATTCTCCAGGATGTGTTGAACGACAATGAGTATCGGGTATCCGATCAGGGAATAGAAATTGATATCCAACCATGGGGCGGTTATTGGATAAGCAATGAGGATGTTTAATACTTTATTAACGTTTTGTGAAATCAGTAACAACATTTGATGGTAAAATAATACGCTTGGAGAAGAGGCAGGAATAGAAAAGTCTTTATATTTTTTGATCATGCAAATAGGAAATTAGTGTTGGAGGAGGATTGTTAATGATGGCAGATCGCAAGTGGGTATATTTATTCAGTGAAGTGGAAGAAGCTGAGGCGCATGTTGGGGGTGATTGGGATAGGGTCCGAGAACTATTAGGAGGCAAGGGGGCAAATTTAGCGGAGATGACCCGGATTGGCATACCCGTTCCGCCAGGGTTTACGGTCACCACGGAAGCCTGTAATGCTTTTTTAGAGGCGGGTGAAGAGTTCCCAGAAGGCATGTGGGATCAAGAACTTGAAGCTATGAAAGCGGTTGAAGAAAAGACGGGAAAGGGATTTGGCGATCCGGAGAATCCCTTGCTGGTATCCAGCCGTTCCGGGGCAGTGCAATCCATGCCGGGAATGATGGACACAGTGCTCAACATTGGTCTGAACGATGAGACTGCAAAAGGAATGATCGAGCTCACTGGCGACCCCCGTTTTGTGTATGACTCATACCGACGGTTGGTGCAGATGTTTGGTTCAGTGGTTCTGGGAGTGGACGATGAAGCCTTCGAAGACGTCCTGGATGAGTATAAAGAAGAGAAAGGCGTAGACCTGGACACCGATCTGGACGCTGAGGATATGAAAGAACTCACCGAGGACTTCAAAGGGATCATTGAAGCGGAAGGGCTGCATTTCCCTGATGATCCTTATGAACAACTCCGCATGTCCACGGAGGCGGTGTTCAGCTCCTGGAACGTGAAGCGAGCTGTGGACTACCGGAATGCGACGGGTATCCCGCATGATCTGGGCACGGCGGTCAATGTCATGACCATGGTCTTTGGCAACATGGGCGAAGACTCCGGCACCGGCGTGGCCTTCACCCGGGATCCTTCCACGGGAGAGAAGAAACTGTGGGGAGAGTATCTCTTGAACGCCCAGGGTGAGGATGTGGTGGCAGGCATACGCAACGCAGAGGATATTCAGCACCTTGAAGAGGATATGCCGGAGGTGTTTGAGGAATTTCAGGACATCACTCAGAAACTCGAGGAACATTATAAAGAAGTTCAGGATGTCGAGTTCACGATTGAAAATGGCAAGTTGTGGATGCTTCAGACCCGTGATGGGAAGCGGACCGCAAAGGCCGCGGTGAAAATCGCAGTGGACTTTACGAACGAGGGTCTGATAACGAAAACGGAAGCGGTCTCCCGGATCGAACCCTATCAGGTGGATACGCTGCTGCACCCCCGTTTTGTGGAAGAAGCCAAGCAGAAAGCCATTGAGGACGGCCGGCGATTTGCAACCGGCGTCAATGCATCCCCCGGCGCGGCGATCGGTCGGGTGTATTTTGACGCAGACACCGCGGAAATGAAATCCAAAGAGGACGGCCAGGATGTGATCATGGTCCGGCCCTTTACCAAGCCGGATGATGTGCATGGCATGCTGGCATCTAAAGGCATCCTGACCAGTGAAGGCGGCGCGACATCGCATGCTGCTGTGGTCGCTCGCCAGTTTGGTATTCCCTGTGTGGTTGGGGCCTCAGCGGTTGAGATTGACCGTGATAAGCGCCTCCTGAAGGCCAATGGGGTCACCGTCAAAGAAGGGGAGTATATCTCTGTGGACGGGACCACAGGCGAAGTCTTCACAGACAAGATCGACTCCGTGTCACCGACTCTGGAAGAGCAGACGGAATTACTGGAACTCTTGACCTGGGCGGATGGCATTGTGGACCAGGAAGGCATCCGGGAAGCCCCCGGAGCCGGACCCACGCGCGGACTGCAGGTCTGGGCCAATGCCGATTACCCGGAGGACGCGGAACGAGCCCGTTCTTATGGAGCGCGGGGCATTGGGTTGTGCCGCACGGAGCACATGTTCTTTGAACCGGAACGACTCCCCATTGTCCAGGATATGATCCTGGCGGACAGCGTGGAAAAGCGCCAGGAGGCTTTGGACAAACTCCTCCCTTACCAACGAGAGGACTTTGATGGCCTCTTTGAGGTTATGACCGGGCTGCCGGTCATCATCCGCCTCATTGATCCACCCCTGCATGAGTTTATGCCCGATGAACGCGAATTGATGGAGGAAGTGATTGAAAACCGCCTCAAGGGTGAGGAAGACGAAGAGAAACGAGATCTTTTAGCGAGCGTACGCAACCTGCATGAAAGCAACCCCATGATGGGATTGCGCGGGGTGCGCCTGAGCGTGGTCATGCCTGAGATCGTGGAAATGCAGGTCCGGGCTATTTTCGAAGCCGCCGCGGATGTCAAGCTGCGGGGTCTGGACCCCAAACCTGAGGTGATGATCCCCCTCACCGGTCACATCAACGAGTTGAAAGTCATCCAGCCCGATCTGGAAGAAATCGCTCAGAAAGTGATGGAAGAGAAAGGGGTCGAGTTCGAATACAAATTCGGGACCATGATCGAGATCCCCCGGGCCGGGCTGACCGCGGATGAAATTGCGGAGACAGCGGAGTTCTTCTCCTTTGGGACGAATGACCTGACCCAGTTCACCTTTGGGTACAGCCGGGATGACGCGGAACGGAACTTCTTGGTCCAATACATCGAGGAGGGCATTCTCCCCGAGAACCCCTTCCAGACCATCGACCGCCATGGCGTGGGACAGCTGATGGACATCACCGTCAAGAAAGGCCGTTCAACAAGGCCCGAACTTGAAATCGGGATCTGCGGAGAGCACGGCGGCGACCCGGATTCCATTGAATGGTGCCACCTGATTGGCCTCGATTACGTGAGCTGCTCACCATACCGTGTTCCTGTAGCCCGTCTGGCAGCAGCCCATGCAGCGATGAAACACAGAAAGAACGATTAACCAAAATCAAAGTTTAGTTAATAAAGGGCAAGGGAGGGGGGACTTGCCCTTTATTTATAGGTTGGAATGGAGCGAAGATTAGAGTTTAAGTTCCTGAGATGTTTTTTGCTTGACATGTGAAAATTCATGATAAGATTTGAAAAGAGCATGACTTATCTTACCTATATTAAATTAAGGGAAAAAGGAGAGTAGGATGGATTTTGGAAAAGCTTTTACATTTGTCTTTGATGATGAAGAATGGATCAAGAAAATAGGTGTGGCGGGATTGATTTCCCTGATACCAGTCGTCGGTTGGTTTTTTCTCATCGGTTGGGGTTTCAAAGTCACCCGACGTGTCATAGCAGGTGATCCGAGCCCATTGCCCGATTGGAGTGATTTCGGAGAACATCTGATCAATGGTCTTTTGGTATCAGTGGTGGCTTTTGTTTATTCCCTTCCTGTCATTCTCATCCAGGGGTGCAGTACGAGCTTGATCCCCCTCTTTGGAAGCGGAGATCAGGAAGTATTGGTAACCATTATCTCAATTTTTACTGCTTGCGTCAGCTGCTTTTCCGTTTTGTATGGGATTGTCATGGGTTTGGTGCTTCCTGCTGCGATCGGCAATTATGCAGCGAAAGATGAATTCGGGGCAGCTTTCCGATTTGGAGAAGTGGTCAGATTGGTGCGGAAAGATTTGGGCGCTTACATCATCGTTTTGCTGGGCAGCATTGTGGCCGGGTTGGTCGCTTCGTTAGGTGTGATCGCTTGTGTCATCGGCGTGCTTTTCACCAGCGCATACGCCATAGTTGTCAACGGTCATCTCACAGGGCAAGCATATAATAGAGCGGCTTCCAGCGTTCTTCCAGAAGAAGAAGCTGTTCCTTCTGAGTGATCTGTTTGATCCTTGCTATAACAAAAAAGCGATGCCTTGCAAAGCATCGCTTTTTTTCTTTCTAGATCACAGCATACTTAGCCGAGCTCTTTCTCTGCAAACGAAAATCCCCGCTCCAGGGCTTTATAGTTCATGGGCAGGGTTTCTCTGTGCCGCTCAGGGATGTGCTCTTCCAGGGCTGCTTTGATCATCTCCATGGTGAGGATGGGTTCTATTTTCACCATGGAGCCGGTCATGACCATATTCGCCAGTCGGGACATACCGATGTCCTCAGCGATTTCATTGGCAGGGAGGAGGAGAGTCCGAATTTCTTGCCGTTCAAACTCACGGTTGACGAGGGAAGAATTGGCAATCAAAACGCCATTTTCAGGCATGAGCGGTTCATATTTATCCACGGAGGGCAGGTTGAGGGCTAAAACGATATCTGGGTATCTGACCAGAGGGGACCCGATTAAGGTCTCGGAAATGATGACTGTGCAGTGTGCGGTCCCTCCCCGCATCTCCGGCCCATAGGATGGGATCCAGGTCACCTCAAATCCGTTGTCCATTGCGGCATAAGCAAGGACCTGTCCGGCAAACAGCGTTCCCTGTCCTCCGAATCCTGAAATGATAATGCTGGTTTCTTCCATAACTCATGTTCTCCTTTTATACCCGGAGTTCTTGGAGGGCGGGGGTAACTTTATAATCTCCTAAAGGATACACCGGAAGCATTTTTTCCTCAACGAACCCCAGGGCTTCCTGCGGTGACATATTCCAGTTTGTGGGACAGGAGGAGAGTAATTCCACCATGGAGAACCCTAAGCCCCGTTCCTGGGCTTCAAAAGCCAATCGAATGGCTTTTTTCGCTTTTCGAATGTTGCTGGCATCGTGCAAACTGCGCCTGACAATGTACCCGGAGCCTTCCATTTGGGCCAGCAGTTCTGCCATTTTCAGGGGATAGCCAGCCAATTCGACATCCCGTCCGTACGGGGAGGACGTGGTTTTCATCCCGGGCAGGGTGGTCGGTGCCATCTGACCCCCGGTCATGCCGTAAATGGCGTTGTTGATAAAGATCACGGTGAGATTTTCTCCCCTGCCAGCGGCATGCATGATCTCTGCGATGCCGATAGAGGCTAAATCACCATCTCCTTGATAGGTGAAGACTGTGTTATCGGGGAGGACGCGTTTTATTCCCGTGGCCATGGCGGGTGCGCGCCCGTGGGCTGCTTCCACAAAGTCCATCTCAAAATAATTGTAGGCAAACACAGAACAGCCGACGGGAGCTACCCCGATCGTCTTTTCCCTCAGGCCCATTTCGTCGATGACTTCAGCAACCAGGCGGTGGGCTACACCGTGCGTGCAACCGGGGCAGTAATGCGTGTGGACATCTGTAAAAGATTCGGGTCGTTGATAGATTACTTCTGTTTTTGCTTCCACCATTATTGGTCTCCCGTTCTCATTTTTTCTAGGCGGTCCATCCATTCATTTCGTGGATCTCCGCTGATGTCCCCTTCGTTTGTCGAAACGCGGCGGATTTCATCCAGGATCTCATCCGGAAGGGGGGTGACACCTCCCAGGCGGCCGTAGAACTCGACAGGGACCTTGCCTTTGACGATTTTTTGGGCGTCGTCCAGCATCATGCCTGAGTTCATCTCCACAACCAGGATTCTCTGGACCTGGTCGCATAATTCTTCCAGCCGACCTTCGGGGAAGGGAGCGAGCGTAATCGGCCGCAGTAAACCCACAGGTATCCCTTCAGCCCGGGCGTCCCGGACAGCGGATGACGCGACCCTGCCTGCGGTGCCAAAACCGATCACCAGTATTTCCGGCTCATCCATATGATATTCTTGGAATCGGACCTCGTTTTTCTCCACCTCTTTCCAACGCCTCAAGAGTCGAAGGTTGGTGATCTCTTCGTCTTCCGGATCAATGTAGATGGAAGTCAGGATATTGGGGTCCCTGTCTTTCGCACCGCGAACAGCCCATTCGGGTATTTTGTCTGAGATCTCCCGCATGGGGGGGAGCTCTGCAGGTTCCATCATTTGTCCCATATTGCCATCGACCACTACATGCACGATGGAAAGGTATTTCTCTGCCAGATCAAAGGCCAGGGAGATGTAATCAATGGCTTCTTGAACGGTGGCCGGGGCCAGCACAATGGGGAAATAATCACCATGTCCTCCGCCCTTGATCATCTGGTAATAATCCCCCTGTGAAGGGGCGATGTTCCCCAAGCCGGGGCCGCCCCGCATGACATTGACGATCACAGCCGGGACCTCGGTGCCGGCGATGTAGGATATCCCTTCCATCATCAAACTTACCCCTGGACTGGAAGAGGCTGTCATCACTCTTTTTCCCGTGCAGGCGGCGCCGTAGACCATGTTGATCGCCGCCACTTCACTTTCCGCTTGCACGAACGCCCGGCCGAGTTTGGGCATCCGTCTCGCCATATGCTCTAAAAATTCCGTGGAGGGGGTAATGGGATAGCCAAAAAAGGCTTCCACACCTGCACGTATCGCTGCCTCTGCAAAGGCTTCGTTTCCCTTTAGCAATTCTTTTGCCACTGTTTAGGTCCTCCTTCCTGCAGCCTTTCTTGACCGGCGTTGGGGTGTCTTCCGGTACACGGTAATTGCAGCATCAGGACACACGACCGCGCAAATACCGCAGCCAGTGCATGTTTCCTCTGTCATCTGTGCAGGATGATACCCTTTTGGGGTTAAGCGTTCCATGTCTAAGTGGAGCACATCCTGTGGGCAAGCATCCACGCAAAGACCGCATCCTTTGCAATATAAATTGTCTACTTCTATCCAGCCGGTAACAGCCATCGATACGCTCCTTTCGATTTGATGCCAATAAAAGTTGAAAGGAGTTGGGCCGCAAATAAGACAAGCTTGAGGATTCTCCTTCCACGCTACTTAGATTATATGGGCTAAAGGGGTATTTTTGAAGTGACAAGATTCAGGTCTGGACATAATGTTCATCAGGTGGGGTGTATTTAGGGTCTTAGATTCAACTACGAACTGCAACTAGTATGTTTAACTATAATGAAGAGGACGCAGCAGATCGTAACTGCAATTGGTCTTAGAAGACCGTGCTAAAGACCGATCGCCGCGTCCTTTCAGGGGGATTGCCCGAACAGTTGGGTGGGCCGTTGAGCCCGAATCCAACCACTAGTATGGGCACCACATTCATTGCCCCAAAGGGGTACTCTCCGAGCATAGCAAAACGGAGGACCCTCACGATGCAAGAGCAGACTGAATATTTCGTCGGCATTGACACATCCCAAGAAAAGTTAGAAGTAGCGGTCCGCAACGCGTCTCTCCAGTTCACAGAGCCAAACACAACGGAGGGAATCCAAACCCTGGTGGATCGCCTGAAGCCTTTTTCTCCTGAACTCATCGTCATTGAGGCAACAGGAGGATTAGAGCTGGACGCAGCACGAGCTCTATACTTGGCCGGTATGCCTGTCACTGTCGCCAATCCACAACGTACCCATGCCTTTGCAAGAGCCATTGGCGAACTTGCGAAAACGGATAAAATCGAGGCTGGCATGCTTTCACGATACGCAGAGGCCATAAAGCCCGAGCTCAGCAGGTTCCGCACAGAGGAAGAAGAGAAGCTTGTCGCCCTGGTCCGACGGCGAAAAACCCTGATTGAGACACGTGCCAAGGAGAAAACTCGTCTAAAGAGTGCCAATAAAAGCCTCAACGAAAACATACGCCAACACATTTCCTGGCTGGATCAAGCTATTGATGATCTAGATGCACGAATTCATCATTGCATTCAACAGACGCCGCTTTTCCGCAAGAAAGATGACATTATCCAAAGTTTCAAAGGAGCAGGAACAGCAGCTTCCCAGATGTTGCTGGCAGAGGTCCCTGAATTGGGTTACCTGAATCGAAGAGAGATTGCTGCTCTCCTGGGCGTTGCGCCTATGAATGATGACAGTGGAGACATGAAAGGAAGGCGAAGCATACGAGGAGGCCGAGCTGCTCCACGAGCCTGCCTGTACATGGTCGCTGTCACTGCAATACGGCATAATCCAGTCATCAAATCATTCTATGAGAGATTACGAGAAAGAGGGAAGCCTTTCAAAGTGGCCATCACGGCTTGTATGCGAAAGATCATCGTCATCCTCAACGCCATGATTCGCGATATGCATCACTGGGATCCTCAATATGCCTAAATTTGTCCAATTTCCCTTGACAATGAACACAGTTGCTTTGGTGTCGTAAAAAGAGGTAAGCTGTAGTAGGATAGAATACCTCTCAAGCGACAAAACTAAAGGAGCATTCGTGACCTACAAACAGCTCGCTGTGCGTGCCGATGGCAACCCAATGTCAACGATATCAGATTAAAGTACTTTTGAAAAGTGGTAAAACTCAAACAGAAATTGCTGAAGCCATCGACGTCCATAAATCGACTAGCCGAAGGCAGACTTTGGCTCAGTCGTGAGCTGAAAAGAAACAAAGGAAAGCGTGGATATCGTCCCAAACAAGCCCATCGCAAAGCGACGAGCAGGCGCAAACAGAACCAGAAGCGTATCCAGCCCCAAACGTGGTCCTGGATCGAGGAAAAGATCCGGGAGGATTGGAGCCCGGAACAAATTATGCTCTGGATGAAGAAGTACAGAGATGACAGTGTCAGTCATGAATGGATATACCTATACATCTACGCAGATAAGAGAGGTGGCGGCAAGCTGCACGATCATCTGCGATGCCAGAAAAAGCGCCGAAAACGGTACGGAAGCAACGATCGTCGAGGGAAAATCGCCAATCGGGTGAGTATCGAGGAGCGCCCAGCCGTTGTTGAGGAGAGAAAACGTCTGGGAGACTGGGA
>JAWODY010000021.1:0-18492 GCA_046483045.1 Anaerolineales bacterium | reverse complement strand
AATCAAGCCTGTCGTATGGTACTTGAGGTAGCTTGGCAGGAAGAACGTAAAAATTACAACAAACAGGATCTGCATCACGCTACTTATTACCCTATCCGCGACGCTACCGATCTCCCCGCTAATCTCGTATGTTCTGCTCGCAACCGAGTCGCTGAGACAGTCAAGGCGTGTGTCACTAGATGGGCCGATGGACGTAAGGCCAAGCAAGCCTACCTTCTGCGATTTTGCTTCTGTCGTCTACGACAAGCGCACGGTTACCATTAAGGATCGGTATTGCACGCTCGCCACGGTCAACGGGCGTGTAAGGGCCGATTACGTTTTGGGCGATTATCAAAAAGAGCACCTTGACGATCCTAACTACGAGATGCGGTCTGCAACACTCAGTTACCGAGATGGGATGTTCTTCCTCAACATCACAATCCGAAAGCCTGTGCTGTATAAGAGCACTGGCATTGTTATGGGAGTCGACTTGGGCGTCGATAACATTGCCGTTACATCCACAGGCAAGTTCTTCGATGCTGGTTTCTACAATTGGAAGCGCAATGGCTACTTTCGCACCAAGCGCGGTCTTCAGGATAAAGGCACTCGCGTCGCAAGGCGTGTCCTCAAACGGCTGAAACGACGAGAAAACCGCTTCACCGAAGACCATATCCACTGCGTGTCGAAAGCTATCGTCCAAGAAGCGCTTGACCATAATGTAGACACTATTGTGTTTGAGCAACTTGACCATATCCGCGACAGGATGCAGAATGGCAATAACCGTACTCCCCTCAGCGACAAATGCACACTTGGGCTTTCCGCAAACTTCAAACGTTTGTGGCGTACAAGGCTGCCGAGGTCGGTATTCGCGTTGATTATCAAGATGCTCGATATACCTCGCAGAAGTGTTCGCGGTGTGGGCACACTCAACGCTCTAGCCGTAATGGTGCTGTATTTTCTTGTCGCGAGTGTGGTTACACTGTTCACGCCGATTATAACGCCTCCAAGAACATTGGTCTCAACTACTGTACCCAGAGGCAAAAGTCTTCTGGGGTTGGGCTACCCTGTCAACTAGCCCTAAAGACTGGGACGGTGACGCCAAAGGGCGACTTTCAGTCGCCAATTGAGGCTGAGTCCACGGTCAACCACCTTCGGCTTTAGCCGAAGGTGGTTGACTTACACGAGCGGGCCCACGAAGAGTTGGAAAACCAGGAGGAGCGTGAAGGATCCCGATGCGAGCCTTGATAGAAATCCAGGGTTTCCCCCTGGTTATTAGGAAAGCAGGTTGGACTGCACAGGGAAAGGGAAAAGGTTATGGAAGAAGCGAATTATGAGTCCTCCCTCCACCATTGCCCTGTGGAGATACTTCAAAAACTCATTCAATTCGATACAACAAATCCTCCCGGAAAGGAATCCGAATGTATTGCCTTCATCGATCGCCTGCTGACGGAAGCCGGGGTCGAGACCACCATACTTTCTAAAGAGCCGAACCGTTCCAATCTCATGCCCCGGTTATTTGGGCGGGGGGATGCACCTCCCTTGCTTCTTTACGGGCATGTGGATGTGGTGACCACAAAAGGTCAGGACTGGCAGCATCCGCCCTTTGAAGTGGTGCTGCAGGACGGCTATGTGTGAGGGCGAGGTACTTTGGATATGAAGGGCGGTTTGGCCATAATGCTGGCTGCCTTCCTCCGCGCAAAAGCTGAGAATTTGAATCTCCCCGTGGATGTGATCCTGACCGTGGTCAGCGACGAGGAAGCGACGGGTGAATTCGGGGCCAAGTTCCTAGTTGAAGAGCACTCTGAGCTTTTTGATGGGGTGCGGTACGCGATTAGTGAGTTTTGGGGGTTCACCTTTTATATTGGAAACACGCGTTTTTATCCTATCCAGATTGCAGAAAAGCAGTTTTGCTGGATGAAGGCCACCGTTCATGGCCCGGGAGGGCATGGGTCCGTTCCTGTCCGCGGAGGGGCGATGGCCAGGCTCGCTGAACTCCTTCGCAGACTCGATACGCGGCGTTTGCCTGTCCATATCACACCTCCCGTCCAGGTTATGTTGCAGGCCATGGTCGCTTCCTTAAGCGGGGTGAGCGGCTTGCTGCCCAGGTTGTTGATGAAGCCCGCCCTGGCGGATATCATCCTCAGGCTGCTCGGTGAGAGCGGGCGCATATTCGATCCTTTGTTTCACAACTCCGTGAGTCCCACGATTCTGCAGGGAAGTGATAAGATTAACGTCATACCCAGCAGAGTCTCTGTGGAGCTCGATGGGCGGCTGCTGCCGGGTTTCCAACCGGAGGATTTGATCACTGAGTTGCGCTCCATCGTCGGCGAGGAAGTAGATCTGGATGTGGTGCAACATGATCCCGGACCAATGGAAATGGATATGGGATTGTTTGAAACCCTGGCTGATGTTTTACGGCAGGCGGATCCCGACGGCGTGCCTGTGCCACTGTTGTTAAGCGGCGTCACGGACGCCCGGTTTTTCGCCCGCCTGGGGATTCAGAGCTGCGGCTTCACGCCCATGGCCCTACCGGAGGATTTCAGCTTCATGGATACGATTCACGCAGCGGATGAGCGTATTCCGGTTGATGCGCTTACGTTTGGCACAGATGCAATTTATGAACTCCTGGGTCGCTTTGGCGATTGAACGGGTATGCCACAGGGAAAATTAGGAACAAGACCCGCTCCGCGTCGAAGCGCAGCCTGGGAAAGAGCAGTTGATAGTATACGTGAGAGCTTAAATTTATTCGTAAGGAGATGAAAATGAAACCGAAAAAGATTGCAGAGGGAGTGCAGTGGATGGGCGCTGTGGATTGGGACCGGAGGTTGTTTGACGCCTTAATTCCCCTCCCGGACGGCACCAGTTATAATGCCTACCTTGTGCAGGGATCGGAAAAGACGGCGCTGATTGACACGGTGGACCCGGACAAATCGGATCTCTTAATAAACCAGTTGGAAGGTGTGGGTGACATCGATTTCATCGTTTCCCAGCATTCCGAGCAAGACCATTCCGGGTCGATCCCTCTTCTTTTGGAAAAACATGATCAGGCCGTAATCATCTGTTCCTCAAAAGCGGAGGATCTGTTAGTGAACCACCTCGGCATTCCTGCTGAACGCATCAGGACGGTGGAAGATGGTGAGGAGCTTTCTCTGGGTGATAAGACACTCCGTTTCCTGTATACCCCCTGGGTTCATTGGCCGGAAACCATGGTCACCTTCCTGCCGGAGGACCGGGTCCTCTTCACCTGTGATTTCTTTGGCTCGCACATCGCCATGTCCGATCTCTATGCCGGGGAAGATGCCTATGTCATGGAAGCGGCGAAGCGGTATTACTCGGAAATCATGATGCCCTTCCGGAAAATCATTCAGAGAAACCTGAAGAAATTGGAGGGGCTGGAATTCGATTTCATCGCCCCCAGCCATGGCCCTGTCTACGATCACCCGGAGAACATTCTCTCGGCTTACAAAGATTGGGCGTCGGACCAGGTCTCAAACCTCGTCGTCATCCCTTACATATCCATGCACGGGAGCACAGAAAGCATGGTGGACTACCTGGTCACAGAACTGGTTGAACGGGGCATCACGGTGCAGAAGTTTGAACTGACGACCACGGACATCGGCAAGCTGGCCATGGCTCTCGTGGATGCAGCGACGATCGTGATTGGCACCCCCGCGTTTTTGGTGGGCGCGCACCCTCATGTCATCTCGGCTGCTGCCCTGGTCAACGCCCTGCGTCCCAAGTTGAAGTACGCAGCGATCATCGGTTCTTACGGCTGGGGAAACCGGGCTGTGGAACAGATCTCTGAATTGATGTCCAATTTGAGGGTGGAGATGCTGGCCGCGGAGCTTTTTAAAGGTCTCCCGGATGAGGAGACATATGCGGCTTTGGATGGCCTTGTGGAGGCCATTGAGGAGAAACACGCCACGATCTGAGATGCACCGACCCCTGGGGAAGGATGCGAAAAGCATCTCCTTTCCCAAAGGGGGGTGGATGCTGGCGCCATCCGGGTTGGTTCGAGTCAAGCGAAGCCTTGGCGCTTGAGGCAAGCTTATTCCATTGCGGTTGCCGGGGACCCCGGTTCTGATCTGGCATGCTGTGGGGGAACGCCCGGGAAACACAGCAGGTGACGACATGAAAAGGAAAGATTTGCTGTGGCTGCTCTTTTTCCCCATGTATCTTATCTTGGGCACATTGCGGCATGAGGGCTTTCATGCCTTGGCTGCTGCAGCTGAAGGCGCAGAGATCCAAACATTTGTCTTCTGGCCCAGCATTGGCCCCGGGGATAAATTCTATTTTGGATATGTCTCCTGGCAGGGAGCCACAACCTGGTTGACGACAGCGGCCCCTTATTTTGGGGACCTGCTCACGTTTGTAATGGGGGTATTGATTTGCACATCTTTTAAAATTCAACGCAGGGGATTGTGGGTCAATATCTTGATTATCACCATGCTTTCCCCGCTCCTGAACAGCGCCTACAATTACGGGGCTGGGATGAGGAGGTTGAATGATATCGGGTCACTGCTTCAAGCTCTCAACCCCCTTGTGGTTCACTTGTACTTTGCGCTGACAATGGCGCTGTACGGGTCCGGATTCTGGTTTTTCTTCAGAAAGAACACGGTACCTAACCGGTCCACATAAAAGGACTGCTGCCAGTATGGATTTCTGTGCGGATCATGTCGGGTATGATGTTTCTGATCGGGAACATGGGTTTAAGGAAAGCCTTTAGGTTTTTCACCCCACCCCCTGAAAATCAGATATGATCCAGCTAGTTATGGAAAGAGAATAAGGGGAAGAGTCGTTGGGTAAACCGCGTCGAGTGCTCATCATCTGGTCTGCATTTGTCCTGCTGGTTTTGGGACTCATTCTGGGCTTTCTGTATTGGGGGGTGAAACAGGTCCCATCCCTGGATGAGCAATTTCCTCTTAACCAGGCTCCAATGAGCATAATTATTCACGCTCCGGAACATCACTCCAAGTGGCCGGCGGATGCCTTCATCCCTGTCCGGGTCACCATTTCCCACAGATATGAACTTGACACGCTGGAGTTGTGGGTGGATGGGAGGCGGATTTCCAGCGCCGCCCTGAGTGGAGGGAAGGCTCCCTACACCGCACACGTATTCCGGTGGATGCCGGTTGTCAATGGGACACACCGCCTCTTCGTGCGGGCCAGGGACGGTCAAGGAAATCTCGGTCAATCCCACATCCTGAATCTTACCGCCACAGATCCGGCCGGGTTCGGGGTGGTTTCAGCTGATTCAGAGCAGGCGGATGGGGTAAGAAGAGTAGAAATTTTGCCTGAGGGGGTTCGGCAAATAATTAATGACTCAAATGCCCCGCAAACGAGCAGCTCGCCGGCCTCCTTTTTCCCTGCCCCGGAGCTGGAAGCGCCGGGTGACGTCTCGCTGTGGTTGAGCAGGAAGTTTTCGGTGGAAGAAGAACTGCCGCAGCCGCCTGAGCTGCTGGCAAGTTCTGCGGATTGTGATGTCGATCTCACTCTCACGGACAAAGGTGGGTCGGAGCTGGGGTATTTCATCTACCGCTCCCAGCCGGGGAGCGATTCCTTTGCGCGAATCGCTGCTTTAGGGCCATTGGCTGCAGGAGAGCAGCTCACCTATCGGGATGAGGATCAAAAGGGCCCGCTCATTTATTACGCGGCATCTTTCAATACCCGTGGAGAATCACCCGGAGCGCCTGTTCTGGTGAATTTCGCGGATCCCAATTGCCAGCATATATTTATCAACCAGGGGATTGAACGGAGCGAAGGGGCACTCCCCATAGCTGAAACCGTGGATCTGGCGTATGTGTATTACGCGTTCAATGGGGGTGGATTCAGACGTTTTCCAGAAGTCCCCGATCAATTTTTGATACCGTCTGAGTTCACGGTTTCCGTGGATGAGATCGCCGATCAGCTTGTGGACCGTTCACCCATACCGGTGTATGAGGTAGATCTGGTGCTCTGGGGATGGGAAGCGGGAGCCCTTGTCAATCTCGGAACCTGGTATTCCCGGGTGGAGCGTTCCGACTTAACCATATGCAATCTGGGCACGGGATGCACCGGGGATGCAGCCACCCAGTTCCGGTCCACATATGGGGAGATCGGGGCCAGCGGGGATGATCGACTCCGGGAGTTTTATTGGTCCACCAACACGCCAGGGACGACAGAGGTCTTGTGGCAGGTCGCGTCTGAGCCATTTCCAGAAAATCACCTGCTTGATCCCCCGGGATTGATCGCCGCGGGTTGCTCCGAGGGGGCCAAAGGCGGGGCGTTTAGGGTGGACTTTGGAGATTTATCTACCTACGATCCCCATGCCCTTCCCTGTGGGGGAGTGCAGTTCCAGGAACAGGCGGGGCCCTCGTTCAGCCTTGCGGGTCTTCCCCGGATCAGGACCACGTATTCCGCCCGGTTTACGCCGCTGGCGGGAAATCAGCCAGCCGGGCCGCCCTCGAATGTGGTGGAGATCAAGGTCAAACTGGCTGAGGAAGCGATCGAGCCAGTCATTGAGGATCATCTGCCGGACATCTATGAAGTGGAGATTCTGGAATTCTCGGAGATCAAGCGCGCGAACCCGGATTACTGGGGCTGTGTTTCCATTCTCGAGTTGGATTATGACCGGATCTGGCAGGATTTTCGAAACACTTTCCCCCCCGTCATTTATGACCAGCAAATCACGGATATGGCCTCCGACCTGTATGATCAACTGCTGCATGCCATGGAAAATGGCTTGTTGATCTGCCCCACTGATTATGATGCCCCGGAGGAATCTGTCCTGGAGCAGTGGGCGGGCATGCTCGAGGAAGGGTTGAATGAGTTTTGGGACACGGTGACCGGCGCCTTCAACGCCTTGAAAGACGGGATAGTGGAGGCGGCCGCAGCGGTGATCAGCGAGCTGGGCATCCCCTGTGACGCGGCCTGTAAAGCGGGTCTGAAAGCGGGCCTGGAGATCGGTATGACCTACTTCACCGGTATCCCGCCCACCCTGCCTGATTTTGACCAATTGGCTGACCAGGGCATCGATTACGCCATTGAACTGGCGGTTGCTGAAGCCGGGATCCCCTGCCCGGAAGCCTGCCGGGATGCGCTTCGTTCGGAGCTTGAGGAGATCGTGGACAACGTAGTTGGCCAGCATGACCAGCCGGCCTGCGGGAACGCGAATTGGGCTCATGCCCTGGGGAAGAATACGTTTTGTTTCCCGGACGGCGTGGACACGGAACCCGTGCCTGAAGGGTTGTCCAATCCAGCCCTGGCCCGGGTGCGGGTGACGAGGACGGGGGACGGACCACCTCCCCCATTTTCCTATCACGGATCGCCCTCGTATGTCCTCGACATGCAGGTATGGGGGACGAACACGAATTTGATCGGGCAAACCATCCCTTATTCCTATTCGTATTGGGGGGGAGAGCCCTATAAAGAAAACTTCACAATTTCTGTCAACCCCGGCGAGTTGCAGGATCTTGTCTTTGAAGCGGAATCCATCCCCCTGCCCGCCATGGATCCCGGAGAATCGATCACGATCCCGGTCACGTTCCAGTGGACTTCCTATACTATCCCGGATCATCTCATGAAGTTAGAATCCGAGCTCGAAAAAAGAGGTATCGAACGCAGCGATGTGGGAGGGGTGGGAGGACGCCGGGGCGCAAATTTTGATTGGCGCTGCCTGTATGAGGGGGGAAAGCTGGAGATTAAGGCCGAGGTGTCCTGTCTCAGCGTGCCCCCGGGATTGGTGGGCAGCAGCACGCCTACCGAGGATTCTACCCTCGTCCCCTGCGGCGCTGCGGACGGCCCTGTTATCCATCAGGAGACACATGCTCCCTGTTATCCCTGAACGATTTTCTTCCCTGTTGCCCAGGTCGCTGGAGAGGTGGATCCAGCGCCTTCTGGTCGGGATGGTCCTGGTCCTGATCATGGCAGTGTCTGCCTGCCGGGGTCTCGAGGCGGATTCAAATTTGAGCCCTTCCCTGAAATCCTGGGTGGACGCTCCCCTGGACGGCGCTGTATTGCCCCTGGCACCGTACCGGGTGGTGATCCATGGGACGGATCCCGGCGGCGTCTCTGCGCTGGAGCTCCGTGTGGATGATGAGGTGCTGTACATGCTGCAGAACCCGGAACCGGATCAATTACTGGTATCTCTGGAACGCATCTGGAGGCCGGCAAGCTCCGGTTCCTATGTCATCCAAGCCCGGGCGCAGAATGCCGACGGCGTTTGGAGCGCTCCGGCTTCCGCCACCGTCAAATTACTCCCTGAAACCATCACGCCCACACCTACTTTCACCCTCCTGCCTACGCTCACAGCAGAAGCCACGACTACTCCATTGCCGACATCCACCCCCTGTGCCCCATCGGTGGACGTGCAGGTGAACGCCAACTGCCGCGCTGGCCCTCACACGGGAAACATGGTCTTAGCTTATCTCACGGAGGGGGACAGGATCTCTGTGAACGGAAGGAATCGAAATTGGACCTGGTGGAACGTGGCGCTCCCGGAGGATGACCTCACGTGCTGGGTGTCCGATTCCGTGGTGGAGACCTCCTGCATCCCGGAGGATCTGGCGTACCTCTCTTCTCCGCCTTACATCCAGCGGGTCACGCGGAGCACCGACGTTTTTTACTGGGGGGATTACTACCTCAGGGAGGTCACGATTTCAGCAGAGATCGGTGGGGAATCCAGGGTCACCCAGGCCGTGATTTATTACCGCCTCCAGGGAGGAGGATCCTGGCAGAATCAAGCCATGGACGCAGATTCCGGCGGCCGCTGGGAGGGGACCATCCATGCTCATGACGTCCCAGGATATGAAGATGTGATCTCTGCTCCCCTGGAATATTTCCTGGAGGCCTGGAATGAAGACGGATTGCGAACACGAACGCTCCAGCTGCGTGATATTCAGCTGGGGCAAGGCCCCTGATCCTGGCTGTCCAGCAGGGTGGGTTTTTGACCTGGTCGGGCAAAGGCTCAGCGAATCCCTGGGGTGTCGTTTTTGTCCTGGGTTTCCAGATGGAATGCCGTCCTGTATCCTAAATCACAACGTGTTCACCTCGCTGCCTGCCGTCCTGGTGGGCCTATCCGCTGGCGGTGATTGTTCCCTTGGTTCCCCCTCTCCTGCTGCTCTCGGCTGTCCCCTCCTGCGCTGGATGTGGGAGGTCATGTACCCTGTTTTCTTCGTCGACTCCCTGTGGGGAGGCCTGTAGTGGTGGGTTAAGGGGATACGCAGGGGCGGAGGATCTGGGTAAAGGTTACGAAAACCAGACCTCCTTTTTGGCGTTGAATACGGCGGAGTGTGGCTTTTTGAGACTATAATCAGGGCAGGGGGAAACCGGGGCGGGAGAGTGATTAAAACCGCAGCCCGGATCGCTGGGAAGCAAGGGCCGTTTTTCAGAAAGGGGAGAAGGCGGCCTCGAATGGAGCGTGATCAGGAGGTGTGCTGTGCAGGAATTGTTGGGTATTTTTATCGGTCTGGGGCTGAGCGCGACCTGCGGTTTCCGTGTTTTCGTGCCCCTGCTGGGCATCAACCTGGCCCATCATGCCGGGGAACTCACCCTGGCTCCCGGCTTTGATTGGCTCGGTTCCTGGCCGGCCACGGTCGCCTTCAGCATCGCCCTGGTCATCGAAGTGGCTGGGTATTATATCCCCTGGGTGGATAACCTGTTGGACACCATCGCCACACCCGCTGCTGTGGTGGCGGGCACGATTGCCACTGCCTCGGTTGTGGGGGACGTTTCGCCCTTTTTACGCTGGTCGCTGGCCATCATCGCCGGCGGCGGGATCGCGGGGCTCATTCAGGGTTCGAGCGTGGTGGTTCGCGGAACCTCCACCGCCTCCACGGCGGGATTGGCCAACCCCATCGTGTCCACCACCGAGCTGGGGGCGTCCATCGTGGGAACCCTGGTCTCCCTCCTCTTACCCGTGGTGGCCTTTGTCCTGGTCATCCTGCTCCTGACCCTGATCATGCGCTGGTACGCCCGGCGCAACCCTAGGGCAGGTTAATACCTCTCGCCAGAAACTGCGGGGGTTGCCCGGGTCGGCTTTCTGTAAAAAGAGGCTCCCGCTCGTTTTCCGAACCCTCTTGGGGAGATACAGCTTCCTGCCCATTTAAGAAGGATCGGTGCACGGCTTGTTTTTCAGGGACCTGTCCGTTTCCAGAGCATTGTGCCGCCTTTATTGGCGGTTGAATCGACCCAGCCTTGAACTGCCTTCCATAGTTTCCCTTCACCCCTGAAAAAGAGAACTGTACGCTCCCCGTCCGGATGGAATGAGAGCGGATATGGAGGAGGTAGACATGGGGAAATATTCCTCTCAAAATGGGATTTCCCATATATAATAGAGCTAATTAATCATTTATCGGTTCTTAATGTTTTCCCCTTTCAAACACACCGGATGCCCTGCCCCGCCAGATTTCACTGCTGCCTAGATGGAGGTAAGCCATGTTCCCTGTCCGAAAAAACGTACTGAAAATCGTTCCTGTGATCGTTCTCATCTTTGCCATTTTGTCTTGTAACCTCCCGATCCCCGGGGGAAGCACGCCTCCGCCGCCCTGCTCGGCTGCTTTCCTGCGGACCGCTATCGATGATGCCAACAGCAATGGACCCGGCACGGATACCATTGATTTGGATCCCGGGTGTGTCTACGAACTGGACACGGTCGAGGATACGACGGATGGCAACAACGGCCTGCCCTCCATTACTTCCTCCATAATCATCAACGGCAATGGGGCTACCGTGCGGCGCAGCACGGGCGCTCAGAAAGCTGCCATTCGCCTTTTCCATATCTCTCCGGGGGGCGAGTTGGTGCTCAATGACATCACGCTGCTGGATGGGATGGGGATGGAGCCCCCGGATGTCACGGACCCCCTTCCCAATTCAGGAGGCGCGGTGTTCAACGCCGGGACCCTCACCATCCAGGACAGCCTGATCACCGCGAATCACGCCAAAATGCGGGGTGGAGGGATCTACAATGCGGGGACGATGACCCTCGTCGATTCCACCCTCCAGGACAACGGCGTGGATATCGGCGGTGAACCGGGAGAATCAGGAGGTGGGATTTACAACACCGGGGTGGCGACGGTCACCGGATGCACGATCGCCAACAACACCGCCAGCCAATCCGCAGGCGGGATCGCCAACAACGGCAACATGACGATCACCAACAGCACCCTCACCGGGAATTCCACCACCCTGACGGAGATCGCCAGCGGGGCGGCGGTCATCAATGCCGGCACCATGACCATCAGCTATACCACCGTCACCGGGAATATTGGGACTACCTCGGGAGCTGTCTTCTCGGCGCCGGATACCATTCAGATCAGCAATACCATCATCGCTGACAACGCGCCTGCTGACTGCAGCTACCCGACTTCCAGCTCCATTTCGGGAGCGAACCTGGACAGCGATGGGACATGCCACGGCTTCACGATCACGGATGATCCTCTGCTCGGTACCCTGGCAGATAACGGCGGCCCGACGGAAACCCACAGCATTGACCCCAGCAGCCCGGCTGCGGACGCGGCAGCGGGAAGCTGCCCTGCAGTTGACCAACGGGGAGAAACCAGGCCCCAGGGATCAGCCTGCGATCTCGGCGCCTTTGAGGTTACCGGCGGCTCTTCACTGGGAGACCCCTCCCTTCTTGAGGGGCTTGTTGTTGATGACGCGAATGCGGACGGGGTCGCAGACCCCGGTGAACACGGATTGTCAGGCGTGGAACTGGAACTCGGCAGCGGCGGGTGTCCCTCCTCATCAGTGGGATGGACCGGGGTGACTGCCGCGGACGGCAGCTTCCAGATTGAGATCCCACCACCTACCGCGGGTACATACTGCTTGAGCATTGACCCGCTTCAATCACCAAACGATACCATCCTCATTCCGGGAGAATTCACTGTTCCTCCTCAGGGCCAGATGGAGATCACGCTTTCCGAAGGGGAGGACCTTGCGGATTTGCTTTTTGCCTGGGATTTCCAGTTTGCTGGCGCGCAAGGACCGGACCTGGTGATCAGCAATGTCGACCTCTCAAGCACAAGCATCCAGGTGGACGATTGGGTGGAGGTGGAGGTCACGGTGGAAAACCAGGGGTCGGATACCGCCTCGGGGTATGAGCTGGTGCTTATTCCCCATTACGGGGTGGGCCCGCCCAACCCGGCCGGGTATGAAACACTGCCCGATCTGACTCCCGGCGCTTCTCACACGGTGACTTTCTCACCGGGTGTGCTTTACGCCAACCAGGGCAGCCACACCCTGCGGGTGCTGGTCACCGATGATTGGTACGCCAGCGGCGATCCCGACTCAACCGGCACGGCCGGGGATTATCAGGATTTCACGATCATAGTCAGCGACCCGGATCTGGTGATCACCAACGTGGACCTCTCCAGCACCACCGTTCTGGTGGGAGGGAGGGTGGAGGTGGAAGTCACGGTAGAAAACCAGGGTACGGTGGAAGCCTCGGGCTACGATATGGTCCTCATTCCTCATTACGGGGTGGGCCCGCCCAACCCGGCTGGATTTGAAAACATCCCGGACCTGGCCCCTGGAGACTCCCACACGATGACCTTCTCGCCGGGTGTCATTTACCCTAACCAGGGCAGCCACACCCTGCGTGTGCTGGTGTCCAATACCTGGATGGATGCCGGTGATCCCGATTCCACCGGCCCGGGCGGGGACTACGAAGATATCACCATCACGGTAACGGACCACTGCGGGATGTTTAATGAGATTGACATCTCTTTGGTCTTCCTCAAAGTTGCCCCGGACACTTTGAACTTTACAATGTATTTCAAAATCCCCGGCGGCGTGCCTGGTCCCCGCGAAAATGAACTCTGGGATTACCAGGCTCAGCTGGATGAGATTGAAGCGTATGCATGCGGCCAGGAGGGCTTTGAGGACCGGTTGTACTGCTACTTCCAGCTCCCGCTTGAAGCGGTCGGGGAGGAAAAAGATCTGATGCTGTACATCGGGGGTTGCCCGGATCCGGTCTACATAGACAAGAACGTGACCATTCCTGCCCTGAAATGCAATAAGGACTTGGGTTCCAAGAAGTGTGAAGCGGCGGGCGGCACGATGAGCGAAGGGGTCACCACGGCGCCTTACTGCATCTGTCCCTGAATCAGATTCAGCGCCAAATCCCCTTTGAGGGACAGCTGATCCATTCCCTACCTCATGCCAACAGGAGGTGGCAGCATGAAAAAGTGGACATTTCTGTCCGTCTGTGTCTTCCTGGCCATTTCCCTCAGCGGATGTGAGGAGGGAGGTGAAGCCGTTGATATTCTGCCCCGCGAGAACGTGATTCCGGCGGACGCGGTGAAAGTTTTACCGGAGACGGATATCTATCCTCCAAAACTGCATGCCGCGGGCTGGGAGGAACCCACGCCGCTGTCTGCCCCGATCAACACCGCCGGCGCAGAGGTTTCCCCTTTCATCACCCCGGATGGACAGACGCTGTATTTCTTCTTTACGCCCGACCCCCAGATTCTGGTGCAGGATCAGCTCAGCGATGGGGCTACGGGCATTTATGTCAGCCAGAAACCGACGGTGGTTGGGAGGACCCGCAGCGGGTTATCCTCCAGGGTCCGGATAGGCTGGCCCTGGATGGCTGCCACTTTGTGCAGGGGGATGTGATCTGGTTCTGTTCAGCCCGGGAGGGGTACCAGGGGATGCACTGGTTCACCGCGGAGCACAAAGAAGGGGCGTGGATGAACTGGCAGCCCGTGGATTTTGATCCCGCGTATGAAGTGAGGGAGCTGCACATCTCTGCGGATGGGGATGCGTTGTATTTTCATTCCACACGGCCTGGGGGAAAAGGGGGATATGATGTATGGCTTTCCAGGAAAGTTCAAGAGGAGTGGGAAGAACCGGAGAACCTCACTGTCATAAACAGCGCTGAAAATGATGATTGGCCTTTCCGGAGCCAGGATGGATCTGAACTGTGGTTCCTGCGCACGTATCGGGGAACGCCCGCCTTATTCCGGTCTCTGAAAGGTGAGGGCGGATGGGAGGAGCCGGAGATGATCATTTCCCAGTTTGCCGGGGAACCGTCCCTGGACAAGGAGGGGAATCTATATTTTGTGCATCATTTCTTTGAAGACGGTCAGATGATCGAGGCAGATATCTACCTCGCGAAAAAGAAATAAAGATCCCGCCTATTTGGACCAGCGGCTTTCCTGAATTTTCCATTTACCATTCTCAGCGAACAAAATGACAATGGCCAGATTTCCTTTGTCATCGACCCAGGTTAGGGATGCGGCCTCTTCATTTACAGTCACTTCGGGGTCTTCAGGAAAAGACCATGCCGGGTTTCCCTGTTTTTTTTCATACGTATTTATGGAATCATGCGTAAAACCGCATACGCCGAAGGTTTGAGCTTTTTGCTTGGCGCTCTCTGTGAGATGGATTTCCGCTTGCGACGGATTTTGACTAGAACAGGCTTCGAAGTAAGCCCAGTAGACATCATCGGGTTCGGTCAGATCCGTCGTTTCTGTTTGGGATCCACAAGCGGTCAGAGCGAGGGCAAGTGCCATGCTAATGGAAACAATTAGTAGGATTTTCTTTTTCATAAATTTCCTTTCTTTACCAAAAAACAGTGGTTCCATATTATGGCAGGCTGGGAAATTTGTCAAGTTGGGAGCAGGGGGATGGAACATGTTTTCCTTATGGGCCGGGTTTCTGACCCTTGATAGATGATGATGGAGGGTCAAGTGGGGGATAAAGACAGCTCCCAGCCGGTGGTCACGGTTGGTTTATGGATGGTCCTGGTCCTTTTTTCCTCCTGAAAGGCGCTTTTGAGTCAAAATGGTCATGAAATAGGCGTGGATTTATTATATAATGTGTTTGACAATACTGTTAGATATATAGTATAATGCGCGACATGATACAAGAAAATCTACCCCATGATGTCTTTGATAAGCTCACCCAAGAACTCCGCCGGGGGATTCTGGTCCTTGCTGTGCTCAGCAGGTTGGATGAAGAGAGGTACGGTTACGACCTCATCAGCCGCCTTGATGAGAAAGGGCTGGAGATTGAACAGGGGACCCTGTACCCGCTGCTGCGGCGCCTGGAAGATCAGGGGCTGCTGACCAGCGAGTGGAACGTGGAAGGATCCCGGCCCCGCCGCTACTACAGCCTCAGCCCTGAGGGGAGGACCGTGTTAAACGCGCTGGCAGGGGAGTGGCGGAGATTAGCACATGTGATGGATGAAATGCTGGAAGATATAACTCCAGAAGGAGGAGAAAATGAAATTAATTGATCGATACCTGCATGAAGTAAAGCGGCACCTGCCCCGGAAGAATCGGGAAGATATCCTCGCCGAGATGCGTTCCTTGTTGGTGGATGCGCTGGAAAGCCGCGCCGGGGATGATGCAAGCGAAGAGGAGGCCCGGGCTTTGTTGAAAGAGTGGGGTCCGCCCCGCAAAGTGGCTGCTTCGTATCATCCCGAGGGCCAGTACCTGATCGGTCCTGCGCTTTACCCCTTATTTCGGATGGTGGTCGGGATCGCCTTGGCCGCGGTGATTGGGGCGCAGCTCCTGGCCTGGACGCTGGCGATTACCATTGGTCGGGAGCCGTTTGTTTTGTGGGAAGCGTTGGCCGGTTTGTTAAACAGCATCCCCATGACCGTGGGTAGTGTGGCGATCGTGTTCATGATCCTGCAGCGGTTTGAGGTCCGGCCTGAGATGGAAGAGGAGGATTGGGATCCGAGCAGCCTGCCCCAGATCATGGACACGGAAGAGGTCAAGCGTGGGGAGTTGATCGTTGGGGTCGTGTTCAGCATCCTCGTCCTGGTCCTGCTGGTCGCCTTCCCGGAGTGGGTGGGATTTGTAACTCTGCCCGACGGGACGTTCTACGCCAACCCGGTCCTGGGCCGCTATCTGGGATGGATTGTGATGTCCTTATTGGCAGGGATTGGTTTGAATATCTACCTGCTCTGGCAGGGACGGTGGGGGACGGTGACCCGGATCCTCAGGATCGCGGTCAACCTGCTCAGCATCGGGGTTCTGGCTTTGCTTGTCAGGGCGCATACCTCCTGGCTGGCAGCGCGGGACGCGGCGGGGTTCCTGATGACTCTGGAGAAGTTCCCCGAGCTGCTGGAAGAGGGCTTTCAATTGGTGGGTATGCACGCTTTCCGGCTGGCCTTTGGGGTGGCCTTGATAGTGACCAGTATTGAAACCGTAGTGTTGATCTACCGTCTCCTGAAAGCGCAGCTGGGGAATGAGTATTCCCCTCAGGAACTCAAGTCACAAATAGATTGATCTGATCACCGGGAGAGTTTGACTGCACCGGATGCCGGCAGTACACAGGAGGTTTCATATCTTTGTGAAGCCTCCTGTGTCCATTTAACCAGGCCCCGGGGAAGCTGATGATCATCTCCATGTATATGGGCATTCAACGCAGAGGGCAGCACGGCGCGGAAGAGGCCCGGATCATCCGCTCGGAGTGGTAGAATTAAATCATCGGGCTTATACATTTTTTGAAGGAAGCAGTGATTTCAGGAGCGGACACGGATCATGAAAAGGAAGAAGAAAATGATCATAGGAATCGTCGTCTTGGTACTTATCATCCTGGTGGGGGTGGGAATCTGGATAAGCAGAGGGGTATCGGTGGGGGAGAGCCGCCTGCAGGTGACCTGGGAAGACCCTCATTTTCCGGTGGTGTCCGGTTTTAATCTGGAGCGCCAGGAGTTTGAGTTCCCGCGGGATTTTGAAGGGGAGTTGAACCTGGTCATCCTCCCTTTTGAGATGCGCCAGCAGGAGGATGTCAACACCTGGGTCCCCACGGTTCAGGAGTTAGAACGCTCTTTCCCGGGGTTTGTGTATTACGAGCTTCCCACCATTTACAAACTGCCCACCCTGTCTCGGACCTTCATAAATGAGAGCATGCGGGCCGGGATCCCCGATCAAAAGGCGCGGGAGCGGACGATCACCCTCTACCTGGACAAAGAGACTTTCAAAGAGGCCCTGGGGATCGGATCCGAGGAAGTCATCCATCTCTTCCTGGTCAATCAAGAGGGGGACATCTTCTGGGAGGGAGAAGGGGTGTATGCCGAGGATAAAGCGGATGATTTGAAGTCTGCTGTCCAGGGAAATCTAGATTAACATTGGGCTTTTCAGGGGCAGTAGTTTGCCCCGGCACCTTTGAAGCATTGATTGGGGGATGTACCTCGTTGGTCACCCTTGCCAAGCGGATGGAGCAGAAATGAACATCACCATTTTTGGAGCCACAGGCAGAACCGGTCAGCATCTTGTGGAACAGGCGCTGGCGCGAGGACATCGGGTCACGGCTTTTACCCGCTCTCCCGAAAAACTGGACAGGCAAGATGAGCGTTTACAGATCGTCCAGGGCGATATCCGGGAACCGGACCGCGTCCAGGACGCGGTTCAGGGTGCGGATGCGGTGATCAGCGTCCTGGGACCCACCGAGAATAAGCCGGTGTTTGCAGTCAGTGAGGGGACTGAGCACATCCTGAAAGCGATGGAACACCATGGGGTTGAACGGCTGATCGCCTCCGCGGGGACCGGCGTCGGTGACCCCAGGGATGACCCGGGATTTTTGGATCGTGTGGTCAATTTCTTGTTGAGGTTGTTTTCGAAGTGGGTCTTCGAGGACATGAAGCGCACGGTCGAGATCATCCGCGGCTCAGATGTCCGGTGGACGGTGGTTCGCGTGCCCATGCTCACAGATCAGGAACCCCGGGGGGAGGTCAAAGTGGGGTATGTGGGGAAAGGGATGGGGAC
The DNA here is from genome assembly GCA_046483045.1 of Anaerolineales bacterium. Taxonomy (GTDB): domain Bacteria; phylum Chloroflexota; class Anaerolineae; order Anaerolineales; family UBA11858; genus B10-G9. The sequence continues at coordinate 814 of JAWODY010000021.1, read as the reverse complement.
CAGGATCACCAGGGCTGACATGGCTCGTTTCATGCTGGACCAGGTGGTCAGCGATCAAGATGTGCATGAAGCGCCCGCTGTCAGAAATTAGTGTGGGGCACAGGCTGTGGTCTTTTTCCTGATCGGCATTTGGTGCTTCGTTGTTGATCAGCTTTTATCAACCATGACCAGGTGAGTGCTCCTCGCCCAACCTTGGCGGGGATTACACTGTTTTAAACAAACTACCGTGTTTTTGATATCTCAGAATAGGTCCGCCGGGGGGGAATATGATCCTGCAGGATCATCCTTAAAAAAATTTAATCCTTGCCGGCCCGGGGGGATCGCATTCTAACAGGGTTGTATAGACAAAAGTGCAATTAAATCGCTACTTAGATTCAACTACGAACTGCAACTTTATTGTCGTAAAAAGAGGTAAGCTGTAGTAGGATAGAATACCTCTCAAGCGACAAAACTAAAGGAGCATTCGTGACCTACAAACAGCTCGCTGTGCGTGCCGATGGCAACCCAATGTCAACGATATCAGATTAAAGTACTTTTGAAAAGTGGCAAAACTCAAACTGAAATCGCTGAAGCCATCGGCGTCCATAAATCGACTAGCCGAAGGCAGCCTTTGGCTCAGTCGTGAGCTGAAAAGAAACAAAGGAAAGCGTGGATATCGTCCCAAGCAAGCCCATAGAAAAGCGTTGAGCAGGCGCAAGAGGAACCGGACAAGGATTCAACCTCAGACATGGGCATGGATCGAGGAAAAGATCCGGGAGGATTGGAGCCCGGAACAAATCATGCTCTGGATGAAGAAGTACAGAGATGACAGTGT
>JAWODY010000020.1:0-6214 GCA_046483045.1 Anaerolineales bacterium | reverse complement strand
AATCAAGCCTGTCGTATGGTACTTGAGGTAGCTTGGCAGGAAGAACGTAAAAATTACAACAAACAGGATCTGCATCACGCTACTTATTACCCTATCCGCGACGCTACCGATCTCCCCGCTAATCTCGTATGTTCTGCTCGCAACCGAGTCGCTGAGACAGTCAAGGCGTGTGTCACTAGATGGGCCGATGGGCGTAAGGCCAGCAAGCCTACCTTCTGCGATTTTGCTTCTGTCGTCTACGACAAGCGCACGGTTACCATTAAGGATCGGTGTTGCACGCTTGCCACGGTCAACGGGCGGCACAGGTAAAGCAGGATGCACAAAACCAGGGCGTTTTACTCTTGGCCAACTCGTCTTCCAGACCCAGCTGCAGATCTGGCATCTCTACGTGAGCGCCACCGTTGTTGGCGTCTTCCAGGGATTCCAGTGGCCGGCCTATTCGGCGGCCATTACCATGACCCGGAAGGTTTCAAGTACATCGTCCTGGCGTTCCTGGGGAATATCCAGTTTTACCGAGATGGTTTTGGTCACGTACTCATGCCTCTAATTAGGACGTTTTAACTTTGCTTTGGCAGTGCGCCTTCCTCCACCGCCTGGAAGCCGGTGGTTTCCAGGCGCGAAAGGAATTTTACGAAATATTTGTGGGGATTGACAAGGAATTAAGAAAGGTGGGGCCTGAGATCGCGGGCAGGATTTATGAAGAGATCCAGGAAGCGGCAGTGACCCTGCTCCAAGCGGAAGAACGGACAGGAGAAGCCCTTTACCGCGAAACACCAAGGGGTACAGGAGGGGATTGGGAGAGAGCCGGCCTGCAACCTCAGGCCATGACACGAATCCGTGTATACCGAAAGGACCGCGTGGTCTCGGTCAACAGCCGCCTGGCGGACACCATTGTGGACTGGCAGTTCTCCTGGTACGGGGTTAACAACAGGGCCAGCTTGCAACAAATCCGTGGTTTATAATCATGTAAGCCGCCAAGTTAACAAGCTGATCGGACATCCAGATGGTTGAAAAAATGGGAATTCAGGATAATAATAGGAGGAGAATCGCCTACCTGGCCAATTTGTCCGCACTGCTATTGGCATCGGGTTCGCGAACCCATCCATTATTTTCTTTACCGGCGTGACACCAAAGAACCTTACATGACCTTTTCCATCGGACTTTTATTAGCCATCATTGTCGCCGCGCTCGTGCTGTTTTCCCTTGAGCTGTTTTCCGCGGATATCACGGCCCTTGCGATCCTGCTCACCCTGGTCCTGACCGGGTTATTACCTGCTGGGGAGGCCTTTGCCGGCTTCGGAAGCGATGCCGTGATTATGATTCTAGGCCTGTTCATCCTCACCGCCGCCCTCGTGCGCACAGGTGTGGTAGACCGGGTCAGCCAATTTATTCTCAACAACACCAGCTCCAAGCTCAACCGCCTCAATGCTGTGGTCATGGTCACCAGCGCTGCCCTGAGCAGCTTGATGAGCAACACCGCCACAACCGCCTTTTTCGTGCCGGTGGTCATCGGCATCGCCCGGAAAACGAAAAACAGCGTTTCGAAAATGCTCCTCCCTCTGGCGTTCTCCTCAATTCTGGCCAGTTCGGTCACCCTGGTGGGCACCTCGACCAACATCGTCATCAGCGGCATGCTGGGGAATTATGGCCTGGAGTCCATCGGCATGTTTGAACTCACCCTGGTGGGGGTCCCTATCGTCCTGGTCGGTTTGCTCTACATGCTTCTCCTCGGTCAGCATCTTATCCCCGACCGCACCCAGGACGGGGACCTGCAGGAGCAATTCGGTATCCGCCCCTATTTGAGCGAGATCCTTGTCCTGGCCGACTCCCCATTGATCGACAAATCGCTAGCTGATTCCGGCCTGGGGCGGGATCTCGATCTTACCGTGCTTCTGGTGGAGCGGGGCGAAGAGGAAATGCTCGCTCCCCAGGCAGACCTCGTGCTGCAGGAGGACGACAGACTTCTGGTCAAGGGGCCGCGGGACGAGCTGCTGCGCGTCAAGGACCGGGTGGGCGTGGACATCGAGGCTGAGGTCAACCTCACCCTGTCGGATCTGGAAACCACCCGCATCGGCTTGGTGGAAGCGGTTCTCCTCCACCAATCCCCTCTGGTGGGAAAGACCCTGGAGCAGGTCCACTTCCGACACCGTTACGGCGTCCAGGTGCTGGGCATCAACCGGCGGGGGAAGACCCTCTCCAAAAAAATAAGCCAGATCCCCCTGCAGGTCGGCGACATCCTGCTCCTTCAGGGCGACCTGAAAAGCCTCTCCTTTATGGATGAAAACAACACCTTCCGGGTGATCGGCACAGTGGAATACCAGCAGCCCAACCGTGCCAAGGCGCCCCTGGCGGTGGCGATCTTTGCAGCGGTGATCGGTCTGGCAGCCCTGAACGTCCTTTCCCTGCCCGTGGCTGTGATGCTGGGGTCGTTGATCGCCTTCCTGACCCGCTGCCTCTCCCCCGAGGATGCCTACGGTGAAGTGCAGTGGAAGGCCCTGATCGTCATCGGCTGCATGCTGGCCCTGGGCCGGGCCATGGAAATCACCGGGACGGCAGAATATCTCGCCAGCGGGATCGTCGACTTGGTTGGTCAAGATAATCCAACCTGGATGCTCTCGGGCTTCTTTCTTCTTTCTCTGCTGCTCACCCAGCCGATGTCCAACCAGGCCGCTGCGGTGGTGGTGGTCCCGGTGGCCATCCAGACCGCCTTTCAGCTGGACCTCAATCCCCGGACCTTTGCGATGATGATTGCGGTCGCTGCCAGCTGCTCGTTTCTGACCCCGCTGGAACCCGCCTGCTTGATGGTCTATGGACCAGGCCGCTACCGCTTTACCGACTTTCTCAAAGTGGGTGCCCTGCTGACGGTGTTGATTTATATCCTGGCCATTGTTCTGGTCCCCCGGCTATGGCCCCTCTAAAACCCTCCCGGACAGGAGACGTCTCCCCCGCTGTTGACAGGGCCTTGACCACCACCGGGGTTAAACGATTTCAGCCCCCGTGCAGCGAGAGATACCCTCTCTTTGCCAACCCCTTCTTTGACCATACTTCGTGTTTGGGGGAAGGACACCCAGAAACCTTTTTGGAGAAATTCTCCTTGAAGGGCCTTTGCAACAACCAGCTCCTCAGCCAATCCTTGGAGGAACACCCCTGCTTCACCGCTTTCTCAACAAGACCTAGGGAAACATTGCCCCGCTCTTATGCCCTTAAGCGTACCGGCTGCAAGGTCCAGTCCAGCTTGGTTTCACTGTTGATGTATTAGATTCAGACAAAAACCTCAATATTCTCATGATTTCCACGTATGTCATGATATCCTATAGTACAGGAGAGTTGCCATAAAAAAGACCCACAAATGCCCTCGACGCATGCTTAAGATGGTAGAAGCTCAGCTTAAAGCAGCTTCTGAAACACGATATCGTCATTCCTGCTGCGGAGAAGACCATTCTCTCTTCACGCTTGGGTTTGCCCACATTGCAATGAGATCTTTCTGAAAGCATCCTCGCCACAAAACCTTGCCGCCCCTGATGACCGGGAAAACAATTCTCAAACATCTCCTTTTGACTAAATGGCAACCTGACTGCGGAATCATGTCTTTTCGCTAATGACATGCACATTATTGCATCTAAACAAAGAACACATGCGTCATAACGTGACAACTGCCCCCAACACGATCGCTTTATCATATAATCACAGGTGACTATTAACAGAAATATAATCATCAGGAGCAAAGCTCTCAGGCAATGTTTAAAATATGATGATCCTTATTTTATTGACTATTGTGCTGGCGTCCGTAGGCGTGGGGGTCTTTGATATCGATATGGAACTATACCCGTTCTGTGTAGTTACAAAATCCCAAAAGAAATCTGGTCTTCTCGATCGTTGGCTCAGTTGTGCTGGATACCATTTGCTATGCATTGAGTGTAAGTCTGCTGTCGGGTATCTTCTCCTGTCAGGGGATCAGTCAGCGGGAGAGCAAAAGCGGTGGTAGAGAAGGACGTTGTTTCCGGCCTGAACGCTGTTTGTAGGGTCCTGAGCAGCAATCGGGGGGGGAAGCAGTGAATCGACCAAGAGAAATCCGCGCTCCGGCATCAGGAGAAATCCACCATGTTGAACTTTAAGGAATACAATTTTATGACAAATTTTTTGACAATTCTACAAATGAAAAATAAGGACGGCGTTTGATGTCAGAAATATTCACACAGATACTCATTTTATTATTGCTTGCCGTGGGGAACGGTTTTTTTGCCATGGCTGAGATCGCTGTAGTCTCTGCGCGAGGAAGCCAGCTGGAGGGGCGCGCCAACAAAGGCGAACGGGGCGCCAAAGTAGCCCTTGAGACAACACAGAATCTAAACAACTTTTTGTCGACCATCCAAATCGGAATCACCCTGATTGGGATCTTTGCAGGGGCCTTTGGCGGCACAACATTAGCCCGTAAAATTGAAGTGGCACTGGAAGCCGTACCCATTTTAGCGCCCTATGGACATATAATCGGGGTGATCATTGTGGTAACCGGGACAACTTATATAACCCTGGTTCTCGGAGAGTTGGTGCCTAAACGTATTGCCCTGGCCGCCCCGGAAGATATCGCAGTTCGGGTCTCCAAACCTATGCAGCTATTATCCCGGATCGCTCACCCCGTAGTTTCATTTTTGGGTGTATCCACAGATACGATAATGAAATTGTTGCCTATGGGCATAGCTGAAGAACTCCCGGTAACAGAAGAGGAAATCCGCATATTAATGGAGCGGGGTACCAAAGCCGGGGTAATCAAACAGATGGAACAGGATATTGTAGATCGTACACTGCGTTTAGACGATTTTAAGGTAGAGGCCATCATGACGCCGGATACAAAAATCAGGTGGTTGGATCTTGAAGAAGATGAGGAAACAATCCTCCACAAGGCAATTGAAGGGGGTAGGACCAGATATCTTGTATGCCGCAAACGTCTGGATGATGTAGTGGGGGCTGTTCGTGTTCGAGACCTTTTTTCCAGGGTCATTACCAGCGAGAAAGGCGGTGCATTCGATCTTGAGTCAATTATCTTCAAACCCGTTTTCGTTGTGGACAGTATGCCAGTTTTGCATGTCCTAGAGCTTTTCAAGAAAAATCACACGCATATCGGGGTTGTTCTTGACGAGTACGGCGCTGTGGAAGGCCTGGTCACCATGCACGACGTATTGGAAGCGATGGTGGGCGATGTCTCGGCCTACAAAGAGGATGAGGAACCTTTAGCGATTCAGCGCGAGGATGGGACATGGCTATTGTCTGGTATGATGCCTGTTGAAGATGTGGCAAAGTTGTTATCTATCCCAGATCTACCTCATGAAGAGGAAGGGGATTATCATAGATTGGCGGGTTTCGTTGTCACGCGCCTGGGGAAAATACCAACCTCCTCAGATTCCTTTGAATGGCGCGGTTTTCACTTTGAGGTGGTGGACATGGATCAAAACCGGGTAGACAAAGTACTGGTGTTTCCTGTTGAGGAAAACACACATGAAACAGAAAAACCTGGCACGGAATCATGATCAAAACCGGAAAAGGCAAACCCCTTCACCTCTCGACGAAAGGGTTGTCTTTTCACAGCAATGTGCCCTATAGGGATCTGGTGGAAATCTTTAGTGGGAACCCTGTTAGGGATTTCTTTAGTTGACTTATATGAGCAAAGGAGTTGGTGAATGGCGAATCTCGGTCCTATGGAGTTGATCATCATCCTGGTCATTGTGTTGCTTGTGTTTGGTGTGGGAAGGATCAGTGATGTTGCTGGTGAATTGGGAAGTGGAATAAGAGCCTTTCAGGAGGGGCTTAAGGGGGAGAGCCAGAAAAGCAACTCGGAAAATAACGGGGAAGCTGCGGAGAATGAGCAGGCATAACCGGCGAAAACTCATCAGGTATTACGCTTGTTTTTGCCTGATAACCGAGCGCGAAGTTCTGCTTGTTTTTCCAAATTAGCATAACAATTTCCCGCGCGTGATCATCTCTCGTAAAATCATCAATCCAACCTTGGCAATCAGAGAAAATAAACTGTGAACGCTCCCCACAGCACTAGCATATGTGCTGTACACCGTAAGCTGTGGGGCTTCTAGGGGTTAGAACCCAAGCACGCCATCCCACGTGCCAAAATATTCCGGGCGGCATTTTCATCTCTATCAAGAGAAAGACCGCAATGAGGACAATTATGAACACGTTCAGACAGACCTTTTTTGACAATCTCGCC
>JAWODY010000004.1:0-9957 GCA_046483045.1 Anaerolineales bacterium | reverse complement strand
CAAACCATCAATTAAATTGTTTAGTTCTTTGGGATCGACATGACCAATCTTATTGTCTAATCGTTTTGTAGATAAAGTGCGTATCTGACTGATTTTTACCCAGGACTTTTTTGGTAAATCCCCACTTTTGAGTTCATAGGTAAGAGGGAAGCCAGCCCTTTGAGACTGACTGGTTAGAGCCATCGCGATAACAGTGCCGGATCGCTCGTTGAAAATATCATGGCTGATAATGACAACAGGGCGGACCCCCGCTTGTTCGTGGCCTCTGACAGGATTTAGATCTGCCCAGTATATGTCACCTCTTAGTATTCTGGCCATTCAGAAAGATCTCCTGCTAAACCTTCGTCCGCTAAGGCTTGTTCATATGCTGGATCAAGTTTAGCTGTTTCTCGAGCAAGCCTTGACTTCTCCACTTTTTCGATTTGCTCCTTAACAGCATCTTCAACAGCACTGCTGCGGCTGGGATATTTGCCTTCAGCAACCATTCGATCCAATTTGCTTAGAATGTTTTTTTCGATTGTGACAGCTACTTTTTCTTTAGGCATCTTTGCTACCTCCAGTATGATATATTATCATACTTTGTGTAGGTGTGCAAAGAATTTCATCGAAGGCATCGCGGTAGGACTGCCAGTTACCCGACAACCCCCGCACAGATCCCGGCGTGCGGTTTTCTCGCACCGGGCTCTTCAGGAATACTCGCTTCCGCCTTCAGGCTTGAGCCACTGAAGCTGCTTTTCTCGTCTTTGGTCGTTCCATTACCCGTGGTCGTTCTATCTGAAAGTAGTTTATCATTTCCTGAAACCCACTCCAGGTGTAGCTTTGGAGTTGACTGCATCGGTTGAGCCACTTGAACAGTATGCGCAGGGCCTGTTTAAAGAATTCCCACAAACTGGCACTATTGCCAATCACTCCGTAGTAATTGTAGTACCCCCGGAGTTTGGCATTCAGGTTTCTGAATAGCCAATCCAGCCTCTGATGTCGATTGGCTTTGCACCATTCCATGAAGTTCTTCAGTGATCTTCTCAGCTTCTTCCTTGAGGTACGTCGCTTGAGATGTGGTTTTCCACTTCTGTCTGTGCCCCAACGAAACTCGAAGCCCAGAAAATCAAAGCTGGTTTTACCAGGTTGGCGGTCACGGCCAAATTCAATGATTCTTGTCTTTTCCGGCGACATTTCCAACCCAAACTTTTCCAGCCTTTTGCCCATTGCCTTGTAGAAGCGCTCTGCATCTCTTCGATATTGGAATCCACACACAAAATCGTCCGCATATCGGAACAGACACGCTTCCCCTCTGCAGTACTTCTTCACTACCTTTTGAAACCATAGATCGAGCACGTAATGCAGGTATACATTCGCCAGTATCGGTGAGACAATCCCGCCCTGCGGCGTTCCCGTCACCGGATGGATCACTTCTCCATCAGGTTCCAGTATCCCTGCCTTCAGCCATTTTCCGATAAGCTTCAAGAACGGTCCGTCATCAATGCGCTCCTTCAACATTCGCTTCATCCATTCGTGATCTACGTTGTCGAAGTAGCTTTTGATGTCTGCTTCTACCACGAAGTTGTACCGCCCAAATTGGAGCTTGACCGTCAACTTGTCCACGGCGTCCAAAGCCCCCACTCCGGGTCGATACCCATAACTACAGCGCAGAAAATCCTGCTCGTAGATGGCTTCGAGTATCCGCTTCACCGCCACCTGAAGAAGTTTATCCTCCGTGGCCGGTATCCCCAAAGGCCGCATCCTGCCTTCTCCCTTGGGTATGTACTTCCTTCTGACGAGCTTGGCCCGGTACCCGCCTCCTTTCAGCCTTTCGACCAAATCTCGGATGTTCACCTCTAAGTTCTGCTCGTATTCCTCAGCACTCACCTGATCGACGCCATACGCCGCGTCTTTACGGATGTCGCGCCAGCTTTCCAGCAGAAACTCCTCGTTGAGCATCCGATAGAGGTCTTGGAACCGGTGCTTCTTTTGGGCTTTTGCCCTCTTCGCTATTCCCTGCAGTGAGGTTTGCATTGCGATTCCGGCCCTCCGTGTCCGGACAATGTTTCCTTTACAGGCTGCGTACTCCTGTCAGCCCCTTCCCCGTGTGAACGGCTCTCCCGTCTCAGAGTATTATGGGCTGATCCGCCTTCGGCGTCCCTGAAGGTCATCGGTGCCCCTTGTTAGGCTTGGGGTTACCTTCCTGAACTTTCTCAGGAACCTTCAGGGCCTCTCAAGTTCTCAACGCTTCTCTCCACACATCCCACACTCTTTGTTGACCCCGGTAGACCCTCCTCGGAGCACTCACCATTTCGCGCTCTCTGTGTTGGCTTCTGATACGTTATCATCATGGCCATCTACATCTGGGACTTTCGTCCCCTAGCTCCATAACGGGGCTGTATCAAGTCTGGGGGATTGCAGTCTCCCTTGCGGGCTGCGTGGTTCCCTGTGTACGCTTCAATTGTGTCGTTCGGCTTTTCCCCTACCTTCTGGGGTTTTCACCTCCTAAACAACTGTAACACTCGGTATGGATCGGTGGTTAATCTTTATCCAAAGGGGACTTTCACCCCTCAAGAAGACGTCCGCTGGAATCAATTGTTATGCAGTACACCGGGAGTATCGGGTTTTTTCCTCATAGATGTTACAAACCAGCTCGTTCCAGCCAATACAGCGCGATAAAAATGAGCGTTGCAGCGGGGATGACGATCACCCAATCATTGACTTTGAACAAGCGCGGAAAGGTCAGGTCACCAAAATCGCCTTTCGTCAGAATGCCCTGACTGAGTCGAGGGTAAAGTGCAGCAAAAAAGCCGGAACCGATTAAAATTCCCGCCAGTCCTCCGACCAAGGCGTCCAGCGCGCCATTACCAATAGCGCCCGCAATGGTGCCAGGACAATAGCCCAATACCGCAAAGCCTACCCCAAAAATCAATCCGCCAATAATGTTCATGCCCGCAGAGCCTGATTTGGGATAAAGTTCCACCCAACCCAGGGTCTTCATCGCATGGACACCAATCATTCCGATCAAAACAGCGGAAAGCATGATTTTTAGGACGGTAAAATCGGTGAGCAGCAGTTGCCCGATAATCACGTCATATTTTGTCGCGCCGCCTTTCTGAAGCAAAAAGCCAAACGCAATACCGAACGCCAATCCCCAGAGCAGGGGCGATATGTCTTTCTTTGGTACGGATGTCTCCATCCGCTTATCCGTGGATTTGCTTGTTTGCATGTTTCCCTCCTGCTAACCGATTAAGATGAAGATAATGTGCGCTGTCAGAATGCCGCCAATGAAAAAACATATAGCCGAAATCCAGCTTGAAACGGAAAGCTGGAGGGTTCCGCTGATACCATGCCCACTGGTGCATCCGCCTGCCCACCGCGCGCCAAAACCGATGCAACCGCCGCCAACCAGCGCCACGATGACGCGCAGTAACTGGTTACCGCCAAATGCGGCAGCCCAGAGCGAAGGAACCCACTGCCAGCGAAAATTACCGGACAGCAACGCCGAAATCAGCGAGCCGATGATAATGCCCACCACCAGCATCCATTGCCAGTCCACGGCAAGCCCTATCTTCTGGTAGTAAGGCTTCAGATCAACCTTTTTCCCCGAAAACAGTTTTTCAATCATGCCGCTGGTCCTGGCAAAGCTGGTTGAACATGCGAGCGGTTTTCTGGAGATAAGAAAGCTGAACCAGCTCAGGATGCCGATGCCAACCCCAACTGCATAAGGCGACCAGCGCACTTCTGTTAAGAACTCCATCAGATTGTCCTCCATTTTTTACTCCGTATCCCAATGTTTTTATATAATTTCGCTAAAGTTCGTGAAGAATCTGGAGCCATGCGGATTAACACAAACCCGGCACTCCCGGATGTACCCGGCAGCACTATAGCCAGTCAATCCTCCGGCGACATTATAGACATCGTTGAATCCATGCTGTTTGAGAATGCTGACTCCGAGCGCGGAACGATTCCCAGAGCTGCAAATAAGGACTGTTGTTTTGTCCTTGTTCAGTTCATGGTAGCGGGTGCGCAACTCATCCACCGGGATATTGATGGCGCCTTTGATATGGGTATCCGCATATTCAAGCGGTGCACGTACGTCCAGCAGTACAAAACTGGTGGTACCGGTGATCATGTCGTGCAAGTCCTCGGCTGAAATCAGCTCGATACGACTGGTCTTAAATCCCGCCACGGCCCAAGCAACCAAGCCACCATCCAGATAACCCACAATACTATCCACACCAACCCGGCGTGCCCAGGTATTAGCTTTCAGCGCCTTTTTATAATCATCTGCTATCAATAAGATATCCTTGTCCGTCGGCAAAACCCAGCCGGCAAAAGTCGGAAAGTTGCCATTGAGATCAAGATGCCAGACGCCGGGGATATGCTGGCTGGCAAAGGAGTGATAACCGCGGGCATCCAGCAACACAATATTGGCGGCGCTCATACGCTCCTTGAATTGGCCTGGGGCTAATTCCTCCATAGTGGGGAGATCGGTAACCAGAGCTGGCCCATGGCGGTTGATGTCGCTGCAGCGGCTAAAATGATCTGGGGCAGGGGGCATATCTTGCGTGAGCGATTTGATAAACACGGATTTATCTTTGATTTGAAGAACAGGGTTAAAGTTGCGTTCATAGCCGATGGTGGTGCGCCATTTGGCGCCCATAGCACGACCGCACAAGGAACCCGCGCCATGCGCCGGATAGACTTCGACATAATCAGGCAGACTCAACAATTTGTCATGCAGGCTGTGGTAGAGTTTTTGCGCCAGTTCCTCCGCCATGTCAGGAAAAAGGTCTGGCCTTCCCACATCCCCAACAAAAAGCGTATCGCCCACAAACACGCCGATCGGGCTGTCTGACCGGGTTTTGTCGATCACGACATAGCTGAGATGGTCCGGGGTATGGCCAGGGGTTTCCAATACTTGGAGAAGCATATCCTCCAATTCTATGGAATCGCCTTCCGACAGGGCCACGTGGTCGAAGGTACACTGTGCCGATTTCGCTGTGTAAATTTTTGCACCGGTTTTTTTCGCCAGATCCATGTGTCCCGAAATGAAATCTGCATGAAGATGGGTTTGAAGAATGTGGGTGATTTCTATCCCCATTGTACGGGCTTCGGTGATGTAGACATCGACATCCCGCTGAGGATCGATGACGGCGCAATAATTCTTTCCCGCGAGAAGGTAAGAGCTGTGAGCAATTTTACCGACGAAAAAATGTTTGAGCAGCATGAAATTTCTCCTTTAGTTTCTGGGGTTATAGATAGAAAAAGTAAAACACGGGCACGACAACCACAAGAAATAACACGGTCATTCCGCCGCCGGCCTTAAAATAGTCTGCATTACGATATTTCCCAGAGGACATCAACAACGCATTGACCTGGTGGGTGGGCAAAATAAAGGAATTTGCCGCACATACCGCTGCCATCAAAGCCAGGGGACGGGGATTGAGTCCGCCAATTTGCGCCATGCTCATGACCAGCGGGGCCAACACCACAATCGCACCCACATTGGACATAAACAGCGAAAACAGGGTGGATAAAACCGCAACGGTCAAAAGGATAAGTGCCGGATGCCCACCCTGAACCAGCGACATCACTTTCTCTGCCAGAAAAGCAGCGGTTCCGGTCTTCTGCATGGCGACCCCTAGCGGAATAAGCCCGGCAAGAAGAAAAACAACCTTCCATTCGATGGCTTGATAGGCTTCCTGGATGCTAAGTGCCCGAATCAGTACCATAGCGATAGCGCCGGTAAAAAATGCCAGCGAGATGGGAGCGCCGGTCATTGCTAATCCAATGGCGCACAGGAAACAGAGCACAGCCCCCCAGGATTTCGAAGGGTTTTGTTTCTTTTCGACCGTGAATGGCGTCGCCACCACAAAATCAGAGTTCGTTTTCAGATCACCTATATTTTCCCACAAACCATAGACAATCATTATGTCGCCGGGAAGTATCTGACGGTCTGAAAAATCACCCCGTATTTCTTCTCCCTTGCTGAACATCATTACAGGCTCCACGGCATACCGTTTGCGAAGTGAAAATTTGCGAATGGTCTGATCTATCATTTCCGAACGGGGCGGGATAATGACTTCTGCAAAACCGGCGCGCTCTGGATCGTTGAGACTGGAAAATCGATAAGCATGGTCTTGATATATCAGGTTGTAGGCGGAGGCGAATATTCTCACATTTTCTTCGTTGCCCAGAAGCGCCATCTCCTGCCCAGCCTCGAACTTCGTCTCTCGCCAGGGCACATATTCCGCCTCCCTGCCTTGCGAGATACCGAGAATATTTAGATTGAATTTTTCCCATACACCCGATTGTTCGGTCGTTTTGCCTGCCAATGCGCTATCTGGGGGAATGGTGTAGTGCCAGATATGATGCGGCAGATGGAGTGCTTCAATGAGTTTATCCTGCTCCGAAACTGATTCGCCCGGAGATTCTGAATGAGGTAGAACGAATTTGCCAAATAAGAAAAAGAAGCCAATTCCAGAAAGAAGCAACAGAATACCCACCAGGGTTACGCTGAATAATCCATAAGGCGTCAAGTCAGCGCTGTGAAGCAGGTCATTGATCAGAATCAGCGGGCCTGAGCCTACCATGCTCAATGTGCCGCCTAATATGGTCGCAAATCCTATCGGCATGATCAAAGCCGATGCCGGGATTTTTTCCCGGCGCGAGATATTGAGAATACCTGGCAAAAAAAGCGCCGCCGCACCGATGTTCTGTATAAATCCCGAAAGCATCCCCACCGATAAGGACATGACCCCTATCAAGCTCGATTTTTTGGTCCCCACGTTTTCCAAGACTACACGAGAAAACCGATCCATTATGCCGGTTTTAGCAATACCCTGTCCCAAAATCATGACGGCTATCATAGCGATCACGGCATTGCTTGAAAAACCGGAGAGCGTTTCTTGCGGCGTCAGCACGCCGGTCCATCCCAACGCCAGCATGCAGATAATGGCCACAACATCAATGCGGACAACCTCAAAAACGAGCATGATCACAGTAGCGATAAGGATAATCAGAACCGTGATGATGGCTGGATCCATACTAAAAGTTCCTATCATAAGCAAGGTTGTCACACAGCAAGCACACGTGAGGGATATCCTGTCTGAAATGCAGTACCAACGATTTCCATTCCAATACCTCTTTCAATGAGTGTATGCGATGTGTATTGAATTTTCTTGCATAACGTAAAAGCTCATGGGCCGCCGAATTGGCTTTGGCGTTGGCTGACCAGGACCATGGTTTGCATTTTGCCGCCGCTTCCCTCCGCCGAAGGCGGTCACATGAAGCGGGGGTTACTAGAATGGGATTGCGATGGGGCACGGCAGGCATGGTACCCTGTGGTTGACAACCGAGCTGGGGACGTTAGCCTGAGGGCTCGAGCGTCTGGGTCAGCTGAAGACAGCCTATGGGACACTCACAGCTTCCACCTGAGTGGGCCGCCCAGCGAACTTCAAGTCTGAGACTCCACGTCGAAGTGGATGAACCCGTATCGGTAGATGTACCTCTTACTCTGTACACAATTTCGTGTGACCCAAAAATCCGTGCCCCATCAACAACCTTATAAGAAGTTTATCATGAACTCACCCCCCAAATCTATACCTATTGTTCGCTACATTGGCATCGACATTCATAAGCACTATGTGATGGTCGGTGGACAGAACCGGAGCCGGGAATGGGTCTTGCGCCCCCGGCGGGTGCAGATCCGCCGCTTCCGGGACTGGGCAAAGAAGAATTTCTGGCCGACCGACGCGGTGGTGATTGAGGCCACTGGCAGCGTGTGGGATATTTACGATATCGTAGCGCCCCATGTTGGAAATGTCCTCGTTGCCGATGCGCGCAGCATGCGCCAGATCGCGGAAGCCAAGGTGAAGACCGACAAGAAGGACGTTGAGCGGATGATCACGCAGCTGCTGGGTAATATTGTGCCTGAGGTCTGGGTACCGCCTGTGCCCGTGCGGGAACTGCGTTCGCTGATCTCCTTCCGCTGGCGTCTGAACAAACAGATCACCATGTCCAAAAATCGGCTGCAGAGCGTGGTGCAGAGATACAACCTGCATCCGCCCGAAGGCGGCTTACTGAACGACCACAACCTCGATTGGTGGGAGAAACAGGAATTTTCCGACCTGACCGGCTTTGAGGTACAACACGACCTCAAGATTGTGGAAGTGCTTGAGCAGCAGAAAGAAGCCCTCGACCAGAAACTGGCCGAGCTGAGCAACACGGAGCCCTGGGCCTCGGACATGGTCTACCTGATGCAGATCCCCGGGATGGGCTTGATCCTTTCCATGACAGTGCTCTCTGCCATTGGCGATATCAGCCGTTTCTCCCATGCCAAGAAGCTGGTCGGTTACGCAGGCCTTTCACCTGGCGTCCATGACAGCGGTGAAACCAACCGAAGTAAGCCGATCACGAAAGAAGGGCGCAAGGAACAGCGCTGGGCCATGGTGCAGGCGGCTCAAGCGGCAGCTCGCAGTGATCCCTACTGGGCAGCCCAGCTCAAACGACTTGAGAAGCGTATGCACCGCAACCAGGTCTTTGTGGCGATTGCCCGTCGGTTGTTGGTTACCATCTGGCACATTCTCACCAAGCGAGAGCCATACCGGCATTTCGATGAAGAAACCGTGGCTTACAAGATGCTGATCTGGGGCTGGGCCATGGACGAGAAGGCCAGGAAGGGTATGACCCGGCAGCAGTTTGCTAAATACAGTCTTTTGCGGTTGGGAATTGGCCATGATCTGGAGTGGATCACAAAGCACGGTGCCACCCGGCGCCTGGCCCCTACGGAGGAAATCCTGGCGACGAAACCGGAGCTGAGACCCCCCGGATAGTTTTTCTATCCCTAATATTGACTGATTGCGCTTGCCAGCCGAGAGAGCGGGCAGGCGTTGGTGATTTTAACTACCCCATAAAAAAAGAGCCCTCCAGCGTGACTTAAAGTGTGGAGAGGCCCCTTGTTTTTTGATCTCAGAAGGAATTTTTATGAATTTTGACTTTTACTATTGACACTGCAATTCATCGGTAGGTGGTTCATCAATAAACAACAACTAATCGCAATCAGCCCACTTTCTGTTCATATACCCAGTTTCTGTTTTGCATGAAAGTTTATACATAGGTATTTCGACGCCAGCTTCGACATACTTGAATGAACCTTCATAAGTACATTCTGTACTATTAGGAATCATTGAAACTGAGTCTGGTTTATTCTCTGGATCATGAAAGAGTTGCGCACTATCTTCTATCGGGTGATCAATAGTACATGTTTTAATTGAAGATCCTGATGAAGAATCTGATCCCCCACAAGCTGAAAAGATCAATGGGATTAGTAATAAAATGAATGCTAAACAAAAACGAGTAGATTTATCTGACATTGAGTTGTTTACCTCCGAATAACCAGAAATAATCTTTGAATATAAAAGTCAACCACCGTCGCGGTAGAGAGGGCAGTTTCCCGCCCTCTCCCCGCACAGATCCCGGCGTGCGGTTTTCTCGCACCGGGCTCTTCAGACAGCTTCGCTTCCGCAAACACTTCTTTGGCTATTCCTCACAGTGAGGTTGGCCTTGGTTATCCAGCCCTACGTGTCCGGACAAGGTTTCCTTTATGAGCTACAGCTGTCTGTCAGTCCCTTCCCCATGTGATCGGCGCTACCGTCTCAGAGTACTATGGACTGATCCGCCTTCGGCGTCCCTGAAGGTCTTCGGCTTTCCTACTTGTTCTTTCGGTTCCGCCTACCTGTTACCTGCCAGGAATTTCCAGGGTCTCTCAAGTTCTCAACGCTTCTCTCCACACATCCCACACTCTTTATGGACCCCGGTAGACCCTCGGAGCACTCACCAATTCGCGCTCTCTGTGTTGGCTTCTGACACGTTAACATCATGGCCATCTACATCTGGGACTTTCGTCCCCTAGCTCCATAACGGGGCTGTATCAAGTTTGGGGGATTGCGGTCTCCCTTACGGGCTGCGTGG
>JAWODY010000087.1:0-12645 GCA_046483045.1 Anaerolineales bacterium | reverse complement strand
AATTGATTAAGACCTCCGAGAAACTTGTTGGCTTTACAGGCAGCGGTAGTTACTGGAGAACAGTTAAGCTGATGATAGCAATAGAAAAACGTGAAGAATTTGCAGGCAGCAGTTGCATCGCAAACGCGCCGGGGTCCACGTCCTGCGTGGGTGTAATTTCTGTCGCACGTTCATCTCTGTCATCGACCATTTTCCACCTCTTCTGGGGTTGTTTTCACCCTCTATAATACTTGCGTATAGATCAGTTTACGTAAGTATTAGGGGGGAAATAAAAAAGCACTTCTGATGATCAGTTTTCATCATGTAACGCTCCTTCACGCCGGTATTATAAATGAAATTCGGGAACCATGCTAGATGATTACTTCGATGGCAAGTGCTGGTGACGACTGGACGTGAGCGGCTTTCTGTGCGTAGCAGACCGGAATTTGCGGGCGGGATCATCCCTTTGAATCCCTGTGTCTCTTTGGGGCTCACGGGCTGGGCCGGCTAGATAACCACCAAGGTCTTTTCCACCGAGGATTGCTGCAGGAAGAACGAGGGATCCAGTTTGGCCGCGCCGGAGAGTCATGCCAGCTGTGGTGCAAATTTTCCATCTTCTGAGTCATCCGCTCTCAGAAGCTGACCCACATTTCCCGCTGTCTGCCTTCCAGCTTTCATACTGCTGCCGGTAATTGGAGTTATAGGGTTTGATGAACCCGATCTCGCGCGGGATCTTTTTATCTTTTTCAAGCAGGATCACAGCGCCCATGCTCCAGGGTTGGCCATGACTGGTTCCGCGATTGGCCAGGTAGTCCATCAGCTCCTGCATGTCTTTGAACACCGGCGTCACCGCGTTGTCCTCGCTGCCAAGGTACACGAAATATTCCGACGCTCCCTGCTTGTTTCCTTTTTCTTCTAGATAATAACAGTCTTCCAATTGCAACTCAATCCTCCAGTCAATAGAGACTATAAATAACATTTTATCCGTTGTTTCGTGCGTGTCATTATTGGATTGCTTGGCAAGATTATCGGCCCAAGAATCGTTGAAGAGTGCTTGAGGACTGCCCTACATTAATAACACATTGTCGTTATTTCGTTTCTTATCTCTGGTCTGTGTGAGGTGGCTTCGCAGCTCGGTTGCATGGGCGGGTCCATCCTCGTACCTGGTTCCAACCTGGTCACGGGGCACAGCAACTACCAGGGCAGTCCCAAAAGAAGTACAGTTGTGGCATAGGAAAAATAATCTCCATTGCCTTACATACAGCCACACTTCTAAACGACAATAAAAGATCCCGCACAAACCTCAATTCCAGAATTTCCTGTAGGAATTTCATTTGCTATCAAGGTAATCTACCCAATAGAGGTAAAGATCGTCGACCCGGCCCCGAGCAACTGGAGCTCTGCTCCCTTCACCTGCCCAGCGTGCTTTCCCTGCTGGCTGGTTTATGCCTGAAGCTGATCATCCCTCTCGGAAGGCTGGCCATTGATGTCTTTTACAATCCCTCAAAAACGTTAGAAGAAATAATTTGGCCCAGATGGGGTACGCCAGCGCGCACGTTATCCCCCTACCCCACCCCAACAAGCCCTCCTTCGTCAACCCCTCATGTCCTGGTGATTACTGCAACCCCCACCCGCACGAACACGCCCAGCGAATCGATCCAGTATATCCAGAAAGTGGTCCACGAATTTGAAAACCACGTGGGAATGGTCACCTCCCTGGCCTGGAGCCCGGGCGGGAACACGCTGGCCTGGGGTGGGCTGGATGGCAATGTATGGTTATGGGACCTAGAGGAGGAATTCGATACGCTGGAAAAACACACCTCCTCCGTATACGCGCTTGATTTTTCGCCAAACGGGGATCGACTCTGTTCAGGGGATCTCGATAACATGATGTACATTTGGGATGTGGAAGAAAAAGAAGTGATCAGAAAGCTTGAGAGGCATCCCGCAGGCGTGACATCCATCGCCTGGAGTCCTGACGGGCGCTATTTAGCCTCTGCAGGTGATGACGGAGTGGCCAGGGTGTGGGGAAAATGATCTGACTCTGGCTATAAAAACAACCTTTCATTCCAACAAATTATTCGCACAGAGGGGTACATTTTCCTACCCCTCTGTGAAAGCGGAACGCCCAAACAAAAGGCTTGCCCCCTGCCCTCCACAAGGCAGTCCCCGTTAACCCCATATACGAATTTTTCTCTTATTAGGAATAAAAAAGGTTTCAAGTGTGGGCTAATGACTATACGCAATCATTACAAAATAGACTATCCATTCCGGGTGATTCACTCACCCGTTTTCTCTCCCCCCACAAACACATACCCGGTCCCTCGAACTGTTTCGATCCACGCTTCTCCCCCGGGCAACCCTGCCAAATCATCCCGAAGCCTGTGAATAATCGTTCTGCACATGACAGCCGGCTCTCCGGTCGGTTCTGCTTCAGGATACACCCCATCAACGATCTCTTGATGGGTGATGGTCAGCCCCGGCTTATTCATAAACATTGACATCAGAAAGGCGCTGGTCAGGCTTAAATCCACCCGGTGTCCCGTGTATCTAACCACCCTCCTGAAACCATCATAGTGTATATCGCCCAGTTTTCTGATGTGCCTGTCACTCACCAACCCCGATAAGTCTTCCGAAAGCAGGGTGACGTCTTCAGCTACAACGATCTCTTTAATGGCCTCGTTGATCTTTTCAGCAACGTCTTCCAATGGTACACCAAGCCTGATTAAGGTGTATACCCCAATCTTGATGGACGATAAACCCATCTTCAACATCTACTGCTTGTTTTTGCCTCTCCAGCATGTCCTCATTGCTAGACTAATGCTACTTTCCTTTTCCTTTATAGAACATCATACCCTAACCGTGACCACAATAAAAGGAATCGTTCCAGGATAAACAACCGGCAGCGTCCCACCTATCCTGAGCAACTTCAACCCTTTTGTTGTCTACATATGTACAAAACTACCCTGCAAGTGGGTTCCTTTGAAATCAAGATTTCTGCACCTCTCTCCTTCAGCATTAGATCTTCTCCTTGAGCCCCTTTAAGACAAACAGGGTGCTTACAAAACGTAACCTTTGGGCGCCCTTTGTGTTTTTATAAGCGATAGGTAATGACAAAAGTCGTTATTTACAGGAGTTTTGATGCCCCAGAAGCCTGACATAGACATATTAGAAGAGATGAGAGAGCAAGTTCGCCTCGGTGGTGGAAAATCTCGGATTGAGCGCCAGCACAAAAAAGGAAAACGTACCGCTAGGGAACGAATTGAATATCTTGTTGACCCCGGATCGTTTATAGAATTAGGGGTATTTGCTACCTCAAACGGTTTTCATCCCCAAAACGACCGGAAGAAAAACGTGGGTGATGGCGTCATCACCGGACGTGCTGAAATCAATGACCAGGCGGTATATCTATTCGCCCAAGACTTCACTGTAATGGGTGGCTCTGTGGGTCGAACCCACGGAAAAAAGATCGCTCATATTATGGACCTCGCCTACCAAAACGGAGCTCCCCTTATCGGGCTCAATGATTCAGGCGGCGCCCGTATCCAAGAGGGAGTGAATGCTCTCGCCGCTTACGGAGATATTTTCTACCGCAACGCAAGATCTTCCGGCATCATCCCTCAAATCTCGGTTATCCTCGGGCCCTGCGCCGGCGGAGCCGTCTACTCACCCGCGATGATGGACTTTGTATTCATGGTTGAAAAGACCTCTCAGATGTTTATCACCGGGCCGGACGTGATTAAGGAAGTCACCCACGAAGAGATTGATCTTGAATCATTAGGCAGTGCACATGTGCATAATGAACAAAGTGGGGTAGCACATTTCAGCACACCCGATGAAAAAACAGCCCTAAGCAAGCTGCGATGGTTGCTATCCTTCTTACCCCCAAACAACCTCACTCCCCCACCCTCCGTCGAACCTGAGGACAAACCAGAACGAATGACGCCGGAGTTATCCGAGATCGTGCCTTTAACGCCAAAGGAGCCCTATGATGTCAGAAGGGTGATCCGGACCCTCGTGGACGACGGAGAGATCTTAGAGGTACACGAAAAGTATGCGAAAAACATTGTGGTCTGCTTTGCTCACTTGGACGGTCATCCAGTGGGGATGGTCGCCAACCAGCCCGACCACTTTGCCGGCGTGCTGGATATCAACGCTTCAGACAAAGGGGCCAGATTCATCCGCTTCTGTGATTCTTTCCATATTCCCCTGATTACGCTGGTGGACACACCAGGTTTTCTACCAGGTATCGAACAAGAACATGAAGGGATCATACGCCACGGTGCGAAAATGATCTACGCTTACGCAGAAGCAACGGTGCCCAAAATCAGCCTGATCCTCCGTAAAGCGTACGGCGGAGCGTACATCGTCATGAGCTCGAAGCACCTTCACGGTGATGTAAATCTCGCCTGGCCCCAGGCAGAGATCGCTGTGATGGGACCCAGAGGGGCAGTGAAGATCATCCACCGCGAAGAACTGCGAAAAGCAAGTGATTCCCAGCAAATGCGGGAAAAGTACACCCAGGAATATCGAGAGAAGTACGCTTCCCCTTTCATCGCCGCGGGGCAAGGATACCTGGATGACATCATCAAACCTCGGGAAAGTCGGATGCGTTTGATTAAATCTCTGGAAATGCTTCTCGATAAACGCGAAACAACGCCAAATCGAAAACACGGCAATATTCCCCTATAGAAATTATTAGGTTATGAAAATTCTCATCGCTAACAGGGGAGAGATCGCTATACGCATCATGCGCACATGCCGGGAGCTCAAGATTCCCAGCGTGGCGGTTTATTCCGATGCAGATCGGAACGCCCTCCACACACGATATGCGGACGAAGCCTTAGCTATCGGACCCACACCCGCGTCCGACAGCTACCTGAACTTCCAAGCCATCCTGAACGCAGCAAAGCAATCCGGGGCGACTGCCATCCATCCCGGGTATGGATTCCTTTCAGAAAACTCAGGCTTTGCCCGGACTGTTGAAACCGCTGGGTTACGCTTCATTGGTCCCCGCCCCAAGACAATGGCAATATTAGGGGATAAGGTCTCTGCTCGTAAAAGAGCCCGAGAAGCAGAACTCCCCGTCCTTCCCGGACCTGACCAACCTCTTTCGGGAAACGTTTCTCTGGATGAGATAAGCGCAGCAGGAAAAGAGATCCGATTTCCCGTCCTGGTCAAAGCTGCAGCGGGGGGCGGCGGGAAGGGAATTCGACTTGCCCGGACTCACCACGAATTACGGGAAGCGGTTCAATACGCCCAACAAGAAGCCCAAGCGGCCTTCGGTGATCCAACTGTTTACCTCGAACCACTGGTGCAGCAGGCAAGGCATATTGAAGTTCAGATCTTAGGCGACGGAAATGGCAAGGTGCTCTGTTTTGGAGAGCGGGAATGTTCCATTCAGCGGCGGCACCAGAAACTCATCGAGGAAGCACCCGCTCCCAAACTGAGCGGGTCCCAGCGAACCTTCGTCCATGAAGCTGCGCAGAAGCTTGGAAAATCCCTGCACTATCGCAGCCTGGGTACGGTTGAATTCTTGCTGGATAAAGAGGGTCAATTTCATTTCATCGAGGTCAACCCCCGCATCCAGGTGGAGCACCCTGTCACGGAAATGATCACCGGATTCGACCTGGTCAAAGAGCAAATCAAACTTGTACTGACCGGAGAATTATCGATCCGTCAGGATGAGATTGGAATGAAGGGGGCTGCCATCGAAGCCCGGGTCTTGGCAGAAGATCCCGATGCTGACTTCATGCCCACCACTGGTGAGGTCCTTTATCTCAAAGAACCTGGAGGGCCGGGGATACGCGTGGACAGCAGCCTCTACCAGGGAATGGAGACCTCCGTTAAGTATGACTCGTTATTGGCCAAGCTGATCGCCTGGGGACAGAGCCGTGAGGAAGCGCTCTCCCGTCTCCGCAGAGCGCTGAGAGAATATCAAATCGGCGGTTTGAAGACGGACCTGGCTTTTCTTTCCAGGGTGATTGATGCCCCGCTGTACCGAGCCGGGAAAATCGACACTTCCTTTTTGGATGAGGTCAAATTGTCTCAAAACAGGTATGAGGAAACACTGACTCGCAATGTGGCTTTGGCCACTGTCCTCCACGCCCACCGGCGTCAAAGAGGATCACCCAGGAAATCCAACCAGCATGATAACCCCTGGAGAAGGCAGGCGTGGCGAGAACAGATGACATGAAGCTGCCACCCACAGCTGGGGGAAGGTCATAGAAGTAGAAAGGACAAGCACACGATGTCAAGATACACAGTTTTTGTTGGCCAACGAACATATGATGTAACCGTTGAAGGAAATCATCTGCTCGTCAATGGCGATCGTTTTCACTTCGACATGGAGTCATTGAATGGGCACGGGCTGCACATCCTCCACTATCCCACCAAACATATCGAAGCATACCTAGAAACGGATCGTCACGGTTTCTATGAAGTCCAAATTGAAGGGCGACACCTCAACGCTCAAGTAGATTTCACTCACACAAGAACGGGAGAGGAACAGGAATTTTCTTCCAATGATATCACCTCCCAGATGCCTGGTTCAATCGTGGACATCCTTGTCAAGGAAGGGGAATATGTGAAAGAGGGGGATACCCTCTTGATCCAGGAAGCGATGAAAATGCAGATGAAACTCTGTTCGCCCTGTTCCGGCACCGTGCGTTCCCTTCCTGTCCATAGAGGAAAGAATGTTGAGAAGGGTGTCCTTTTAGCTTCTATTGAACCCGATGAAAGGGATCTCTGTACAAAAACAAACTCTAAAAGAGGAAACGATAAATGAGTTACGCCAAATTATATCAACCGACAAAAAAACTTCATTCCACGATTTACAACGCGACCCTCATCCTCTCCGCCAGTCTCCTGATCGCGATCAGCGCTCATATATCCATCCCGATTCCCTTCAGTCCGGTGCCCATCACTGGACAGACGTTCACCGTCCTGTTGGTTGGAGCAGTATTGGGCAAAAGGCGGGGAGTAGCTGCCGTCGTGCTCTACCTTGCAGAAGGCGCGCTCGGTTTCCCGGTCTTTGCTGGGGCAAAGGGTGGTTTCGCTGCCTTGCTGGGTCCCACCGGCGGTTATTTGGCAGGATTTGTAGCCTCCGCGTACTTGGTAGCCCACCTGATCGAACGTGGCTGGGATCGGAGGTTGTGGACTTCCGCCCTTGCTATGGTCCTAGGCAATCTCCTCATCTACTTATGCGGATTGACATGGCTGTCAGTATTTGTGAGCAGAGGTCAGGTCCTCGCCTTGGGGCTTATGCCCTTCCTAGTTGGTGATGGTCTGAAAATCCTCCTCGCCAGTGGCCTGCTGGCTATCTCCGGTACCCTCAAGCCAGAGGTTGGAAATTGAGCAAAACGCAGGTAGAACAAAATACAAGTTTAAATGAAGGAAACCATCTCACATGAGAACTCGCTTACTGCGCAAAACCTCCATCGCTGTGATCGGTCAAGCGGCGGTGTTTGCAATGGCAGCCAACCTCGAGGAATACTGGAATAACATCCTCGACAAGATCGACTGCATCACCGAAGTGCCTGATTCACGATGGGACATTGAGAAATATTACGACCCAGATCCCGACGCCAAAGATAAAACATACTGTAAACGGGGCGGGTTTATCCCAGACATCCCCTTCAATCCCCTGGAGTTTGGCCTCCCTCCCAACATATTAGAAGTGACCGACTCCTCCCAACTTTTAGGACTGGTGGTCGCCCGGGACGCGCTTGAAGACGCCGGTTATGGAAAGGACCAGGAATTCAACCGCCAAAAAACCGGGGTTGTCCTGGGCGTAGCTGGAGGACAAAAATTAATCACGGATCTCAGTGCCCGTTTGCAGTACCCGATCTGGAGAAAAGTTCTAAAAAGCAGCGGCTTATCAGAAGAAGACACAAACGAAATCATCCAGAAGATCAAATTAGCCTACGCGCCGTGGAACGAAAACTCCTTCCCCGGCTTATTGGGTAATGTCATCGCCGGACGGATCGCCAACCGTCTGGATTTGGGCGGGATGAACACGGTCATCGATGCCGCCTGCGCCAGCAGCCTGGCCGCTGTGAAAAGCGCAATCAGCGAACTGGTCGAAGGTCGGGCAGAGATGATGCTCACCGGCGGCGTTGACACCGACAACTCCCCTTTTACTTATCTGTGTTTCAGCAAAACTCCCGCCTTCTCCCCCTCCGGTGAAATCCGACCTTTTGCTGAACAAGCGGACGGTATGTTGATTGGGGAGGGTCTGGGGATGATGGTCCTGAAACGGTTGGAAGACGCAGAGCGGGATGGAGACAGGATCTACGCCGTCATCCGGGGGATCGGGAGTTCCAGCGACGGCAAATTCAAGAGCATCTATGCGCCCCGGCCTTCCGGTCAATCCTTAGCCATCAACCGCGCCTACGAAGATGCCGGTTGTCCTCCCCAGAGCGTGGGTTTGATCGAGGCGCACGGTACGGGGACCCTTGCCGGGGACCCAGCTGAAATCCAAGGCCTAAAATCCACCTTCGGGGAGCCTGACGGCAGAAAACAATACATCGCCTTAGGCAGCGTGAAATCCCAGGTCGGGCACACAAAGGCCGCTGCTGGGGCTGCTGGGATGATCAAAGCCGTACTCGGTCTTCACCACAAAGTCCTTCCCCCCACCATCAACGTGGAAAATCCTGATCCTGATCTTAAGATCGAGGATTCACACTTCTACCTCAACACGGAAGCCCGCCCTTGGTTTTTGACAAACGGCAACGACAGACGGCGGGCAGGGGTAAGCGCCTTTGGATTCGGAGGGACGAACTTTCACGTTGTCCTGGAAGAGTACATCTCCAAGGGGAACAACGCGTTCCGCCTGACGCGGACAAGTAAGGAAGTCCTTTTCTCCGCGGCAGATCCTTCTTCTTTGGAAAAAAAGGTTTCAAAAGCCTTGAAACAAATAAGCGGAGAAGAGGGAGAAGAGGCATATGGCAGGTTGACCAATGAAAGCCGGAACGCAGACATTCCCCAACTTCACGCCCGGGTCGGATTTGTGGCCGCCTCCAGGGAGGAAGCTGAACATCTGCTGGAAGCCGCGCTGAACCTGCTGGGGAGCAGGCCCGAAAAAGAAGGCTGGGATCATCCGCGGGGCATCCACTACCGCCGCCAAGGATTGAAGGAAGACCAAAAGATCGCCGCCCTTTTCCCCGGCCAAGGGTCACAATACGTGAATATGGGTCGAGAAGCGACCATAAACTTATCTCAGCTCAGAGAGGCCTTTTCCGCCATGGATGACTTGTTCCAGGCAGAAGGACTCCCCCCGTTATCCGGGGTGGTCTATCCCATCCCCGCCTTCAGCGAATCTGATCGGGAAGAACAAGCCGGTTCATTAAAGGAAACGAATTTCGCCCAAGCAGCGATAGGGGTCCTGAGCTTTGGTTTCTACAACATACTTTCAGAGGCCGGCTTCCAACCCGATTTCGCAGCCGGGCACAGCTTTGGGGAACTGACTGCGTTATGGGCGGGAGGGATCCTGGACGATGAAACGTTTTTAGCCTTAGTGAAAGCACGGGGGCAGGCCATGGCCCCACCCGATGATCCTGACTACGAAGCCGGCACCATGGCTGCCGTTAAAGGCCCGCTGTCTGAGATACAAAAAGAAATCCAGGGCTTTCCAGAGGTCTCGATTGCCAATCAAAACTCGGACTCGCAGACCGTGCTGGCTGGTCCCCGAAAAGCCATCAAGGAAGCAGAGGAATACTTGACCCGAAAATCGTATAAGGTGACCCCACTACCTGTGTCTGCCGCATTCCACACCCCGTTGGTCCAACACGCCTCCGAGCCTTTTGCCAAAACAGTAGCAAAGCAAAGCTTTCGTAAACCATCGTTTGATGTGTATTCCAATACCACAGGAGAAGCGTATCCAGAAAATGCGGTGAAGGCCAAGGAGATCTTATCCAACCATATCCTCCACCCCGTCATCTTCAAAGATCAAATTGAGAACATGTACCGCGCGGGAGGACGGGTTTTCGTGGAAATTGGGCCCCGGCACATATTGAGTAACCTTGTCGATGAGATCCTCGCTGATCGACCTCACGAGACGGTCACCGTCAATCCTAGCCCGGAGCGATCAAGCGACCACCAGCTCCGCGCTGCAACCCTCAAACTCAAAGTCCTGGGCCTGCCGCTGAAAGATATTGACCCCATCGAGAGGAATTCATGATGAGATTAACAGTGAAATGTATTATCCGCAGGAGGTTGTAAAATGCCTGAATTCAACATCCCCCTCAATGCCAGCAATTACGTCAGTGAAGAACGAAAGAAGGCCTTTCAAAAAGCGTTAGAAGAGGGTCAGCAGGCGAACGTGCAAGAAAAGGAACAGAACCAAGCTAAAGCAGAACGAGGTTCAGAGCTGAAAACCCCCTCTTCCTATCCAAGCGATGAAGTTTGCCAGCAACCGGTTCCAGCAAATCAAGCCGGACCTTCTCTTTCCCTGGACAAGCTTGTGGATAGTATTGGGCAGGGTTTAGCACATTCCTTTAACCACCAGAACCGCACCCTGGAGGTACACCAAGAATACCTTTCCCATCAAAACGAATACGGTAAGATGTTCTCCGAAATCCTGGACCAACAACGCCTACTACTGGAAAAAGAGCGCGGAGAACCCGCTCAAAAAATCCTTGACACTATCCAAAAAATCGTAGAAGGATTTCAAGATATCCAGGAAAAAGGGTTGGAGGTCCACCGACAATTTCTGGATCAACAGGCAGCCTATGCCAAGGCCTATGTCGATTTGCTTCAGCAGCAGCATCAGACCCTGACGAACAGCAATGGACAGCCCAGCCCGAAAATCGTTCCCTCTCACGCAGCCAAATCGGCGTTCCCTGAATGGACAGAGCAAACCGGAGACAGGGAGGATGTAGATAGCAGGACCGCTCTCGACGGCTTTAAGGGGAAAGCTCAGGAAGGAATCCCAAAGGTGGACCGGGTCAAGAAATCGGAAGAAGCGCAAATTCAACCCGCACCGGACCAGGACAAAACCACGGTTACCGTAAAAGTCGAAGAATTATCGGATACCCTGCTTGAAATCGTCGGGGAGAAAACGGGGTATCCTCCTGACATGCTCGAACTGGACATGGACATGGAGGCAGACCTGGGCATCGACTCCATCAAACGCGTGGAAATCTTAGGGGCCCTCGAAGACACCTACCCCTCCCTGCCCCAGGCTGATACAAGCACATTGGCTGAACTCCGAACTCTAGGAGAAATAGTGAAGTATATGAGGACCATGACATCACCGGACGACTCGGCGGCGGAAACGTCGAAAAGCATGGAACCCAATCCACCAGCTTCCTCTCAACCAGACCCAACCAACGTTGAAAGAGAAGAAGGCTCCGGATCGCCAGAAGTGGAAAAATCCGATAACGGAAAACCCGCTTTGGATGTGGATACGTTATCCCATATGCTGCTGGAAGTGGTGGGAGAAAAAACCGGCTATCCACCAGAGATGTTAGAACTCGACATGGACATGGAAGCCGATTTGGGCATTGACTCCATCAAACGTGTGGAAATCTTGGGAGCCATGGAAGACCAGGTGGAGGATCTACCTCCCTTTGAAACTGACACGTTGGCCGAGCTGAGGACGCTGGGCCAAGTAGTGGAGTACATATCCGAGGTTAAAAAGGAAGGTAGAGAGGAGAAAAAAAAAGTTCCTCACAGCCCCATCCAGGTCCATTCCGTGACTCTCAGCCCTCTCCCTCCCCCTGACCGCATCGAACACGAGATACCCCCAGGCCGTCCCCTTTTGATTGGCGATGCGGGTTCCGAATTGACCTCAGAGGTTGCCCGGACATTGAACGAGGAAGGTTGGTCCGTCGTCCTCTGGCGATACTCAACTTTCAGGGCTGTCAGCAAATCGGACACCTCTGGGAGCTTCCCGCATATCCAGGGTCAACATCCAACGGACAAGGACATCAAGAAACAAATGGAAATCGTCCGTGAACAATATGGAAAGGTCGCTGGGTATATCCATATTCATCCCCCTAAAAATAATCTCAAAGATCCAGAGGAGAGGCAGCTTATCAAAGAGGTTTTCTTCCTGGGAAAACATCTCAAAGACGATCTCGCTACTTCCCCTGACCGTGGGCGGACTTTTTTCATCACCGTGACCCAATACGATGGGCAGTTAGGTTTAAATCGCCGGGCTCCATACCCGACTGCTCCAGCATCGTCACCCACATCGCGACGTCGCGCTCCAGGCCCATATCCATGAAATACTGGACGCGCTGGTTGATCTGCCCCTCAGCGGCGACGCGGTCGAGATCGGCCTCTCCCTCCGCCTGCTGCGCCGGGACGGGACAGACGCAGACCGCAAGCAGAAGCACGACGCCCGTGATCTGCTTCATCGCTCCCACCTCTCATAGTCCGATAGTCAACGACGGCAGGACTCCTTTCGCCGTGGGGAGTGTGGTGTCCCTCCCTCTGGACGGAATTGTCCGAGGGATCGCTCGCGGCCGGCAGACGGCACCGCCCGGGTTTCCGGCCGTCCGGGGATGGGTATGACTTCCACAGAGTGTGTTCGTAATCGCGGCACGTTGTTTGCAGCGTCATGGTGGACGGACACTCTGCTCGCACGGACGCACACGCCGGGTGGACGACGAGCGCGAGTGCAGATTACCAGTTGCTCAGGGAGGGTCAGGCCCGTGGGTG
>JAWODY010000060.1:0-16810 GCA_046483045.1 Anaerolineales bacterium | reverse complement strand
GAAACCATTGAAGTGCCTACAGAATACGTGAAATTCTATATCCTGGGAGAGTGGAACCTAAGAGATGAAAAACTCTTGATCCGCTTCGAAGAAGACAAACAATCAACGGTGATCAAAGAAGCTGATTTTCCCATTAATGAAAGGTCGAAAACGAAATGTTCAGATTTATTAAACGGCTAAAAAAGTGTTCTACTTTTATCTTGCATCCAACCGTTAGCCGTTTATATGAATCAGATCCCAAGCTTTCCACGCCGCATATTCATAATGGCTGTGGTTTCTGACTACGATCATGATTCCGGAAGATCAATCAGGGGATTTTCGCTTCCATTTTCGATCCGGACGGAAGGGGTCCTCGTCAGGCGCTTTGGGCTGACGAGGTCGTGGGAGAAGCCCAGCTTCCTCGATGATCTCAGCGACCAGCTCCTCCTGGCGGTAGGCCATGACATGAACGCCTGCCACGCCCTTAATTTCACGGACCTGCTGGATGACCTCCACGCAGATTTGTTTTCCTACTCTCTGCTTTTTCTCCGTGGGCGCTTTTCGAAGCCGGTCGACGATTTGATCCGGGATCACTACCCCGGGGATTTTGGTGCGCATGAATTCTGCAGCCCGGTCCGACCGCAGCGGTCCCACTCCCACAAGGATACAAACTTTCTGATCGATCCCCAGATCTCTGACCCGCTTCATAAAAGTCCGGAAACGGGGGAGGTCGAAGCAGTACTGCGTCTGGATGAAGTTTGCCCCGGCTTCGATCTTCTTGGCCAACCGCAGCGGTCGCCAGTCATAAGGTTGAACAAAGGGGTTGATAGCTGCCCCCAGGAAGAGCCGGGGTGGGTGGTTGATCTTCCGGTCGCTTAAGTATTGGCCTTGATCCCGCATGATTTTTACTGTACGCAAAAGGTGAATGGAATCCAGGTCAAAGACGCGTTTGGATTCCGGCTGGTCGCCGGCTGAAACGTCATCTCCCGTCAAACATAATAAATTCTTAACGCCCATGGCGGCTCCACCGAGCACATCCCCTTGAACGGCGATGCGGTTGCGATCCCGGCAGGAAACCTGCATGACCGGTTCATATCCAGCCCGGGTCAGCAAAGCACAGATGGCCACACTGGACATATGACAGTTGGCTCCGGAGGCGTCGGTGGCGTTAATGGCGTCGCATACCCGGGAGAGCACCAGGGCGGCGTCATATACTTCCTGGGGATCAGCGCTGTCGGGAGGGTTGAGCTCTGCGGTCACCGCAAAGCGCCCTGCGCGGAGAATCCTTTCCAGACGACTTCCAGCGATGTATTGCTCTTCGGGCTCAATCTCTTGAGGCATATGTGCTCTCTCCCCTGGACTTTATCGTTTATTCTTCCTGAGCTCTGAACCAGCAAGTGTGGTCAGCGTCCAGGATGGTGAGTTTGGAAATCCCTTCCCAGCCGGCCGGCACTTCTTTATCTTCCCCGGTCAGCATGGTGATCCAGGCTGCTCGCCCCCGGAGGGATTTGTTGACGGGCGGCTGTAGTTGGGTCATCTCTGTCCCGTAGATGGGCATATGCAGCGAGCGTTCATAGGCCTCTACCCAGACGCAGCGCATTTCTGGTTTGACTTCACAATGCCCGTTTCCCCGGACCCCGCCGCAGGGTCCATTGCGGATATGTTTTGGGCAGGTCATGGGACAGGTCATACCCGTGGAGTGCAGGATGCACTGCCCGCACATCCGGCAGTCAAAGACGATCTCTTTTGCGAACTCTTCTGGGGGGGTGATCAAACGCTCCACCCGATCGTAGCCGATCCGGGAAATCAGTGGATCCAAACGGGTGACGAAGGTTTCCGCAGATTTATAAACGATTTCCAGAAAATGGGGCCGATCTCTAAGCCAGCTGCCTAAACTCATGAAGTGCCTCTTTTGCTGCTAGCGGGTAAATTTTGGTTTGTAATAAAGGAAGAAAAAAAACGCTATTTGTTCATCTCCTTCAGGGCTTCCGCCATGGCTTGAATGTGCTCCGGCGTGCTACCGCAGCAGGCGCCGATCAATTTGGCTCCTTGCCGGCGTACCTCACGGGCGTAGTCAGCCATCAAGTCAGGGGTCCCGTTATACACCATGCTGCCGTCTACCACCTCAGGGATGCCGGCGTTGGCTTTGGCGACAAGAGGGAGATCAGGATCCGTTTCCTGCATGGCGGAGATGACCTGAATCAGTTCGTCTGAGCCGGTGCCGCAGTTGGCGCCTACAGACACAAGGTCCAGCTGCTGCAGCTCCTCCACCGCCCGGGCCGGACTGATGCCCATCATGGTGTGCCCGTGCGTGTCAAAGGACATGGTGGCTGAAATGGGAAGCTGGCTGACCCTGCGAATGCCTGCTACAGCAGCCTTGACTTCATTGAGGTCGCTCATGGTTTCGATCCAAAACAGATCCACCCCGCCGGCTTCCAGGCCTGAGGCCTGCTCCGCGAAGGCATCCCGGGCATCTTCAAAGCTGATCTCTCCCACCGGTTCCATCATCTGTCCGGTTGGTCCCATCGAACCCGCGACCCATACCGCTCGGGAAGCGGCATCCGCCTCGGCACGGGCGTTTTCTGCAGCAGCTTTGTTGAGTTCAAATACGCGCTCGCTCAGGTTGTGCAAGGCCAACCTATAGCATGTTCCCCCAAATGAGTTGGTGAGGATGATTTGAGAACCCGCTTTGATATACTGATGGTGAATTTTCCGCACCCGTTCGGGATGCAGGGTGTTCCATGCTTCGGGTGGGTCGCCGTGATCCAAGCCGGCGTCCATCAGCATGGTGCCCATAGCGCCGTCCAGCAGGATTGGTGTATCTGATTGAAGAAGGTTTTGCAGGGAATCCATGTTCCGTTCCTCCGGTTAACCAGAGAACTCATCTGGATGAAAAGGAAATCAGGTTTCGCCCTTGATTTTCATGAATTTTTTTGCCTTGTCCACAGCCAGCGCCGCATTGCGGCAGTAGGCATCAGCCCCGATCTCCTTGGCAAAGGTGTCATTGAGCGGGGCGCCGCCGACCAGGACGATCAGGTCATCACGGAGCTTTTCCTCTTTCAGTGCTTTGATCACCGTGCGCATGTAGGGCATGGTGGTGGTCAGAAGAGCGCTCATGCCCAGTATATCCGGCTGGTGTTTCTCAACAGCTTCCAGGTACTTTTCGACACTGATATTGATCCCGATATCGATCACCGTGAATCCGACCCCTTCCAGCATCATCCCCACCAGGTTCTTGCCAATGTCGTGGATATCTCCTTTGACGGTGCTGATCACCACAACGCCTTGTTTGGGCGCATCGGAAGCGGCCAGCAGCGGCCGAAGGATGTTCATCCCCCCTTTCATAGCTTTGGCGGCCATCAACACCTCGGGCACGAACAGGATCCCATCCCGGAAATCCTCCCCGACGATGTTCATCCCGCCCACCAGACCGCAGGTCAGGATGTCATAGGGCTCAAGGTCCCGGTCTAAAAGCTCCTGGACCTCTTTCATGATCTCTTCCCGATAACCATCATAGAGATCTTCTTTCATCAACTCTATGATTTCGTCGTTTTTCATTTCATGGATGTTGATCTCTTCATTCATCATTCACCTCTGCGCTGGAAGTGTATTGTAATCCATTCTGGATTCCCAGGGAGGATACTTGGTTTAGTTATTTTTTCTCAAAGAGCATGGAGCTCCAACTTTAGAAGGCTGATCAGGTTTCCCCCTTTCCTTGGTGCGTTTTCCTCCTTTAGGCTGTTGAGGCAGCCTTGAGGACTTGTTGTATAATCTGTTTTTGCGCTTGATGTCATTAGAATGCGTGAAAAGCCCTGGAAATGAAAAAAGCAGTTGAGGAGGGGCGCTGCTTTATGGGGGGCTGAAACAGAACTCCCTGGCAGGGCTCATTCCATCAACTGCTTTTCAAAAATTACAACAGGGTCAGTCAGTCTTCTGCCTTGATCTCCTCTTTGCGTTGGGCGATGAAGTCCTGGAGCTCTTGATCCAGCTCCGGATCCAGGGCAGGGGCTTCGTATTCAGCCAGCAGGTTTTTGACTTTGTCCGCAGCGGACTCAGCGGCGGTGACGCTGCCATCATCTACCCATTGATCAATGTCTTTATAATCGAAAATTTCTGAGCGGTAGAACGCATTGGCGAAATTACGCATGGTATGCGGTGTGCCGAGATGGTGTCCGCCGGGTTCAACGTCCAGGAGGGAATCCATGGCCAGAGCTTCCTCGGAGAAATCAATCCCCTTGGTGAGCTTGTGATACATACCTAACAGTTCACAGTCCAGGACGAACTTCTCATACCCGGCCGTCATCCCGTTTTCCAACCAGCCGGCGGCGTGGAGGATGAAGTGCACCCTGCCGAGCACGGCGGGAAGCATGGTCATGACTGATTCATAAGCTGCCTGGGCGTCGGTGACCTTCGAGCTGGCGAACATCCCGCCGCTCCGGAAGGGTATGCCGTATTTCTTGGCCATTTGCGCGCTGGCTAAGAGGGCCATCTGGCTCTCCGGGGATCCAAAGACCGGGGCGCCGGATTTGAGGTCGATGTTTGTCATGAAAGACCCGTACACCACAGGGGTGCCCGGATTGACCATCTGGGCGTAAACCAGTCCGGCCAAAGCTTCCGCGTTTTGCTGAATTAAAGTACCGGCCAGGGAGACCGGGGACATAGCGCCTGCCATGATGAAGGGGGTGATGATCACCGCCTGGCGGGCTTCGGCGTACACAGTCAGGGCCTCCAACATGCGGTCGTCCAACCGCCGGGGGCTGCTGATATTGATCAGGGAGATCAGGGCCGGATTCTCGCGGATGGCTTCCTTTCCGTGAACGATTTCCACCATTCTCACGCTGTCTTCAGCGTGATCGTGAGCCATCACCGCGCCCATGAACGGCTTATCAGAATATTTAATGTGGCTGTAAAGCATATCCAGATGTCGGGTTTCGGAAGGTTCATCGGTGGGTTCGACGATCGTGCCGCCTGAGTGGTGGATGTAAGGGCTGAGATACGCCAGTTTGACAAAGTTTTGAAAATCTTCCAACGTGGCTTCCCGGCGGCCGCCTTCCAGATCCTGGACAAAGGGCGGTCCGTAAACAGGGGCAAAGACAGCGTTTTTGCCGCCGATGAGCACGTTGTTTTCCGGGTTGCGGGCAATTTGGGTGAATTGGCTGGGAGCATGGGATAAATGTTCCTCAACCAGGTCAGGTGTGAAATACGCTGTCTCCCCCTCCACTTTGGCCCCGTTCCGGGACAGAATTTCTCGCGCTTCCTCCAGATAAAAATCAACCCCAACCTCTTCCAGCACCTCCAGGCTTTTTTCATGAATGATTTCTATGCCCTCTGGCTGGAGGATTTCGTAGATGGGGATGTGGCGTCTGAATTGATGTCCCGTATCCTCCTGACCGCGTCCTTGGCTTTTGTCTTTGCTGTCGTCCATGGTGCTCTCCTGTAGGATATATTATGTTTGCTCTGCTTTTCTATCTTCTTTATTATACAGGGTATAGGTAGCTGTATATAGAAAAAACCCCGTGCTTTTGGGAAGCACGGGGTCATAGTGGTCATAGTGGGTTAGTTTTCCCTGGCTATGGATTTGATGGTCGGTTTCGGCAAACCACCCTCTTCGATTAATCGGGGAACGATGTCTTCCCAGTGGATGGCCATGATGTGTAGGCCGCTCACTCCTGAGGTGTTTTTCAGTTTTTCAATGATCTCGAGTGCGATTTTCACACCTTCCTCTTGCTGGCCTTCCTTATCTCCTGCGTTGTCCATGCGCTCTATAAGTTCTTCTGGGATGAACACGCCGGGGACGTCGCCAGCCATGAAGTGCGCGGCTCGGGCGCTTTTCATGGGTGTGATTCCAGCCAGGATATGCACTTTGTCCAGCAGATTCCGTTTATCAAGGGATTCCAACCAATCCAGGAAGCGCTCATAATTGAAGACAGGCTGGGTCTGAATGAATTGGGCGCCTGCGTTGATCTTCTTCTCTGCCCGGATGGCTTCATACTTGGGAGGAGGACCAAAGGGAGAGGCAGCAGCGCCGAGGAAGAACTCCGGACGGTTTTTAATCGGCCGCCCATCAATGTAGATACCCTGGTCGCGCATTCTGCGCAGCATCCATAATAATTGAATGGAATCCAAATCAAATTGGTCGGGTTTGATCCGCGGGTTCGGGCCGAAGCGGTGGTGGTCTCCCGTCAAACACAGGATGTTACGAATGCCCAGCCCGGCAGCGCCGATGGCGTCTGATTCCAGAACAGCTCGGCTGCGGTCCCTGGCCTGAAGCTGCATGACCGGCTCAAGGCCCGCTTCCAGACAAATTCTACTGGAAGCCAGGCTTCCCATCCTGGGGGTCGCTGAGGCATTGTCCGTGAAATTGGCCGCTGAAATGTATTCGTCCAACCAGCCTACTTTCTTGTTGATGACGTGGGGTGACACGCTCAAAGGCGGGGCGATCTCAGCTGTGGTTGTGAAGGTTCCCGTCTCCAGATTCGCTTCTAAGAGCGATATGGGCTCTTCATAGGTGGGAGGATGATATTCGCTGTCCCCTTCCCACCAATCAGGTTGGCGGATCTTATAGAAGACATGGTCCCAATCTTGTTCAAATTTCTCTCGGTTCGTGAAGAAGTCTTTGAGTTTGGGGCTGTCTTCCACATCGCGCCAGGTCCGGACCACATCGAGCCATGTTTCGCGGCCCACACGATCACCGTCCAGTGGAGCGTTGATCTCTAAAAGCTTGTCGACGCGCCCCAGTTTTTCTGCGCGTTCGTAAATTTTATACCAGGTGCAGGGCCGGGAAGAATCCACTTCGCAGGACTCGGGTGTTGCCCCACCGCACAATCCATTTCGAAGACCTTTGGGACAGGTCATCGGGCAAATGAAGGCTGTTTCCTGTAAGATGCAGTTCCCGCACATTCGGCAGCTGAACAGAGCGCTTTTCATAAACCCTTCTGCTGCGGTGAAAACTTTAATAGGGAGGGTATCTTCTTCCTTTTTACGCATGGGCCTGAAAGGAGCCTGATACCGTGGGGGAGAAAAGATGGACATTTAATGAAAACTCCTTACGACTAAGAACGTCTTATCGTTTGTCTTTTGTACAAGGAGTATGTTAAGAGCGGTGGATGATAGAGACCCATACTCCGTGATATATCTCTAGTATATCAGTTGCCTACCTAGTGTCAATCATAGCCTGAAGTGGCGCATGTATTTATAAAGAATGTAACCTGAAAGGGGTGATGATTGTCCTGCTAGGGGGGAAACCCTCTTAAAAATGGTGTTTTCTGTATTCGATCAAAATGACCAGACATTGCTGATCCTCAGATCAAAATCTGAGGGAAAGATCATCCCTGAGCGGTGCTATAATCAAAATTTATGTGTGTCCGGGAGGGTTCCAACATATGGAGGAAAACTCATTTCAGGTATATGGAAATAGAAGTGTCATCTTCTGGTTGTCAGGGAGATGTGCGAAAAGCCGGAAGAGTTGATTTTATCTCCGCCTTTCGGGCAGTTCTTGGATCTCGCATTAAAAAAACCTTCAGCGTCGAAAGTCTCCTTTGCTGCAAATCTTCGGTGAGGCAGGGATCACGGAGGAAGCCCTGGAGAAACTGATTGAAACCTTTCTCTACCTCACCAAGCTGGAAGGTCAGAAAGTGCCCCAGATCGTGGAGGGTTCAGAGACATTTTTCCGGGATCAGGAGTTGTTCAATGATTTTGTGGAATATCTCTATAATTATTGGCGTCATTTTGAGCGCTTTGTGATCGTCTCCGATACCGCCCGGGACACGTTCGATCAGCGGCCGTATCGTACCTTTAATGAAACGATCGAAAGGCTGACTCATTTAATCCGTGGAGTGTACCGGGATATACAGGAGCACATCACTTATCAGCATCCGCGGGTTTACCGTCAAGCACAGGCTGGAGCTGATGTAGCGGCGATCGCTTCGCCAAAGGAAATCGCCTTTCCCGGATCTGTGTATGACCCTCTACAGCAGGTTCCCATCATCCGCCAAGTGCTGCTTTACCCTCCGCTGGTCCTTGAGCCTCCAAATAATAAGCGCACGGGGCAGTTTCAAAAAGTAGAGGACAATCCCTTTCCTGAAGGGTATGTGTTCCATCCCCGAAAATGGATCTGCTACCCGGCCAAGGTAGGGGAATTGACCATCCTGGTGTATTTTCACGAAACGTTTTTCGAATTGGGGTTCTCTTTGTGCAACCTTTTCCAGCTTGCTGGAGATGAAGATCTTAGACGGCCGCCGGATGGGATCTACCTGTATGGATTGCCCGAACACTTTCTCTCTGAGCATGCTCCTCTCCCCACTGTATTCTATGATGATCAGGAACATGATCTCATTCTGGGCGCAGTCCCAGACAGCGAGATGTTCGGTTATTTTGGATATTTGAAGAAGATGATCCTCACCCAGCATAACGTAAAAATCATGAAGAAAGGCCGCCTACC
Organism: Anaerolineales bacterium; assembly: GCA_046483045.1. GTDB lineage: Bacteria > Chloroflexota > Anaerolineae > Anaerolineales > UBA11858 > B10-G9. Next base: position 8,391 of record JAWODY010000060.1, on the reverse strand, counting down.
GTTTCATGGTGCGTTGGCTTCGATTTATATGGAGGGGAAAAAGGCGAACGTTTTGATCATGGGGGAGTCCGGGGCCGGTAAATCTGAAACCCTGGAAGCTCTCCGGGTCCTGGGTCAAGGGCGGGTTGGGGAAATTTCGATCATCGCTGACGATATGGGATCGGTAAAGTTGGATGATCAGGGCCGTGCTTTGGGATATGGGACAGAAATCGGCGCTTTCGTCCGTTTGGATGATCTGCAGCCGGGGTATGCTTTTGGGCAGATTGGACGGGCCATCTTTATGAGACCGAGTGAAACCAACGCCAGGGCGCTGCTTCCGGTCAATTTATACAACAATATCATCAAAGGCGAGCCACTGGATGTCATCCTTTATGCCAATAACTATCAGGAGGTTGATGAGTCCCACCCTGTCATCGAGCAGTTTTCATCCCCGGAAAAAGCTCTGGAGGTTTTTCGGGCCGGGAGGGTGATGAGCAAAGGTACGACAACGTCGAAAGGGCTGATCGGAACGTACTTCGCCAACATCTTTGGACCGCCCCAATACAAAACCCTGCATAAGGAGATCGCAAAGCATTATTTTGAGAGCTTTTTTGAGCACGGATTGTTCGTTGGCGAGCTTCGAACCAGGCTGGGCTTGGGGGGATGGGAGCAAAAAGGCCCAGCCGCAGCTGCAGAATGTTTACTGGATCTGATGGATCGGTTACAACCTTAGAAAGGGCTGTTATCAGAGCAGGTTTGGTTCGTGTTTTGATAGGAAACCGTTTGCGAATCTACCATATAGGTGAAAGCCTGGATAAGCCAAAGGGGGTATTGGGTCGATGTGAATGCTGGAGCGTTTATTTCTCCGCGTCTTCTTCTTTGATCTTCATGACTTGAAACCCCGCCCGGGCCAGAATCCGGGGCAGATCGCGGATAAATTTCTTGTTTTTTCTCTTTTCAGAAGCTGGAAGTTTCTCCCAGGACACAAGATGGGGGTGGGTTTTCTTCTCCGGGTCTTTTCTGGGCCCTACCCGCCATCCGCTATCGATGTGAGTCTGGCGCCACAATTCGTGTTCTACGGAGGCCATCATGACGACCTCATCTTCCTCCTCTTTTCCCCCTTCAGCAAATTGAAAGCGCTCCGCTTCCCAGTCCCGGAGAGGGTCGATCCTGTATCCAGCTGCAACCAGCACCTGCGGGATGCGATCTGCCTGCTGGCGATTTTTCTCTTTTAATGCGGGAGACAGCTGCTCCCAGGCTGACCTGGCATCCATTCGTGGCTTCTCTTTTTTATGATCCGGCAAACCTTCCAGATATGCGGCATGCAGATGGCGGGCCAGGATTTCGTGGGTCCCTTTTTGGAGCAGGTCCGGCGTGCAGGTTTGATCTAGGAGGTCGAAGATGCGCAGATTGCCAAATGCGTTTTGATCGTTTTCTTCCTCTGCTAGGAGGGAGGCCAACCCTCCGCTTTCTGCCATTCGCAAGATGATGGGAATGCGCTGCTCTCGGAGCTGGTGATTGAGGCGGAGTCCCGTTTGCAGGCTGAAGGATTCATCGTCAAGGCAGATGTAAATCGCGTTCAACTCAGATTGATTATCTTTTATGAAATGATCACTCACCCGTTCAAAGGCCGGGGAAAGAATGTTCATTTCCAGAGCCTCCAACACGCAGATATCCCCCAGGCGGGGGTATTGTTGGTTCAATGTATCTACTTTTTGGTTTGCTTTTAAATCCAGAACGGAGATGTGAATCTTTTCCCGGGTATCCCCCTTTCTCACCCGCCACTGGCGGGCAGCCTCCGCGACCAGGCGCTGCCCCATCTTGCCCAGCCCGACGATGAGGATGCGGGTGGGTCCATGTTGTGGATGAGTATTCCAGGGAGGATTGGTTCCCAGCATCCTCCGGGCTCCGCGATCAAAAATATTAAACAATTCCAGACGGAAGCGGGAGTTGTGATTTCCGTGAAGCTCTTTTTCCCGCAAGAGATCCCAAAGCCTGGCGTCGAAGATGTGAATGATGCAGGTCAGGGTGCCTGATTTTCTCCCCCGGGAGAGCTTCTCTGCCTGCAAGGCCACTTCTGCGTTTTTTCCATCATCACCCAGGACCGAGATCAGGCAGTGGGCTTGCTTGAGCTTAACTTTTTCCAACAGGGTGGGATCTGCAGCATCCCCATGGATGACGATTGCGCCTTTGGCACGGATGTTCTCCACCCATTCGTTGGCCTCGTTGATCTCTACGACGACCACAGGGTGCCCTTCTTCTAAAAACCCCTTTGCCAGCCGGAATCCTTTCCGACCCAACCCGCAGATCAGGATATGATCATGGGTGGACCACAACCGGATGCGGTCGGTTTGTTTGATAAAGAGGGCGGTAAAAGCCAGAATGGCTGTATAAGCAGTGACAGCGGGGACCAAGAATCGGCCGACCTGCAGCTCCCAGGGGATGGGTCCCTCAGCAACCCCGGTTTCCATGGAAATCAACCCCAGAGTCAGGTACAGGTTATCAAGCAAAGTTCGTTCTTTTCCAACGGCCAGTCCGTTTTTTTGGAATCCAATAAAACCCAGTGTCAGCCCGATCACACCTAAGATGATGAGGATCAACCAATTGTAATCAGACCACCAATCCCGGATTTTTCGTAGATTTTTCTTGAACATGGTCCTTCCTTACTCTTGCGCTTTGGTCACGTTGGATAGGGGGATGTTTTATCCTGGGGAGGTAGCCCGCTGATATTTACGTGGTAAAGTTCTCAAAAGTCACCAACCCTTGCTCTTCGCCAAGGGTGGTGGGCTGTTCTGTTCCAGGCATGCGGTTGCCGGCGTGAATCCAGGCCAGAGGTAATCCCTGCTGACGGGCATGGATGGTGATCTCACCCGTCCCTCCCTTACCTTGCGGGCGCTGCCCATCCCAGATGGAAATTAATACATCTGCGAGGTTTAAAAGGTGCTGCCCAGCAGCATGGTAGGCTCCTTCTCTCGTGGTTGGTGTTGGCAGGGTAATGATTTCTTGCGCTTGATCTACCAGGCGCTGGAATTCTTTTCGGGACGGGATGGAATCGAAATCCTTGATGTACTCCTGCTGGGGCATGGGGAGCAGGGCTGTTAAAGAAATATTTTTCCTTTCCAATGTCCGTTGAACGATCAAGCGGTCAGCACCTTCAGCCAGGGAGGAAACCACGTTCAAAGAGCTCCCCTCAAACGTTTGTTGAATCTTATCCAGCGCTTGGTCAACGGACGAGATGATTTTATCCTCTTCAGCCAGGAAACGGTGCCCGGTGGCTCCAATTGTGATCATTGGTTATGATCCCTGTTCGTCATCCTGAATATCGACCACAGTATACCCGATCTTGGTTAAGAGTTCCGGGATGGCCCGGATCAAGTCCCGGTCCTTATCCTTTTCCTTCTCCACAAGGCGCTGGTCTTTCCAGGGCAGCAGAGCTTTGTGGCGCTTATTTACCTTGTCAGTTTGGGGAGCGTACTCCCATCCGTCTTCCAGCTTGGTTTTCATCCAGCGTTCATGTTCAATCCTGGCTAAGGTTTCCAGATCCTGTTTTCCCCGGGGGAATTCTGCTGGCTCATTGCTGCGGGCCGGAACCATGACGTAGCCAATCTGACTCAACTTCTGGGGGATATCCCGGACGGCGGATCGATTCTGCTCTTTTTCATGTTCGGGAAGTTCTTCCCAGGGGAGCAGAGCGCTGTGGGTTTTTTGTTGTTCATCGGTGGTCGGTCCGTATTGGTAGCCTTTTTCTTCCATATGCTGACAGAAAATTTGATGGTGGAAGCGGGCCAATCTCTCTAGAATTTTCCCTTCCAGGTTGACTTTTTGGACGAGGGATAAAAACTCTTGACCGCTGACATGAAGATCCAGCTGGCTCTCGGAGGGCAGGCTGGAGCGGGAGAAGCGGTTTTTCCCTGAGAGCTGGCTCATGGTCAGTATGGTTTCCATGGAACGGATGCCGTGTGTGTAATGGCTGATGTGTAGAAATGCCCGCAATACACCCCGGTCGATCTTTAATGTTTGCAGCCCAGCTTCCTTTTGGAATAGTGCGGGGTGGTTGCGAAGAAGGAGGGAGCGGAGGACGATCGCCCGCCGGATGATGAAATAAGGGTCATCTTTTCCCTGTTGTGGATTAGGTCCCAGGACATCCACGTATCCCTTCAACCGGCTGGTGAAATCGGGCACTTTTGCAGCCCGGGCTTCTTCTTCGCTCAACCCTTTCCCAAAGGCCTGCATGGTGTGGCTGGTACCGCCCGCGAAGACGAAAATCGAACGACCGATGGGATGAGTGATTTGGCCTTCCCGGAAGGCGCCGTCTTGCATGGGGGACAAAAAGTAGCGCAGCCACCCCAGGGGCCTGTCCCCCAGGCTTGTGTCGAATTCATCCCAGAACACGAGGGGGATTTTCCCTTCGAGATTGAGATCCCGGACCTGATGCAGGGCGTCCGGCAGTTCCCCGGGGGAGTTCATCTGCGAAAGGTTGAATTCCAATTTCTGGATTTTTCCCGGCGCCAGAGATTTTGCCACCTGGGTGATCCCGAAGGATTTCCCGGATCCGGGCGCTCCGAAGACGCCGATGGAAAGGGGTCGTTTGGGCTGATCTTTCTGGAGGTACTCGTCCACCAGGGTGCAGATGGTGCGGAAACTCTCGATTTCCTGGCGGTCCACGGTGATCAGGTATCCGAACGTGCCAAAGGGCACATCCGGCAGGGCATTTGTGATCCCTTTCAACACGGTTTTTTCTGCCACTCTGTCCAGGTCTTGGCGGTGACGGTCGTGGAGGATGGTCCAAAATTCCGGTTGGGTTCTAGAATCTGCACTCTCCATGGTGCGGTGGAGACTGCGGACAGGATCCTGAATGGCAACGCGGGCCAGAGGCTGCCTGTCCTGTTTGAGGGTTTGAGTGATATCCTCGTAAGGGAAAATCACCTCTGATCTGCCGTTGGTGTCTGTTTTTTCCTTATATCCCGTTTTATGCAGCTCTCTGAGGGCTGAGAAACCAGCTTGAATGCCCTGGTGGATATCAGGTTGCCCGGGGTTGAGCATCAGCTGGTGAACAATGCTGGCAGTTAAGCAGGTCGTATAGCCGATCATCCCCCCGGGGTAGGCATGTTTCCAGGTCCCTTCAATGGCCTGCGGGTCAAAAAATAATTCACCTTGAGATGCGATGGGAGTGTCCTCTCCCTGTCTCTTTGCTCTGGACATAAGGACTGCCCCCTCCGAGCCAAAGGAAAGGATGACATGTGCGCTACGCGCCAGGCTGTTGACGCGGGGGTTGTGTACTAATTCCCAGACCACATCCTGGGCGGTGCGTTCCCAGGAAAGGCCTTTGCTGATCTGGACCTCTGTCAGCCGCAGATCATTGCCGGGTGTGACGACGATCGAGCGGTCGGGGTGGTTTTGCACCAGGTGGTCCCAGAGCGGACCGCGGGCGACCGGGCGGGCCATTTTGACCACGATCCAGGGGGGTGCATTCGGGTTTGAAAGGACCGCAGGCCACATTTCAGGTTGGTCCCGGAACCCGAGCCCCGCGTCATCGATGACCACCAGATCAGCGTCTTTGACAGGAGGTGGTTCAGGATGGTCGGAAATGGCAGCGGGAAGATTTTTTGCAGGATCCAACCCCAAAAACGTCTTCACGCGCCAGGCCATTCCCTGTACGCCCGGAAACCGTGACCAGATTGCAAAAGAGTGGTGGAAACGGCTGTCGTCCGGAGGCACGTTCGCCTGCGGGGCGCCCGGTGAAGTCAGGTCATACGAATTTTTCTGGTCGGGAGGCAGCGAATTGATCACGTGTTGGACCAAGTCAGCTAAGAGCGCTGCACCTCCGGGCTGCCGGCAGGCCTGGGTCAGGTTTTTTGGGTTCCATTGGTCCGTGGTGGTTTTAGGTGTGTTTTTGCGGTAGGCAATATTCCAGTCGACCGTAAAATCCCCGGTGATTAAGATCTTTGTCTTGGGGGGTTGGTTTTGGGCCATGATTTCCACCTTTGTTTTGTAATGAATGATTCTAGACCCATGATGGGTTGTTAATGTTGTAAGAATCCCTATGTATTGCGCTGATCAGGCTGCCTGGAGTTCTTTACTTAGTATAATACGACTGTTCAGGAAAGGGGTGTGTTATCTGCCAGTTTTGTGAGATTAAGAGGATCCTATGAGCTCTGAAAAACACAAGGTCCCTACGTTCGATGTCTTTGTCAGCTATTCCAAAAATGACAAAGCAGTGGCAGACGCGGTGGTCTCAGCTCATGAAAAGAAGGGCATCCGCTGCTGGTATGCTCCCAGGGACATCCCGCCGGGTGCGGATTGGGCGGACGCCATCACGAAAGCAATAAAACAATGTTCCCTGATGGTATTGATTTTTTCAGAGAGTTCCAATCGTTCTCAGCGGGTGCTGGATGAGCTAAATTACGCCATCAAACAAGGAAAGCCCATTCTACCTTTCCGCGTGGAGGACCTGGAACCCACCGGGGCTATGGAGCTTCATCTTTCCACCCGGCACTGGCTGGATGCCTATCACCCCAACTGGGAATCCCACATTGACCGCTTGATTGAAAGTGTATCTCTCAATCTTGGCGTTTACCATGAAAAGGTCCAAATCCGTGAAGAAAAGCCAGCTGCTGTGGAGGTGAAAGAAAAACGCTTCATGATCCCTTCTTTTCCCAAAAGTGTTTATGCGGTAGCAGGGATCTTGATCTTGGCTGGACTGGTTTATTTCGGGTGGAACATTTTTGGGGAAGGAAAATCCTCTACAGGACTGCAAACCTCTCCCATGCTCGCTGGGCTAGAAAACACACCATCCCAGGACACCATCTCGTTTGAAGACTCGAAAGTGACCGCTGTGGCTGGGACGCAAACTGCCATCCATGCTCTGGAAACCGAACATGCTCAATCTACCGGGCAGGCCAAAGAGGATACAACGGAGACACCGGTGCCCAGTGAAACATCCACTTTGACTCTGACCTCAACTCCCAATCCCACCCCGATTCTTGGAAGCTTATTATTTGAAGATTCCTTTGTAAATAATGAACACGGCTGGTCGACAGGGGAGGTAGATAGTAAATATTGGGAGGGCTCCAGAAAGATCGCGGATGGAAAATATACCTGGACTGTGGATCGGTCTTATGGGGCCATTTCCTGGGAGTATCCAGTCATGGAGGCTGTGCGGGATTTTTACGTTTCCGTAGAAGCGCAAAGGGTCCGAGGTTATTATGACACATGCTATGGGATCTATTTCCGGGGCACCCAGGATTATTGTTATATTTTTGTGATTTGTGGTGATGAATATGGTGTGATCGCTTTGGATGATGATAACTGGCAGACGTTGATCTCTTGGAGTGAAAGTGAGGAAATCAAACCGGGGGTAAACACCCTGTCCGTTGCTGGGCGCGGCAGCCAATTTGATTTCTATATCAATGGGACCCTGGTTGACCATTTGACGGATCAACGCTTTTCAGAGGGGTATGTAGGTCTGGCAATGAGGATGAAGCCCGGGTCCTCTGCGACTTTTGAATTTGATAGTTTTAAGCTATGGCTTTTAGAGTAGCTCCTAGATCAACACAAGGTACATATAGATGAAGCCTGAAATTGGCGACTTCCTGACATTTGATGTCTTTTTTGGGACTTCTTCCAAGGAGAAAGCGGTGGTCTCCGCCCTGGAGAATGAAGGCATCCGCTGTTGGTACGCTCCCCGGGACATCGAGCCCAGAAGAGACCTGTTAAAACAAAAAATCCCCTGACGGGGATTCCCCGGGCCGGCCTGTAAGCCGCATTCTGTGCCGGTTCAGAGCCGGTTTACACCACGTGGGCGTCTTCCCTTCCTGAACCGGTGGTGATTATCTATCTGGGAGACATCTCTCGATGGCTCTCGGCGCAACCTACCTGGGATTCGAGGGAAACGAGCCGCTTCCCCTCCCGAAGGAGATCATCCCTGCTTGGTTTTGCTCCCGATGGGGGTTGCCTGGCCGTGGACATTGCTGCCCGCGCCGGTGGTCTCTTACACCACCTTTTCACCCTTACTCCCGGAGGAGCGGTATGTTTCTGTGGCCCAGTCCGGCAGATTGCTCCGCCCCGGAAGTTATCCGGCATCGCGCCCTGTGGAGTGCGGACTTTCCTCGACCCTGAGACTTGGTCTCAGGACCGCAACCACCCGGCCAACCTGGGCTTAACATCATATCATGGGGGTATATTTTAAGATAGGGCTGGCCCCTCATTTTTTCTTCTAGGGGTGTTAGGAGCAGCTGAAAACTGGACTCTTTTCGCTTCAAAAGTGGACTCGAAAACCCTCCAGTGGAAGGGTGAGTGAGTGAACCATAGCTTCATTCCACCAAATGCGAATATCCATGGTGTTCTTTTCTGGATCTGGAACCATGTGGATATCGACCATTTTATGGAGGGGCGTATTAGGGACTCGAATAT
>JAWODY010000068.1:0-5091 GCA_046483045.1 Anaerolineales bacterium | reverse complement strand
TTGGTGCAAGATGGAGTAATGAAGGGGCCAGTAAAGTGGCAGGCTTGTTGTTGAAGAGAATCTATCAGCGAAAAGAATGGGATCGTTACTGGAAAGAGAAACTTGATTTGAGGGGACGATTTAAGATGAACTTAACTTCTGTTCAGGTAGAGCCTGTATGTGTCACCTGACGTTTTTGGGACACTACTAATTTATTGGGAGTCCCAAAGTCATCCAGATGATCGCAGATGACATCTCTGAACTGCATAAAGAACTCTATCGAGAAGCTAATCGGGTGCCGCCAAAACATATCGTCAGGCGAGGGGTGTTGGACGATAGGCACAAAACGCCCGCACACTCAACGGCGAATAGACCAAACATAAGCATGGCTTTTGTCCCCGTGCTGTTTGTCATGGCCTTGAGCTGATTGCCAATTAAAGCAAATCAAAGATTGTTTCAACAACCGATTTGAGCAGATCGCCAAAGAGGACTGGATCCAGCGAAAAAATAAGGGCCAAGGAGGAAACCAATATAATACCCGCCAGCCATTTTGTATAGATCCCAGCCGTGCGTACAGCCAGGATCATCGCTATGACCGCGAGCATGGAAGACCCCAGGGATTTTATATCTCCCAGTTGGACGTATTGTCCTCCGACATAGGCAGAATCCCTCCCCAAAAACTCAGCTAAATTAAAATTAACATCCTGGGTGATAAGAAAAATTTCAGCTACCAGAATGAGCAGCATCCCCCAAGAGGCCCACTTTGTGGAAACACCCTGCGTCCGGTAGATCTCATAGAGTACGGCTGGAAAAAGACAAATAATTATCCAGAGGGGGTTCCCTTTAATCAATCCAACCACTATCCCAATGGCAGCTGAAACCATCGCCAGTGTACAGATAAGGGGGGCGTATTTCGTGGGCTTTGGGGGACCCATGGTCTTAAACATAGATTCAACCTCTTTTTGTTGAAGAATCATCTTAAAGCATGGACCGTGTTAACTATAAGAGTTAGTCCTGAACCACCTTCCACAGTTCCAAACTGCCTTGGCGCCTGCCCACGGCTAACGTCACACTGTCAGGAGAAAAAGCCAGGCATTCCACCCAATTATGGGTACCTTCCTCAAAAACCTGATCCAAGGTGTATACCAGCGTGAAATCAGGTACCCGCCATAATGTTGTCGCGTCCTGCGCTCCAACGGCCAGCAGCTGTCCATCTGGTGAAAAAGCCACATCCTTGCTTTCAGATGACAAAGGCAACATTTTGGTCAAGTTTCCTTCTGTTACTTCCCATACTTTTACAACATCTTCATATTCTTCTTGAGACCCGGCTCCAGCCAAAAAGTGCCCATCAGGGGAGAAATCCAGACCGTTCTTTGGGCAGGCAGAACCTCCTCTCTCAAACGTGTTCAATAAACTACCATCGTCCAGCTGCCAGACACGGATGACACAATCAAAATACCCTGCTGCTAGAAGCTCCCCATCCGGGGAGTAAGTCAAGGCAGTGACATAATCGGCCTCAGCGTGTTCCAGCTCGGTCAGCAGTTCGCCGGCCTCAATATCCCAAATCCAGACAACACCTTCCCGGTTACCCGTTGCCACCGTCTGCCCGTTGGGAGAGAAGGCCACGCGGCTGTCATGTCCGCCATGAAGCTGCCGCACCTCTTCGCCATCCTCCGCGCGCGACAGCATAACGCCTCCTGTAGAACGACCCGCCCCCAAAATTTCGCCATCCGCCGAGAAACCCAGATCATCCACTGAATTGGAATGTTCCCTGCTGTATATCAGGCTACCCTCAGCCGCATCCCACAGTTTTACCTCAGGAAGCAGGCCGGATGCCAGGATTTCTCCATCAGGGGAGAAGGCCAAACTGGAAACCGCTTCTTCATGATCCAATGAAGATAATAGCTCTGGCTGCCATTCTAAAGTGGGTTCAGCTGGTGCGGTCAGCGTTGGCGCCGGAGCTGGGGTGTCTGTCTCCGCTGGTGTGGATGCAAATGAGCAAGCAGCCAAAATAACGACCATCAGAGCAACAGGAATAATTCGCCAATATGAATTCAACGGTAACATTTTACACATCCTTACATAAAGAATGACTTCCAAGATTCATTTTCCCACCCCATTTTATCACCCTTTTTTGTGCAGTCTGACAATATGGAGGAGAAGTGACTATAATCATGTCTAAAGCTGTTATTTGAAAACCCAATAAAATATATAGGCAATTGACTTTTCACCCCTTCTACTACAGCTCAATTAGAATCTTCCCTCATCTCATCGTTTGTACTGCTCATGATAGATTTTCGATCAGCTTCCTCTGAAAGGAGATGCTCGCTATTGGAAATCGAGGTGGATCCCATTTAGACGACAGGATGGGTCGTTTCAAAGTGCAAGGTAAAGTCACGAAAAACTAAAACCGGTACGCCGTAAACCATATTTTTTTCAAGCTAGTATACGTCCTCCTATTATTTTGCATTGACAATTGGTGGCTGTTTGACAATCTGCCCACTGAACAAAAATCCACCACCACCCTGAAGTGAAAGATCCTGGATCGTCTTAAGCTTCAGAAAAACAAGCAGCTCAATAGAAACATCACCGTCACCAGCGCCTGTTATAATTTCTACTCACCATGGACAAAAAACCAAAATCCACTATAATTCAACGGCCCGTGTGCAAGGAAACAGCAACCTGCTAGGCAAGGCACAGAAAGGAGCAAACCAATGTCAGAAGATCGTTTCACAGAAGTAACGCGCAAATCATGGTTCAGTCGTCTCGGGGGGGCTGTCAAAGGGATCGTGGTCGGTCTTATTCTGTTCTTGATCGCCTTCCCCCTTTTGTTCTGGAACGAAGGACGAGCTGTCAAAAGGGCGAAATCGCTGACAGAGGGAAGCAACATCGTCATCTCGGTTCCAACCGACAGCGTTAACCCAGAAAATGAAGAGAAATTGATCCACATGACCGGGAAAGCTGACACAGAGGCGACTCTGACAGATCCGGTGTTCGAAGTGTCCGCAAGCGCGCTGAAGTTAAAGCGGACCGTCGAGATGTTCCAATGGAAGGAAAGCAAGGAAACCAGGACAGAAACCAAAGTCGGCGGCGGGGAGGAAAAAGTCACCACCTATTCATACAGCAAAACCTGGTCAGACAGGCACATCAATTCAGAAGACTTTTCCAGGCCGGCGGGGCATCAAAACCCCCCCTCCATCCCCTACGAGACCACGACACAGATCGCGGACGAGATCACCGTCGGAGCGTTCACATTATCGCCATCGCTTGCCAGCAAAATTTCCAATTTTGAACCGCTTCCTATTGAAGCTAATGACCCCTTGCCCGATCCAATCCGGGACAAAGGCAAGGTGCACAACGCAGGGTTTTACATTGGTGAGGACCCGGCAAGCCCGCAGATCGGGGATGTGCGAATCCAATTCGAAGTTTCCAGACCCACGACAGTAAGCGTGATCGCGAAACAGGCAGGCAGCACCCTCAAACCCTACGAAACAAAAGCAGGGGGGAAGGTCGAAATCCTGCAGACGGGAACCCATTCAGCGGACAGCATGTTCGAGCAGGCACAGCAAAGCAACAGGGTGGTGACCTGGCTTCTCCGGCTGGGCGGCTTCATGGTGATGATGATCGGGCTGAGCATGGTCTTCCGGGTATTTTCTGTGATCGCTGATGTCTTACCCATCTTTGGCAGAATCGTTGGTGCCGGCACGTGGCTGATTTCTTTTCTGTTGGCAGCTGTTTTATCCCTGGCCACCACAGCAATCGCCTGGATTTTCTACCGCCCTCTCCTGGGACTTCTCCTGATTACAGTTGCGGTTGTTTTGATTGTAACTATCATCATCAAGCTGAAGTCTGCCAAAACTGTATCGCAAACCTAGACAACCCGACCCGTGCATTTTGCGTACAATCTGTTTCGCCCAAGAGGAGGAAGAAAACCGTCCCTCCCATCTCTGCCAACAAAAATGTAAATTCGTTTTCCCGCTTCACGGACATCCGCTTGTTATAATTATTCATGGCGCCAATCCAAGCAAATAGAATAAAGGAGATGAAAATGAAGCACCCAAAGTTCGTTATCTTCACAGGAAAAGACGGTCAGTTTTATTTCAGATTGACCGCCCGCAACGGAGAGCCCATCCTGGCCAGCGAAGGATATAAAAGCAAATCGGGTTGTGAGAACGGGATTCAGTCGGTAAAAGACAACGCGTCCGAGGACGGTCAGTACAAACGCCTCGAGGCAGCCAACGGTGAATTCTACTTCAGGCTCCTGGCCAAAAATAACGAGGTGATTGGTAGAAGCGAAACTTATATGTCAAAACAAGGACGCGATAACGGCATTAAGTCGGTGATGGAGAACGCCCCCAAGGCACCCATAGAAGACACGACTGTGTAGGATGAAGTAAATCAGATCCAGCCTCAGCCTGATAAACCCGTTCATTGATCACCCATCTAGACGCCCCAGAACCGGGTTCAGGGGCGTTTTTGGGTGGGAGGATGCTCATATCCTTTCCGGATGAACGCCTGTCCCCACCAAGGACATTTGTCATTGAGATCTTCATACCGGCCACATTGTGTTCGGATCTTGTGCCAGCCTATCCCGTACCGCCCATATCACTCTCAAAATAAAAGCCTTCCTGCTGCCCATTCTGACAAAGTTCATCGTATATCTCCTAACGTGGTCCCTGAGTTGGTTCGGTTAAAAGCAGCGCCACCTTTTGGTCGACAGGTTTGGGAAAAAACAAGCAATGGCCGATTTACTGCAGAAAATTTACGAATAAAGGCGATGCGTTACCGCGGACTTCGACGCGGTCCAACCTCCTCCGATTTTCAGCGGTGGCCTGGACGCACCGCTCCTGATCATTGGTCAGGCGCCGGGCCTGACAGAATACGAGAAAAAGTTGCTCTTCCCCGGTCTCCGCCAGATTCACCGCCTGTCGTGCCCGCGTGACTTTTGGGCCTCTCCATCCATGGCTGGAATACCCCACTCAGACAGCCTTCTATCCGGTTTCTGTACGTCGAGTCCGAGTTTTGCTTTCGGCTTCCTTCAGATCCCACCTCAGGATGGGCATACCTGCCCTTCCTCAAGGGACACAATTCGTGCAGCTAACGGTTCCTGTC
>JAWODY010000002.1:0-63940 GCA_046483045.1 Anaerolineales bacterium | reverse complement strand
GGCGGTCGCAGGACGGCAGCCCATTCCGGAACCACTTCGCCGCCGACTCGACCACCTTGCCCAGGAGCAGGGCCGCCTGGCCGATTTGACTCTCGGCCTGCTGACCGAGCCCAGGGAGGAATTACCATGATGAACGGCAAGCGTCAAGCACATTGTTCATAGATGTGCGCTGAGCTTTTGTAGGATAGAGACGATATTTGAATATTTTAGTTGCCACACAAATATTATACTTTGTTTATGTACTGATTTTAAGGACATAAGCCATTCATCCCCGCAGCAAGCTACGGGGTTTTCTGGCTTTTTACTATAAATGGAATTATGATCAACCCGGAGAAGTGGGCTGGCTTGGGGTACCAGGGATGTTCTGTGAAGTCCGCCTGTGCTCCATGTTTAAGAGAGGCAGATGGGATGGGATCTTACCTGTCTGAGAGCTTGATTGAAAAATGGTTGAGCATCGGGAATGAGTAAACAAAAGTTGGATTTCCGCTTTGAAATCAAATGTGTGCTTACTCGAAGATGAGCGGCCGCCAATATGGGTACACCCAGACTTTGACCAGGGATTTAAGGAATATCATTCCCACTCGATGGTGCCGGGAGGTTTGCTGGTGATGTCATATACCACCCGGTTTATCCCCTCCACCTCATTGACGATCCGGCTTCCGATTTTGGCCAGCAGGTCTTGTGGAAGGCGGGCCCAGTCCGCGGTCATGAAATCATCCGTGGTCACAGCCCGGAGAGCGATCACATCCTGGTAAGTGCGTTTATCGCCCATGACGCCCACAGATTGGACGGGGAGGAGGACAGCGAAAGCCTGGGCAGTCCCTCGGGGGCCCTTTCTGGAAAGGCTGTCATCCGATCGAGTCTTCAAGCGCAGGAGGTCCGCTTCTCTCAGCTCGTCTAAAAAAATAGCATCAGCCGCGCGCAGCCTTTCCAATCGTTCCCAGGTCACCTCGCCGATCACGCGGATGGCTAAACCGGGTCCGGGGAAGGGTTGGCGCCAGACAATGCGGGGAGGAAGACCCAGGGAAATCCCGATCCGGCGTACTTCATCCTTAAATAAATAGCGGAGGGGTTCAATGAGTTCAAAATCCATCTCTTCGGGAAGCCCGCCCACGTTGTGGTGGGTTTTTATGCGAGCCACCTGGGATCGGTCGTGACCACGGGATTCAACCACATCAGGGTAAATCGTGCCCTGGACTAAATATTTTGGCATCTCCAACGCTTGGGCTTGTTCTTCAAAGATTCGGATGAATCGGTTTCCTATTAAGGCACGTTTCTTTTCGGGGTCCGTGATCCCTTTCAGGTCCGATAAAAAGGCTTCAACTGCATGCACGGGATGGAGTTGAACGCCAATGTGGTCCCGAAATGTGGTGATAACTTGTTCTGCCTCCCCTTCCCGCAGCATACCGGTGTCCACGAAAACCGCATGGAGTTGATCGCCCACCGCTTTATGGACGAGCGCAGTTGCCACGCTGGAATCCACTCCACCGCTTACCGCGGAGAGCACACGCTCTTTTCCGACACGGTCCCGGATCTTTTGGACGCTTTCATTGATGATAGAGTAAGGGGTCCAATCCGGTTCCGCGCCGCAGATCTGGATCACGAACTGGGCCAGAATGTCTTTTCCCTTATTCGTGTGGCGGACCTCAGGGTGAAATTGGACCCCGTAATAATTCTGGGAAGGGTCCCCCATGGCGGCGATAGGGGAATTATCTGTGTGGGCCAGGATTGTGAACCCTTCTGGCAGGCGCTCTATGCGGTCTCCATGGGACATCCAGGCCTGGTATGTCCCTATGGGGAGTAGGGGGTTACTCCGTTCTACCTGCAGCGCTGCGTGGCCATATTCCTGTTTAGCGCTGGGAGCGACCTCGCCGCCCAGGGAGTGAGTCAGGGCTTGCATGCCGTAACACACGCCCAGGATGGGTACTTGGGATTGGAAAACGTATTCAGGGACTTGGGGGGCGCGGGAGGAATACACGGAGGCTGGACCCCCGGAGAGAATGTACCCTTTGGGGTTCAGGGCCAGGACGCCCTCAGCAGGTGTGTTCCAGGGCAGAAGTTCACAGAAAACATTCTCTTCCCGGATACAACGGGCGATGAGCTGTGCGTACTGCGATCCAAAGTCGAGGACTACGATCGTATCGTGCATGATTTCCTAATCAAAAAGGATTTCATCCCCTTCCATAGCTTTGATAGAAGCCAAGGAATGGATGGGGACGCCCACTTCCTGGAGGCGCTCTCTGCCTTTTTCAAATGTCTTTTCAATCAATGTGCCGATTCCCACGATCTCTGAACCGGCTGTCATGGCCAAGCGGACCAAACCCAAAATGGTCGCCCCTGTAGCCAGAAAGTCATCGATGATCAGCACCCGGGCACCTCCGGAGAGGTACTCGGGGGAGACGATTAATTCCACTTTTCGACCTTTGGTGTGGGATGGTGCCAGGGTTAGTAAGACCTGATCCGGCATGGTGATGGGTTTGTGTTTTCGGGCGTAGACGACTGGGAGTCCCATATGAAGTCCCGTTGTCACTGCGGGTGCGATCCCGGAAATTTCCGCGGTGAGGATCTTGTTGGCCCCCACGTCTTTGAAAATACGCGTGAATTCTTTTCCTGCTTCGTTCATCAGTTCTGGATCTACCTGGTGGTTGACGAAGCTGTCGACTTTGAGAATCCCCCCTCCTAAATTTTCCCCCTCGGTCAGAATCCTTTCTTTGAGCAACTCCATGACCTTTCCCTCCTGGTGGCGTTAAAATATAATTAAGGCTTTTTCCGATTATAACGCAGAGAAGGTGTTCAATCCCTGCTTTGCAAATGTTCTCCCTTAAAAATTCCCCAACTATTGTTTGGTAAAAAACCAATCACTGTCCTCTTCCTGATTGGAGAAAGAGGACAGTGAAAGACAGAGGATGTTAGCTGCTGGAAGGCATGTAGCGGGATAGTTTTGCAGCTAGATTTGAAAGAGGTAAACTCTGGAGCCAAATTTTCCCCGGTCCTTTTAAGGTGGCCAAAAACAACCCCTCTCCGCCAAAGAGCACATTTCGGACCCCTTTGACGCGGTCAATGTCGTAACCCACAGTGGGTTCGAACATGGCGATATGGCCGGGATCTACCTTGATGATCTCCCCTGCTGAAAGCGTGAATTCTCGGACCTCTCCAGGCACTTCGATGAAAGCCACCCCTGGGCCGGTAATCCTTTGCAGGATAAAACCTTCTCCCCCAAAAAGTCCAGCCCCAAGTTTTTTACGGAAGTGCATCTCTAATTCCACGTTGTCCTCTGCGCACATGAAAGCGTCCTTTTGGCAGATCAAACTCTGACCGGCATTCAATTTCATGTCCAGGATTTTACCAGGTGCTTCGGGGGTGAACGTGACCAGTCCGTCATTGCTTTCGCAGGTGTAGGTGGTGAGAAAGAGGGACTCCCCGGAGAGCATGCGTCCCAAACCGGACATCACACCTCCGCGGGTTGTGGTGTCCATATCAATCGCCCCCCTCATCCAGGCCATACCCCCTGATTCTGTGTAAATGGATTCCCCTTTTTTAAGGTGAATGTCCAATGATTCCATGACTGTCCCGGTGATCTTGTATTCCATAGTGTTCCTCCGATAACGCGTCTTGGTTTTCTTTGCTCTTGAAAAAAGTATATCACGGTCGTTTCCACAGGGAGAAAATATTTCGGTACAATATAACGTTGTTGGCCTGAGTTAAACGTAAGTTACGTTTGAATGGATAGGATGGTTGCATGGAGATTTTGGGAGAATTAGCTGCTTTAGCGACCTCCGTGACCTTCGCGATCAACTCTGCTTTTTTTACTGTGGCGAGTCGCAGGGTGGGATCGGTGATCGTAAACCGGGTGCGGTTGATATTTGCTTTTCTGTTTCTGATCCTGGCTCATGCCCTTTTTCTGGGCAGACCCCTGCCGCTGGATGCAGGATGGGACCGCTGGCTCTGGCTGGGTCTATCCGGCATCGTGGGACTGGTGCTGGGTGATGCTTTTTTATTTCAAGCCTTTGTATGGGTGGGTCCCCGGATTTCGATGTTGATGATGAGTCTGGCGCCCATCATCGCTTCCTTTGCGGCCTGGATATTCCTGGGTGAAGCCCTCAATCTGCTGCAGATCATGGGGATCGTATTGACCATTGGGGGGCTGGTGTGGGTCATTTTAGAGAATAACCACCACCGGAATCTGGAAAACCGTGACTACCTGAAGGGGATTCTCTTTGGTCTGGGAGGAGCGACCGGTCAGGCCGTGGGTTTGGTGTTGGCAAAGAATGGGATGGGGGGCAGCTTCTCTCCCATTTCTGGTAATTTGATTCGGATGGCTTCCGCCATGATCCTGATGTGGTTGATCACCTTTGGTCAAAAACGGGGAATGAGCACTTTAAAAGCGGTCTTTGAAAACCGGAAAGCCTTCCAGTATATTGTATCCGGGGCTTTTGTGGGACCCTTCCTGGGGGTTTCCTTCTCCCTGCTGGCACTGCAGCATGCCGATGTAGGCGTGGCCAGCACGTTAATGGCTCTCCCGCCTATCTTCTTGCTGCCTGTCAGTTATTTCTATTTCGAAGAGAAATTCGGTTGGGGAGCTGTGGGCGGTACCATCCTGGCTCTCTCCGGGGTGGCTGTTTTATTTTTGGTGTGAATGGCTGATCTGAATCCGGAAGAGGAACTTTCCTGATGGATCCTGTGGGACTTTGAGACCTCCGGTTTGGATATTAGAAATCTTTCCAGTTTAATGTCCGGTCGGGCTCCCGGGCGATCAGGACAGGCTTTGCAGACTCCGCTAAAACCCGGTCAGCGATATCCTCCTGGACCAGCTCACGGAGTTCTTGCCAGGATTTATGTGGTGCGATATCCAAACCGCCGATGACAATTAAATCGTAATTCCCCCGATCGCTTTCCTCGATGATCTTTTCTACGGTCAAGCCGTGGCGGACGATCAGCTGGCAGTCCTCTGACAGGATCCCCCGTTCGCGCAGGCGTTCCAGCGCATCTTCCAGGTATTTTCCTTCCTTGCTTTCATGTTTGACCAAAGATTTAGCATCTCTTTCCAGGTCTTCCATGTCAGCGCTGGCCCGGAGCGGGATCTGGGACATGACATGGAGAATGCTGCACTCCGCCTCTGCCTGAGCTGTCAACGTCCCCCCTTGGTGAAGGACAACTTGATCTGATTCTGTTCCCCCGATGCACATCAGGACCCGAGATAATTGGTCATGAGGGGCAAAGATGACCAGCATGGGGATGGATATCCGTTTGGCGATCTGGCGGGCATCATGTTTGGGCCGCAGATTTTTGAAATGGGGGTGGAGAGGACTTCCGAAAACCATCAAATCGTATTCTTTGGCAAGGGTTTCATCGAGGATGACATCCTTGGTCTCCCCCTGCCGGACAATCACCCGGACTGCGCAGTTCGTGAGCAAGCGAATTTTCTCTTCTAAAGAATCGAGTTCTTCCAGGGCCTTCTGTCGGTCATGGTCATTCTGATAGGCATATAAGAGAGTGACAGCTGCCTGTTCCGCGAAGAGCACTGTATAGTCGACAGCTCTTTGAAACGTGTCTGTGTTATGACTGCTGATGAGGATTTGCATGTGTTTGGCTCCTACGTGAAAATCAGGACCAGGGGAATGAGAAACAGCACAGCAGAGAAAACAAGCAAGCGGGGGCTTTTTTCATTCATCCACAACGCGGACCGGAGGATGGCTTTTTGGAAATGCCTGTAGATGAAAAATAAGATCAAGAGGGAGATGATGGTGACGCTGAGCGTTTGGACAAGGACCAAATTGGTTGCTTCAGGGTTTCTGAGCAGCAGGCCAGCGATGACCGTGTCCAGAAAAGTTGAGATGTTGCTGCCCATGATGTAAGGGAGCAAGTTCTCCCGCTTGATATAACCGCGCACAGAGAGGGGTACTAGGAGGCCCAATGAGATGGAAACGCTCATGGTAATCAAAGTAAAGGCAAAACCGAGCAAAAAAGAGATCAAGGGTCGGTAAAGAAGGTCGGGAACCTCTCCAAAGACGTTCTCTTCCAGCTCAAATTCAGGGAGTGCTTTATCGATCAACTCAAGGCTGATCAGGGTCAGCACCACCCCCAGACCAAAAATGACCCACTCTGGAAGATGCGTGGCCATCAAGTTTCTTAATGGGCCTAGAAGTCGGTCCACAGGAGACTTGCTCAGTGAGCTCGAAGAGGATAAAAAGGGGATGGGAACGGACACCCGGTCCAAAAGAAATAAACCTAAAGGAGTGGCCGGGATATAAATCAAGCCGGTAACCATGAAGGAGAGGATGCCGGTCAGCAGGCTCGTTCCCCGGTCGTGCCCCTGCAGGATATAGATCACACCAATAAAGATCACGATCAACGAACCGCCTATGCGGGAACCGACGATCATCCCAAATGTGGCTACTTCATTAATGGAGGCGACGTCGAAAAGCGTCAGCGAGATGGCGGCGATGGGGGAACCGCTCAACGTCAGGTAGGAGGTAAGCCATCCTAAGCCTATACCGCTGAGCAGGTTATCCACACCCGACAAACGGCGGGCGAACCCGGTCATTTCTTGGGCCCCGGTTTTCACCGTTTCCAGCGCGATGAAAAATAAGAACAGGCTGAAGATAAATAACAGGATTTTTATCCAGGGGATATACGTGAAGGGAAGGATCCCTTTCAGGTTCTGCGCGCTCCTTCTGGGGTGATCCTCTTGTGATGGAGGTGGGGAAGCCCCTGCTGTCATCGGTTTACGTTTCCAGTATATTCTGAATCCGAGATGAGCTGACTTGTATTATAGTGCGAGCTTTCTGGCTGAGCAAGAAAGGGTTTTCCGGTGCAAGGAGGTGTGTAAGGTGGGCAGAGATGGAAACTGCAACATCAACAATGGGTGCTTTCCGGGTGGTTTGACCCATGCTATAATGCAGAAGATCAATTTGAGCTTGGTCTGAGATTTCATGTTCAATATTTGGAGGGTCGATGTATAAAACACATACCTGTGGTGAATTGCGGGAAGAAGACGTGGGTAAAGATGTCAGTCTGGCAGGGTGGGTGGACCGCAGGCGGGACCACGGCGGCGTGACGTTTGTGGACCTTCGGGATCGATTCGGGGTTGTCCAACTGGTAACCAATCCGGATATTTCTCCGGCGGCTCATCACGCACTAGACCCTGTACGGATGGAGTGGGTGATCAAGGTGGATGGGAATGTCCGGCGTCGTCCAGAAGGAATGGAAAACCCCGATATCGCCACTGGAACCGTAGAAGTTGAAGTCACCAAGGTTGAAATTCTAAACCCCGCCAGGACTCCTCCCTTCATGATCCAGCAAGAAGAAGAGGTGGATGAACAGACACGTTTGAAATATCGGTATCTGGATTTGAGAAGCGATCGAATGCGGGACAATCTCATCTTACGCCATAAGGTGGTGAAATACATCCGCGATTATTTGGATGAGCGGGACTTCATAGAAGTGGAAACCCCGATCCTTTTCAAAGCCACCCCGGAGGGTGCCCGGGATTATCTGGTCCCTTCCCGTGTTCATCCGGGGGAGTTTTACGCCTTGCCTCAATCCCCGCAGCAGTTGAAGCAGATGTTGATGGTTGCCGGCGTGGAGCGTTATTTCCAGATTGCGCGCTGTTTTCGAGATGAGGACCTCCGGGTCGACCGCCAGCCAGAGTTCACCCAGCTGGACCTCGAGATGTCGTTTGTGGAGCGTGAAGATGTGATGGAACTCATTGAGGACCTTTACACCCAAATGGTCCAGGAGATTACCCCTCAAAAGAAAATTTTTCAAACACCTTGGCCGCGTTTGAGCTACGAAGAAGTCATGAATCGGTTTGGAAAGGATAACCCGGATATCCGTTTTGGGATGGAATTGGTAGATGTCACGGACCTAGTGGCAGAAAGTGAGTTCCGCGTCTTTAGCAGTGTGGTCGAAAAAGGGGGGGATGTTCGGGGGATCAAAGCGCCGGGTCTAGGGGGGTACAGCAGAAACCAGATCGACGATTTTACGGAATTTGTGAAACAGTACGGCGCCAAGGGCTTGGCGTATATTGCGATCACAGAGACCGGCGAGGAGCGCTCGACGTTCTTGAAGTTCATTGCCGAAGACACGAAAGCGGCTCTCTATCAGCGCATGGACGCAGAGGATGGGGATTTGCTGCTTTTCATCGCTGACCAGCAGGAAATCGTCTTGGATTGTTTAGGCCGCCTGCGGGAAGAGCTGCGGGATCAGATGGACCTTGTCGATGGGGACACGCTTGCCTTTTGCTGGGTGATAGATTTCCCACTCTTTACATGGAATGAGGAAGAGGATCGCTGGGATCCAAGCCACCATCTTTTCACAGCTCCCATGCCGGAGGATGTCAAACATCTCGACGAAGACCCTTCTCAAGCTCAAGGGCAGCAGTACGACCTGGTCTTGAATGGATATGAGATCGGAGGGGGATCGATCCGGATCCATGATGGTGAATTACAGGAGAAGGTATTTAATCTGATTGGGCTGGACCAGGACATAGCCCGGGAACGGTTTGGGCACATGCTGCAGGCTTTCTCGTATGGGACACCGCCCCATGGGGGGATCGCACCCGGCATTGACCGCCTGTGCATGCTGCTGGCAAATGAACCCAACATCCGCGAAGTGATCGCCTTTCCAAAAAACCAATCAGCCCGGGATGTGATGGCCGATGCGCCTTCACCGGTCACAAAGGAACAGCTGGAAGAACTGCATATCAAACTGGACTTAGATTAAAAATTTACCTCCGGGGAGGCTTTTACCCTATTCACCAGAAAATTCATGTGGTAAATTGTTATTGCCCTACTGTGTTCGCGTTGTGACAGATGTGTTTTGGGCCAACACCTACTTACAGGGTTCCTAGATTGCGGAAGTTACGCGATAGGCCTGAGCCAAGGCGGAGCTTGCGTTGCGGAAACCCACTCTGCGAAAGCAGGTTCAAGACTAAGTCACACACGGCATGGTGGGGCTTTCCTGTTAAATATGAGGGGGTAACCAACGGAGATCTTTCCTCTGCGCCAGATTTGGGATTAGTTTCAACTATTTATTTCCTCAAATGGGGATGGGTTTTGCACCGCAGATTGAGACGCTTTTTCAATCCTCTTCTTGATTGGCCAGGGCTTGGAAGGCTGTCTGAATGATTTCTGCATGGTCAAATGCCAGGGCGGGTAAATCCAAGAGGGGGTGCCAACCTGCATCTTGAGCATCACTGGCCGCCTGGGGGTCTATGTCAAGTTCTGAGGAGAGAAAAGCGCCATAAACAATGGATACGGTTCGTCCTCGCGGATCCCTGCCGGGCGTGCCAAAGGCCTTAATTTGCTCGAGTTCTACGCTGTGGATGCCGGTTTCCTCCTTTAATTCCCGTTCAGCTGCCGCTTTTAGGGGTTCATGAATGCCCACAAACCCTCCCGGAAGGGCAAAATCCCCTCGATAGGGTCTTTGAGCTCTTTTAATGAGCAAAACATGGGGATCTCCCTGCATTTTTTTGAAGAGCACGATGTCTACTGTCAGGGCAGGGCGCGGATGTTTGTAGTGAACCATGATCCAATTTTACGGTACAATAGTGTAGGTAGGAAGAAAATCGTATATAATTTTAATATATGTGACGCCAATGTGCTGAGAATCACTCTAAGGAGAGGTTCCTGTTATGAAGAAATTATTGATATATACGTCCTTGATATTTACTCTTGCCTTTACGCTCTCAGCGTGCACGTTACCCGGGTTTTCTACCCCCACCCCGTTCGATTTTCCGACCCCGGATAAAACGATGACCGCGCTTTTCGAACCCACAGAACCACCACCTGCCACCTCAGCAGCCACGGAAACGCAGGCAGCGAAAAGCACGGAGGTTCCCACCAACACGCCCATACCTGAGGTCACTGATACCGAAGTGCCCACCGCGACATTGAATCCCACGGATACCCCGGAACCGACGGAATCCTACGCGGGTCCTGCTGCCCGCCCTGGCCCAAATATCAGTGCACATTATTTGAGCGATCCTCCCACGATCGACGGATATCTCGAAGACTGGGATGCGGGCATTTTAGAGGTCATAACTCATGTCGTATATGGAGAGGAAAACTACACAGGTAAATCGGATGCGTCAGGTAAGGTGGAAATTGGCTGGGATGAAGAGTACCTGTATATCAACATCCGGGTCACAGATGACAAATACGTCCAGATAGCTGATAAACAAAATATTTATAAAGGGGATAGTTTTGAGATCCTCCTGGACACCCATACAGCATACGATTATTACTTGGCGTCCATGAATTGGGATGATTACCAGATCGGTATTTCTCCCGGGCAAGGGAACCCCAATGACCCGGAGTGTTACATTTGGTACCCCTTAAGCAAGAGGGGAAGCACGTGTGCCATTCAAGCTGAGGCAGTTAAAACGGGACAGGGTTACATCATGGAGATGGCCTTGCCCTGGACGCTGTTTGAGATCACACCCCAGGTAGGGGATAAGTTTGGTTTTGCGCTCTCGCTTTCCGACAATGACGAGCCTGGAGAAGCTATCCAGCAGTCCATGGTTTCCAATGTGAGCACAAGGCACTTCAGTGATCCCACCACGTGGGGAGATTTGATCCTGAGAGCAGAAAAATGAGGAAACTGAAAGCAAAAAGAGCGGAACAGGATTTCCTGTTCCGCTTTTTTATTTAATGTAGTTTCTTGTCAATCTAGGTAGGATTCTAATTTATCCTGAATGCGGGGGTTCCGCAGCCGCCGCAGGGCTTGAGCCTCTATCTGGCGGATGCGCTCTCGGGTGACACCCATTTTCTTTCCCACCTCATTTAGCGTCAACGTACGCCCGTCTACCAATCCATAGCGCATTTCTAAGATGCGCGTCTCTCGGGGGGGTAGTTCGGACAGCGCTTCCTGAAGGTGTTCCCGGAGCAGGATACTGGTGGCTTCCTCATCGGGTGGGGTGATGTCTTTGTCAGGGATGAAATCGCCTAAGAAAGCATCGTCCTCTTTTCCCGTGGGCATCTCCAGTGACAAAGGTCGACGGGCATGCTTCATCATGTCGCGTATGTCCTCGGGGCTGACATTCAAAGCCTCAGCCATCTCTTCCTGGGTCGGATCCCGGTTCAGATCCTGCTTGAGTTGATGCTGCATGCGGATCATCTTGTTGATCTTATCTCCCATGTGAACGGGGACACGTATCGTTCGACCTTGATCTGCGATGGCCCGGGTGATCGCCTGCCGGATCCACCAAGTGGCATAGGTGCTGAATTTGTATCCGCGTTCCCGTTCGAATTTGAGAGCAGCTCGCATCATGCCGATGTTGCCTTCCTGGATCAGATCGAGGAAGGACACACCTCGGCCGACGTATTTTTTGGCGATGCTGATCACCAGGCGGGAATTGGCTTTGATCAAATGTTCAAAGGCTGCCCACCCTTTATCCACGATCTTGCTCAATTCTTGACGCTCTTCCAGGGTGAGTTCTTCCTCCGCCAATCTCTTTTGAGCTTTTCGCCCAGCATTAATTTTCTTCGTAAGCTCCTGTTCTTCCTCACGGGTTAAAAGGGGGACCTTTCCGGCTTGTTTAATGTAAAGACCCACCGTGTCTTTTGTGCTGATGTTGGCGAGAGGATCTTCCTCCTCAAGAGCATCTTTATCTTCCAGATATTCATCTTCTTTATCTTCCCCTTCAAACATCTCTTCAGCTTCTTCTTCGTTCTCCACATAAGGGATGTCAGCGCTGAGCAGCGCGGCGAAAGCTTCTTCAAGCTGATCCACTTTCTTTTCTGCTTTTGGGTACACCTCAGAGATGTCATCCAGGGTTACATAGCCCTTCTCCCTTCCTAACTGAAGGAGATGGGATAAAGGAGATCCGTTTTCTTGGGTTGCTTCAATTGTTTTCTGTTTACTCATACTCTTATTTTCTATCCAACCTTTAACTTACGTACCGGCACCGTTCGTACGGACTATTAAAACCCATCCATTTGTTTTTTGGATGGGTTTTTTGACTGTGTTTTGATTATAGCATAGCGCCTGGTCTTTCAAGTGCTTATGTGGCATTTATATATACTGTTAATACTGGTTATTCTCCTCTGGTGGTTATTTCTCCTTTTTTAGTCATACATTTAATATGGACTTATAAAAAATATCCCTCAAGCGGTATCAGGGGATGATGGCTTCAAACCAACTCTTGATAACCTCGGCAGCTGGTTTGCCGTGGATGGAGATCGATTTGTCATGAAGGACCACGGGGGCGTAGTATCCCCGGGAAATGAGTCCGGAAATCCACTCCTGGTCACTGATTGCCATCAAGTTGGCCTGGTAAGCCTGCGTTTGTTCCTGAAAATTTGTGGGTAAATCAGGCAGGTCGGGCGCAGGTTTGTTAAGAGAGCTGGGAGGAAGGCAGTTGTCTCCTTCCACCTCTAAGCACTGCCTGGTTCCTCCTTCGACTGAGGGATATGCCATACTCAGGACCAAATTTCTATTTCCCGGTTTGATCCACGTTTCCCAGAAAGGGTATACATTTTCTACAAGTGCCTCTCTGGCTGCAGTGGTCTTCTCTTCCAGAGAAACTGAAGCATCGCCTGTCAAGGGAGGTGACCATGCCAGATGAACTTGATCAACGTGTTCTATATAGCGGGGTTTTATTTTATTGCTGGGGAGCGACATGGCCCAGGCCGTGGTCCCCTGATACCGTTCTTGGACGTCTATCAACAACTTCTCCCACCGCAGGTCAGCGTCCGCGGGTACACCGGACAAGTTCCCGTTTTTGAGCGTGCTGCCTGGCAGGGTGGGACCTAACCATTCTCCGCCGAGGATAAGCATATCGATGTTTTGGTTTTCCGCTGCATCAGCAAAATGCAGGGCGAAACGGCGGTATTGATCAAACCAGCTGTTCCACCAACTGAAGTCCCTCGGTGCAGTCAACCACCAATCCTCCGCTGTGGAAGGAAAATGGGGGTGAGGATATAAAGCTACTTTTAAACCCTGCGATTTGGCAGTGTTAATGGCGGTTTCTAACTCCAACCACAGCCAATCCTGATTGGCTCTAGGTTCCAGGACCGGGGGTTTTTGGTGTGTGAAACTCCAGGTTGGAGTGATTATGATCCAGCGTGGGTTGAGGGTCTTGACTCCCTTCATGACATCCAGGAGTTGATCCGTCTGGGCCGGGGTGTGCCCGGGCATCAATTCCAGACCTGTGATAAATTCACCCCTTTGGGCATCCGGGGGGACAGGTGAAAGGGAAGGATTGGAAAGATCCTTTTCCAGCCAGGCCCATTCTCTCACCTGATCTTTTTGGAAGACCTGTTCATTGGAAATAGTCACTTCTCTACCTGAGGCGGATGTACCCATTGTTTCCGCGTCATCTGCGATCCCGCATTCACCTCCCCGGCAGTAGCGATACTGCAGATCAGAGATGATGTTCAAAGGGCTGTAAAGGATATAAACCCAATGATTGGGACCCGCTTTCAACATCGGAAGAGGGGTAGTCCAACCAAAGGGGTTAAACTGAATGTGAATTTCTTCCTCAGCTGGCGTGTGGGATGGGGTTGTCAGGTCAAATGTGATCGGGCCTTTTTCTCCTGCGGTCCAGGAAACGACGGTGTCCTCTCGTTGGATAGGTTCCTCAGGCACCAGGAAACGCCGCAGCCGGAATTTGCCATTTTCCTTGTGTTCAGCGTTCCAAAATCCATCTCCCAATGTATATTTATAACGAATTTCCGCCCCGACAGGAAGGGAGAGGATGATCCCATAATGGGTTTCATCGATCTGGGTTAAGGTTGGCATGCGGGCGGGGAGTGTGTTCATTCCTCCTGTGAAATTTCCGAATGTATTCCCGAGTTGGTAAAGGTTACCTGCAAGCCGAACGCTCCCTTTTGGGGTCCCTCGGGGAACTTCGACCACGAAGGTGGTATCCACGTGTTCGCGGGGGGTGAGTTCCAGGATGGCTTCGGTATTTGCCTGGGAAGCGACCTGCGCGCCTTGTTGTCCGATTTGGTAACTACCGTCTAAAGCGTAGGCGACCAAATTATGGACGCCTGGAGGGAGCCCCGAAAGCAAGAAAGAACCATTCGCGGTTGTATGGGCCTGGACCCCGCCAGCGGCAACTAACACGCCGGGCAGGGGTTGCCCTGTTTTTTGATCAAGAATGGTGCCGGAAATGCGCCCCGGTTCGGGGCCTGCATATGATATATCGGACCACTGGTAGACTACGTCATGCACCTCAGCGGGGTTTTTGGCGTGCAGCAAACGGTAACGGACTTGTTCACCGGTATCGGTATGCTCAATCACGGAGTATGGATCTTGCCTTGTGTAACGGTACTTAATCAGGGAGTCTTGGGGAACAACCAATGTCGTCTTGTAGGTCAAACCTTCCTGGGAGGCGGGTTCCTCAGGAACGTGTTCCAAAGGGTGAGCCTGCGGGTTCACCCCCAATCCTGTCACTTCGTCAAGTGTGCTTAGATAAATGGTTTGATCGGTGGGTGTATCGGGGGGTAAACTGACGAAAAACGTGATCTCTACCGTGGGATGTACATCAGCCCCAGATTTCTTTTGGGGTATATACTGTTCCATCAATCCCTGAGTGGTGCAGGCGTTAATCAGAAGGCTGAGGGTGATCAGGAGAAGAAACACTTTCCCCTTTGGTTTGTTTCCTGCGGGTGTCATGATCGCACCTCTTCTTTGATGAGTTTTATAAGCAGTTCCATGTTTTGGATTTTCTCCGCGGGGACCTCAAATTTCTTCTGAGGTGAAAGTTGAATGATCAGGTTCCCGTTCGCTGCCGTGATTGATTGGATGTATGACCAGGGGATATTTTTTTCCTGGTAGGAGAGGGAGTTTTTGGATACTGTTAAAGCGCCAAAATGGAGATCCCTATTTTCCTGGTAACGCTTTTTCAAGGGTTCCATGAGACGGGGGTACACCTGTTTTTTGAGGATCGTGATCAGATCTTCGAGGTGGTTCAGCTTGTGGTTGAGTTTAATGGGCCTGCCCTGTGAGGGATGAATGGTCAGGCGATGACGGGGCTTGGATTTCAAACCCAGAAAGGAGTTCTTGGTGGTAGATGTGGAGATGCCAGAGATCTCCTCCCAGCGCAGGGCCCTTTTCCGGCTGGGGGGGCGATAGACGATGATCCCTTCCGTGTGGACCTTGACCCGGGCGTGGGCGCGGTAGAGTCTGCGCAGGGTATAGAGCAGCAGGGGCAACGTAAGGAAAGCAGCAGAAAAAAACCAGGGCTGCCCCCAGGACAAAGCTGCGGCAGGTCCAAAATACGTATAGCCATACAGGGCGCGCCAATATCCGATCCCTACCACACCCAGCACGACCAGGCATAAAGGCATAAATAGCAGGAAAAAGTGGCGCCAACGTAAAGGCTGGATGCTGAAAGTCGTTACCAATGATCCCCATGAGTTCTGTTTTTTCTTTTTCACGGTTAATATTATGTTCTCAATTTAAAATGGTTAGATAAGATTATAGACTAGAATGGATCAGTTTGCACGCCTTAATTCACCCGGGTGGGGATCACGGGATGGGCTTAGCACCTCCATCCGGACTTCTGATTAGGGATTGTAGGAACATAAGAAGATCAGGAGCTTCTTTAAAAACCTGATTTTCTCGTCAGTGTTTAAATGTGTATGTTCAATCCGGGATGTAGTCTACGTCCGTGGGTTCCAGCTGTTGGATACTTTTCGAACAGCTGTCTTCGATTTCTCTCAAAGGGGTGGGAAAGCGGTTTTTATGAACTTGACGGTTCCTTATCATCCCCGCTGTCGGGAGGGGTTTCTTCTGCGTCGCTTTCCCTGCGTGGAGAAGCTGAGGAAGCTATCTCCGAGGATGGGCGCTGCTGATCATCTTGCTCGCCGGGAGGAATATATTCGTTGTCGAGATTGTAGAGCTCGTTGAACTTTTCCAGTTCAGCCTCCCGCACTAATTTCGAGGGCAGGTTTTGAACTTCATCCATACCACTCTGTACGCTTTGCCACCACTGGGACGTCACGATAGAGTGAATAAATTTCCCCAACTTGCGTCCGGTTTCGACCATCTCTTCTGGACCCAATACAAGGATCCCTATTAAGATGACAAAAATGATTTCGAGAGGGCCAATACCAAAGATGTTCATTTTGGTTCGTCAGCGGTCTTTATTTGTAAGTGTTGTAAGGATTGTCTGAGTTCGTTCTGGCGTTCCGCCAGGCTTCCTAACACGCCGTTCACAAAGCGGGAAGCGCTGTCAGAGCCGTATGTTTTCGCTAATTCTACAGCTTCGTTGATAACGACTTTCAAGGGGGTATTGTTGTTCACGGCCAATTCCCACAGCGCGATGCGGAGGATATTACGATCGATGACTGCGACCTGGTCAAGCGGCCATTCAGGTGCGTGTTCCGCGATAAAGCGATCTAATTCGGAGGTGTTTGGCCAAACGCCATGTACGATATCGTGGATGAAATAGATGAGATCCTCGTCTAAGCTGGAATCAGCAATCCTATTTTTAAGAACGGTCCCAAGGGGATGATCGGTTATATCTAACTCAAAAAGAGTTTGCAAGGCGATCGCCCGCGCTTTGGTCCGTTTTTTCATGGATGCTCATTCCTCATCAGTGTGATGATTGTGGAAGTCAACATTTTCAATGTGAACGTTTACAGAGCCAACCTCCAGGCCGACCATCTTCGAGATGGCAAGTTCTGCTTCCTTTTGGACCTTCATCCCGGTGTCGCGGAGGTTTACTTCGCCATTGAGGATCAAATAGATATCAGCGTGAACCCGGCCGTTTTCTTCCACACGGACCTGGACACCTTTCTCAAGACTGCGGTTAAAGAGCGTGTTCACACCACTAGGCGTCTGGGCCAGGCGGCTTACCCCATCTACTTGAAGAGCGGCTGCCTTGACGATGGTCACCAGTACGCCCGGTGCAATGGTGGTTTTTCCGGGGGGTCGCTCTGCTTCAGACATAGGATCTCCGATGATTTTTTTGAATAGATTCGGTTTGGCAGACAAACCTGACAGCGTATCTTATTATAACCCAATGTTCCTTTAAATCACAGGAGGCCGTGACAACACGGCCGTCCTATTTCTGGTTTTTCTGGGGTGATCTGTCAGCCAGAGGTGGGGATTATTCTGCCACCACTTCGCGCCCCCGGTAAAATCCACAATTCGGGCAAACGCGGTGGGGGAGACGTTTTTCTCCACAGTTGCTGCACTGGACTAAATTTTTTGGTTTTAGCGCATCGTGTGCACGGCGGCGGTTCTTTCGTCCGCGCGATATTCTTTGTTTGGGCAGTGGGGTCATAATTTCACTCCTGCGTTAGAAACACATGAAATATGTGTTTATGTTCTTTCAATCTAGCTGGGAAATTATATTGAGAGAAGAGCAAACTGTCAAGGTAGACCGCCTGATGAAATTCAGGTCAAAGGTGAAAGATTTGCAGACCGTGTCACCGGATCTCGGAAACCTTCCCGCGGCCATGTAAGCGGGGCAGGACCTGGCGGGGGTTCTCCAAGAGGGGGAAAAGCTGGGTGCTGGAGCCTGGAAGCACCCCGGGTGGGGCGCCGTAGCCAGCGTTGCCGAAGGTCCACAAGCGAAGAGTATTTTCCTCGACACCAAGCGGGCGGAGCACGGTATGGGCCGCGCGCAGCAGGAGTTCAGCGTAGTGTCCTGTGTCCAGGATGGCCGGATCCGGCCGCTCCGGCAAATCCCAGGCGTATACCCCGGGCTTTCCTCGCATATAGAGGAAGCGCACCTGCTGTCCGGGAGTGAGTTCCACGCCGGTCTCGGCCAGCTGCCCTGCAGCGCGGGCGGCGGGGGAAGGGGCTTTGTACTCCTCCAACTCCCGGCTCAGTTTCTGTGAGACCAGCAATTTTTTGAGGGGCACGTTTCCTTCTCGTAAGCGCCCCAATTTTTCACGCAGCAGAGCGTGGATCCCGGGCAGCTGGTTGGGAAGCGAGTCCGCGCCGGGGGCCTCCGCCAGGCGGTGGAGGATTTCGAGCTGGACCTCTTCGATCCAGGTCGGCGTGTCATGCCGCCGGGTTTCGATGCCCCGCATTTTCAATTCCCCGTTCTGGTAGACGCCGAAATAGCGGTTGGCCACAGGCACCCGCTTGTCCTGGCGCGACCCCAGGAAGGCCACCCAGCGGTAGATGCCGTCCAGACTGATGGGCAGGCCGGTGCGGTCCAGGATTTCATCCAGCAGGGGCTGGAAATCTTCCCCTTCCCGGACTCCTTCCTTCTGGACCCATAAGCCGTCCACATACATGTGCAGGACGCGGAAGCCCAATTCTTCCGCAGCTTCCTTGGCGCGCAGCAGGGCCTCCCGCCCGTAAGCGGTGACCGCTTCATGGGCCTCGATGCGCCCAAAGCGGGCGTTCTTGTAACCCAGGTACCCGAAGCAGGTCACCAGGAGCCATTTGTGCGCCGAGGCCCGGGCTTTGAAGGGCCGGTAGCGCATGTCCTTTGGATGGAGGTGGGCCAGCTCTTGTTTGAGCTTGACCCGCTTTTCAAGCAGGGGCTGCAGGGTGTCCGGGACCAGCCCGCGGTGCTCCTGGTCGACGGTCATTTCCAGCTCGGGGATGTAGGTGCCCTCCGGCCCACCTTCTCCCACCGTTTCGGGGGAGATGTTGAAATGCTCCATGATGCTGGGGTACATGGAGATGAAATCGATTTCCGCCACATGTGGATGGAGGCCGATGGTTGGTTGGAAGACCAACCCCCCGCGGTCTGCCTGGAGCAGGTTGTACGCGGTTTTGGGCTGCTCCACCTGCTGTTTGTGCCAGGGGACGAGGATGCCCTGCTGCAGGGCGGTGAGCATCTGTATGGCCGAGATGCCGGTGCCGGGGGAGACCCGGGCCGCGGTCTGGACCCGCAGGCGTGTGACCCGGGCCATCTCAAAGACGCCTTCCAGTCCGTAGTCGTGGTACATGACTGTGTTCTCGGTGGAGATATGCAGCCTACCGAAGGCGCGTACCTGGGGGCCGCGGTAGATCACGCCTCCGTAGGAATGGTAGTAGCGCTCCGGGCGCCGCTCCACGTCCCGGCCTTTGTTGCGGTTGAGGGGCAGCCGAATGCGATGTTTCTCCTCCAGTTCGTGCAGCTTGGGGATCAGCCAGTTGTCGCCCCATACGGTGAGCAGCAGGTCCGGGTCGTGCGCTTTGAGCAGGGCCCGAAGCTTGATGAGTAGGCTCCGCCCCTCATGGAATGAGAAACGGTACTGGCGTTCGCCCAGGCGGACTTTCAGGGCCCGGGGGGGATCGTGGAAAGGGTTGCAGTCGGGGGAGAGGGCCATGACCCGCAGGGGGAGGGGTGGAGGGTCGATCTCCCAGGGGGAGTCAAGGGGCTCGATGTCCTGGATCTCCCCTCCCTCCCCGGCCACCACCCGGCAGCGTCCCAGAGGAAAGGTCCCCGTTTGGGCTGCATAACGCAGATCCAGGGGGATGTCAGCGTTGTAATAGGTCAGATCTGGAAACTCTTTCTTGAGGCGGGAGAAGACGCGCTCCTGACGGGTCGGCGTGGTGGCTTTCACCTCCAGGACGGGGAGGGGCTCCTCGACGAAGAGGTCGCGCTTTTCCCTGCGGGAGAGCTGGAGCGGGAAAGGCAGGGCCTCAAGATAGCGCCACAGCTCCCGCAGGCGGTCAAACTCGCCGTGGGTATAGAAGGCCGTCGGGAAAGGGTGGTGCAGGCAGCGCCGTTCTTCCTGGTCTTCGTCCAGGAACCAGAGCACCACGCCCCGCTCCGGGTCCGGGTAGAGGTCCAGCAGCCAGGATGTGAATTCATTCATGAGACTCGTCATCTGAGGCGGCGATCTTTTGCCGCAGGCGGATGACTTCCTTGTGCTCCTCCAGGAGCATGGCTAGCAAAAAGGTCTCGAAAGGCAGGGCGTGGGAAGCGTAAGACGCTGCCGAGAGATGTTTGCGCGCTGAGGTAAAAAGATCGTCCAGCGCCTGCTGATCCCGGCGCCGGAGCGCGCGGCGAAAGCGAGCAAAGGCAGCTTTTTCTTCTAGGAATGTTTGGGTGATGGAAGAAACGGTACGGCCCATGGGTGGCTCCTTTATAGGTAAGAGAGTTGGGTAGGTGAGGGTGGTCCTTCAAAGGTCCACACTCGGTCGGCGCTCTGGCCCAGGCGCTCCAGGAAGGGGTCCCCCTCTGGGCGGGGGTGCAGGACCAGCATCACAGGTGCCCGGCGGGCGGCTTTGTCCAGCCAGTAGCGTGCGGTTTCCAGCAAGCGCAGCCGCTCAGGGAAGGGAACGCTTTCATCTTCAAACGTGGTCAGCGGGTTTAAAACCAGGGTGGGGGTTCCCTTTCCCGAGTTCTTTTCTAAGAGGGTGACCATCTGGTAGCAGGTAAAAGCCCGCGCCACGCGAATGCGCTTGAGAGGGGTGTAGAAATCACGCCCCCGTCTCCGCAGCTCGCGGTTGAGGCGGAGCACGTCAAAGCGGTTGCCCCCGTCCAGGACCTGCACGGGACCCTTCAGGGCCAGTTCGGCGATAAAGTGGGTCACCACCTGCTGCCGGAAAGGGTTGGGCGCGACCAGCAGCTGCAGCGAGCCCGTGGAAAGTGTGGGTAGTCGTTGTCTCATCTCCCTCCACCTTATCAGGCTCGTGGAAGAAGGACAATCGTCAAGGGGATGAAATGGGGGTTGAAAAAGGTGCTACCCGAATAGGGGAGGGGAGGAAAAGAGCCCTCATTCTTCCCATTCTGAGAAATCCCAGTCCGCCAGGGCTTTGCGCAGTTCAAGTTTGCTGTGCAGTCCGAATTTACGCTTGGCGTTCCTGAGGTGGGTTTTGACGGTCGCTGGGGCGATGACCAGACGGCGGCCGATTTCCTTGTTAGTGTAGCCTAAGCAGGCCAGGGCAGTGACTTCCCTTTCGCGCGGGGTGAGGGATTCCCAGGCTTCCAGGTTTTCTGCCGCTGCCCGGCGGTGCTGGAGGGCAAAACTGAGCATGTCTTGCCCCAGTTCGTCCACCGGGCGCTCCTCCTGCTCGGCCAAACGGGCCAGGGCCAGGCTCAACCTCTCATCGAGTTTGACGAAGCGAGAAGGGAAAAGAAGATATTTGAAGGAGTCAAGGAAGTGATCAGGGAACATGACTGAAACGACCGTAAGGACTTGTTAGAACATTTGTTCTATTATACAGCCCTTTGAGCGGTTTGACAAGGGGATGGAGAGGCGGTCATCCCCTATTTCACCCTGAATGAAATAGGGGAGATGATACCGGGAGTGGTATTGGACCGTAGGTCAGGACTCCATCAGGTATGGATGGGGGATACTCGCTGCTCTGTCAATCTATAGGATCCGGGCATTATGTCTTCCCATTTCCCACATTGGCCCGCAGGTAAGCTTCGATGAAAGGGTCCAACTCGCCGTCCAGTACAGCCTCCGTGTTGCCCTCTTCATGATTGGTGCGGTGGTCTTTCACCATTTGATAGGGATGGAGGACATAGGACCGGATCTGGCTTCCCCATTCCGCTTTTTGGTATTCCCCCCGGAGCTCATCGATCTTCTCTTTACGTTTCTCTCTCTTGAGTTCCAGTAACCTTCCACGCAGCACGCGCATGGCCATTTCCCGATTCTGGGATTGGGACCGTTCATTCTGGCAGCTGGCGACGATCCCGGTCGGTTCATGGGTGATGCGCACCGCGGTATCGTTTTTCTGCACACTCTGGCCCCCTGCGCCGGCGGAGCGGAAGGTGTCGATCCGGAGGTCGTTTGGATTGATCTCCACGCTGGTTTCATCCTTCACCTGGGGTAAGACCTCCACCAGAGCGAAGGAAGTGTGCCGCCGGTTCGAGGAGTCAAAGGGTGAAATACGGACCAGGCGGTGGACGCCTTTTTCTGGCCGCAGGTAACCATAGGCGTATTTACCGTTCACGGCGATGGTGACGCTTTTCACGCCGGCCTCTTCACCGGGTGTGAAATCGACGATCTCGGTCTTATATGAGTGGTCTTCCGCCCAGCGTAAATACATGCGCTGCAGCATGGAGACCCAATCCTGAGCGTCGTTTCCTCCCGCGCCAGCGTGTATAGCCAGCAGAGCGTCCCCCTGATCATACTGTCCTGAAAGCATGGCTTTGAACTCACGTTTTTCAACCTCTTTCTGGATCGCCTGGGTTTCCTTTTTGAGTTCCTCTTTTATAGAATCGTCCTCAAGATCTGCGAGTTCCAGGGCGTCTTCTATCCTCCCCTGAATATCCTTCCAGGCGTCTATCTCTTCTTCCAAATCAGAAAGGGTTTTCATCACCTTCCTGGCCCGTTCCGGGTTATCCCATAAATCAGGATTCTGGGATTCCTTTCGCAGTTCTTTTACTTTTTTCTTTTTTTCCTCTACGTCAAAGATGCTCCCAAAGGTTTTGGATCAATTTCTGGGCTTGTTTCAAATCTTCAATGATATTTTCCATATATTATTCTCCGTTTCTGATCTCACGTATAGATGATTCCTTATAAAATTGTACTTCACAAACCCGAATGGGAGGTCATGTTTCGTTTATGGGTAGTCTGTGCCTTCATGGATATAGGCCTGGTAGAGGGTCACGCCGGTGGAGAGAGCGATGTTGAGAGAATCTACGGCGTCTTCCTGCGGAATGCGGACGCTGGTCCCGAATTGGTGGTATTCCTCCCCTAACCCGCTGGATTCCTCCCCGAAGATGATCGAGTACGGGGTTTGGAATTCGACTTCCTTCAGGCTGACCTCGCCGTCCGTCATCATGGGATAGAGATGATGGGAGGGAAATGTACCCCAGTAATCTGGAAAGGCATCGAACCATTGAAAATGCAGCTGGAAGACCGCCCCCATGGAGGATCGGATGACTTTGGGGTCGAAAAGGTCCGCTGCGGGTTCGATCAGGGCCAGGTTCCTGCTCCCGAAGGCGAGCATGGTCCGGGTGATCGTACCCAGATTACCCATGCCCTGGGGTTGAACGAGGACAACATGATTTGCCTCATGGTCCAGGGGATGGTGATACTTTTCAAAAACCCCAATCGCGTAGGTGTTTCCCCTCCGGGAAAGTTTTTGAACCAGGCGGTCGTCCCGGACGATTTCAATCCCGTGCTCCTCGCAGTAACCGCGGATGATGTGAACACCCTGGTTTTCATTTCCTTGAGAATGGAGTATGACACCCTTTACCAGGGAGGGTTGATTTTCAAGGAGTTCAATGGTGGGAAAAACCCCGAATGAGTAAGAATGGGGGAAGGTTTTCTGGTACCGTTTCAGGCGGAGTTCCATAATTCCTCTTTAGAAATCTGCCAGGATGCTTGATACAAAGGCATTTGGATCAAAGCGCTCCAAATCATCCGCGGTTTCTCCCAATCCAGCGTACAGGATAGGCAGGTCGAGTTCTTCTTGGATGGCAAATGCCATCCCTCCTCTGGCAGAGGAATCCAGTTTCGCCAGGATCACCCCATCCAGCGGGATGGCCTCCTGGAATGATTCTGCCTGGTGGAGGGCGTTTTGTCCGGTCGTGGCATCCATCACCAGCCAGTTAGCATGGGGGGCTCCGGGGAGGGCTTTCCCTGCCACACGATGAACTTTTTTTAGTTCTTCCATCAGGTTGTAACGGGTGTGTAAACGTCCCGCGGTATCGATAAGGACCATATCTACATCCTGAGCGAGGGCGGATTTGATGGTGTCGTAGGCTACGGCCCCGGGATCTCCTCCTTTTTCCCCGGAGATCACAGGGATCTCTAACCGTTTCCCCCAGACCTGGAGTTGATCGACACCCGCTGCCCGGTATGTATCGGAAGCGCCAAAAATCACCTCTTTTCCCTCTTCCTGAAAGCGCTTTCCTAGTTTTGCCATGGTGGTTGTCTTTCCGGATCCATTGACGCCAGCGATGAGGATGACGTAGGGTTTTTTTGACCAGTTCTCCTCAGGAGGGGCTTTCAGGCGCGATTGGAGTTCTGTTTCGATTTCCAACAACAATTCTTGATTGTTCGTTAAACCGCTTTCTCGAACCCGTTTTTTTAAGGACTGCATGATGTCCAGGGTTGTCTCTACACCCAGGTCTGCTTGAATGAAAAGTTCCTCCAATCTTTCCCAGGTGTCCTCATTGATCTCGCTTGTGCCGAGGAAGTTGGCGATCCTGCCAAAGGTTGTTTTCCTCGTTTTTTCCAGTCCGTTTTTCCATTTTGTGAAGGTGTTTTCCATAGCTGGCATTATATCATGTGGGGTGGAATCCCATTGGATTTGAGAAAGGGGGCAGTGCCTCCTGAGAACCGGGATCTGACATGGGGATTGGATTCTCTACCGGAAAGCGGTCGAGAAAAGGAAGCTTTCTTAATCCCCGGAACGTCGATGTTGAATGGCAGGATACGGTATAATTTTTTGGTAGGAGGAGAGAAATTATCAGCAGGTTTTTTAGAGTGACCAGGGTTGATATTTACATGGCTGGCAGCGTGTTTAAATGACGATAAAAGTGAAGGTTCTCTTCTTTGCCACGATCCGGGATATCGTTGGTGAGAAAGAAATAGAGGTTGAATTACCCGAGGGGTCTCAAGTCCGGGATTTGAAAGCGGTCCTTGCTGCCCGGTATCCTCAGGCAGAAAAGGCCGTGGGATCGATGCTGACGTCTGTGAACCATGCTTTCTCCGATGGAGAAACTGAGCTGACAGATCAGGCCAAGGTCGCGTTCTTTCCCCATATCAGTGGTGGGTGCAGGGGGCAAAACTGAGCATGAGGGATCGACTTCATGGGGTTGGCTTTGCCGTCTCCATAAGCCAGCGTGCTGTGCAGATTTTGATGCCGTGTTTATTTGCTTTGGACGTGGGAATTCACTGCTGATCATAAGAGAAACTTCAGGGTATGAAGAAAAGGGTGATCGTGAGTACATATCTGGAGTTAAGGAGTAGTGTTTCAGGATGATCGTATGTATCTCCTGCCGGAAACCATATCCTGAGGAGGGGGTCCCTTTTTGTTGCCCGGAATGTGGGGGGGTGTTTGATTTCGAATCTCATCCCCCATTCCAGCAAAAAAAAGTGGATAAACAACTTCCGGGTATCTGGCCGTACAGGCATAGTTTTGGACTGCCAAAAGAAAGCCCGATGATCACCCTCGGTGAAGGAGGGACGCCTCTGGTGTGGAGCAGAGCGTTCGACCGGGAAGTGGGGTTTAAAGTGGAATCCCAGAATCCAACGGGGTCTTTCAAGGATCGGGGTACAGCGTTAATGGTCAGTTTCCTGCGCTCTCGAGGAATTAAGTCAGCTGTGGAAGATTCTTCGGGAAACGCCGGAGCGTCTTTCGCCGCCTACGCTGCTCGGGCGGGGTTGGATGCGCGAGTTTTCGTGCCTGAGTATGCTTCCGGCCCCAAAAGGGAACAAATTGGAGCGTACGGAGCGCAAATCGTGAGTATACCTGGACCCCGGTCAGAAGCAGCCAGCGCCGTGCTGGAAGCTGTCAGAGGGGGGGAAGTGTACGCCAGTCATGCTTATTTACCCCAGGGGCTGCCCGGGTTTTCGACCATTGCCTATGAAATTTTTGATGAGATAGGGGAAGCTCCGGGCAGTGTGGTCATGCCGGTCGGACACGGAGGTTTGTTATTGGGCATTTTTCGGGGATTCCAGGCTTTGAAAACCGCGGGGTTGCTTTCAAAAATACCGGAGATGGTGGGCGTCCAGGCTGGAGCATGTGATCCCCTTTCTCAAGCCTTTCAAGAGCGGGAAAGGAAGCCTGTTCACGCATCGGAAGGCGAGACCCTGGCGGAAGGGGTCAGGATTTTGAATCCATATCGCGGCGTACGGGTCTTGCGGTCGGTCAGAGAAAGCAAGGGCCGTATCGTTTCCGTATCAGAATCAGCCCTAAAGAGCGGCAGGGAACATCTGGCGGCTTTGGGGTTTTACGTCGAATGGACATCTGCCCTTGTTTGGGATGGGATAGCTCAGGTGTTGGGGGAGGTGTCAGAACCGATTGTTGCCGTACTCACCGGTCACGGTCTGAAATGCGGTTGATAAAAGATCATTATCCAGGCAGGCATCAGGTTTTTCCTGAATTAACCGGGCAAAAGAGGATGGAGAAGGTATCTAAAGGAGACTGGTAAGGGAATTCAGACCACAGGTTTGCACAGGGTAGATGGTTTGGAAAACTGAGTTTAGGTATAATAAGGCCTTGTGTGTAAAGAATAGGTTGATTAATTTGTCTGGAACTGATGGACCCCGAGATTCTGAAAGAGGTTTCCCCTGATCTTGGGAATTTCGCGGACCCTGAGTTCCTTGGAGGCAAAAGATGGCTGATGCTCGGGGTATGTTAGAGCATGAAACCCCTCAACAGTTCCAAAAACGATTGGGTGTCCAGTTTTCAAATCTTTCATTACTGACCAGAGCGTTGACCCACAGATCTTATATAAATGAGCATCCAGAAGCCCTCGAGGATAACGAGCGCTTGGAATTTCTGGGTGACGCGATTTTGGATTTTGTGGTCGGGGCCTGGTTATACCACCATTTTCCTGAGGTGGAAGAAGGTAAGTTAACACAGCTTCGAACTGCGCTGGTTCGCACAGAAACGCTGGCGGAGTTTGCCCGAGATATAGAACTCGGCCAAGCCCTTCGTTTGGGGGAAGGTGAGGAAATCTCAGGGGGACGGGAACGACCCGGCATTTTATGCGCCGCGTTCGAAGCTTTTATCGGGGGCTATTACTTGGATCAGGGAATCAAAGCAGTGGAGACTTTTCTGGAGCCATTCTTAAAGGAAGCAGTGGTTGATGTCCTTGAGAATGGGGAGCACAGGGATCCGAAAAGTATTTTACAGGAGTGGACCCAGGCTCGAGGATTGGACACTCCCCTCTATGTAAATGTATCTGAAAAGGGACCTGATCATGCGAAGACCTTTGAGGTGGAAGTGCTCGTTCAGGGAAAGGTCAAAGGTCGCGGTCAGGGGAGAAGCAAAAGGATGGCTGCCAAGGATGCGGCTCGAGCAGCCCTGGAACGCTTCGGGCTGAAATCAAACAATGACCAGGCTGGGGAATGATAAAGAATGCGCTTGAAATCGATCACTTTAATTGGTTTTAAAACATTTGCGACGAAAACAGAGTTTGAGTTCGATGACCGGATTAACGTGATTGTCGGTCCGAACGGTTCGGGAAAGTCGAACATCGCTGATGCTGTTCGATGGGTGTTAGGCGAACAGTCCTATAAACTCCTCCGTGGGAAAAAGACGGTGGACATGATCTTTCATGGTTCTGATGAACGGCCACGGTCCGGTATGGCTTCTGCGACGATTGTATTTGACAACCAAGATGGTTGGCTCCCGATTGATTTTTCCGAAGTGTCCATCACTCGCCGTGCCTACCGAGATGGGAAGAATGAATACCTGATCAACGGTCAGCAAGTCTTACTGCGGGATGTTAATGAGCTGTTAGGACAATCAGGATTGGCGGGGCGTACCTATACGATCATTGGTCAGGGACTCGTTGACACCGCGCTGGCTTTGAATGCAAGCGAGCGCCGGACTTTGTTTGAGGAAGCTGCGGGCATCGGGTTATACCGCTCCCGGAGGGAGGATGCGGAAAGACGTTTGGAAAAAACTCATCGCAATTTGGATCGGGTGGAGGATATCTTATCCGAGCTTAAACCCCGTTTACGGAGTTTAGAAAGGCAGGCGAAACGAGCGGAAAAATATGACCAGGTCAGGGCGGATCTGAAAGCTTTAATGAGGGAATGGTACGGGTATCACTGGTATGAAGTGCAGCAAGCATTGAGAGAGGCTCACGAGCGAGAAGATATCCAACAAAACGAACTTGAAGCCGCTCGAAATAAACAAGCAGACCTGGATCAGGAATTGACACAATATCAGTCAGAATTGCAGGGGCTTCGGGGGCAGCTAAATGAATGGCATAGAGAACTTTCAGGGAAGCATGCATCTCGTGAGGAAGTGAGTCGGGAGCTTGCGGTGACGTTAGAAAGGATCCGGACCCTGGAAAAGCAAAAGAACGAGCTTGTCACAGATTTGGCTCGTGTCGAGGAACAAAAAAAGGACAGGAAAAAACGCCTTGAGAGCGTAAAAGAAGAGGTAAGGGAACTGGAGGATGTTTTTCAGGATGCAGAAAGCCAGCTGAAAGAGGCGCGGGTAGAGTTGAAAGCTCAGGAGAGTCGTAAGGATCGTCTCCTTGATGACCTGGATCAAACCCGTCGAGTGCTGGCGGAAGAAAAAGAACGCTTGTCAAGCCTGCACGCTCGTGAACAGGAGCGGAGGGAGCAGAATCAACGTAAGCGGGATCAGTTGACGGAGCTGGTAGAAGAAATTCAAAAGGTGAAACGTTCTTTGAAGGTCGCGAAAGACAAACTTCAAAGCGCTGAAGAGGACCGGGAACGGGTTGTTCTCTCTCGCCAAAAGCTGGAAAAGAAACTGGAGGAGCGCCGTCAACAGCTCGAATCGGGAGAGACCTATCTCACCCAGCTCAACGAGAAACTCAACGCATTGGAGACGAAAATGGGTCGAACCCGGGCTGAGTTGGAAGTCTTGGAGGAAGCGGAGAATAAATTTGCTGGATATGCTGAAGGGACGCGCATCCTGCTCCAGCGGTCTAAAAAAGGGAGACTCTCTGGTATATGGGGCGCATTAAGTAACAACTTGGAAGTCGAAGAGAGATATGAGATACCGATCGCTGCAGCCTTGGGAGAGTATCTGGATGCCGTGGTATTGGAGGGAGGAAAGGCGACCCATGATGCGCTTGACATCTTGCTACAAGAGACCACGCGAGGAGCATTGCTGCCTCTGGATTCTTTAAGTCCTCCTGATCCTCTCCGGGTTAATGCGGACAGGGGAGGGGTGATTGATGTGGCCGCCAACCTGGTGAAAGGGGATCCCGGACTCAAACCTGCGATTGATCTGTTATTGGGGCAGGTCATCGTCGTTGAGGATAAGGGAAGTGTACAGCGCGCGTTGAAGAATCAACCCCAGGGGACAAGGGTTGTGACTTTGAAAGGTGAAGTCTATTACGCAAGCGGTCAGGTTTTCGCCGGGCAGGATGGGCGGCCCAGTACATTGAGCCGCTCCAGTCGATATCGTTCCTGGCAGGAGAGAATTCAAACATTGCAGGTCGAAAAGACGCAGCTTATCCAAAAAACAGAGAATGTCAAAGAGAAATTATCAGCCGGAAGAGTTAAGCTTCAATCCCTCGAAGAAGATCTTGATCAAACACTCATCCAGGAAGAGCGGGTGAAAGAGGACGTTCATCAAGCCTCTTTGGCTTATAAACAGGAAGGGCAGCGGTTTGAATGGCATTCTTCTCACCAGGAAGATTTACAGGCGGAGATCCAGGCGGGGGAGGAGGAAGTGTCTGCCATCACTGAGGAGGAAGGCCAGAGGAAGGGCAAGGTCGAGGCGCTCGAGGCAGAAATTCAAGCCAAACAGTCCCGTTTGGATGAGTCGAGTCTGGTGGACTTGCGGGAGAAGATCTCGGAGTGGAGGACGGAGGTGGCTGTGACCGAGAAAGCGCTTGCCGATGCCCGGGATCGCCTGGTTGAAAGAGCGGAAAGTTGGAGACGTGTAGATCAGCGTGAGTCTCAAATACTGGAACGGAAGGGCGAAATAACTGAAGAAGTTGTGACTCTCCGCGAAAAAAAGCAGGAATGGCAGGAGAAAGAAAAGGAAATTGAATCCCGGATCCAGGAGATCCGGAAATTGATTGAAGACACAGAGGAAGAACTGCAGGAAAAGGAGAAGAGGCAAACCCAACTTCATCATGCAGAGGCCCAAGCCCGGAAGATGTTGAATAAAGCTGAACGGTCCTACGCTCAAGCGGAGGTCGCATTGGCCAGGGAAAAGGAAAATTTAGAGAGGATGCAGGACAGGATCAGGGAGGACATTGGTCTTGTGGAATATGATTACAATGATGACGTTTCTGGTCCCACACCTTTGCCGCTGAAGGGATATGTAGAGAAACTGCCTCGTGTGGACGAAATACCTCTGGATTTAGAAGAGAACATCAAATCTTTGCGAAGGCAAATGAAAAGACTGGGTTCTATTAACCCGGAGGCGCAAGCCGAATACCGCGAGGTCAAAGAAAGACATCAATTCATGACGGAGCAGTTATCTGATTTGCGGAAAGCAGAAGCGGATATCAAAGAGGTGATCGCGGAGTTGGAAGTCCTCATGGAGCGTGAATTCCGGAAGACGTTTGATGCTGTTGCAAAAGAATTCCGGAGAATATTCGTCCGCTTATTTGATGGTGGAGAGGGCCGTTTAATCCTGACAGATCCGGAAGATTTAACCCGGTCGGGTGTGGAAATCGTGGCTCGCTTACCGGGCAGGCGCAAGCAGGGATTATCGCTGCTTTCGGGGGGAGAGCGAAGTTTAACAGCAGCGGCTTTGATCTTCTCTTTGATTAGGGTATCCCCAACTCCTTTCTGTGTCCTGGATGAGGTGGATGCAATGCTGGATGAGTCCAACGTGGCCCGGTACCGGGAATTCTTGCGTGAATTGAGTTCAGAAACACAATTCATCATCATCACCCACAACCGGAACACGGTTCAGGTAGCGGACGTGCTTTACGGGATCACGATGGCTGAGGACTCAACCAGCCAGGTTTTGAGCCTGAAATTGGATGAGGTAGAAGAAATCATCGCCTGAATCATCCCCTTTTTTTCTATGACTGTTAACTCGCCCACTCCTGAACATAGGTCCAATCCCTTGAGTTTGATTTAGCAGACGACACTGGATGAAAATGGATTATAATATCGCCAGGAAATGAAAAGCAGCTTGGAGGTTGATATGGCTGAAAGCGTAAGTTGTGGGCGGCCTACAGGAGCCTCTGTAGGGGAAAAACCAATTCAGGAGGACCGGAGTACAGGGGAAGAAAAGGAGACAAAAATGGATCCAGCAAAAGTCGGTCGTAAGGCACCAGATTTCAAAGCTCCTGCATTTTATCAGGGAGAATTTACCGAAGTTCAATTAGAGGATTATTTAGGGGAATGGTTGCTGCTTTGTTTTTATCCGGGTGATTTCACATTCGTTTGAGCGACCGAAGTATCAGCGGTCGCTGATAGATTTGATCAACTGCAAGAACTGGGGGTAAACGTGATTTCCGTCAGTGTGGACAGCCAATTTGTGCACAAAGTATGGAACGATCAGGAATTATCGAAAATGGTTGGAAAAGACATTCCTTTTCCGATGGCTTCCGATGGTTCCGGGAATGTGGGCAAAGTATACGGCGTGTATGACGAAGAGGCTGGCGTGGAGATGCGGGGCCGGTTCTTGATCGACCC
Organism: Anaerolineales bacterium; assembly: GCA_046483045.1. GTDB lineage: Bacteria > Chloroflexota > Anaerolineae > Anaerolineales > UBA11858 > B10-G9. The sequence continues at coordinate 32,810 of JAWODY010000002.1, read as the reverse complement.
GGACGGCGTGATTCAAGCTGTGGAAATCATGACCCCTCCGGTGGGGCGAAAGATTGATGAGGCGATTCGCCAGATTAAGGCTTTCCAGCATGTGAGAGCTACAAAGGGCGCAGAGGCCATGCCAGCTGGGTGGGAAGCGGGTAAGAAAACGCTCAAACCCGGCCCGGATCTGGTGGGTAAGGTCTGGGAAGTTTGGAATCCGAAAGATGACCTCTAATTACTAGGTTTCTTGGTCCCAGGTATTACATAAAAAGTTTGGTTACCCCGCAGTTTACCTGTGGGGTATTTTTTTTATGAGCTGCAAAGTTGAACAGAAAGGCGAAATGCAGAAAAAAAAGGCTATAATTTTTAAATAAGAAGGCACTTGAATACGTACTAGTGCAAAGAGAAAAACTCTGATATTTAATCCCCTGTATATTCGGAGGTGGGAGGTGATTGAGCACAGCGATTATCCATCCCCAGTTGTGGAGGATATCATTCGCATTCGCCGGCGAATACGTAGGTCAAATTTACCGCGGAAGCGGGTTGACGAGAACCTGATTATTGGCTCCTGGAATATTCGAGCCTTTGGAAGGCTTTATGAGGAATGGGAGGAAAACCCTAACAGCCCCAAGCGGAACCTGAGAGCTATGGCATATATCGCGGAAATTGTGGAACAATTTGATATTGTTGCTGTGCAGGAAGTGAAGCGGGATACGACTGCTGTCCGCAAATTGTTGGATCTATTCCTGGGTACAGAAAATTGGGGTCTCATTCTCAGTGACGTTTCCGCTGGCGCTGAGGGGAATCAAGAACGGCTGGGATTTATTTACGATAAGAGGCGCGTTCAACCTTCGGGCTTGGCAGGTGAGATCGTCCTGCCGTCCACGCCTGATGGAGATCCTAATAATCAGTTTGACCGCACGCCGTACATCGTTGGCTTTCGATCCGCAGGGGAGAGTTTTGCCCTTCTTACAGCCCATATTAAGTATGGAGATCTGCCTGCCGATCGTCTGGAGGAAATCAGCGCCCTTGCGGAATTCATCGCGGTAGAAATACGGGATCGGACGAAAACCGGGGGAGAGGAGCGAAACCTGATCGTCTTAGGAGATTTCAATATCGACAAGCGGGGGGACAACCCGTTGTTCCAGGCTTTTCGCAAAACAGGGTTGGTTGTCCCTTCACAGCTGATGAACTTGAAAACTACCTACGCCACGGAACCCAAGTTCTACGATCAAATTGCCTGGTTCATGGGGGATTTGGATCTGCTGACGGAGGGCAGAGCAGGGGTGCTTGATTTTGCCGGGGCGGTCTACAAAGAAATCACCCTGCGCCAAATGTCATACCGCGTTTCAGATCATTTTCCTGTTTGGGTGGAATTCAGGGTGGACCGGAGCCGGGAGCAGATGGCGGACACATTGGGGGTGGATCCAGGGATGCCCGATCCCTTCCAAGGTGTGCCGGATTAAGGGGTTTCCATGTTCATCCTGATCAGATTAGTGGTTTTTGAAGCTGGTTACCGTGATCTTCTGTGAACTTTATTCTCGACTCTAAAGATGCTGATCAGGGAGATCGTTGCCTGGATTGTTGATCCACATCCTGGAGGCCCCGTAGCGTTTGTCGAGGGGCAGGTTTTTTTCTGCTTTGCCAGGGTAAGAACCAATTTTCGCGCGAAAATTGGGTATCACGTTCAGGGGGTAGCGGTCGGGACACCTTGACGGTTAGTTTTAATGATGTTAGGATACGCCTGCTATGGTTGGAATTCAGCAGCGTCATGCAAAGCCCATTCACATCCTCCACTTGACCGGAGGCGGTTTTTGCATGTAACCTGAATCCACCTCAAAATTTTTGCAAAACACCCCCGGTCACACCGGGGATTTTTGTTTTAATTCGCAGACTACGGTTACCGAGGAAGACGCCCGGTATGGGCGTCGAAAATAGGAGGGAGGGATGAGGATGTAAAACTTGATGAAAATGAATAATAATTGACTACGTTGTTTCAACCTTTAAGATTTCTTACAAAGGAGGAAGAGAATGAGGAAACGGACCTATTTGATAGTTTTTATTTTACTTGCTGCATTGATGGCGGTCACAGCCTGTCAGGGAACGACGCCTGTCTCAGAACCGACATCACCACCCGAACCAACTGCCGCTGAAGAAGAAACGGATGATTTGGGCACGGTGACCATCGGTCTGAACGCAGAGTACCCACCTTTTGAATACGTGAATGAGGAAGGGACCATCACGGGTTTTGATGCGGATCTGATCGACGCTATCTCTGAAGAAGCAGGTTTCGACTATGAACTGGTCAACACCCGTTGGGACGGCATCTTTGTGGCCCTGGCTTCTGGGGAATTCGACGCCGTGATCTCGGCAGCGACGATCACCGAGGAGCGGGCAGAAATGGTGAATTTCAGCGATCCGTACTTTAACGCCGGTCAGGTGATTGCGGTGCGCGCGGATGAGGCAGAGATCGAAGGACCTGATGACCTTGCAGGCGTACGGGTCGGCGTGCAGCTGGGCACCACAGGGGATATCTGGCTCACGGACGAGACAGATGCAGAGGTTGTACGCTTCGATGAGAATACCCTGGCCTTCCAGGCTTTGGCCAACGGGGATGTGGATGCGGCCGTTGCCGACAGTACGACGGCGATCGATATCGTCAATTCCAATCCCGAGATGGACCTCAAGGTGCTTCCGGGTGTGTACACAGATGAACAGTACGGCATCGCAGTTAATAAAGAGCGGGATGACCTCCTGGAAGCCATCAACGAAGGGCTGGCAGCTGTCAAAGCCAGCGGCGAGTATGATGAGATTTACGACAAGTACTTTGGGACTGAGTAGATTATACTTGACTTGACGGATATGTACCGGGTGGAAGTTCCACCCGGTGCACATCCTGAATCAATGAAGATGATCCCTCTTCAGCATATAGAAAGGATGATTTGTTGGCTGGATCGAAATCTTAACAAAGGGTTGGTTTTCGCCAAAGAAAGGAAGCATTTATGAGGAATATTAAATCTGATTCTCAATCCGATGATATGGCATCCCAGGGTTCTCAAGATCCATTAAGCCAACCGGATAGGGTCATTCCGTGGGGAGATGTTCCCTGGTGGGCGGTGATTGTGCTTATCGTTGGTTTTTTTATCAGTTATTCTATGCTGACAAATGCAAAATACATCGACGCCTTGACATTTATCCTGGATATGCCCTGGCATAAAAAAGCCTTACAGGATGAAGTCTTGTCTGAGAATGGTGATTGGTCCCTGAGGTCAATGAGCGACCTGGAACCCGGGAAATATACTTTTTATGTGGAATTCTGGGATGAAGAGGAGCAGGTTGTGGGCCGAAAGGGGCCTTACCGCATTCGGATCGCATCCCAGGTATCTGCGGAGATAGAAGCCGAACCCATTACGCAGCCCAGTCAAGAATATCTGGAGGTGGACACATCCCGACCGGTATTTGCGGGATCCAGTGCGGTTGGTGAGGAAGCGGTTTTGTTCAATGATTTTTCCAAACGACCTTTGCGATTATTATTAAATTTATGGAAATCGAATGGTTTATTCCTTACCATCCGGATCACAGTCATCTCTTTTTTCAGCGCGCTAATTCTGGGGTTGTTGTTCGGTTTGATGCGCGTTGCAGATCGTTCGCCGGATCTTTGTGAACATATATTTTGGCGGCTGTTGTTCGGCGCAGCCATCTTTTTTCTGGCCTGGATCTTTTCCGCTCTTCCAAAAGACCTTTGGAAGCTGGGGTTAATTTTAGTAGTCGTTGAAGGCTTGATGGCCCTCTTACCTGCTGTGCCGTATACCCTCTCGACCTTATATGTCGAGGTCATGCGCGGCCTTCCCATGCTGGTGATCGTACTCTATATGGGATTCGCTGTAACCCCAGCCTTGCGTGATGCCAGCGGAGGTTGGATAATTGGAGAGGTCGACCTACGGGGTATTCCCGCGGCGATCATTGGATTATCCATAGGTTATGGCGCATACCTGGCAGAGATCTTCCGCGGCGGGATTGAATCGATCCCAAAAGGACAAATGGAAGCCGCCCGATCCCTGGGGATGAATTATTTTCAGGCTATGCGCTATGTGATTCTGCCCCAGTCGATCAGGGTCATTCTTCCCCCTTTGGGAAATAATTTTATTGCCTTGCTGAAGGATTCTTCTTTAATTTCTGTGATTGCCCTGCCGGAAATGTTGCAGCGCGGGAGGTTGTGGATCTCCCGGACGTTCAGGGCGTTTGAAGGTTATAACTCTGTGGCTATTCTATACTTGATCATGACCCTGGTCTTGTCTTTCCTAGTGCGGGTGATTGAAAGGAGAACTTCTATTGACTGATGAGCCGATTATCCGGATCAAAAACGCATATAAAAGTTTTGGCCAAGTCGAAGCGGTATTTGATGTGAGTTTCGATGTCCAGGTGGGAGAGGTGCTGGTCATCATCGGGCCGTCGGGAGGCGGGAAGTCGACCTTGCTGCGCTGTATCAACCGTTTGGAAGTGATAGATAAAGGCGATATCATTGTTGACGGCGTGTCGGTTGCTAACCCAAAGAATATCAACAAAGTCAGGGCAGAGATAGGGATCGTGTTCCAATTGTTCAACCTGTTCCCTCATCTCACAGCTCTGGAAAATATCACCCTTGCTCAGAAAGTGGTTCGAAATCGCAAGCCAATGGAAGCGGTGGAAATTGCACATCAGCAGTTGAAGAAAGTAGGCATCGGGGAAAAATGGGATTCTTATCCCTCCCAACTCTCGGGAGGGCAAAAACAGCGGGTGGCTATCGCCCGGGCCCTGGCTATGAATCCAAAGATCATGCTTTTTGACGAACCGACATCGGCACTCGATCCCGAGATGATCAAGGGGGTATTGGATGTCATGCTGGATTTGGCGGAGGAGGGGATGACGATGGTTGTGGTTTCCCATGAAATGGGATTCGTAAGGGCAGCCGCGGACCGGATCGCTTTTTTGGATTTTGGTCGTTTGGTGGAGTTGACTACGCCTGAAGAATTATTCAACAATCCGGACACCGAAAGGACCCAGGAGTTCTTGAGTCAGATCTTACAGCACTAACCTATCATGAAATTCATCATTACATGGCTGGGTGAGGAAGCAGGCTTTCAGAAGCGGGAGGGTAGAAACATGAAACGTCAGGACGGTCGCCACCGGGACCAACTCCGATCGATATCAATCACCACGGACTACATCGAGTATCCGGAAGGATCCGTGTTAATCTCCACTGGGAAAACGAAGGTCCTCTGCAATGCCAGCATACGGGAGGATGTTCCTGGTTGGATGGAACACAATGAGATAGGTGGGGGATGGATCACCGCTGAATACGCCATGCTCCCCCGGTCCACTCATACCCGCACCTCTCGAGAAACCGATGGCCTGCGAGGGCGCACCCAAGAGATACGGAGACTGATCGGCCGAAGTTTAAGAGCCGCAGTTGACCTTGGGAAGTTGGGTCCCCGGACTTGCATCGTGGATTGCGATGTCCTCCAGGCGGATGGTGGGACGCGGACAGCTTCCATCACTGGGGGATATGTGGCCCTGGCTTTGGCACTCAAAAGGTTAATCCGGGAGGGGAGCCTGACCCCGGATGTATTTGCCCCTCCCGTGGCGGCTGTCAGTGTAGGCGTGATCCGTGATGAACCTGTGCTTGATCTGTGTTATGAAGAGGATTCAGAAGCGGATGTGGATCTTAATGTCGTCATGAACGCGAATCAGAGATATATCGAGATCCAGGGAACCGCGGAGGGGAACCCTTTTTCCCAGCGGACGCTGGATTCGTTGCTGGAACTTGCAAACCAGGGCATTGAAGAGCTTTTTTCTGTCCAGCGCAGGGCCTTAAATATATCGACTTGAGATCTCTTTTCTTTAAACGAAAAACTCCCAGAAAAAACCTTTCCGGGAGTTTTTTGATTATGGAAATCAAAGGTTATGGGCTGGTTGTTGCTGGAGGTGCATTTTGTTGGGGTTGAGGTTGTTGGGAAAGGTTAATGATCTGTTGTAACTGAGGCGGAAGATCTGGTTCGCTGGGGACGTATTTTTGCCAATCATCCGCAACATCTGCTTCATATTCCTGCCTTTTTTCCGCCAACCAGTCATTGAACGCTTGATCTTCCAATTGTTGGAACCTTTCTTGAGATATCGAGCGTTCTTCATGGCCAATCACCTGAATGATATGCCAGCCAAACTGGGTCTGAATGGGATCACTGACCTCGCCGATGTCGAGCGCAAAGGCGATCTCTTCGAAGGCCGGCACCATGGTTCCTCTCCCGAACCAACCTAAGTTCCCTCCCCGATCTTTGTTTGAGGTATCTATGGAGTACTCAGAGGCGAGATCAGCGAAGGTTTCCCCTTCCTCAAGTTTGGTGAGTACCTCTTGGGCAGTTTCTTCATCTTCGACGAGGATATGCCGAGCCCAGACCTGGTCTTGAGTCCGCTTGAGATCTGTGGTCACTTTTTTGCGCACTTCCTGCTGGATGAGGAATCCCCTCACTAATTCGCGAAAGGTTTCTTCCTTGATCCCAGCCTCATCTTTTAGGGAATCTATCCATTCCTGGTAGTTTTCTTGATAAACTTCTGCAGTGTATTCCGTGGGCTGGATCATCGGGGTTGCTGTCGGGTCGGGTTCCCCTTCTGATTCCTGGTCAAGGGTCGCTGTGGGGGTAGGGGCTGTGCTTTCCTCTTCTCCCTCAGTTTCCTGGGCTTCCGTTGTGGCTGTGGGCGTGTTGGGTACCAGGGTCAGCTGCTGTGATGTCAACGTGGAGGTGGGCTGTGCCGCAAAGGTCGCTTGAGGGGTAGGTGTCCCTTGGGGAAAATATCCGAATAAGCCCTTAAATTCTCTTTCAAAGGTTTCCTCACTGATCTCGATCCCCATTTTGTCAGCTTCTTCCATGATGATCAATTCGTCCGTCAAGGACTGGATGACTTGTTGACCGATCGTGTTGGGTTGGTTCAGCTGTTGGGCAATTTGCATTAATTGTTGTTGGAAATACGCTGAGGTTTGTTCGTCTCCGCCCATGCTTTGCTGGAGTTGGACCAGCTGCATGGCTTGCCTTGACATTTGGTACCGTTGATAACGGACCCTTTGTTTAAACTCGGTCGCGTTGACTGTTCTGGATCCTAGTTCTATGATCGTCTTTTTGGGTTGCAGGACCTTTAAGTCGAACACGCCGTAAATGACCAACCCCAGGACAGCTGCCAGGACGACTGCTGTCCCGATGATGATGATGCGCTTCTGGCGTTTTTCTTTTTCCTTGAGTGCTATAAATTTTTTATTTCTTGGTTTTGGCATAATTGGGTTTTGCCTCTTTCTACTGCTGGGACCCTGATGGGGAGCGATCAAACTTTTCCCCAGATCCCGCTCTGCGATAGTGGATTAGCGTAAGGATTCCCCGGAAAAGGGGAGGAGTGCTAAGTGTCGAGCACGTTTGATCGCTTTCGCAAGCCTGCGCTGGTGTTTTGCACATGTTCCGGTTTGCCGACGAGATCGGATCTTGCCGTGATCCGTCGTGAATCGGGATAGAGAGTTAATGTCTTTATAATCAATTTTCAAATCTGGGTCAGCGCAGAATCTACATTGTCTGCGGTCGTGGAATCTTCTGTTTGCCATAATACACTCCTACTGATTTGCTGTTCCCTAAAATGGAAACTCGTCTTCTTCGCGGATGTTTTCTGTCTCTTGATCATCTGTCTGGGACGGACTGCCCAACATAATCATCTCTTGAGCTACGACTTCTGTTGCGGATTGGTGGTTTCCATCCTCATCCGTCCAGTGCCGTGTGTGCAGCCGGCCTTCGATATATACCCTCTCACCTTTGGTCAGGTACTGATTGCAAATCTCAGCGAGTTTGCCCCAAGTGACGACATTGAACCATTCTGTCTCTGTTTGTTCTTCGCCATCAGGCGTAGTCCATCGTCTATTTGTGGCTACCCTGAACTTTGTCAAGGGTTTTCCCGAGGGGGTATAGCGCATTTCTGGTTCACGACCCAAATTACCAATGATCATCACCTTGTTTAGACTACGGCTCATACATCGGCTCCTGTTTATAAAGGTTGGGACCTTACCTGTGTCAGTTCCATCCCCAGGTGGTTCTCCTTTTTCCTTTCCTTAGGAAGGGTGTTCTTTGTGCGCCCCAGGGTCTTTTAATCCTCTTGGCGTGTGATCAAGTACCTGAGGATAGGTTCCTGTAAGCGCATATTTCGCTCTAATGTGGCGATGAAAGTGGGGGGCAGCTCAAGGTTAAATATAAAATATTGCCCCTCTTTCTGGTTCTTGATTTCATAAGCGAATTTGCGGCGTCCCCAATGTTCGAGGTTTTCTATTGTTCCCCCTGCTTCTGAGATCCACCCTTTGATTTTATCGATGATTTCCATTGTTGCTTCTTCATCGAATTCTGGGGTGGTGATAACGACAAGTTCGTATTCGCGCATATCTCTCCTTTCCACGGGTTTGCTCTCGGGAAACCTGGTCAAGGGCCGAGAACGGAAAGCTTATATGTAAATGACCGTCTGAAAGTTTAGCATAGAACAGGCGTTTTGAAAAGGGGGCCGAATCAGAGGTGTTGAAAGTTAAAAAAATCAGGAAATTCTTCGAAGATCGGTGGGGGTTCTTTGATGTGATTTCCACTGACTGTTTGTTTTCGACTTGTTTAGTATAATCCCCAATCTTCCTCATCATTTTCCATAAAAGACCGATTCCAGACTTCATCCCCCAGCTCGATCTCTGTTGGGTGATCCAGTGATTCTTCTGTTTTGGCGCGGCAGGATTCCATGATTTGAGGTGCGTAAGGACAGAAGGGGGTAGTCATGATCATGGTCACTTTTGCCTTTTTCTCTTGAAGGATGACATCCCTGACCAACCCCAGCTGGATGATGTCCATGCCTAGCTCGGGATCTATGACTTCGCGGAGATCCGCTTCAAGTTTTTCCGCTTTTTTGGGGTGAGTTTCTTCAATCTTCCATTTCATTTCGCTCATTGTCGGGGGATCCTTTTACTCACATCTCTTCGGCTGTTTTAGGAATGACATACGTGCATTGGGTGTCGCCATCTAATATACAGGTGATTCTTTTGGGGGGGACGGCGACGAAGTGGGAGATGAGCTCTTGATCAACAGCACAAATTTCCGGATGAGATTCGCCTACATGGTGGTACGGGCAGCTGGCCTCAATGACATGATAGGTGTCGTCTTGTTCTGATAATGTCACAGTGTATCCCTTAGACGTCATCACCTCCTGAAGTAGGTTCAATCTCTCTTCCATGGTTAGCTGTTCTACCTCAATATCTTGAGTCATTTCTTCAGCCATATCCTCCGCTATGTCTTGGAAGAGTTCACTGACAGCTTTTTTAGATAGGGTGTCTTCAAGTTGGTCCAGGATGCGTAAGGTCAATGTCAGATACCGTTTGGGGAAGCGCTCCATCCCTCTTTTGGTAAGACTGTAAATCAGCCGGGGCCTGCCGACCCCGTGCCGCTCTTCTTCTGATGTGATCAAACCTTCCGCTTCCAGTTTGTTGACATGATGCCGGACTGAGATAGGGTTGATGTCCACTGCCTCGGCAAGTTCATTCACGGTACAGCACTGGTTTAAAAGTAAGTTTTTTAAGACACGTTCGCGAGTGTTATTGCTCATTTTTCTATGATTTATCAACTTTATGGGGCCTGATTTGCTTGCAGTATATCACTGAAACTCCGAAACGTCAATAATTTATATGATAATTATCCAAAATATTGACTTAAGATACCTAATGTGCTACAATTCCACGCAGTAGAGAAGGGGCTTTCGTGGATCCTACACAGGATATTGGAGTAACGCATTCATGACGGAATTGATCATTAATGACCTGCATGTTGGGGTGGAAGACACGGAAATTCTAAAGGGGGTAAACCTGACCATAAAAACGGGTGAGGTGCACGCGATCATGGGCCCAAATGGGACAGGTAAATCCACCCTGGCGTATGCTTTGATGGGGCACCCAAAATATGAAGTGGAAAAAGGGGAAGTCCTTTTGGACGGAGAAAACATTTTAGATTTGGATCCGGACGAAAGGGCGCATAAAGGGCTGTTCTTGGCCTTTCAGTATCCAGTAGCGGTGCCCGGGGTTTCCGTGGCAAACTTTTTGCGGACTGCGGTCAATGCGAAAAGAAAAGCCAATAACCCGGAGGATGAGGGAATTTCCATCCCTGCCTTCCGAAAGATGCTCCGTGAAAAGATGGGATTGTTGGAGTTGGAAACTTCCTTTGCGGGACGTTACTTAAACGAGGGTTTCTCCGGTGGAGAGAAAAAACGGGTTGAGATTTTGCAGATGGCAGCTCTGGATCCTACCTTTGCGATCCTGGATGAGACGGATTCCGGGTTGGATATTGACGCTCTGCAAACGGTGGCGGACGGCGTGAATAAGCTCCGGTCAGACCAGCAAGGCACCTTGATGATCACGCACTACCAGCGGGTTTTGAATTACATCAAACCGGATTTTGTGCACGTGATGTTGGATGGTCGAATTGTGGAATCTGGCGGTCCGGAATTGGCTAAACGATTAGAGGAAGAAGGGTATGCATGGGTTCGGGAGAAGAATGCCGGATAATGCTGGCTTTCGATTTCCTTTACTGGTGGAGGATTCATGACAACGGACGAGAAGCTTCTTGAAGGCATTGGTGATTATAAGTACGGATTTCGCGATCCGGAAACGCATGTATTTAAAAGCCGCAAGGGGTTGGATGAAAAGGTAGTTCGAGAAATCTCTTTTATGAAGGGGGAACCGGAATGGATGCTTAAGTACCGGCTCCGGGCCTTGCGTCATTTCGAGCAGCGGCCCATGCCAAACTGGGGTCCGGACCTTTCTGGTCTTGATTTGAATGATATCTATTATTACATCAAACCCACGGATAAAGAGGGACGATCCTGGGATGAAGTTCCAGATACGATCAAGGAGACATTTAATCGCTTAGGGATTCCGGAGGCGGAGCAAAAATTTCTTTCCGGCGTCGGGGCCCAATACGAATCGGAAATGGTTTACCACAGCATTCATGAGAAACTGGAAAAGAAAGGGGTCATATTTAAGAGCATCGAAAACGGGCTGCGGGAGCATCCGGATCTCTTCCGGGAATATTTTGGAACGGTGATCCCTCATACGGACAACAAATTTGCGGCCCTGAACAGCGCAGTGTGGTCAGGCGGTTCTTTCGTCTACATACCGCCGGGGGTGGAGGTTGAACTCCCTTTGCAGGCCTATTTCCGGCTCAACGCAGCCAACATAGGGCAGTTTGAACGTTCTTTGATCATCGCGGATGAAGGATCCAAGGTCCATTACGTGGAAGGATGTACAGCGCCCCAGTATACGACTAACTCATTCCACAGCGGTGTGATTGAGATCGTGGTCAAGAAAGACGCTAGAGTCCGCTATACGACCATCCAGAATTGGTCCAATAATGTCTATAATTTAGTGACCCAACGAGCCCGGGTCGGAGAGAACGCGACCATGGAATGGGTGGATGCCAACATGGGATCCAAGGTAACCATGAAATACCCCTCCTGTATGCTGATGGGGGAAGGGGCTCACGGTGAGGTTCTATCCATCGCTTTTGCGGGGGAAGGTCAGATCCATGATACGGGCGGAAAAGTGATGCACCTCGCTCCCAACACGTCCAGCAAGATCATCTCAAAATCGATCAGCAAGGACGGGGGCCAGGCTTCCTACCGCGGCTTAATGAAAGTCAACAAGGGTAACAATAACGTCCGATCCAATGTGGAATGTGATGCCTTGCTCTTGGATGAGTATTCGCGCACGGATACGTATCCTTATATTGAAATTGATGAGCAGGATGTGAGCATCGGCCACGAGGCTTCCGTCTCCAAGGTGGAATCTGAGCAGTTATTTTATCTGATGAGCCGGGGGCTTGATGAGGAAGAAGCCATGAGCATGGTCGTCTCGGGTTTCATTGAACCTTTGGTAAAAGAGTTACCCATGGAATACGCAATTGAGATGAACCGTTTGATCCAGCTGCAGATGGAAGGATCCATCGGCTGAGAAAGGGAATAAAATGGCTCGAAAGCAGCGCGTAAAGGAAATAAAACTCACAGATGAAGATCTCCCTATCAACGGTGAATCTTCCTCCATCTGGAAAGAGTACAAAAATAAATGCTGGGATGTTTATCAAAGCTTACCCTATCCGTTATCCACGGATGATGAGGCATGGCGCAGAACGTCCCTCCGGTCTTTGAAATTGGATCTTTTCCAGCTTCCCAATGGTCAGGCGGGGCAAAGTGAACGGGAAACGATCGTGGCTGATTATTTCGGTGTGTCCGATGCTGGGAGTCGAGGTGGACAAGCCACTCTCACACCCCAGGAGGTCAATCTCACCTTATCGCCTGAATTGGTCGAGCAGGGTGTGATTTTCACGGATCTCAAATCGGCCGCGGAGGAGCATCCAGAACTTGTCGATCAGGTCTTGGGTAGGATCGTCACCCCGGAGGACGGGAAATTTGCGGCCCTTACAGGCGCTTTTGCCGAAAAGGGGATCTTCCTGTATGTCCCCAAAGGGGTTCGGATCGAGAAGCCTATATACGGCCTGACATGGGCTCCGGGAGCAAGTGTAGCCCATCTCTCTCACCTGGTGATCTACCTGGATGAGGGTGCGTCGTTAAAATACCTGCACGAATCCACTTCCCCTCAAGACATGACGGAACAGGCCCTGGCGGGAGAAAATTGGGAAATATATGTCGGCCCAGGAGCGAATTTGGAATTTGTGGAATTCCAAACTTTCGGGACGCACATGTGGAGTTTTGCCCATAAAAAAGCCCAGGTGGACCGGGATGGAAAAATAAACTGGGTCATGGCTTCTTTGGGTTCACGTTTATCCAAGCACTTTTCAACCTATGACCTTGTCGGTGAGGGTGCGGAAGGGCGCATTTCAGGATTATATTTCGGGCACGGGGAGCAGCATCAAACCTTCAACACCCAACAGAATCACCTCGCTCCTCACACCTACAGCGATCTGTTGTACAAAGGCGTCCTCACGGGGTCTAGTCGTTCCGTGTGGCGGGGCATGATCTACGTTTCGCCGGGTTCACAATATATCGATGGTTATCAGGCAAATCGAAATATGATCCTGAGCGATAACGCCCGAGTTGATTCCATTCCTGGCTTGGAAATCCAGAATGATGACGTACGGTGCACCCACGGTTCCACGGTGGGAAAGGTGGACCCGGATCAGTTGTTTTACCTACAAGCCCGAGGCATCCCTTTGGAGGAAGCGAAACGCTTGATTGTGTATGGGTTCTTTGAGGATGTCATGAAACGGATTCCTTTTCCAGAGGTCAAAGACAACCTCAGCAAGGAAATCCGTCAAAAATTGGAAAGCCTGCCAAAAAATGGCAAATGATAAAATAAAGAGCATGTGTTTCAGTAGATATCTGATCGGTAATGGAGGGTACATTGGCAAATATTCCTTTTCAAACACCCCCAAATAAAGAGAAAGATTTTGAAATCGGTGATACGGTAGAAGTGTTATGTGATCACGACAGGGATGATGACCGTGTACGTGATTGGTTAGAAGGGGTGGTCGTCAAGAAAGGTGACAAAAAAGTCGCTGTGCAATTTCATAAAAACGTATATCTGACGGATGGATGGATGGTTCCGGATCGCGTTTTGTGGTGTCCAGCGGATTCTCCGAACATCCGCCGACCCATCAAACACCGTCGTAAGAAACATAGGTCGAATTAATCTGATGAATAAAACCCAAGAGGCTGTGGAGCGGAAGGTGAAAAGAGATCGGTCCCCAAATTTTATTGGGAAAAACGTGTGGAAAGACTTTCCTGTACTTTCTCGAGAAGTGCGGCCCGGTGTCCCCCTGGTGTATTTGGATTCCGCTGCCACCAGCCAGAAGCCGGAAGTTGTCCTCGAAACATTGGACACCTTCTATCGGAAACATAACGCGAACATTCACCGCGGGATTCATGTCTTAGCGGAAGAAGCCACAGCCGCGTATGAATCAGCCCGTGAGAAATTGGCAGCTTTTATAAACGCTCCCAGCAGCGAGCAGATCATCTTTACCGGGAATACGACCGAATCCATTAACCTCATAGCCCAGACATGGGGCAGGGCAAACCTTAAACCCGGAGACCGCATTTTACTCTCAGAAATGGAACACCATTCCAATCTCATTCCGTGGCAGTTGTTGGCCTCGGAGCGGGACCTTGAATTGGACTTCATTCCTGTCACTCCTGAAGGGACCCTTGACATGGATGAGTTTCAAAAACTGCTCCAGAACGAACCTAAGTTAGTGGGCATCACTCATATGTCCAACGTCTTGGGAACCATTAATCCTGTCAAGCAAATCATCCGCGAAGCCAAGCAAGTGGGCGCGGTCACCCTGGTGGATGCAGCCCAATCTGTGCCCCACTTCGCGGTGGATGTCAGGTCTCTGAAAGCTGATTTTATGGCCTTTTCAGGACATAAGATGTGTGGGCCAAGTGGCATCGGCATCCTTTATGGTCGGCGGGACTTGTTGGAGGAGATGCCGCCCTTTATGGGAGGGGGTGAGATGATCAAGAAAGTGGAATTACGCTCCTTTACGGTCAATGACCTGCCCCATAAATTTGAGGCTGGAACTCCTCCCATCGCGGAAGCTGTGGGTTTGGGGGCCGCTGTGGATTACCTTTCAGAATTGGGCATGGACGATGTGGCTGCACATGAAAAGGAGCTCATCACATATGCATTGGACTGCCTGGATGAAGTCGAGGGCTTGAACGTGTTTGGCCCGGAGGCAGAGAAGAAAGGGGGCGTGGCTTCCTTTACCATGGAAGGAATTCATCCCCACGATGTGGCACAAATCTTAGATCATCACGGGATTGCGGTGAGAGCTGGGCATCATTGTGCCCAACCCCTGCATGACAAATTTGGCATATCAGCCACGGCAAGGGCGAGTTTTTACCTTTATAATACGCTGGATGATATAGATCGCCTGGTAGAAGGGCTCTATCAGGTCAAAGATATCTTTGGGTAGATTTCCTGGGTGAATCGTTATGGGCATGGAAGATTTTTACCGCCAACTGATTATTGAAAGATATAAATCTCCGCGCAATAAGGGGGAGCTTGAAGAGTATGATTTCAGCTATGAGGACGATAACCCAACCTGCGGCGACCATATTCGCATCGATGTGCGATTGGATGATGAGAACAAAGTGAAAGAGGCTGTCTTCAGTGGTAAGGGATGCGCTATCTCTCAAGCTTCAGCGGATCTGTTGTTGGAGTCCATCATTGACAAAGATTTGGAGGAAGTGAAATCAACCACGAAAGAAGATATCCTGGAAATGTTGGGAATTGATCTGGGACCTGTGCGCTTGAAATGCGCTCTGCTCTCACTGAAAGTCCTTAAAGCTGGCGCTTACGGATTGGGGGAAGCTGAAGAAGAGCTGGAAGAAATCAGAGACTGAAAACACTCCATATTGCTTTAGTATCGAATCCATTTCTGACTGGAAATGGATTTTGTTGTTAACTTGGAGGCTCTTATTCCCAGCCTGAAAGATGGATTTTCCGCGTTTCCGCGTACTGAAAGCTTCTTCCTCTTGATGTATAATGGATGGGAATAATCGGATGTTATTCGAGTTAGGTATTTTTTGTGAAGTCAGATTAAGATGTTCATCCACACTTGATTTATGGTCCGGGAGGACGCATGCGAAAACCGTGTGTAGCAGGAAATTGGAAGATGCATAAAAATGTGGCCCAGGCCACGTCACTTGTCAAAGATCTCATCCCTGGTTTGGAGGAGATCAAAGGGGTTGAGAACGTGCTCTGCCCCCCCTTCACCAGTCTGGCCCCGTTGTCAGACTTGCTGGAGGAATCGAGCGTCCAATTGGGGGCGCAAAATATGTATTGGGAGGAGGAAGGGGCATTTACCGGTGAAATATCACCATTGATGCTCTCCGAATTGGTGAGTCATGTCATTATTGGACATTCTGAGAGACGGGCTTATTTTGGCGAGACGGATGAAACGGTCAACCGGCGTTTGAAAGCGGCTTTGGATCACGGTCTGATACCGATCCTTTGTGTGGGGGAAACCCTGGAAGAAAATGAAGCAGGCCGTACTCAGGAGGTCGTCTCACGCCAGGTAAAAAGGGCTTTAGAGGGGATAAACACCGTTGGGGGAGAAGGGCTGATGATCGCTTACGAGCCTGTGTGGGCCATCGGCACCGGTAAGGCAGCGACCCCAGTGGGGGCAAATGCAGTCATTGCGGATGTCATTCGCCCTAATCTCGGGCAGGGTTTATCTCCATCTCTTGCGGAAGAAATCCGCGTTTTGTACGGCGGATCTGTCAAGCCGCATAATGCTGCTGCTTTCTTTGACCAGCCGGATATCGATGGGGCCTTAGTGGGTGGCGCGAGTTTGAAAGCGGAACCCTTTATTGAAATAACCAAGAACGCCGGGTGAGGTACCAGCCTGTGCGGAGGGGATGATCCCTGATATGCCAGATGCGGGATAAGGGTCTTGGGTTTCGGATAGATTCTTCTCTTAACCGGTTCCAAACTGACGGTCTCCAGCGTCCCCTAATCCGGGGATAATAAAGCCGTCCTCATTTAAGTGGTCGTCGATCACCGCCAGATGGAGAGGGACATCCGGGTGTGCTTTCTGCATGGCATCCACCCCTTCCGGCGCTGCCAGGATACCTAAAAACTTGATTTTCCGAACCCCCCAATCCTTAAGGATATCCACCGTGGCCACAGCTGAACCCCCGGTAGCCAGCATAGGGTCAAGGACGAGGCACACAGAGACAGTGGGTTCGAGTGGGAGTTTATTATAATATTCGATGGGCTGCAGCGTTCTTTCATCCCGGTAAAGTCCGATATGCCAAACCTCTGCACTGGGCATCAAGCCCCACACTCCTTCCACCATGCCCAGACCGGAACGCAGGATGGGGATCAGCCCAATGGGCTCTTTGAGATCTGTCCCCACAGTTTCCGCCAATGGGGTTTCTATGTTCCTGGGGGCTACAGCTAAATCCAGGGTGGCTTCATAGGTCAAAAGAGCGGAGATCTCCCGGATGAGCTCGCGAAATTTTTTCGACTTGGTGTTTTTATCCCTCAGCCTGGACAATTTATGGGATACCAGGGGGTGATCTGATTCGAATATGGATGTCATGTCATTCCTCCGCTTGGTAGGGATTATCTTTCATGGATAGGAATCTGTTTCCATCTTAATATTATAAGCGCAGCGATAAGTCGTTTTTCCTCATCCTACGCAACCCGATGTTCCTTCGGTATAATCTAACCTATGACAGATAACAAAGAAGATCGTGTAATCAGCCCAAATCATAAACCCGGGGACAGTCTGGATCAAGCCCTCCGCCCCCAGAGTCTTGCTGCCATGATCGGCCAAAATCAGATCAAGGAGAACCTGGATATCTTGATTTCAGCGGCCAAACACCGCGGGGAAGCGCTGGACCACGTCATGTTTTATGGTCCCCCCGGCCTGGGAAAGACCACCCTGGCACATATCTTAGCCCATGAAATGGATGTGAAAATCAAAGTCACTTCCGGACCTGCTGTGGAACGGGCGGGTGATTTGGCCGCGATCCTGACCAACTTGAATGCCGGTGACATCCTTTTTGTGGATGAGATCCACCGCTTGGGGCGCGCGGTGGAAGAGGTCCTCTACCCGGCGATGGAAGATTTTGCTCTGGATATCGTGATCGGCAAAGGGCCTTCTGCCAGGTCGGTGCGGCTGAAACTGCCCCACTTTACGATCGTGGGAGCCACCACGCGCTTGGCTCTGGTGACCGCCCCCTTGCGGGCGCGGTTTGGCGCTGTATATCGCCTGGATTATTACCCTCAAAAAGCTATGAAGGAGATCATATCTCAGGCCGCTGAAAGCCTGGAGATCCCTGCGGAGAATAAAGGGGTTGAAGAGATCGCGCTTCGTTCGCGGGGCACGCCCCGGGTTGCTCTTCGCTTACTGCGGCGCGTGCGTGATTACGCCCAGGTTCGGGGAAATGGGGTGATCACTTCAGGCATTTCTCAGAAAGCTTTAGATCTTTTAAACATCGACCAGAAAGGGTTGGACAGCATGGATCGGCGGGTGTTGAAGGCGATCGCCGTCAAATATCAAGGTGGTCCGGTGGGGTTAAAAACGATCGCCGCCTCCATTCGAGAAGATCCCGATACGATCATGGATGTTGTGGAACCTTACCTCTTACAAATGGGTTTCCTGCAGCGGACATCCCAGGGGCGGATGACCACTCGACAAGCCTATCTGCATTTAGGTTTGGAACCACCTGAGGACGCTGTCCAACCGCGCTTAATTAACTGACGAATAAAGAAGATGGATTTATCTGGACTTGCCCGTCTGCTGGCATTCATCGGAGTTGCCCTCCTGGCCATCGCCGGGGGGCTGTATCTGGTATCCCGATTTGACCTGCCGTTTGGGAGATTGCCGGGCGATGTGATCATCAAGCGGGAAAACTTTACCTGTTTCTTTCCCATTGTCTCCTCCATTCTTCTCTCCCTCCTCCTAACCCTGGTCCTTAACCTGATCGCCAAGTACCTTCAAAAATGATACCAGAGATGTGAGATATTCAATTTGAAAACATCTGATTATACTTACCCGCTGCCGGAAAAATATATCGCTCAACAGCCCGTTACACCCCGAGATTCCTCGCGTCTTTTGGTGGTGCACAGGGAGACAGCGGAGTTCGAGAATGCTCATTTTTTCGAAATTGGAAATTTCTTGAACCAAGGGGATCTTCTGGTCATCAACACCTCCCGGGTCCTTCCCGCCCGCCTTTTTGGGAACAAAATTCCCACAGGTGGGAAGGTTGAAATCCTGCTCTTGCGGGAAAGAGAAAGCAGGACATGGGAAGCAATGGTCGGCGGGCAGGGGTTGAGGAAAGGAATACGCGTCCAGATTCGGGGCGGTCCGGAAGCAGAAATTGTGAAGGAATTGAACGGCCCCCTCCGCCTGATCACCTTTAACCGTCCCGTAGAATCGTTCCTTGAGGACATCGGCCATGTCCCGCTTCCTCCATACATTCATGAAGAATTATACGATAGGGAGCGCTACCAAACCGTTTATGCAGACCAACTAGGTTCAGCAGCGGCACCCACTGCAGGGCTTCATTTCACTCCCCGCTTGATGGATGAACTCCGGACCAAGGGGATCCAGTTTGGGGAGATCACACTCCATGTGGGTTTGGATACGTTCGCTCCGGTTCGCGAGGAAAACCCCCGGGAGCATGCCATTCATAGAGAATGGTGTTCGTTGCCGGAGGAAACCGCTGACCTAATCAACCAGACCAGAGAGAGGGGAGATCGGGTAATCGCTGTAGGGACGACTGTGGTGAGAACGCTGGAGACTGCCGCCCAGTATGCAGAGCGGGAGGAAAATCTACACCCGTTTCAAGGGGAAACGGACCTCTTTATCTTACCCGGCTATGAATTCAATATCGTAGATGCCATGATCACAAATTTTCATTTGCCAGAATCCACGCTCCTCATGCTGGTTTGCGCTTTTGCGGGGAAAGATTTGATATTCGAGGCTTATGAACTGGCGAAAGACAAAGGATACCGCTTTTTCTCTTTTGGTGATGCCATGTTCCTGGAGTAAGGAATGCACAGGAAGGACTTCCAAGCTGTTTTACCTTATCTGGGGTTGGGGATTGGTGTTCTAAGTTTGGGGTTTTCTGCGATTTTCGTCCGGCTCGCTTCAGCCCCGGGGCCGGTGGTCAATGCCTACCGCATGGGGATCGCAACGCTGTTACTAGGGCTTCCCTTCGCCAGAAATGTGAGGAGCGCAGGAAAGGGAGAGCTCAGGGCGGGTATAAAATACGCTGTCCTGGGGGGAATATTTTTTGCCGTTGACCTCATGTTATGGTCCACTGGGGTGGTGCTCAGCGGAGCGACCAATCCGACTTTGATGGCAAACACCGCTCCTCTGTGGGTTGGGCTGGGTGCTTCATTATTTTTAGGAGAAAAGCGGGGAAAGGGATTTTGGACGGGCGTGGCGGTCGCTTTGATTGGCAGTGTGCTGATCCTGGGACAGGACGCGCTCCAGTCCGCTGATTTCGGTTTAGGGACTTTTTTAGGATTGGTGGGTAGCTTCTTTTATGGAGGATATTTCATCTTCTCACAAAAGGGCCGATCTCATTTGAATTCAGTTGTCTATTTCTGGGTGGTGGTAGCAACAGCAACGGTTGTGCTGCTCTTGTTTACGTGGATCTTCAACTATCCGCTGACGGGATATACTCAAAGCACCTACCTGAACTTCCTCGCCCTTGGAATTATCGTTCAAGTGGTGGGGTGGTTCGCAATTAATTTTGCTCAGGGTTATTTGCCTGCTGCTGTCGTTTCTCCCACCCTTTTAGGACAGCCTGTGGTCACAGCGCTTGTATCCGGTTCCCTTCTGGGGGAGCGGTTGAGTGTGGTGCAGGGGGTCGCAGGTGTGATCGTCCTTGGAGGTGTCTACATGGTGCATAATAGCCGTTTTGAATCTAAGGATTGATCTGGCAAGAGGAAGAGGGACCATCTTCCAAGATACGGTATAATGTATTTTTCTTGCTCGGGAATGAGTAATATGTAAATCAAGAGACAACGGAGTACATATGCGCGCGATAGATATCATCATTAAGAAGCGGGAAAAGAAGGAGTTGACAGAAGAAGAGATCCGCTTTTTCATCAACGGTTTTACAACTGGTGAAATCCCTGATTATCAAGCGGCAGCTTGGGCGATGGCGGTCTTGCTCAACGGCATGACACCCCGGGAGACCAAAGACCTGACCATGGTCATGGTCGAATCTGGAGATATCCTAGACCTATCTGAGGTCGCCCCGAACGCTGTGGATAAGCATTCCAGCGGAGGTGTGGGGGATAAGACAACCCTGGTGGTCGAACCGGTGGTGGCTGCCTGCGGGTTGCCGGTGGGAAAGATGTCCGGTCGAGGTTTGAACTTCAGCGGGGGAACGCTGGACAAAATGGAATCCATCCCCGGATACCGCTGTGATCTGAGCCGGGAGGAGTTCTTAAATCAGCTGCAGGAGATCGGGATGGTCCTCACCGGGCAAACTGCTGACCTCGCTCCCGCTGATGGGGAGTTATATGCCCTGAGGGATGTGACGGGTACGGTCGATTCCATCCCCCTGATCGCTTCTTCGATCATGAGTAAAAAGATCGCAGCCGGGGCTCATGCTATCGTTCTGGATGTCAAAATTGGCCTGGGAGCCTTCATGGAATCCCTGGATCTGGCCCGTGAACTGGGTGAGTTGATGGTTAATATCGCTGATTTAGCGGGACGAAGGGCGGTTGCTTTGCTCTCGGATATGAATCAACCCTTAGGCATAGCTGTGGGAAATGCGCTGGAAGTCAAAGAGGCGATCGACACCCTGCATGGAAATGGACCTCAGAGCTTTTGGAAGCACTGTGAAGAAGTTGCAGCCCATATGCTAATCGCGGGTGGAAAAGCGAAAGATGCAGAGGAAGGGAGGGAGATGGTGGAAAAGGCAGTCCAGGAAGGGCAAGCATGGGAGCGTTTTCTGGACCTGGTCTCGGCGCAGGGTGGCGACGTTTCCTATGTCAAAGATCCCCAAAAATTACCGCAGGCAGCGTTAATTAAGACCGTGAACGCGCCCCAGTCAGGATTTATCAAGCAGATTCATGCCCGGCGTGTGGGTGAAACGGCCGTCCTCCTGGGAGCCGGACGGGAAGAAAAGGGGGAATCCATCGATCACGGGGTAGGCATTGAGATCTTACGAGAAGTGGGCGACAGGGTGGAGGAAGAGGAACCTTTGTTGACCATTCACGCCAAGGATGAGGGAGATTTCCAGGCTGCCGAGAAAGCCCTTCTGGATGCGCACAGCTGGAGTGAAACCCCGGTCGACCCTTTACCTCAGATCTATGAGGTCATCCATTGATAGTAGCCGGGGGTCAGGGTCAGCCTACGTCTGGGATTTTTGCTGGATTTTGGATATGGATGAGTATTAAATGGATCTTTGTGCACCTGCGGATTGACGAAATTCTTTGATGAACCGCCCGGGTTGTTGGGCGAATGTTCCCGGGGGGAGACGCCCGCTGACGAGTTTTCTTAATGTCCAGTAAAAGTATGTGTTAACAGGTGTGGGGATGCCTGACTCTTCCCCGGCCCGGACGACCGCCCCGTTTAATACCTCCACTTCATTATTTTCTTTTCCTTGATGAAGATCCATGTGAAGAGAGGGCATTTTCCCTCCCCGACCGCGTTTGATGGCCTGGGACAAAAAGGGATGAGAGAGGGGGATAGGCCATGTTCCAATCACCCAGGCCAGGAGTTTGCTGGGAATCCCCGGCAGCTTGACAGGTTGGTGTCCCTGGGAATTCATAACCGCCAGTGCTTCACGGAGCTGCCTGATTTCCAATTCGTACAAGTCCCTGTGGGCGTAGATGTCACCGGGCGGCATATCGAGGATTGCGCAGCTGGCATTTCCCATCATATTCGTGAGTAATTTGGTCCATTTCATATCTTGGGGCTGTTCGTATAGCCATGGTTTGAGCCCGGCTTTTTGAAAAGCATCATATAGCGGCTTGGAGAGGGGGTTTCCAGCTCCGATTCCTGTGCCCCGTTCTTTGCGAACTGTGATCTCGCCTGGGCCGTGCCGAAACACAGAACTGGTGACGGTGCCGGCAACAGCTTTCATTTTCCCAAAAGTTTTTTCAAGGATTTTCTGATTTCCAACCCCATTCTGCAAACAAAGGATAGGGGGGACCTGAACTCGAAACGATTTCAGTTTTGAGGTCATCTCTGCGGTGTGATAGGATTTGAGCGTGAAAAGGGCGACGTCAAATGGGCCTTTTCTGAAGGCTTCCGGCAGAGAACCCACAACGTGAGGGTGGGTGAGGGTAAAGGCCTCTCCCTTTCGTGTGACCGTAATGCCTTTTTCCCGTAAAACTTGAACTCGTTGGGGTCGTTCGAGGAAAACCACACGGTGTTTTCCACGTGCCAACTTCGCGCCAAGATAAGATCCAATGGCCCCGGTGCCAAGGATGAGGATGTCCATGGGAAAAGAATCAGCATTTCTCATAAGTGAATTATTGAAGGTGAGGAGTGAGGTTCTGCCCCAGAAACTCCCAGCGTCCGTTTGCAATGTGGTATCTGACGGGCGTGAAACCGCTGTTTGAAAAGCGGAACCTTGGGCCTTGAAAGTTGGGCTGCGGTGAGAGGCCAATCATGGCATACATGACCATGCTGAACAAACCCCCATGACCGACGACGAGATAGCTCCCCGGATCCAATTTCATGAGTTTGTTGATCGCTCTACCTGCCCGGAGGTAAAGTTCCCATTGGCTTTCACCGGTTTCAGCGATGGGTTGATAAAGGGGGATGAAATCCGGGATTGGTAATTTTTCAGCTGCCTCTGCGTGAAGCAAACCAGCCAGTTTTCCGTTGTCCCTTTCCATCCACACAGGATCCGTGATCATTTCCAGGTTGAGTTCTGCAGCCAGGATCTCAGCTGTCTCTTTGGCCCGGGAGAGGGGACTGGAGATGATTTGGTCAAACCTTTGCTCCTGATCTTTCCAATAAGCAGCCAGTGCTTGAGTTTGTCTCTGCCCCTTTTCCGTGAGGGGGAAATCAGCCTGCCCCTGGTGCCTTCTTTCTGCATTCCCTACCGACTCTGCGTGCCTGAGGAAGGTAAACTTATAGATGTCTGAAGCTGACTCTGAGGATGACATATAAAGAATCCTTTGTTTTGCTTATCATATCCAGATGTTTTTGAGAGGGGATGGATTTCCAAAAGGGAGATTCATTTCCCAAAGGTTTCACTTTTATGTTCCCCAATCTTTCGCGCCGTGTAAAAAATCTTTCCCTGACATAGCTCGCTTTCCAGCCGGCTGAACTTTGTCCAGGATGAGGATACCCTGGCTGGTGCCGATGGCTGGTTTTTCTTCATAGGTAGATAACACGCCGATGCCGGGGGAGGTTACGGGCTCAGCGTGGGCTTTGTGTATGATCAGGCGCTGACCATTCCAGGAGGTGAACGTGCCGGGCCAGGGATCATATGCCCTGACTTTTCGGGCGAGAACATCTGCGGATCGATTAAAGGACAGCTTCCCATCCTCGCGTTGGAGAAGAGGGGCATAGGTGGCTTTGGATTCCTCCTGCGGCCGTGGGGAAATTTTTCCCTGCAGGTACGGCCGGATGGTTTTCAGGAGCAGCTCAGCCCCGGTCTGGGAAAGTTTATCAAAGAGCGTACCTGCAGTGTCCATGGGTTTTATGGGCACCGTATCTTGGCGGAGGATGGGTCCTGTGTCCAACCCTTCCTCCATTTTCATAATCGTCACTCCCGTTTCCTGGTCTCCATGGAGAATGGCTGCTTGGATGGGCGCTGCACCCCGCCAACGAGGGAGAAGGGAGGCGTGCACATTCAGGCATCCATAGGGAGGCAAATCCAACAAACTGGGAGGAAGGATTTGCCCGTAGGCAGCTACCACGATCAGGTCCGGGTTCCAGGCTTTGATCTGATCCTTGGCCGCTGGCTTGTGGAGTGATTCAGGTTGGTAAACGGGTAATCCGAGGGCTTTGGCTTCGCTCTTGATAGCCGGTGGTTTAGGTTTGCGGCTTCGCCCTGCAGGACGGTCCGGTTGGGTGATCACCCCCGCGACGTGGAAGTTCGCTGCCAGTGCTTGCAAGGTGGGAACGCCAAAATCTGGCGTGCCCATGAAAAGAAACCGTGGGTTCATGTAGGGCATTCTAACATACCGGGAGAGGTCCAGACAGGGAAGACGGATGATCTATCCTCCCAGTCAGCTATCTAGAATGAGCCTTAAATGGAAAACGCTCCGCAGGACATTTGCACCCCTTTCCGGCCTTTAAGTTGGTGGGATTTTCTGTTTCCAGAACCCTTATGACAATTTTTTTGAGGGAAGATGTGGCTTGATTGGAATTTAGCTCAGATGTGAAAGCCGCGGTATGGTAGGGGAAACAAACGACAACAATCTTCAGGTAGATGGGGCTTCTGCGATGCAGTATTGATCTCGGCCTTTCCCTTTCGCTCGGTACAAAGCACGATCGGCAATCTTGATCAACTCATCAATATCCTGGGAGTGGACCGGCAGAGTAGCAATCCCCTGGCTGACTGTGGGTTTTGGGATGGGATTTCCTTGCGAATCAGAAAGTGGCAATCTGGCCAGTGTTTTCCGTATCCGTTGAGCGACCAACTCTGCCTGATGGATATTAGCGCCGGGCAGGGCTATGCCGAATTCTTCACCTCCCCAGCGGCCCACGGAATCTGTGTTTTTAACATGTTTTTCTATGGCCTCGACAGTTAGCTTCAGAACCTGGTCGCCAATGACATGACCATATGTATCATTGTATTCTTTAAAGTGGTCAATATCCAGCATGATCAGAGAAAGGGGATTCCTTTCCCGCTTTGCGATTTGAGATGCCCGGTGGAGGGTTTCGATGAAGTGGCCGTGGTTCAATACCCCGGTTAGAGAGTCGAGGCTGGCCTGTCGTTCTACTTCCATGTGGTGCCTTGCGTTCTTTATGCTCAGGGCCGCTTGTTGAGCGATCTGTTCCAGAAGGTATTGGTCACTTTCATCATACGCATAAGCTTGATAACAAGCCACAGCTAAAATCCCAATGACCTTACTTTCTGTGATCATGGGCACCCCTAACCATGAGGGGGTGATTTTATCCTCCCCGACGACGACAGGTTCAATGGGAAGGGATCTGGCTTCTTCTGCTAAATCCTTAATCAAGAGGGATTCTTTATTTTCAATCACCCAGCTTGATAAACCCTGGTATGCAGGTATCTTTTTAGGTGGGTAATGCTTTCCGTTATCAATTAACATTCGCAAGTTGAGGACGTTTTCTGCGGGTAGATATAAAGCTACAAAATAGGCGTCACTTGGGATGACCCGCATAAGTTGTTCATAGATGAGTTCAAGAAGATCGTCGATCTCGATGGTTTTGCTGATTACTTTTCCTACGTCATAGACCACAGCCAGCCGATTGGCTTGATTCTCGAGGTCTTGTCTTAATTGCGTGGTGTGAATGGTTGAAGCTGTTTGATTAGCCAAAGATTTTAGCAATTCTAACTTCTGGGGTGGAAACGGTTCTCTATTCCAGTTTCTGGCTTCCCCGATTGACAATAACCCCATCACATTCCCTCCCTTTTGGATGGGGACTATGCAAATCGACTTTACATTCTTGAAAAAGAGAATGTCCAGTTCTTTATCACTGAGAGCCCCTTGCTTTTCCTCAAGGTTCACAAAAGCGATGGAATGCTTATCGATCGCTTTTTTATGAAAGGGGAGATGATCAAGAGAACATTTGTCTTCAAGATAGGGGTCCATTTCACTTAAATTGCGCAGTGGGTGCATCCCATAGTCTATCAAATTCTTTTTCGACGGATCTAAAAGGGCAATGCGGCAGCTAGTCGCTGGAAGCCCCTGGGCGATGTTCCGTGCTAACTCTGGAAGGATGACGTTTAAATCTTGGTTTGCATTGGTGATCCGGTTGGCTTCTACCAGCATGGATAAGGATCTGTTCTTGCGGGTTGTGACGCGGTTGAAATGATGAAGGATTCTACCTAGCAGGCCGGATACCAGGCCTACAATCGACAAGCTCATGACATCCACTGCTTGGATGATGATGTATTGGGTGGATCGGAAATCAACCAGGTTTGTATTAACGAAGTAATTGACCCCGATGCTCAGAATCGTGATAGGGACTACTGATTTCCAGCTCCCTAAAACACTTATGCAGATGATATTGACGGCATATAATTTGTCGACATGCAGGTGATAGGCACCCAGTATATAATGTGCCCATCCTATTAATAACGTGCTGAATCCGACAGTGAGATTAAAAAGGAATGGTTTTTTATCAAGGGATGGAATCAACCCAAAATACAGGATAGTGGAATAGAGGATAGAAACCACCAAGAGTAAGGTCAAGTGGATTTTTTCGCTGCGGTCGAAAGGGAGAAATAAGATCAATCCTGCAAAGCTGAGAAATAAAAACCAGGAGAAGATTCCTAAATGTTTATGGAAACTCCTTTTCTGTTCCTGATTTATTTGTTCAAAAATGGAGGTCGCCATCTAGCTTTCCTCATGGTGGGCATCTTTTTACCTTGAATGAATTTTATCATGTCCAAGAAAATCAGCTAATGTCTCAATCTTTGAATTCATTGAGGTTCAAAAAGGCATTGACCACCTGGGGGTCAAAGTGTTTTCCGGATTGCTTTTTTATATGATCTAAGGCCCTCTTCTCTGACCAGGCGGGTCGATAGGGTCGGTCGCTTGTCAATGCATCCCAGACATCGACCACGGCGAAAATCCGTGCTGGGAGGGGGATTTCTTTCCCTTTCCATCCGTAAGGATACCCACTCCCATCCCAGCGTTCATGGTGGTAGAGGGGGATGTCCAGGGCCTCTTCCAAGTACTGGACCGACTCCAGCATTTCTTTCGCGTAGAGAGGATGTTTTTTGATGATTTCCCATTCCTTATCGCTTAACGAATCTTTTTTACGGAGGATCTCATCCGGGATGGCCATTTTTCCAATATCATGCAGTAGAGCTCCACGGCGGATGTGGGGGAGTTCCTTTTTGGGGACGCCTAACATATTGGCCAGTTTGATGGTTAGATCCGTCACGCGACGGCTGTGGCCTTCGGTGTCATGATCCCGTAATTCAAGCGCTTTAGCCCAGCCTTCCAGGGTTGTGTCATAAGCCTGAGTGATCTCCATGTTGGATTGCTGAAGTTCTTCAAAAAGTAGCGCATTATCAATGGCAATCGCCGCCTGTCCTGATAAGGTTTCCGCGAAGCTTTCCCAGTCTTTGGAGACTGGTTTCTGTGTGCGGTGGAACATTTCCAGAACACCAATCGGTTTCCCTTTGGATTTCAGCGGGAGACCGTAATAAAACGTGAAATGTTCTTTCTCAGTAAGAAAAGGCCTTTCCAGGCCTTCTTTTTCGTTCCCAAGGACCGGAATGTGTACGGGGGAATGACTGAGGGCGACTTTTCCGGCTAAACCTCTTCCTAATCGAAGGTAGTCATCTTGGATTTGATGTGTTTGAAACCCTTTTCCAGCTACAAATCCTAAACTCTGCGTAGGGTGGTCGACGAGGAAAATACACGCTGCATCTAATTCTAATTGTGAGGTGATGTGACTGAGGATGATATTTAAGGAAACGTGGAGGTCAAAACTGCTGATGATGGCTGTATCAATGTTTCTCAGGGATCGGAGGCGATTAAGCTGTTTTTGGGTGGTTTCGAAGAGGCGGGCCCGTTCGATTGAGGTACCAAGTTGACCCGCTAATGTCAGCAAGAAGCGCTTGTCATCCTGGTCATATGCATCCAATTCTGTGCTCTCGATGTTAAAGACGCCCAGGAAACTGTCTTTCAACTTGATGGGCACGCACAGTTCGGATCGGATCTCGGGTACTATTTCCATATAATGGGGGATTTCTCTTACATCGGGATAGTACTGCGTTTCTCCTGTCCTGTACACTTCACTGATAATGCCTTTTCCAATTGGGATCCTGGAAGATTGGTACTCTGGAGGTACATTCCGGTGGGAGGAATGAACGATAAATTCTTTTTTCTCCTCATCCAGGAGCAGGATCCCGTGCATGTCCGTAGCAAGGATGTCCTCGAGTACCTGGGTTGTGACTTCAATGATTTTATCTTCACTGATTTCTTTGGTCCCTGTTTCAGCGACGCGCTGGATGGCAGATAGCTCCTTTAATTGGCGTTGTATGGCCCGTTCTGCCTTTTTCCTCTCTGTGATATCGCGCATCACGAAAACCATGACTTCCTGGTCCCCGATGTCTTGAAGCTGGGCAGAAAATTCCACCGGGAATTGTTCCCCGTTGGATCTTTTATTTATAGACTCAATGTGTTCAATCGTACCATTGTTCTTGGCTAAATCTTGAGAGTGGATGATTATCCCTTTCTCAGAGACGATATCGGGCACCTTTTTGGTCAGGAAAACTTCATAACTGTACCCAAACATCTCACATGCGCGTTGATTGACATCTAGGATCTCTCCCTGGTCGTTTTCCACCAGGATTGCGTCCTGAACCCCTTCGAAAATGGACCGGTACCTTTTTTCGCTGGCCTTCCGCTTCTTTTCCTCAAGCCGCAGATCTTGTAATTGATCTCTAAGACGCTGGGCTTGCTTCCGCAGGGTGTAGTTCGTGGAGTACACGATAAACGTGATAATACCTCCACCTACAATCCATGTCATAAGGGAGAATATCAATTGACTGACTGGTTCTCTTGGAATTAATAATTCGATAGATTGATCTTGCTGGTCGAAATTAATGACGAAGTATAATGCTGAGGCGATGAAGAAGGTCAACCAAGCTTGTTGTGGTTTTAACAGGATCGTGGCCAGCGTGATAATCAGCAGAAGAGAGAGCACACCACCTACATTTCTGTGGGGTTGGGGACCAAAATAGAGCATGATGAAGGAGATCAAGAAAAGACAGCTTAAAATGAGGAGGGATGCACCGAAAAGCCTTTTCTTTTTGAGGAGATATACTGTGAATACGCCAGCAAATATGGCGATGCTGTCTGATATAAAATCGATCAGAGGAGCAGGGGTAATGTCAGGATGCAGCGTTTGATATATCTGAGTTAGAAGAAAGACACTTCCTATTGTAGTTATGATCAATCCAAAGAACAGAAGTGTTCGCGCTTTGTGCCTCTCCTCCAAAGAAAAATTGGACAGATCCAATAACCACGATGCTTGGAACTCTTTTCGATTTTTGATGCGCTGAAAGAAGTCTTTTACCTGATTCATATTTATATAATATAGGTTATGATTGAAAAACACCTTACGGTTTGATTAGGTTGAGGTGCTTTTAAAAGATATGGAAGATCGTTTGTAAGCTTCCCTTGCGTAATGGGGTAAAAATCGAACATAAACCGACATTCCTTACCCTGATCCAAAATAGCCTCGAGAGGTTTTCTCAAAGGTAGGGCAGGGGTATAATAATTTATTGACATAGCAGGTTCGGGACGTATATAATCCTAAAACATGTAAGGAGATTTTGAATAGTTGGAACACCCCAATATCTTTATGAAAATGAGTGGAAAAGAGATGAATAGTTTTTCTAGGAAAGATTTTCTCCAACTCACCGCTTTACTGGTTGGTACTTTTCGGTTTAAAAACAAAATTTTTGGGAAGTCATTATTCCGTCCTTCCACCCAGCCCCCGGATGTATCAGAGATCACACAGAAAACGAAACGGATCTTTGAGCTTGTCCCCGAACTCATGCTGGATCAACAGGGTGTGTTGAGGATGAAAGATGGCACATCTGTCCCCCAATACCAGACCTTTTTTAACAGGTACTTCCAAGAAAGAGAATTGACGTTTATTGAAGATGAGCCTTATGGGATCATGCTGCACAGCTTTGGTGAATCTGAAGCCTATCGTTTGAAGTTTGGTGGATCACCAGCGTGTGTCCCTCAAACGTATGTGATGGGTTTGGGGGAAGCATCTTCTGCCGCGTTTGTCATCGGGGAAGGAAGCGTGCCGCAGGAAGAAAATTTTGGCGTCATCCAGACAGAAAAGATGTCCCCGGAGGGGATTCCTTATCGAACGGGGCACTGCATGATGGCAGACGAATCGCCTGAATGGTATATGATCAAAGCGTATAATAAACATTATTGGACGTTTGGTTTGGATCGAGGAAAAACCATCTACTTTGATTTTTTTGGAAAGAACAGGGGCCGGCCAAATGCGCGAATTATTGGGGTGGAGTCTGCTGGATCCCTTTATGATCAGAACATTCCCCCCGAAAGGGTATATGCCAACACGATAGGGTTACTGGTTGCCCTGATGAAGAGATATGAGATCGCATTCTCGAACATATTCGGGCACTATGAATTTGACAGCAAAAAATCAGATCCTGGGAAAATCTATCTGTATTCCATCCGTCAATTATTGTTAATGTATATCAACCTTTATGGCGATGATACGCTAAAAGAGTTGGCCTTGGATAAATCTGGCTACGAAAGCATTGATCAAGCGTTTAAAGCGCAAAAACATTTATTCTCCCTGGTCAGTGCGGAAGAGACAATCCAGAAGGCACAAGATACCTGGGGTGATTTTTCGGTTATCTACACCAGTATCCTCATTTCAGAGACCATGGTGGGTGAGGTGAGTGTTTTGGCGCAAAACATACTACATTTAATAGGTAAATTTCCATAAGCCTCCAACAAAGAGCACGGCCGGGTCTTGGGAATTGCGCGTAGTCAATTTTGGTGTTCGCTTTCTTCCTGAGGGAGAATATGGGGGGAAAATTTATTGACAAGAGTTGAATCTGTAATATAAATATTATTGTTTTAGAGGATGGCAAGCCAGAGCAGATGATGAGATCAGTCAACAATACGTTTAATGTCCTGATCTTTGCATCCTCCTGGAACAAGGAAGCTGCTCAGTGGTCATAGAGCACTTATTTAAGATGGACTTGAGGAGTTTATTATGGTTTCCATCAAGAATATAGAAGGAATCGGAGAGATTTCAGCCAGAAAATTGAGGTGGGCTGGAATTGAGACATCTGAAGCGTTATTAGAACGCGGGGCAACCCCGCGAGGAAGGCGGAAAATTGCTGCGGAAACGGGGTTAAGCAGTAAAAGGATACTGGAATGGGTCAATCATGTAGACCTTTTCCGGATCCCTGGGGTGGGAGAAGAATATGCGGAACTATTAGAAAAAGCGGGGGTAGACACGGTGGTGGAGTTCTCCCGCCGGGACCCTGCCAGCCTGAGAGAAAAGATTGAAGCGATTAACGAAGAAAAAGAACTTGTCAGTCGACTGCCCTCTGAATCGCGCCTGGAGGAATGGATCGAGGAAGCTCAGAAATTGTCTCGTGTTGTGAAATATTAACTTTGCATAACGATCAAAAACTGAATATTCCTATGCAGACCCGGTTTCTTCTTTCACAGAATCCCACTCATGTTTTTCTTTATACATGGCTTGATCAGCTCGATGCATTATTTCCTTCAGTGAAGAAGGAGAATCGGGATCATAGCAGGCCCACCCCGCGCTGAGCGAAAGTTCGTAAACACGTTTTTGATTTGTGTTATGAGTTTCCAGGATGTCTTGCAGACGAGAGGTTAGGTTTTTGGGGTGGGTGATATTCGATTCCAGGGCCAGAACCACAAACTCATCTCCCCCGATCCTGGCTACCACATCTGATTCCCGGAAGGCAACTTGGAGGGTTTTCGCCACATCTTTGAGTGCCTGATCTCCACTTGGATGACCGTAAGTGTCATTGATGAGTTTTAATTGGTCAATGTCGATATAAAGCAGGATCATCCTTCTGTCTTCCCGATTGGCGATTTTCATGTGTTGTTCTGCCAGAAGAGTGAACCCGCGCCTGTTGTAAAGATTGGTGAGATCATCACGCAAAGCCATGGTCCGAAGCTCTTGTTCCATCTGCACCCGTTCTGTGATGTCCGTGTACACTGCTACCGCTCCTACCATTTGGTCATCAATGACGATGGGTGACCCGGCGAGAATGACCCTGACAGGGGTGCCATCCTTTCGGTACCGGATGACCTCTGTAGGGGGAAGATCCTGCCCCGCCTGGATTTTTTCCGTGATTTCCTTGGCTTCTTTTTCGACGTCTGGTTTGGTAATTAATTTATCAATCCTTTTTCCTATGGCTTCTTCTTTGGTGTAGCCAAACAACTGCCTAGCACCAGGGTTCCACTCAACGATCTTGTGCTTTTCATCTGAGGTGACGAGCGCATCCGGCGTGGCGTTCAGCAGGCTTTCCAGGTATCTGCGCCGCTTTTTATTTTGCTTTATGGCTTGTTGACGTTCCGTGATATCCAGGGTGACCTC
>JAWODY010000093.1:0-8397 GCA_046483045.1 Anaerolineales bacterium | reverse complement strand
TGTTGGGGTTCTTCCTCATCAAGTTCCGCTAACCAGTCCGGGAATGATTCTTCTTTCTCCCCAATTTGATCAGATACTAATCCTTCACCCATTTCAAATTTGGATATCGGGTCTTCTTCGAAATCTTCGGGAGTTTCTACCTGGGAAACTTCTGAAGGCTCGTAATCCTGTTTATCACCAGCTTCATCTGTTAATACCTCTTCTGTGGAGGAGTCAAAAGGGAGATCTGGAAATTCTGGTTCTTCACTTTCTTCGTGATCCAGTTCCGTTTCCTGAGATGGTGGGGTTTTGGATAAATCCTTGATCCAGCCTGGTTCGTTTAAATCATCCATTGATTCAGCTGTCGATTGAGATTCAAGAAAATCTTCCCCTTCCAAGGCGGATATGTCCTCGTCTCTTAATGGGGGTTCATCTGGAAGATTATTCAGCCATGCGACGGTAGTTTCCTGCTTTTCTTCGTCTGACTTGATATCTCTAAGCCAAGCAGGGAAATCTTCTATTTCGCTTTCAGGAGTTTTTTTCTGCTCCTCCTCAAAACCTTCTCTTACGGGAGGGACTGCTGTTGAGGGTGGTTTTTCTTCTGAGGCGATCTCTGGAGTAGGTTTTGGTTCGTCAATGTCTTCCTCAGTCAGCCAGTCAGGGATGTTATCTTGGTCCTTGTCTTCCCGTTGAAAAAGGTCATCTGGCGGCTTTTCAGCGGATGTTGCCTGGTCTTCAGGTGTGCCCGGTTCTTCCCTGGATGGAGCTTCGGATGGTGCAGCTTCAGTGCCCGTGGGGGTTTGTTGTTGGAGCCATTCGGGGATGTCCGCTGGCTTTAGGTCGTCTTCTTGATCCATGCCTTCTTCATAGATCTCTTCTGGTTCTCCGATTTCTCCCTCTGACGGTTCCCAGCCCACTTCTGACATCCAGCCCGGGATAGACGCTTCTTCCATCCTGTCTGCACCACTTTTTTCTTGATCTATATTTTCTTCGCTTGGTTCCAAAGTTTCTTGATCTGAAATCGAGGGTGTATCTTCCGAAGTTGTAAATTTTTCCTCTCGGGGTTCATCCTCATCCGTCTTTCCCGCCAGCCAATCAGGGACTGGTTCCTCTTCCCTTTCATGTTTCATGTCTTCTTCCTTGTCATAATCTTCTGGGGGAGACGATTCTTGCTCAGGAATAATTTCATCTGCTTGGCCTGACTTGATATCAGCTCCATCTTCCGCAGCTCCTGCTAACCAATCAGGAACTGGTTCCTCTTCTATCTCTTCTTCTATTTCATTTGCTTCGCTGGTTTTTTCTGATTTTTTGGATTCCTGATCTGGAACTGATAGGGATTCTTCTCCAGTCATCGATTCTTGAGATGTTTCATCTTCATCTGGCTCACCTGCCAACCAATCTGGGACTGGTTCTTCTGATTCTTTCGCTTGAACTTCTGGCTCTTTAGAAAAAGCTGTAGCCCAATCCACCCCTTCTCCAGGTTTAATATCAAAATCCTGCTGGAAATCAGATCTATCAAGTCTTTCAATTTCAATCGCTCTGTCGGGGACATCTTCTGCGGTGGGTGCGTGCTCAGACACATACGCTTCATAAGGAGAGAGGGCATATAACCTTTTGCGACAGATCGCCATTTCTTCTGGATGGTCATGTGTTTTCAGGGTATTAGCGAGAATCCTGTTGGAGGTTAAGTTAAAGGGAAATTTTTTAAGGATGGTGCTTGCCACTTCAATGGCTTTCCCCATATGATCAGCTTCTTGATAAGCCTCTGCAAGGAGAGTTCTTAGATCAAAGCGTTGAGGTTGTTCTGAAAGGGCGGATCGGAGTTCAGAAATTCCTTGAGAAAATAAACCCCCTTTCAGATACATGCGTGCTAACGCGCCCTGGGTTAACCTGACTTTAGAAGGTTCAACGCCGTCACGTTTTCCATACAAACGCCTAATTTCCTCTTGGATTGCATTGTTATAGGGTTGTTTTTCAAATGCCCTTTCCATATGAGTGACAGCAGCTTTAAGATTTCCTTCTTCTTCACGTATGAGGCTCATCCCAATATGGGATACAAAGTCATCAGGAATCGCGGAAAGGACCCGTTGGAAAATATCTGCTGCATTGCTGTTCTGATTTCTTTCTAAATAAGCTTTGGCTAACAGCCGATAGGTATCAATGTGCTTCGGGAACTGGGAGAGAATATGGCGGCAATGAGCGATGGCTTCATCAAAACGCTCCTGGTCCACCAAGGAATCGATCTCACGTATGTATGACCGAAGTGATATTTTTGCCATTTTAAAACTCTCCACACCTAAAACGGAACCCTACCGTTTCAAGTACTTGCTTAAAAAATTATTCTAATATAAGTATGCCTTATTAAACAAATACACGCAAGTAATTTAACAAAATCGTAAACAATTCAAAGGATTTCATCTAAATATATGCGTAATTGGGATCGGTAACTATTTCGGAAGTTTTACCTGATGAGTGTGCAATGCGGTATTTCAAACCTTAAAGGAAAAGGGGAGGCTTTTATCATCAATAGTCCTCTCTAATATTGTAATTCACTGCCGGGGAAGCCGCAATGGGTGATTTAATAAGCTTTGGGCTTTTCAAATGGATCAGAGGTGAGCTTCGGTGTGTCAACTGACAAGTTTTGAAAGCGAACATTACCTGTGGATCTCTTTGGGGATGATAGTTTTAATTTTCTTGAAAACGTAGTTAAGAAAGGGTGACAAACCCAAACTGATCCAGAAGACACTGAACGGAAGCAGGGGGATGGCATATCTTTGCCATGGAAAGGGGACAAAGATCAATAAGGCAGCCTTCTGAAACAAAGTTGCAAAAAATATGAGCCAAATTTCTTGATTCTGTGCTTGATTTTCCTTTCTAAAACCAAAGAAGATTTTTATGAGACCTCCAACTGTCAGGGCTAAGAAAATTGTTCCACCTAATAAGCCGCGCCCCATTTGCGTCAAAGGGGTTTGAAGATAGGTATCGATCACATCCCCCGTATATTTAAGATAATCACCTATGATGTAAGCATGAGGTTTATTGAGATAAAGGTTATAGATCAGGGATGTCATACGGTCGGGCCCACTTCTAAGGACTTGATTGTCGGCAAAATTAAGCAGAGTTGAGACCTGTTCTTGGGTAAATGCCAACCGATTTTTCCAGCTTTGGATCAGAGCAAGAAGGGGATGTTTCCACAATACAGGATTGAGGGCGATGATAACGATACAAAATGCAGCTGTGTATAGGGCGAGATTTTTAATCACCTTTTTGAGATTATGGAGTGGATTTTTGATCCAAACTACTGCAATCAGACCAGCCGGAAAAAGGGCTATGGTGGATTGCTTTGCGTTATAAGCCAGCGCTGCGGCCAAACCAATAAGCCAGGCATGACGCTGCCGGTAGTGTAAAGTCCAGATAAAGAAAATGACGCTAAAGATGACAGCAGATTCTGCCATAGCTCGTCTGCCGTGAAGGAGCAGTAGGGGGTGAATACCTAAGATGGTCACACCCATCAAAGCAACTGGTTTATTCTCAATTTTTAGCAAAAGAGAATAAAAGAGAATAAGAGAAATTGGGATAAGCATACTCACAGATATTCGCGAGGTGAGGAGAGTGGATTGGGGAGGATACGAACCGTTGTTTACATTTTCTGACCAACCCCTGTTCCAATCCCAGTCGTTAATGGAGTTCCTAAACCCAGCGATGGATCGACCCAATCCGATTAGGTGCCGTGTCAATGGGGCATCAAGTAGTCGATAGCGCATTTTGGCATCGACGATTTCATCTGGTTCCCAGGCTAAAGAGAGAGGATTACTTATCAATCTGGGGAAATCTTGGCTCATATATATATATGTGCTTTCATCCGGATGAAAAGGGACTTTGGGGAGGGTCCCCAAGTGGTATGCAGTGAGCAAGAATAAAAGGATGAAAAAAAATTTGTGGCGTTTTAGTGTTTCTTTCATTGAAATATGTTATGAGAGTAAAATTTGGATTAGAATACTTCATATATTGGATATGAAGCTATTATATACTCAAGAAGCGCGATTCCAGAAGGTTTTTTTGTTAATAAAGCGGTTTGGCGTATTGGATGATCAGATGAAAGTGATTATGAAGGAACGCAAGTGGTTCTGCGTATTGTCTGCGCTCGTGGTTTCAGCTGCAGCCGGACTGAAATTGTGGTTGATGTTCGGCGGGAAGATCCAATTTAACGCGGATGAAGCCATTGTCGCTTTAATGGCAAAGCATATCAATCGAGGCGAGTTCCCATTATTTTTCTATGGACAATCTTATATGGGAAGCCTGGATGCCATGTTCATAGCTTTGGGGTTCAGGATTTTTGGCGAGGAAGTATGGGTGATCCGCCTCGTTCAAAGTATGTTATTTGTGGGGACAGTATGGACTACGATGAGAGTAGCATATTTAGTTTTTGGATCACGTCATGTGGCTTTGTTATCTGGTTTATTTCTAGCTCTACCTAATGTGAATGTCGCCTT
Organism: Anaerolineales bacterium; assembly: GCA_046483045.1. Taxonomy (GTDB): domain Bacteria; phylum Chloroflexota; class Anaerolineae; order Anaerolineales; family UBA11858; genus B10-G9. Next base: position 3,925 of record JAWODY010000093.1, on the reverse strand, counting down.
GTATACGACAGTCAGCCTGGGCGGGTACGGGGAAGCATTGTTGCTGGGAAATCTGATCCTGATCCTCGGGTTGCGTATAGGTAAAAAAGTGGAGGAGCGAGTTTTTGATAACCAACTGGTTCTAGATCTTCGTTGGTTGATTTGGGGTGTTCTGGCTGGATTGGGTTTGTGGGTATTTGGATTGACGTTAGTGTACACGATCCCCATGGGAATATACTTAATGATTTTTTTATATCGAGAAAACGGCAGGAAGAAAACAACGCGGAACATGGCTTATATCCTTGGAGGTGGGGTCCTTGGTTCAGCCCCGTGGTGGATTTACGCGCTGAAGAACGGTTGGCGGAATTTGATATATGAGCTGACGGGAAGCGCCATTGCTAATATTCAACAAATCCCAAGTTTCTTGAAACCGTTTGTCCGTCTTTATCGATTTTTACTGTTAGGAAGCACAGTATCCCTGGGTTTGCGTCCTCCCTGGAATGTGAACTGGCTTTTATTGCCCCTGATCCCTTTTATCTTGATATTCTGGTGTGGGGTATTGGCTTACACCATTAAAAGTTTTTCTGCGATGCAGCAAAATCAATTTGAAAAAGCGGTCATGGTTGGGATATTCATCGTCACAATTGCAGGCTTTATCTTCACGCCTTTTGGGTCTGATCCATCAGGAAGATATTTTCTGCCGCTAGCCCTGCCTTTAGCTTTGTTTGCGGCGGACATGATAGTTTCCATAAGTAAAAAGAATCAATCCCTAGCAGTGGGATTAACCGTTTTGGTCCTATTTTTCAATGTGGGAGGGATCGTTCAGAGTTCAGTTCGCAGCCCTCACGGATTAACGACACAATTTGACAAAGTCACGCGTATCGATCATGAATTTGACGAAGATTTAATCGGTTTTCTCAGGGAGCATGAGTTAAAAAGAGGATACACAAATTACTGGGTTTCTTACCCCTTAGCTTTTTTGTCTCAAGAAGAGTTATTATATGTGCCCCAGCTACCCTATCACCATGATTTTCGATACACAACACGAGATAATCGTTATGCCCCGTATCAGGAAATGGTTGAAGAAGCTGACGCTGTCGCATATATCACCACCAATCACCCCCCATTGGATGAGTATTTAGTACAGAAATTTGCGGAAAAAGGTATCCAATGGGAGTATGAGGAAATTGGCGACTACCATATCTATTATCAATTCTCGAAGCTGGTCAGACCGGCGGATATTGATTTAGGTTCTCAAAAGAAGAAATAAGGAAGAATCCCCCGAATATGAGGGGGTTGGTTTTATTCATGTAAGAAATGTTTGTATACCAGCATTCCTTGGCTGCCGTAAATATCCGTTTCTATCTTATGTATCATCGTGTATTGGTTTAGGAAGACCGGATTATTAAGCAAGTTATTCCGGCCGTAAACTTCTAAAATGACCAGATATTCAGGTTTTTTATCCAGGACCAAATCCTCAGGAACCGCATAATTGGAAACATACGCTGATCTTTCGAGGGGATAATAATCCAAAGCCTCGTGGGAGTTTAGGCCTACCAGATCAAGTATTTCTAAATCTGTGTAATATCCGAGGACTCCGACATCCGCAGCTGCTAAAATAGGTTTGGGGTGTGTGGAATCTGGCCTTGATTGAAGATCTTCATTTATGACCTGAGCAGTTTTTTTGTATAGCAATTCCAACTTAAACCAGGCCATTTTTGGAGCCGGGCGTTGAGGACCGTGATCTGGTTTCAAAGTCCAACCTTGTGATGTCAGGATAAGAGGAAGGATGATGACGAGGTTTGGAACCATATTCTGATGAGCAGACAACGCAGAAAGGAACGGGACTTGTTGTAACTTTGACAGGATGCTGCGTGTGATATTCTCAAGGCCAATAAAAATAAAGAAGATATAAGGTAAAAGCGGAGGGGTCAAATACCATCGGAATATCAGGGGGTTAGCCAAAGAAAAAATAGAAAAATAAAACCAGGGATAAAGGATCCAAGGCCAGAGGCGGGAGGTATTTTTTAATCCCTTTTGGGCGCCGATTATGAATAGGAAAGGGTATAGCACTAAACCAGCAATTACCCAGTAGGTCCCAAAGGTGTGCTGATCCATAAAAGGCGTTGCAAAATGCTGCAAAAAGCGAATAAAAGCGGATTTTTGAGGGAGGAAATAGGCTTGGCTTTTCGCTAAAATGGAATGGGGAATGGGGTTGCCAAAATATATCCATGCAAACCCAAACCATAAAAATAACGGGAAACAGAAGAGGATTATTTCCGGGAGGATTGATTTAATGTGGCCCCACTTACTCTGGGATGGATTTTGATTATCTTTAAGTAGGGTCCAAATGAGGTGAACGATCATAAGAATGGAAAGCAAGATTCCATCCGGTCTGGTAACGACACCAAGGGAAGAAGAAAACGCTGCGAGACGAGTCTTTTTCTGGATATAAAAGTACACGGATGCTGTAAGCAGAAGGATGTAGAGGCTCGTCTCTAATCCCCCTATCGAAAATGTGACGCTGTAAGGCGCTATGGCCCAAAAAAGCGCCGCGGCGGTACCAGCTGTTGCGCTGTTCAATTTCTTTCCTATTTCCCAGATAATTAAAGCTGTGAGCGAGTCCGCGAAAGCATTTACCAGGAGGGCAATTTCGGGAAAAGAAGCGTTTTCCCTCCCGGTGAATAGGCCTAAAAAAGAGAGCAGGAGCGTGTATAAAGGGGTCGTGGTCCCCTGGATATGCACCCCGGGGTTAAATGCAAATCCATTCCCTGACAAAATATTTCTGGCATAACGATATGTGATAAATGCATCATCAATGGGCCTCAACCCCGGTAATAATCGGGCAAAAAAGACCGCCAGGACAAGAAAAGAGGGAAAGATATATTTTTTGATTGCCAGATTTTTCTTGTTTTGCATTTGATTTAATGTTTCTAAGTATTAGCAGGATTCATAAATATCGATGTGACTAAAGGAGAGGCTAAAATTTCTCCTCAAAAAAATGCGTTTGCCGGGTTACCCAGGAACGCATCCAGAGCAATGTTATGAAGGAAAGAATGGGCAGGGGAAGATATACGCTGGGGTGTTCCTGGTTCCCCTCGATTGTGAAGAGAAATAAAAGCCAATTTCCGATGAGAAGGGAGACCAGGATGACCAGGGTCAATATCCGGCCCTTTTTTTCCCAACGGTCCTCTATGGTTTTAAATACCAGTGTCAGGGCTGGCAGCATAACTACATAATTGGTCGTCGCGGTTCGGAATGAGATAAGATTTGTGATCACCAGAGTCATAGCTGCAGTCCAGGAAAATGAGTGTTCACTCTTGCCAAAAGATTGAATCCATTCCCAAACGAGATAGACGGTAAACAAGGCAGAAATGGCAAGTGCTACCTTGTTGCCGCCTCTGCCGGCGCGAGAGTGTTGGTGATCCTCTCATGCATGGGCGGATTGGGTTCGAAGGCGTGCACCTCCCAGCCCTCATTGGCGAACCACTTGTGCGCGTCGCCGATACAGGCCCCGACATCAAACATGACCGGAGATGGGCCGCGCAGAGGGACCACCCCCTTACCGAACAGGGCTTCCACCAAGTGGACTTCCTCGATCCGGCGGTTTTCAGGCCTTGCGTAGGGTCCAGCGACCAGTCCTTTGCGGTCAAACACCGGCGCTTCCGGCGCGAGGGCGTCAAGCTCCGCAAGCGTGACAGCGATGGGCGCCGCCTTGGCGCGCTGGGCTTTGGGGAGCTGCGGGCAAAGACGCTCCAACAACGCCTTCGCTCCGGGATTGCTCAAATCATTGGCGATGAAGAAATTCACGTCGAGATAACCGAGAAATCGGGCGGTCAGCGATGATTGGTCAGGCTTGGATCCTCCTTCCAGGGCTTCGCGCACACGCGTTTCAATTTCGTCGACCCGCTTGCAGTGGTAGGTCAAGCCACTGACTGCCGCCATG
>JAWODY010000025.1:0-6609 GCA_046483045.1 Anaerolineales bacterium | reverse complement strand
TACTCAGCGACAAATGCACACTTGGGCTTTCCGCAAACTTCAAACGTTTGTGGCGTACAAGGCTGCCGAGGTCGGTATTCGCGTTGATTATCAAGATGCTCGATATACCTCGCAGAAGTGTTCGCGGTGTGGGCACACTCAACGCTCTAACCGTAATGGTGCTGTATTTTCTTGTCGCGAGTGTGGTTACACTGTTCACGCTGATTATAACGCCTCCAAGAACATTGGTCTCAACTACTGTACCCAGAAGCAAAAGTCTTCTGGGGTTGGGCTACCCTGTCAACTAGCCCTAAAGACTGGGACGCTGACGCCAAAGGGCGACTTTCAGTCGCCAATTGAGGCTGAGTCCACGGTCAAGCCTTCGGCTTTAGCCGAAGGTGGTTGACATTCAATTATGGCCGCTTCGACTCCATTTAGATCCACGATATTTTGATTAATAACCATATCCTCGCCGTACATACCCCTTAGTTGTTGAACGTTTAATTCCAAGTAATCCGATAACGACAAGTTGATCGGCAGATCGGAAACCAGGACATTGAGATTCGTGGGAGTATTGGATGTGATGGAGTCCATACTTGTATCCACGGCTATGAATTTGATTCCCATGGACATCATATTTTTCAGTAAGTCTGAAGAAAAAACATCCTCCATCTCGGGGTTCGTTTCTTCTATTTCGTTCAGGACCTCATCAATATCCTCCGCTGTTAGGTTAAGGTGCCTCCAACTCGGGGGGATGGTAATCGAGAAACCCGATTCCGGGTAGAAAAACTTCTTCCAACCATTTTCATCTACAGATTTGACGAATGCTTTGCTTTGATCTATGGTTGGGGAAGGGGACGGGGTAGTTGTTTCTGTAGGTGATGGGGATGGTGTCGCAGTATGGGTATCGGTTGCTGTGGGAGTGGGGGTGTCGGAGGGTTGGGCGGCGATGGCGACTTGCGTCATCTCCTCCGCGGTTGCAGTCATCTCTGCAGGCGAGGATGGCTTCCCTGAACCTGATCCCGCACGCCTAGCGACAAACCAGGTACCCCCGATGATAAGTGCAATCCCAGCGAGTACGAGAAGAGCAAGGGCCCACTTTGGAAGGTTCCGGTCCTTTTTTGTATTTTCCAACACAGTGTTGATCGTTGAAGGTGGGATCTCTTTCTTGTCGATCGATAACAAAGCCTGAATGGATTCAGCTAAATTCTCTAGATGCCGCTCCAAGGGAGGGGACATGGCATCTAACCAGTGAAGTGATTTGATGTAATAACGCATTGCCTCGGTGGGCTCAAATTCTTCAATCCGCAGCGGGATGATGGGTATGCCGTTATCAACAGCCTCCTCTAATTCGCGGAGAACCTGACCGGATGCATTGGAGCCTTTTGAAAGGATCAAAAAAATGACCTTGGATTCATTGATAGCATTTACAAGCGATGTTGCGTATTGTTCCCCTGGTGGAACATCCCGCGGAGCAATCCAACAGCGTATTTTCTTACTTTCCAGAGTTGCGCAGACAGCATCAGCAGTGGCCTTGTCTTTGGATGAATAGCTGATAAAAACGTCCCGCTACGTGCCCGGATGTATGATCACAGAACGAAAGACAGTATCCTTAGCCAAGGAGCTTATTGAAGAAACCTGTCAAAAGCAGGGGATCAAGCAGCATCAGCTCACGCTTCAGCTGTTCGCAGCCCGCTGGACGTTGTCAGCAGCGCCTAACTTTTTTTCAGCTCAGAAGGAATTTTCTTGGCGTAAAGAGAAAGTTGCGTATAGGCAAATTCCCTCAACAACTACCACCCCTATCAACCAAAACAATACATAATCAAAATTCTCCCACTCCTCGCGCAGACCAGCAATACGATGTGTTATTAATGTAGGGGAGTCCTCAAGCTCTTATCCATGATCCCTGGCCTGATTATCTCACCAAGCAATCAATGAATGACACACGCGGAACAACGGATATAAATTTATTTATCGACACTATTGACGGGAGGAATGCGTTGCAATTGGAAGACTGCTTTTATCTGGGAGAGAATGAAAGCAATAGGGGAGGGAAAGAATATTTTGTGTTCCTCGGCAGCGAGGACAACGCGGTGACGCCGTCGTTCGAAGATATGGAGGAGTTGAGAGACCACTTGGCCAATCGGGGAGCTGGCCATGGCCAACCCTGGAGCATGGGCGCAGTGGTCCTGCGCGAGGAACACAAAACGATCCCGCGTGAGATCGGGTTCATCAAACCTTAAAACTTCAATTACCTGCAGCAGTTTGAAAACTGGAAAAGGGAAAATGGGGAATGCGGCTTGGAATTTTGATCGAGTATGCCACAGAAAATTTTGGGGAGCGCCGGACCACAGCTGACGGGACTCTCTTTCCCTAAATTCAACGTCCTGTTCCTGGATCAACATTGCTCTATGGGCTAAATGCAGACGGGATATAACCAGGGACATTCAGGACATCATGCCAGGATAGGGGAAACACATTATATTACAACTAATGTTACACTTGACACAACATAATTAATAGTGTATAATGATACATGTAATGTCACATTAACTGCTTGAATAGGCAGGAGAAAATCATGACAACGACTGAGATTGCCCAATTAGAAAAAGAATCTGCGGCAAATGCTGTCCGCAGAGCCAAAGAGGACCTGGGGCTGAATTACAGCGAAGTCGCCTCGGCCCTCGGCGTGCACCGCCAGACGGTGTTTCGCTATCGAAAGCATAAATCGGTCCCTTCCGCTGAAGTACAGGATCGTCTGGCTAAAATACGGGAGATCTCTTTTCTCCTCGATGAAGTCTTTGTGGACAGAGACGCTCAGCTGGATTGGCTCTATGGGCCCGTCCCGATGCTCAGAGACCGCCGCCCGATCGATCTCATTCGGAAAGGGAAACTCGATGAGGTCATCTCCATCCTGGCCGGTCACTATTCCGGTGCCTTCGCATGAGATTTCAAGGGGAAGTGTGGCGGCACATCCCAAAAGGGGCGCAACCGCTGCATGCAGGGTACATCCTGAGGGTGGGTGGCCGGTGGAACCGCCCAGGGGTGTACGGGTGCCTTTACACAGCCTTATCAAAAGAAGGAGCCTAGGCTGAGTATGAGAAGTATTTGGAGAGAGAAAACACGGATCTCGCCAGGGCTAAACCAAGAGAGCTGGTTTCCATCGAGGTCGACATTAACCCGGTCCTCGATCTCACAGATGAAGAAACAGCTCTCGTTCCGCCGCCGTCCGCTTTTCTGACAGGAGACGACCCCGAGGGTTTGGAAAGGTGCCGGGTGCTGGCTGATACCGCACGAGAACAAGGCTATACCGCGATCATGGCTCCTTCAGCCGCGCTTGAGGGAGAGAAGAACCTGATGATTTACATTGACGGCGTTGCTGGAAATATACAGCTCGATGACGGTGGAAAACGGCTGCCTCTTGAGCTGTAAGGTACAATCAAAGTGGAGATAAGAGGGGTTTTTCTGTTAACCCCTAATACTTACGTAAACGCATGTATACGCAAGTATTATAGAGGGTGAAAATAGGTAGAATTAGAGGTCAAAATGGACAATAAAAAGGAACAACGCGCAGCAGACATCACACCCACACAGGACGTAGATCCCGGCGCGTTTGCAATACGTGCTATAAAAAACGACCCCACGCTGCAGGACTCCACCAAGCACCAATATATAAAAGCCCTCCGCAACTACCTGGACACCGGCGGCAGCCTGCTGGACCCCGTTGCCCTGGCCGAATACGCCCTGACCGTGGGCAGCTCCACGCGCGCGTTTCTGGCCGCGGCCGTGACCCGGCTGGCCGCCGAGCTGGAGCAGCTGGCCAAGGGCGCCGCCACGCCGGACAACATCGACCGCATCCAGGCCGCCGTCTTCCGCGCACAAGCCCTGCAGAACGCCATCCGCACCCAAACCCACAGCGGACAGAAGGCCCACACCTGGCTGACGGCCACGGAGGCGCAGCAGCTTTTGGATGCGTGTAAGCGAAGGCCCAGCGGGAAGTCGGAGTTCAAAATATTCACCATGCGGGACCGGCTGGCCATCGGGCTGATGATGGCCGCGGGCCTGCGGCGCGAGGAGGCAACCAGCCTTCAGTTTGAGGATGTCAAAAAGCAGAGCGAGCGCACGGTGTTAGATGTGAAAGGCAAAGGAGCAAAAGACCGCGTGGTGCCCGTCAACGACCGCCTGGCAGACGCGATCTTAGACTGGAAGTTCCTGGTGGGCCCGGACGGCTTGGTGCTGCGCAGCCTGGGGCGAAACAAGGTGCCTGGAGACAGCATCAGCACCACGGCGTTATATGATATTGTGCAAAAACGGGGGAAGCTAATTGGAAAACCCGACCTGCAGCCGCACGACCTGCGCCGCACCTACGCGGAGCTGGGACGGCGGGCGGGTGTCCCCATCGAGCAGATCAGCATCCTGCTGGGGCACGCGAACATCAAGACCACCCAGGAGTACCTCAACATCGAGCTCGACCTGGAGGTGACGATCAGCGACTTCGTGCCGTTCTGATTAATTTGGGGTAATTTGGAAAAACTGTCCTCTTAGAAACGTTCTGTCAGCGGAAGGACCATCTATACTGCCCAAATTTGACAAAATGCGCCACAAAACCACCGCAACAGACGCTGAGTGGGCTTCTGTTGAAAGTAGGAACACCTTTTGGTCGACAGGATTGAGGATAACAAGCAATGGCAGACAAGCTGGGGAAAATACGCGAATGTAGGAGATGTGTTGACGCAGGGTTCGACGCGGTGCGACCCTCACCGATCTTCAGCGGTGACCTGGACGCTTCTCTCCTGATCATTGGCCAGGCGCCGGGCCTGACAGAATACGAACAAGAGTCTCCTTTCGTTGGATCGAGCGGAAAGCGGCTGTTTACCTGGCTGCGGCAGGCCGGTCTGGAAGAGTCATGGATCAGGGGAGCACGCTCTCATCTTTCAGCGCTACCTCTGCTATCCAGGTAAGCGACCTGACGGAAACTGCGATCGTCGACCCGTCTCCGAGCAGCTATAGCTCTGCTCCTCCCACCTGTCCAGTGTGCTCTCTCTGATAACTGGTTTAAACCTTAAACTGATCATCCCTATCGGAAAGCTGGCCATTGATGCTTTTTACGCTTCTTCAAATACGTTGGAAGAAATTATTGGGACCCAGCTCCAGCGCACACGTTATCCCCCTGCTCCACCCCAGCGGGATTTCCCGTTGGCATCAAAGGCAGGAACATAGGGCGTTGATTTACCGGGCGTTAGAACTTATTCGTTCGGTTGATTTAACTAACGTCAAATGAATGAAATATCTACTCCCTCGCCCTATCCCGTTGAATCTGTGTCATCGTGTTGTGCTGGGATTTCGTTGGATTTGTGTTTTGGAAAGCAGAGATGTGTCTTGTGTGAGATATTGCCTATGCGAAATAACGTGGTGTCCAACCGTGCCTTCAGAGAGATAACAATTCTTTACCCGTCATAATCCCCCAACCCATTACCACCACCTTCAACAAGGTCTACATAAGCTACATCGCCTCATCTCTTAGCGTTTTCCAGATCTTGACCATGGCCAGGGTATCTAATTTGCAGTAGGCGAGCAAATCATTCCTCAAATGCTGTACCTGCTCGTCGGGAACCTGTCCTGATACGAGATCTGCCCAAGCCAGCATCGCCTCATCCCCACTGGATACATTCAGATCAGTATAGTTCTGGCCAAATTCAGGAACCAGAACAGGAAGAACATTCTTGATCGAAGCGCTGCCGTGAAAATCAGGGTGTATATAAAGTCCCCTGCTGAATATCTTCATCAAATCGTACATACGGGCGTTCATATTCAACAGCGCATCACGGTACGCCGGATACCGCTCCGCCATGGCACGATTTCTTCCCGCTTCAAAGGGCCTGTTCCATACAATGATCGTTCCCGAATCGGGCACATGCTTCGAAAGATGTTCTGCCAGCTTTATCCCCGGGTCGCCTTCACCCGTCAGGAGCAGTTCAATGTGTTCCGGTTTGCTTTCGGGGCTTTCAACAATGTGCAGGGAATACTGGAATACGATATGCTGATATGGCTTGTATCCATCATACAGTGGGACTGCCGGGCTGTACGTCTCGTAATCCAGGAAACTCAAGGGGTATTTCAGAGTCGAAAGTTCATTAGCGATGGCCGCGGTGTCGATGAATGGTTCACCACTCTTTACCGCCGCTATATGTCGGCTCTGCGTGGAGGAAAAAGAATATCCATCCGGGATATCACGAATGGATAGAATTCCCCTAGATTTCAAGTCTTTAGCTTTTTTTGAATACAGCCTTGGAATATCATAGATGGAGTATTCGGGCAGACTCCCATGGCACAATGATGGACAAGGGCAATCTTGCGGCGTTGTGCAGGTTTGAATCCCGTCCGGAGATGGCAGAGAGGCTACCCGCCAGGCTCCCTCTCGTTTTGCCTCAAACAATCCTTCATCCCTGATTACCATCAAAATTGAATTATGGGGAACAATAACATACCGTTCATTTTTAAAAATGATCTCATGGGCAGTACTTTGTAAATAAATAGCCAAGTCCCCTTCCCTTGGCTGCAGAGGTACATACTTTACCTCATCCTGTTTGTCTTTCCAGGGTTCATCTTCATCGGTAACCGCGGGTAAGG